>CANREB010000026.1 GCA_947629525.1 uncultured Lachnospiraceae bacterium
CATCAACGCTTAACCTGTATGAACATCAGTCCACTTTCAACCCGAATATGCCCGTCCGGGGGCTGCTGTATTTTGCAAAACTGTATGAAACGTACATCAAGCAGCACAGTCTAAACATATACGGACATAAACTCGTCCAACTGCCAAGACCACAGTTTATCATCTTTTATAACGGCAGAGATGAATATCCTGATGAAATTGTCTTGAAGTTATCGGACGCGTTTGTTCCCACTTCAAACGCTACAGAAGATGCCGCGTTGGAATGCCGTGCAAAAATGCTCAACATTAACTACGGACATAACCGCACCCTGCTTAATACTTGCCGCCGTCTGCATGATTATTCTTACTTCATAGCGAAAGTAAATGAATACGCAGACAGTGGCTTAACAATGGAAGAAGCGGTAGATAATGCAGTAGACTTATGTATAAAAGAAAACATTCTGGCAGATATTTTAATCAAATGCAAAAGTGAGGTGTCAAGTATGTTACTTACAGAATTTGACGAAAAGTTATATAAAAAGTCGATATATAAAGAGGGCTACGAAGATGGCGTAAGCGAAGGCTACGAGCGTGGCGTAGGTGACGGACATAGACAAGGCTACGAGCGTGGCGTGGACGAAGGCTATGGACGTGGCATAGATGAAGGACACAAACTCGGAGCAGATGAAGCACGCGAGCAAGACTTAATGAACAGCATATCAATGCTAAGAAGCATTGGCATACCTGATAACAGGATAGTCAGCCTCATTGCCGAGAATTATTCAGTTAAGGAAGAAGATATATTAAAAAAGATAAACGAGCCGAATAAGATATAACACATAACTAAATTCATAAACAGTATAATCAATACGTATAATAAAAAGGCAACATTTTAATTAAAATGCTGCCTTTTCCCATATCGGGCAAAAACACTCATTTTCCCTCAAATAAAAATATTTACATATCCCCCCAATAGTCTGTATAATAAATTTAGCGATCCCCCTCACTGCTTATACCGAAAATCTGCTATACAACACAGAATTTAGCCAAAATATACAAAATAAGAGGTGCATTGCGACAGCAGCACCGCGTTTTTGTATATTTTGACTAAATTCGTACGTCTTACGCCCCCCCCCCCAAAAAGTCACCCATAACACAAGCGCTATGAAAGGAGACAAACCAATATGAATAAAAACGATTTCGCAAAAACCCCCCCCATGGGGTGGAACAGCTACGACTATTACGACACCACAGTAAATGAAGCTCAAGTGAAAGCAAACGCAGACATTATGGCTGAACAGTTAAAAAAATTCGGCTGGGAATACATTGTAGTCGATATTGAATGGTACGCAAATGACGCGGGAACGATGCGTGATAAATTCCAGTACATCCCCTTCGGAGATTTGGAGATAGACGAGTATTCACGCCTGCAGCCAAGCCCGAAAAGATTTCCGTCATCGACAGGCAAAAAAGGATTTAAGCCGCTTGCCGATTATGTGCATAGTCTGGGACTTAAATTCGGAATACATATAATGCGCGGAATACCAAGACGCGCTGCTGAAGCACATTCAAAGGTTCTCGGCACGGATGTCACTGCTGATATGATAGCGGATCCGTCGTCAGTCTGCGGATGGAACCCCGATATGTACGGGGTACGCAACAGCGCCGCAGGTCAGGCATATTACGACTCGATCATACAAATGTATGCGGACTGGGGCGTTGATTTTATCAAATGCGACGATATATGTGACAGTTGGCTTTACCGAAATGACAGCTTTTCAGGATGGCATGAAACACAGATGCTTCATAAAGCCATATTAAAGACAGGCAGACCGATAGTGCTCAGCCTTTCACCGGGACCCGCTCATATAGACCGTGCATGGCAGTACTGTGAAAACGCGAACATGTGGCGCATAACAGACGATTTTTGGGATAATTGGGAACTGTTGAAGAACATGTTTTGGCGTTGTGAGATGTGGCAGGATCATGTAAAGGCAGGATGCTTCCCAGACTGTGACATGCTGCCGCTCGGAAAACTCGGAGGCGGCTTCGGAAACGGTGAATGGGACTGCCGTTTTACATATGACGAACAGATGACAATGATGTCGCTTTGGTGCATGTTCCGCTCGCCGCTGATGCTTGGGGCGGAGCTTACAAAGCTTGATGAGCGGACGCTTAAACTTATCACAAATGAGGAACTTCTTGGGCTTTTGGACGAAAACTGCAGAGGACGGCAGCTTTTCAGGGATGATGAAAAGGCGGTATGGAAAAACGAAAACAAAATGACGAAAGCGGAGCATATCGCGTTTTTTAACCTGTGTGATGAAAACAGGACATTTGAGTGGAGGCTTGGCGGTGAGTACGGGCTGTACGATATTTGGAGCGGTGAAAGGAGCAGTACCTGCGGCGGGAAGATAACGGCGGATGTAAACGCACATGGGGTAAAGCTTTACAGGATAGATAAAAAATAAAAATGATTGCAGAACTTTGTTTAATTTTTATCATAATTATGTTAGGATATTATAGTAAGCACGATCGTGCATGTATTTGATAACGGTAATAGGATAAGGGGGACTTTCATTATGGAGATGACATTAAGATGGTACGGAAGCAAGTATGACACTGTCACTTTGGAGCAGATAAGGCAGATACCGGGCGTAAAATCGGTCATAACCACGCTGTATGACGCGAAAGCGGGTGATGCGTGGGAGGCGGACGACATACGCGCACTGAAATCGGAGGTAGAGGCGGCAGGACTGAAAATAGCAGGTATAGAGAGCGTCAATATACATGATGCGATAAAGGTAGGTTCGCCCGACAGGGAAAAATACATAGAGAATTATATCACAACGCTTGAACGCCTCGGCAAAGAGGACATACATATGGTCTGTTATAATTTTATGCCTGTATTTGACTGGACGAGGACGGAACTTGCGAGAAAGCGTCCCGATGGTTCGACTGTGCTTGCCTATACTCAGGAGGCGGTCGATGCGATAGAACCCGAGAAGATGTTTGAAAGCATATCGGGCGATACGAACGGCAGCGTGATGCCCGGATGGGAACCTGAACGTATGGAGCATGTAAAAGAGTTGTTTGAGTTATATAAGGATGTTGACGATGAGAAGCTCTTTGCGAACCTTAAATACTTTTTGGAACGTATAATGCCGACATGTGACAAATATGATATAAATATGGCGATACATCCCGACGATCCCGCATGGAGCGTATTCGGGCTGCCGCGCATTATAATCAACAAAGAAAACATTCTGCGCATGATGAAAATGGTAGATGATCCTCATAACGGAGTCACATTCTGCTCAGGCTCATATGGCACTAACAGGGAAAATGACCTTCCCGATATGATAAGGTCACTCAAAGGCAGGATACATTTTGCGCATGTGAGGAACCTTAAATTCAATTCCCCGACTGATTTTGAGGAAGCCGCGCATTTGTCAAGCGATGGAAGCTTTGATATGTACGAGATAATGAAAGCATTGTATGATATAGGCTTTGAAGGACCTATCCGTCCTGACCACGGACGTATGATATGGGGCGAAAAGGCTATGCCCGGATACGGACTGTATGACAGGGCGCTTGGAGCGGCATATCTTAACGGGCTGTGGGAAGCCATTGAAAAGAGTCGGAGGTAGCATATGTTAAAACTGACAAACGAGGGCGTATTTGGCAACGGCAATGCGGACAAATGGCAGGAGGCAGGCTATATCATCCCGCAATTTGACAGGGACGGGATGATAAAGGAAACAGACAAAGCGCCTGTATGGGTACATTTCGGAGCAGGCAATATATTCCGTGCATTTCAGGCAAATGCCGTACAGAAGCTGCTTGACAGCGGCAGGATGAAGGCGGGCGTCATAGCTGTTGACGGGCACGGAGGAGAGGTTATCAAAAAGGTATACCGTCCCCATGACAATATGAGCATACTTGTGACGCTCAAGTCGGACGGCACTATGGAAAAGAAAGTGATAGCGAGCGTAGCCGATACACTCATAGCGGACAGGAGTGAAGCGCAGGATGTCGCAAGGCTTGGTGAAATTTTTGAAAACAACAGCCTGCAGATGGTAAGCTTCACGATAACCGAGAAAGGTTATAATCTTACTGATGCTGACGGGAAATTCTTTGACGATGTGGAAGCCGATTTTGGAAGAAAACCTGACGATAGTGTCAGTTATATGGGGATAGCGGCTTCGCTTCTCTACAGGAGATTTAAGGCGGGGGCAAAGCCGATAGCGATGGTAAGCATGGACAACTGTTCGCATAATGGTGATAAACTTCGCGGCGCTCTGTGCGAGTTCGCAAGGCGTTGGGAACAGGCAGGGTTGGTACAAGAAGGCTTTACATCGTATATGGAGGACAAAAGCAGGGTAAGTTTTCCATGGACTATGATAGATAAGATAACACCGCAGCCGCATGAGGAGGCGGAAAAGCTGCTTAGCGATGCGGATGTCAGGGAGCGCGTGGTGACTTCGCGCGGTACGCGCGCGGCTGCGTTTGTGAACGCGGAAGAGTGCGAGTATCTTGTGATAGAGGATGATTTCCCAAATGGCAGACCGCCGCTTGAAGAAAGCGGGATAATCTTTACGGACAGGGAAACAGTGGAGCGCGCCGAGAGGATGAAGGTGTGTACATGCCTTAATCCGCTGCATACGGCGCTTGCGGTATTCGGATGTCTTTTGGATTATGACACTATCTGCTCAGAGATGAAAGATCCGCTTCTGAAAAAGCTTGTAGAGCATATCGGATATGACGAGGGAATGCCCGTAGTCGAGAAAGTAGACGTTCTTGACCCGAATAAATTTATAGACGAGGTGTTGAACAAGCGCCTTGTCAATCCGTTCCTGCCCGACACGCCATGGCGGATAGCAACTGACACATCGCAAAAGCTGCCGATACGTTTTGGCGAGACTATCAAGGCATACCAAAAGTCGGATGTACTTGATGTCAAGGAATTAAAGTACATTCCTCTTGTTTTTGCGGGGTGGCTAAGGTATCTTATGGGGATAAACGACAAAGGCACGTCCTTTGAGCCGAGTCCCGACCCTATGCTTGAAACGCTCTGTCCTTATATGAAAAAAGTCAGCCTCGGCGACACCGACATTCACGATAAAGTGTACCCTGTACTTTCTGACGAAAAACTGTTCGGGGTAGATCTGTACGAAGCGGGTCTTGGAGAACTGACGGAAAGATATTTCATACGGATGAACGAAGGCGAAGGGGCGGTTGAGAAAACTTTAAAAAGTATTTTTTAATTATTGAAAAGCTTTTTCGCATTGGCTATAATAGAGCTGTACATTAATAAATAAAACAGGGAGAAGGGAATGCTATGGAAAACAAAACCTATAAAAAAGTATCTGTGATAATTAAGATAACAATTATAATGCTGCTTGTTCTGATTGTGGTATTCGTCATCAACAATCTTGTTGTGTGCCGTCTCGTTGAGGCAAGCATAGCGGCTGCTGCGGGAATATCCAAGGAAGTGGCGTCAGCCGCTGCCAGAAAAGCGGTATTAAGGCTGTCTGCCGTGAGCCTGCTTGTAGGGATAGCTACTATAGCCATACTTGCGGCAATCCTTGAATTTATGCTTGTCAAGCCGCTAAAAATTGCTGTGGCGGAAATACATAGAGTGGCAAGGTATGACCTGACGGAAGGCAATATGGCATCGGTAAGGGCGAATACCACGCGTACTGATGAGATAGGCAGCATATGCAGAAATATCGTGCTTATGCAGGATAACCTGAAAGAAATAGTAGGCGAGATAAACAGTTCTTCAAATACGCTGATAAACAGTGTGAACACTATTTCAGAGAGGACGGGGCAGGTAAAAAATTCATCCGATGAGATAACAAATACAATGAATGAGCTTGGGCGCGGTGCAATGTCACAGGCGGAGGAGACTTCCAAGGGCGCAGGCGAGGTCAAGAACCTTGACGAGCTTATAGTAAGGAACCTTGACGACACCAAGAATTTACGCGGGAACGCGGATGAGATGGACAGGGTCAAAAACGACGGACTTGCCGCGATACACGATCTTATCGAAAAAACAGCCAAGAGCCGCGAGAGCATAACCATTGTGAAAGAAGCAATGGAACAGAACAATGAACAGGCTCAGAAGATAGAGACGACAAGCCAGAAGATCAACGATATCGCGGATCAGACAAATCTGCTTTCATTGAATGCGGCTATTGAGGCGGCGCGTGCGGGAGAAGCGGGACGCGGTTTTGCGGTAGTAGCGGAAGAGATCAGAGGTCTTGCCGAAGAAACGAATACGCTTACCAACGAGATAGGCGGAATTATTCAGGAGCTTCTTGAAAAGACTGCCGATGCTACAAGAAATATGGAGGATATGGAAGCGATATTCGAGCAGCAGGAGCAGAGCGTTGAAGAGACAAGGAATAAATTCATACAGATAGAGTCATGCCTTGGGAGCGTCAAGTCGAGCGTTGATACTTTATATGAGTCAAGCGACAATATGATGACGAGCAAGGAAGTGATAGTGAAGATGATCGAGGGCTTGTCCGCGACAAGTGAAGAGAACGCGGCAGGTACACAGGAGGTACTTGCGGCGGTAGATACGCAGGGCGGAGTCATTTCAGATCTTGCGGGAATGAGCAGCGAGCTTTCACAGGTGGCACAGGCGCTAAAAGAGCAGGCTGATAAATTTAAATATTAAGTCCAAACATAAAAGGAACCCAAAGTTAAATGGGTTCCTTTTTTAATGTTTAATAATTATGAATTTACTATAAATGAAGCGACAAATTCATCAAACGGACATGGACGCCCGAAATAATAGCCTTGGCAGTAGTCGGGATTGACAAGCTTCATTTTGTCAAGTTCTTCTTTAGTCTCGATTCCTTCAACGCAGACTTTCAAGTGCATACTGTGCGCCATATTTACCATAAGATTTAAAAGATTAAATTCGTAATCGTTTTCCAGCGCCTTAAGGGTGAAAGTGCGGTCTATCTTTATAATGTCGGGCTTCAAGTCGTTAAAATAATGGAAGTTTGAGTAGCCTGTACCAAAATCGTCAAGCGCGAGATTTATATCCTGTTCCTTTATCCGAGCCCAAAGTTTTGTGACACGGTTGTCAGATGTTACCTGCCCGCTTTCGGTCAGCTCTATTATAACGGTGGACGGTACAATATTGTAAGCCGAAACCGCGGAAAGTATTTCCGTGATGATATTGCTCTTTAGTACTTGGATATATGAAATATTTATGCTTATCTTAAAATCGGGTGCGCTTTTATGTATCTCGTTGCACAGTGAAAGCGACTTATGCAGCATCCACCTGCCTACAGGAAGTATAAGCCCTGTCTCTTCAAGGAGCGGTATAAATTCGGAGGGCGGAACTGTCCCGTATTCATCGGTGTGGAAACGCATAAGCGCTTCCGCGCCGTAAAGCGAGTCAGTCTTAAGGCAGAACAGCGGCTGCAGGTATGCTTCAAAACCCTCAAAACCGTTATTGACGGATTTCCGCAAAAGCTGTATGATGCGCCTGCTTCTTAAGAACTTTGCGTATTCTTCGTAGTCAAAGACCCAGCACCTGTTTTTGCCGCCGCGTTTAGCTTTGTTTAACGAGAACTCGGAAAATTTCATTATATCGGAGAAAGTGCAGTTGCTGTACGATTCTCTCGGGAGGATACCGCCTGAAATAGTAAACACTGCTTCATACTGCATTTCTTCAACAATGCGGTCAGCTTCGCGGCGCACGTCTCTGTATTGTTTGATGGCATCGTCGATACTTCGATTGTCCAAGTCAAGTATGAGGAACTCGTCCGCAAGAGCGCGGTAGAGTTTCTGATCGGTGCGGAGGCAGTTATTGATGCCGTCCGCGATGCGCTTAAGGAGCATATCGCCGTATTCGCTGCCAAGCCTTTCATTGATGATCTTGAAATCGTCGATGCCGAGTCTGAGTATATATCCGCTGCCAAGCATGTAAAAGCTTTCCTCAAAGGATGACTTAAGACTGGAAATGCCAAGCAGACCGCTGATATTGTCGGCTTTCTGCCGTGTACCTATTTCGTTGATGCAGCCTATCATGTAGAGCGGTTTTGAGCCGTCGCTTATCACGTTGCCGCGGCAGTTTATCCATATGGGCTGTTTATTCCTTGACATCCAGCGGTACTGCATATTGTGAAATTCTTTATTCCCTGCCATTATCTCGTCAAGATCCCTTTGAAGCTCAGGGAGATCGTCAGGATAAACAAATAAGGCATGATTGTCCACCACATTGTTAAACTCAGCGGCAGGGAGTGAAAAACGTTCGACTGCGGCGGGAGAGATACAGTAATAGTCATTATTCAGGTCGTATACGTAAACATAGTCGTCCATGCATGGATGGAGCATATCAATGACATCATGTATCTGCGAGACCGAAATGTCGTTAAATCTGTTGACCAAAATACCACCTTCATTCATTGTCGGGATTTGTACTTAATTATATTAAATATTGGGAAACTTATCAATAGACAAATTTATAAAAAAATAAATACGGCTTTGAAAATATGTGATATAATTATTGAAATATGATTTTTCAAAGGAAAGGAATAAAAAATTCCCGATATGAAAAGAATAGCACAGGATATTAAAGATAATAAGTTCAGCCATCTGTACCTTCTTGGCGGAGATGAGGCATATTTAAGAAAACAGTACCGCGACAAATTGAAAAACGCGCTTGTGCCCGACGGCGATACTATGAACTGCACAGTATATTCAGGCAAAGACATAAACGTAAATGAAGTGGCTGATATGGCAGGCACGATGCCTTTTTTTGCAGAGCGCAGGGTTATTATCATAGAGAACAGCGGATGGATGAGAAGCCCGGATGATAAGATAATCGATATTGTCAAAAATATTCCCGAAACTACTTATATGATATTTGTAGAAGAGGAAACAGACAAGAGGAGCAGGCTTTACAAAGCGATAACCGCTAACGGTTATGCCGCGCTCTGTGAGATGCAGGATGAAGCCATGCTTAAAAAATGGATAATGGGTCTTTTGAAAAAAGAAAATAAGACGATAACACCGGATGCCCTCAATCTGCTGCTTGACAGGACAGGCACGGATATGGAGAATATACGGCGCGAAGTCGAAAAGCTTGTGTGCTATAAATATTATGATGAAGGAATAACTGAGGAGGATGTCAGCAGCCTCTGTGTTGTGCGTGTACAGAACAAAATTTTTGACATGGTGGAGGCTGTGGCGCAGAAAAATCAAAAGGAAGCGCTTGATATGTATTATGACCTTATAGCGTTAAAAGAAGCGCCGATGAAAATTCTGGCTCTTATCGCGCGGCAGTTCAATATGCTTTTACAGGTAAAAGAAATGAGGCAGAAGGGATATCCCGAATCGGATATAGCAAAACAGACGGGATTAAACCCCTACTATCTCAAGAAAAAATATATCCCGCAGTCGGCGCGGTTTGAGGTATCACAGCTAAAGAATGCCCTTACTGCATGCGTCGAGGCGGAAGAAAGCGTAAAAACAGGGCGCATGTCGGATGTGCTTAGTGTGGAACTTATAATAGTCGGTTTAAGCGGGAGGTATTGATAATATGATTCCAAGTGATCCTGTTATGCTGTTAAGTTATGTCAATCTAAAACTTCGCGATTTTTATCCAAGCCTTGACGCGTTCTGCGATGATATCGGAGAGGACAAGGATAAGATAACTGCCGCGTTGGAAAAAATAGATTACCGCTACAGCGCGGAAAAAAATCAATTTGTATAACAACGTCAGTCAAAGAGTATCTCATCAACAGTGACGAATGTGAACCCCTCTTCGGTCAGCTTGTCGATTATCATAAACGCAGCGTCCACGGAAGTAGAGTAATAGTCATGCAGCAGGATGACAGCGTTTTCTTCCGCGTTTTTTATCACACGGCGCGCTACTTTTGAAGCGTTGGGGGTGTTCCAGTCGAGAGGATCTATATTCCACAGGACAGGGAACATATTTAACTCTTTTTCAAGGCTCTTGTCCCATGAGCCGTAGGGCGGGCGGACATACTGAACCTCTTCGCCCGTTATATCTTTAATGATTTTGTTTGTCCTGACAAGCTCATCTTTAAATTCCTGACGGTTGGACGAGGTAAGCTGAATATGGCTGTATGTATGATTGCCTATGAGGTGTCCTTCATCGTGCATGCGCTTTATGATGTCGGGATGAAGTTCTGCATGCTCGCCCATGACAAAGAAGGTCGCCCTGACGCCCCGTTCTTTAAGACCGTCCAAAAGTTTTTTAGTATAAGAAGGGTGCGGACCGTCGTCAAAGGTCAGCGCGATGTGTTTTATTTCATCCGTACTGATGATGTGCCTGCTTTCGGCGGCAGCTGCGTTACGGGCATATGAGCTTATATAATCACCGACAGCGGTGAGAGACAGAATAAAGCATAATCCGAATAAAAATCTGAAAAAACGTCCCTTCATAATCTGAAAATGAACCCCGCATTATTTCTCATGATTATTATATGACGCAATCATCCGAAAGTTACACAATTGATATTTTATATATTTCGTTATATAATAATAGTAGCAGTATTTTGGAAGAGAGGAAAATATTATGTTGGAAAAAAACATTGATCCGTCGGGGAAGAATGTTCTCGTAACAGGCGCGGCGGGGTTTATAGGTTCAAACCTTGTAACGGAACTTTTGAAAACAGTCGAAAATGTCCATATCACAGGCATCGACAATATGAACGACTATTATGATGTTTCATTGAAACAGTTCAGGTTGGATCAGATTGAAAGATTTGAAAGCACGGTAAGCGGCGATTTTAAATTTATAAAGGGAAATATAGCGGACAAGGAAACGATAAACCGGGTATTTGACGAGTGCAGACCGCAGATAGTAGTCAATCTTGCAGCACAGGCAGGCGTGCGGTACAGTATCGAGAACCCTGATGCTTATATAGAATCTAACCTGATAGGTTTTTACAATATCCTTGAAGCATGCAGGCACAGCTATGACGGTGGAAGAGATGGCGTCGCGCATCTTGTGTACGCAAGCTCTTCGTCAGTATATGGCAGCAACAAGAAAATACCGTATTCCACACAGGATAAAGTTGACAATCCGGTGTCGTTGTATGCGGCTACGAAAAAGTCAAATGAGCTTATGGCGTATGCCTATTCAAAACTTTACGCAATACCGTCTACGGGACTTAGATTTTTTACCGTGTACGGTCCTGCGGGGCGTCCTGATATGGCGTATTTCGGATTTACCGACAAACTTGTGAGGAACGAAAAGATAAAGATATTTAATTATGGCAACTGTAAGCGCGATTTTACTTATATCGATGATATCGTGACGGGAGTCAGGGCGGTTATGCAGTGCGCGCCGCTTCCCGACAGTGACGGGGTTAGACATAATGTATATAATATCGGCAACAACCAACCCGAAAATCTTCTTGATTTTGTGGATATACTTCAGGATGAGCTTAAAGCGGCGGGAGTGCTTTCACGGGATTATGATTTTGAAGCGCATAAAGAACTTGTTGGAATGCAGCCGGGAGATGTGGAGATCACATATGCCGATGTGAGCGAACTTGAGCGCGATTTCGGATTTAAACCGTCCACGAGCCTTAGGGAAGGGCTTAGGCGGTTTGCACGCTGGTATAAGGAGTTTTACGGTTAATTATGCGCATATTTCATTTATCCGACCTGCATATAGGCAGGCAGCTTCACATGTATGATCTTGCCGATGACCAAAGATATATATTAAAACAGATAGTACAAAGGGCGCACGAGCTGCGTCCTGATGTTATTTTAATAGCGGGAGATATATATGATAAGTCTGTGCCGTCAGGAGAGGCATATTCTGTATTTGACGATTTTTTAAATGAACTGGCAAAGATTTCACCCGCGATTTCTGTTATGATCGTATCGGGAAACCATGACAGCGCTCAAAGGCTTCAGTACGCTTCGGGTTTCCTCGAAAAACATCACATATATGTGGCGGCAAAACCGCCCGCGGATGCCGACGATTATCTTAAAAAGGTCACTCTGACGGATGAATGCGGAGAGGTCAATTTTTTTCTGTTTCCGTTTATTAAGCCGGGATTTGTGCGTCATCTCTTCGGGGAGGGCGAGATCACCGATTATGAGAGCGCTTTCAGAAAAATGCTTGAGCGTGAGGTTGAAAAAGGAAATCTTGACTATACAAAACGCAACGTACTTGTCGCGCATCAGTTTTTCGCAGCGAGAAGCAGTTCGCCGCAGATGTGCGACTCAGAACAGGCGAGCATAAATATAGGCGGTCTTGATAAAATTGACACAAGCGTCATAAAAGATTTTGACTATGCAGCGCTTGGACATATCCATGGCGCACAGTGCATAGGAGAAGAGCGCTTCCGCTACTGCGGCACACCGCTGAAATATTCCGTGAGCGAGGAGCATCATGTCAAATCGATCACTATGGCAGAGCTTTGCCGAAAAGGCGAACTGAGGATTGAAGAGATACCGCTTAAGCCGCTTTGTGATGTAAGGCGGATAAGGGGAACTCTGAGCGGCATACTTGAAGCCGCAAAGGACGATGCGGGTGCGGCTGACGATTATGTGAGCATTGTACTTACTGATGAGAAAGAACCGTACAGACCAAAAGAAGTGCTAAGTGAGGTATATCCGCATATTTTGGAGATCACAATAGATAATTCACGTACACGTGCGATAGCAGGAGCGTTATCTGAGGCGGGCGGATATGATGGAGGGAAGATGCCCACACCTGTTGAGGCGTTCAGGGAATTTTATCAGCTTATGCAGCAACAGCAGCTTTCGGGCGAAGAGGAAGATATTCTTGCCGGACTGATAGAGGGAGTGGAAGATGAAACCGATTAAACTTATTATGTCAGCGTTTGGCTCATATGCCCGCAAAACGGAAATAGATTTTAAGGCGGCTGACCATGGAATATTTTTGATTACGGGAGATACAGGCTCAGGCAAGACTACGATATTTGATGCGATCGTGTACGCACTCTATGACAGGACAAGCGCTGACGCGAGAACGCCGGGCGATATGCGGAGCCAGTACGCGGATTTTGAGACACCTACATATGTAGAATTTACGTTCGGCTATGACAGGGGAGGACGCAGCGAGGTATATACTGTCAGGCGCAATCCGACATACACGCGGCGGAGCAAACGTAAGGACAAGGACGGTAACTATAAAGAAACTTCTGAGCGTCCGTCAGTCGAGCTCATACTTCCCGATAAGAGCGTGTACAATGGCAGGATAAATGAGATAAACGAAAAAATCATCGAGATAGCAGGACTTGACTATAACCAGTACACTCAGACTGTAATGCTTGCCCAAGGCGAGTTTATGCGTCTTTTAAGGGCATCATCAAATGAACGGAGAGAAATTTTCGGGCGCATTTTTGATACAAAGATATACCGCCTGATACAGGACAGATTAAGGAATGCTTCAAAGGAACGCTATATCGCGCTTGAAGACAACCGAAAGCTCTGCGAAAACGAACTGTCAGCGATAAAAAGCGGCAGCGGGGATATTTTCAGCTTTACAGACAGTGATTATGAGACATTGCTATCATCAATAGACGCCCTTATAAAAAAAGGAAAATGCGATGAGGCACAAAAGCGGGATGAGCTTAAATCAGTGCGGAAAAAGCTTGACAGGCTTAACGTTGACAGGTCGCTTGGCGAGAGGATAAACAGTATATACGACAGTCTGAATGAAGCTGTCGAAAACAGGCAGAGGCTCGAAGAAAAAAAGGCAGATATAGATGCTCTTGCATACAGGACAGAAAAGGCATTAAAAGCGCAGAAGATAACGCCTATAGTCCAAAAGCGCAGTGAGCAGCAGACTATGGCGGATGAAAACAAAATCCGCATTAAGGATCATGAAGAAAAACTGGCGCTCATTTCGGAGAATATCAGGGCACTTGAAGAGAAAAAGGCTTTAGCATATGAAGAGCGAAACAGGAATGAGCCGCGCCTTCGGGAGCTGTTGTCAAAACTCGAAGACGAACTGCCGCTGTATGAAAAGGCGGAAGTTTTGTCGGGTGAAATCGACAGGATAAGATCAGAACTTGAAGACGTGGTAAAAAAAGGAAAGGAGCAGCAGACAGCCGTACAGGATAAGCAGCAGGAGCTTGCGGCGCTTCATCAGGCGGCAAAGGATGCGGCTGAAATGTATGAACGCTCAAACGATGCGTTTATCGCAGAGCAGGCAGGAATAATGGCGGCGAGTTTAAAAGAAGGTATGCCCTGTCCCGTGTGCGGCGCGACTGTTCACCCCGATAAAGCATGCCTTTCCGAGAGTGCGGTATCGCAGTCGCAGGTAAATTCTGCGAAGCTTGCGCGGCGCGACGCTGAAAAGAAAGAAGCGGATGCCGTCGAGGAGCTTGCGCGGCTGAAAGATATTTTGGAAAGATGCAGCGAAGAGCAGGCGCAAAAAAATAAAGCGCTTGAAATTGCCGATATACGTTACCGCGAATTAAGGGAACGGCTGACATTTGATACGCCAAAAGCGGTCAGGCGGCAGATAAAAAGTACGCAGGAAGAACTGGACAAGCTTTCAAAAGCAGTGCAGGACGCGGAACTTAACTGGCAGAGCGAGAAAGAAAAAATGACGGAAATGTCAGGAATGTGCGCGTCCGAAAGGGAGCAGCAAAAAAGACTTGAAAAAGATATGGAAATTCTGGAAGAAAAGCTGAGGCTTACCGTTAAAGAACAGGGATTTGACAGCATCGCCGCTTATATGGAATATGTCATTGACGATAAACAGCTTGACGATATGCAGCGGACGATAAGGGAATATAATGAAGAATGTGTGCGCAACAGCGAAGTGACGGCTCAGCTTGAAAAACAGATCGACGCATTAAGGGAAAGCGAAGGGCAAAAGGCAAGCAGGATAAATCTTGAACAGGTCACAGACAGTATAAGGCAGCTTGCGGAGACTGCCGCCGATGTTGAAAAAGAAGTGAACCGTCTGTACGCCGATAACCATATAAATGAAGAAATATATAAGAAAGTCTCGCGTCTTTATGAGAAGCGCACCGTATTAAAACATGAGTATGAATTATATTCAACGCTTGACAAGACAGCAAACGGCAATCTTCCGGGTTCGGTGAAACTCGATTTTCAGACATATATCCAAAGACGGTATTTTGACGCGATAGTAAATGAAGCCAACAAACGTCTGATAAAGATGAGCAGAGGGCAGTTCATACTTCAGTGCAGAAGCCTTGACAGGCTTGGAAGCCAAGGGGCGGTCGGGCTTGACCTTGACGTGTACAGCTTA
Organism: uncultured Lachnospiraceae bacterium; assembly: GCA_947629525.1. Classification (GTDB taxonomy): domain Bacteria; phylum Bacillota; class Clostridia; order Lachnospirales; family Lachnospiraceae; genus COE1. The sequence goes on from CANREB010000026.1 coordinate 15,245, forward strand.
GTAAACGATAAAACGCGGGATGTTAAGACATTATCCGGCGGCGAGTCTTTTATGGCGGCACTGTCAATGGCGCTTGGAATGTCCGATATCATACAGAATACCGCAGGGCGCGTGCAGCTTGATACCATGTTTGTTGACGAGGGGTTCGGCTCGCTTGATGACGACGCAAGAAACGAAGCCGTCAAAATACTTCAGGAACTTGCAGGAGATACGCGCCTTGTCGGCATTATATCTCATGTGGCGGAGTTAAAAGAACAGATAGACAGAAAGCTTGTCGTCAAAAAAGATGAGCGCGGCAGCAGTGTGGAGTGGATATCGTAAGGCAGTTGTAAAATCTGCCGTAAAGTGATATGCTGAATAAAAAAAGAAAAAGGGGTAAATGATTATGCAAAAAGAAAATATTTGGCTTGGAAAAGCAAAGGAAAACAAAGATGAACTGAACAAAATCTGTGATCTCTATAAGAAGTGTCTTGATGAGGGAAAGACAGAGAGAGAATGTGTGGCGCTTGCCATAAAGATGGCAGAAGAAAAAGGCTACCGGGAGCTTTATGCTGCAATCGAGTCAGGAGAAAAGCTTAAAGCGGGCGACAAACTTTATGTGGTGCAGATGAATAAGAGCATAGCGCTTTTTGTGCTTGGCACTATGCCTGTTTCGGCGGGTATGAATATCCTTGGCGCACATATTGACTCGCCGAGACTTGATGTCAAGCAGAACCCGCTCTATGAGAAAGACGGGTTTGCGTATTTTGACACGCATTATTACGGCGGCATCAAGAAATACCAATGGACGACAGTGCCGCTTGCGATACACGGCGTTGTGGCAAAAAAAGACGGTACATGTATCAACGTAAGTATTGGCGAGAAAGAAGACGAACCTGTTTTTGTTATAACTGATCTTTTAGTCCACCTTGCGGGAAGCCAGATGAAGAAGACAGCAACGGAGGCTGTCACAGGGGAGGATCTTGATATCCTTATAGGCAACTGTCCTTTGGAAAAGAATGAAGAACTTGAAAAAGAGGAGAAAGAAAGCCTTAAGGCAAATATGCTGAATATACTTAAGGAGACGTATGATATTGAGGAGGACGATCTTATTTCCGCTGAGCTTGAGATCGTGCCTGCGGGTAAGGCGCGCGATATGGGGCTTGACAGAAGTATGATCTTGGCGTATGGACAGGATGACAGGATATGTGCGTTTACATCGCTCTTTGCTATGCTTGATGTGGAAGCACCAAAGAGAACTACATGCTGTCTGCTTGTAGATAAAGAAGAGATTGGCAGCGTCGGCGCCACAGGAATGCAGTCGCGGTTTTTTGAGAATGCAGTCGCAGAACTTATAGCTGCTACAGAGGGTGAGTCACAGCTTCTTGTGAGGCGGGCGCTTGCGAGGTCCAGGATGCTTTCATCCGATGTCAGCGCAGGCTATGATCCGCTTTACCCAAGTGTGTTTGACAAAAACAATGCGGCATTTTTGTCAAAGGGCATCTCGTTTAACAAGTATACGGGTGCGCGCGGCAAGAGCGGATCTAATGATGCCAATGCGGAGTATATCGCGCAGTTGAGAAAGGTTATGGACGAGTCGGAGGTTACATACCAGTTTTCAGAGCTTGGCAGTGTTGACGCGGGCGGCGGCGGAACGATCGCGTATATCATGGCAAAGTACGGAATGAATGTGATAGACAGCGGAGTAGCGGTGCTCAATATGCATGCGCCGTTTGAAGTCAGCAGTAAAGCTGATGTTTACGAAGCAGTCAGAGGCTATAGGGCATTTCTTAGATGGGAATAAGCGATACAATATGGAACCTGTTATAGTTACAACTAAACAGAACCACATCATTAGAGCGTATAGAGTAAAATCTATACGCTTTTGTATTATAGGCAAGAGGTAATCAGCTATAACAGGAAGAACCTTGAAAGGGAACTTCAGAACGAGAGCCGACAGAGTAACAGACAACAAAGCAGGACTAAGCAGAGGGAGGAAGAAATTTGATAAAATGCAAGTACAGACGCCGCCGATATTGTTTATAAAATAACAATTATTGTCATTTGGCGTGTTTAAGTGTAAAATAAAATGTAAGGGCTTACATAGCCGTATTTGCGCCGTATTTGTGTTGCGGTGCTTTGAAATTTTATATTAGGAGGTTAATAATGAGCAGACTTGAAATTCCCGTGCCTGATAAAGCGCAGACAGTAGTCGAGCAGCTTTATAAGGACTTGGAGAGAAGGATCGAGGCAAGCCCGCTGGGATTATGTCCGATAGATATGACTAAGGCTTTCTTGGAGCTTTGCCATGCGCAGACCTGCGGAAAGTGCGTGCCGTGCCGTGTCGGGCTGCGTCAGTTAAAAAACATGATTTCCGATGTGTTAAACGGCAGAGCCACAATGGAAACCTTGGATGAGATGAAAGAAACGGCAGTTTCCATCATGGAGACGGCAGACTGCGCTATAGGGTATGAAGCGGCAAATATGGTTTATAAAGGACTTGTCGGTTTTTACGATGAATATGTGGCGCATATTGAACTTGGCAGATGCAACTGTACATACAAACAGCCTGTTCCGTGCGTGTCACTGTGTCCCGCGGGTGTGGATATACCGGGGTACATTGCGCTTGTGCTTGAAGGACGTTATCAGGATGCGATAAGGCTTATAAGAAAAGACAATCCGTTCCCAACGACGTGCGGTTTCATATGCGAGCATCCGTGCGAGGCAAGATGCCGCAGAAATATGGTGGACGACGCAGTAAATATACGCGGTTTGAAGCGAATGGCGGCAGATTTGGCGGGAAAAGTAGCACCGCCTGCCTGTCAGCCTTCGACGGGTAAAAAAGTGGCAATCGTGGGAGGAGGTCCCGGGGGACTGAGTGCCGCTTATTATCTGCAGCTTATGGGACATCAGGTAGTTGTATATGAAATGCTTCCAAAACTTGGCGGTATGCTTAGGTATGGCATTCCCAATTACCGCCTGCCTAAAGACCGGCTTGACGATGACATAAACGCTATTTTGGAAACGGGAGTCCAAGTAAAACATGGGCTGAGGATAGGAATAGATATAACGATAAATGAACTCAGGGAACAGTATGACGCCGTACTTATCACTATAGGCGCGAGCACAGACAAAAAGCTTGGAATAGATGGCGAGGATGCGAACGGAGTTATCTCTGCGGTCAAGTTCCTGCTTGATGTCGGAAAAGATGCGGCAATAGACCTTAAAGGACAGGAAGTCTGCGTTGTCGGCGGCGGTAATGTATCAATGGATGCAGTCAGGACGGCAGTGAGACTGGGTGCGAAAAAAGTCAGTATCGTATACCGCAGGCGTGTTGCCGACATGACGGCGCTGCATGACGAGATAGAGGGAGCGATAGCTGAGGGCGTGGAGGTACAGACGCTTAAAGCGCCCGTAAGGATCGAGACGGAAGACGGCAATGTCAAGGGACTGTGGGTGCAGCCTCAGATGATAAGCGAGATAAAGGGCGGACGCGCAAGCGTCAAATCCACGGGCGAACCGGAAGTGCTTCTGCCCTGCACCACGGTGATAGTTGCTATCGGTCAGGATATCGAGTCTAAGCATTTTGCGGACGCGGGCGTACCTGTAAACAGAGGTGTCATACAGACGGGAAGGCATGGCGGCTTTGACCTGCTTCCAGGCGTATTTGCCGGCGGCGACTGCGCGACGGGACCTGCCACTGTTATCAAGGCGATAGGCGCGGCAAAGGTCATAGCGGCAAATATAGATGAATACCTTGGTTTCCACCATATTATACAAAGCGATGTGGAAGTGCCGCAGCCTAACCTTGCGGACAGAAATCCCTGCGGTCGCGTAAATATGACCGAGCGCGAAGCATGTGAAAGGATATGTGATTTCGACGGCGTGGAACTGCCTATGACGGAAGCAGAGTGCAAGCAGGAGGCATCAAGGTGTCTGCGATGTGATCATTTTGGATACGGAGTATTTAAAGGGGGGCGCAAAACATTATGGTAAAGCTTACAATAGACAATAAGACGGTTGAGGTACCGGAGGGAAGCACCATTATGGATGCGGCTAATATCGCGGGCATTCCCATACCGAAGCTGTGTTTTTTGAAGGATATAAACGAAATCGGCGCATGCCGCGTGTGCGTAGTCGAGATAGAGGGCAAGGAAAAGCTTGTCGCGTCGTGCAATAATCAGGTGGAGGAAGGGATGGTCGTCTACACAAACAGTCCCAAAGTCCGCAGAAATCGTAAAAAAACTGTTGAGATGATACTTTCACAGCACAACAGCAACTGTGCGACTTGTGCGAGGAACAGAAACTGCTCGCTGCAGACGATCACGCGCGATCTGAATATTTTGGATGTTCCGTATGAGAAAGAGCTGTACCCTCTGCCATGGAATAAAAATTTTCCGCTTATCAGGGACGCGGACAAGTGTATTAAATGTATGCGCTGTATTCAGGTCTGCGATAAGATACAGAGCGTGAAAATCTGGGATGTCGAGGGAACGGGTTCACGCACGGGAGTATATGTATCAGGGAACAGAAAGATAGAGGAGTCCGACTGCGTTCTCTGCGGACAATGTATTACCCACTGCCCTGTAGGGGCACTGCGTGAGCGCGATGATACGGAAAAAGCATGGTGGGCTATCGAGAATAAAAAGAAAGTAACGGTAGTTCAGGTAGCGCCTGCCGTGCGCGCGGCATGGGGCGAAGTGTTCGGCATTCCCAAGGAAGAAGCTACTATGGGAAAAATCGCCGATGCTTTGAAACGTATCGGTTTTGACTATGTTTTTGATACTGTATTTTCGGCTGATCTTACCATTATGGAAGAGGGCAACGAGTTTGTAGAGCGTTTCAAGAAGGGCGATACAAAGCAGATGCCTATGTTTACGTCATGCTGCCCGGGGTGGATAAGGTTTGTGAAGTCACAATATCCTCATCTTGTGTCGCGTCTGTCTACGGCTAAGTCGCCGCAGCAGATGTTCGGCGCGGTTATGAAAAGCTATTTTGCAAAGAAGATAGGCGTTGCGCCTGAAGATATGGTTACTGTTTCCATAATGCCATGCGTTGCGAAGAAAGGTGAAAGCAATATGGAACTTTTCTATGAGGAGTATGCGGGAAAAGACGTCGATATCGTGCTTACTACAAGGGAGCTTACGCGTATGATACGTATGGCGCATATCGACCCGAAGACTTTGAAAGATGTACCATGTGATGAACCTATGAAGGACGGCACGGGCGCGGGAGTGATATTCGGAACTACAGGCGGCGTTATGGAGGCGGCGCTCAGATCGGCTTATTATCTGATAAAAGGCGTCAATCCCGATGTCGATGCTTTTGAAGAAGTGCGCAGCAGCAGGGAGCAGCCTAAGTGGAAAGAAGCACTATTTAAGATCGACGATATTACTGTCAGGACTGTGGTTGTAAACGGACTTGCAAATACGCGTGAACTGATAGAGGCTCTTGAAAAAGGCGATGTACATTATGATTTTGTCGAGGTCATGGCTTGCCCCGGCGGATGTGTCGGCGGCGGCGGACAGCCGATAAAAGACGGCTACGAGCTTGCGACGGACAGGAGCGTAAATTTAAGGCAGCTTGACGAGAACGCACCGCTTAGGTTTTCGCATGAAAATCCTTCGGTACTTAAACTGTACGAAGAATTTATGGAGAAGCCGCTTTCACATAAAGCGCATATGCTGTTACATACTGACCATAATGCGTGGGAAATGCCGCAGGTCAATCGGTAATAAATTTACTGTTTACATCAACAAAGCGTATAGAACAAAAAACTATACGCTTTGTTTTTATATGCAGAGGGAGAAATTCCCTTGTCAATCGGTTGACGAAGAAGTAAAAAGGTTTATAATATATCTTAAATATCTTAAAACCGCTATAAGGAGATATACCTGAAATGTCGATACATATATACGCAATGACGCACAAACGTTTCGATGTGCCAAACGACTCACTTTATATCCCACTGCATTTAGGACATGCCAATGCAAGGGAAGATTTTGGCTACATCGGCGACGACACGGGCGACAATATATCGGATTTAAACTGTTATTATGCCGAACTTTCAGGTGTATACTGGGTTTGGAAAAATGTACATGACGTTGACAATGTGGGGATATGCCATTACAGACGATACCTCACAAGAGAGGACGGCTATGTATTTACCGCAGCCCAGTATGAGCAGATACTTCAAAGCTATGACGTGATAACGACAAAACAGCTTGAACTTCCAAACTCATACCGTTATGGATTTGGCGCGCATCATAATATATCGACACTGGATAAGACCGGTGAGGTGATAAAGGAAAAGTACCCCGAGTATTATGACACATTTGTCAGTCTTTCAGAAAAAAACAAAACATATTTCGGCAATATAATGGTGGCGGAAAAAACTCTCTTTGACGAGTACGCACAGTGGCTGTTTGATATATTGTTTGAATTGCAAAAGCGCATAGATCTGACATTTGAGGACGATTACCATAAGCGGGTGTTCGGTTTTGTCTCGGAGTTTCTTCTCTATGTATGGGTGACAGCGCGAAAACTCAAAGCATATGAGTGCCGCGTGGCGATAATCGGGGAAAAGACTGAGACTCGAGAAATAAAAGAAAAAATGGCAGAGTTTTTCAGTAAAAAAGATGTTGAGGGTGCGGGAAAATATTTTGCTTTATGCTTAAAACAGCGCCCTGACGTGCTTATGGAAGCATCAGATATCACAGGCGAATGCAAGCTGTGCCTTCAGGCAGTTTCTACAGCGGGGCTTGAACTTGAAAAGTACGGACATAGCTTTTTGGAGCATATAAGCGATTATGACACAGTTATCAGATTTTTCAGAGGACTTAATGATATAGCGTCAAAAATCACGGACAAAAATATTGACATAACGGCGGATAGGATAAGTGAATTTACCGAATGTCTTAGAAAGAACGATGTGAGCGATATAGCTCTGCGTGCGGCTGTGAGAATAAATTCCCCTGATAACAGCACGCTGCAAAAGGCATATAAGATATGTGATGCAATAGGTCTGGATGACAGGATTTAAAAATATATGCGGAACGGAGATTAAGATGAAGATCAGGATTGGAGATATGTCCGCGATAACCGAACTAAAAATAGGCGGCGGAAATGGCAGAGATATATATGGTTCAAACAGCAGATACCTTACCAAAAACGGTAAGCCGATACTGCCTGTGATGGGTGAGTTCCACTATTCGCGTTACGCGGCGGATGAGTGGGAAGACGAAATACTCAAAATGCAGGCGGGAGGCATCAGAATACTTGCAACATACGTTTTTTGGATACATCACGAGGAGAAAAAAGGCGAGTTTGATTTCAGCAAAAACCGCGATATAAGAAGATTTTTAGAGATATGCAAAAAAGTAAACATGCCCGTGTGGCTGCGCATAGGTCCATGGGCGCACGGCGAATGCAGAAACGGTGGATTTCCTGACTGGCTTGTCGAGGAACTTGGCGACAATGGGTTTGGCACGGTGGCGAGGACGGACAGTGAGCCGTATCTAAGTTACGTGAGAAATTTTTGGCAGAGGCTTTCCGAGGAAACAAAAGGTCAGATGTATAAGGACGGCGGCGCCGTTATCGGCATTCAGCTTGAAAATGAATACTGTCATGTAGGAGGACCCAAGGACAAAAGCGAGGGCGAAAGGCATATTATGACGTTGAAAGCGCTTGCGCGGGAGCTTGGTTTTGACGTACCGTATTATACGACGACAAGCTGGGGCGGCGCCGTTTCAATATACAACGAGACGCTGCCTGTATTTGGCGGTTATGTGGATGCGCCGTGGGAGGGGCATATCAATGAGATGCCCGCATCCGAAAATTTCCTCATAACCCCACCCGATGAGGAGGCAAAAATGGACAATCCGTATCTTACGGCGGAGCTTGGCGGTGGGCTTCAGGTGACAGCGCACAGGCGCACATATCCGTTTGCGCGTGATATCGAGGCGCAAAGTCTGTGCATGCTTGCCGCAGGAGCAAATCTTTTAGGCTATTATATGTATCATGGCGGGTTTAACCCTGACGGAAACGGTGAAAACAAATATTCCACATATCAGGAGTCGAAAGCGACAAATTATTTTAACGATCTGCCGATAAAAGGATATGACTTTGAAGCGCCGATACGTGAAAGCGGCAGATTGAACGAAAGCTATCACAGGTTGAAAAAACTTCATCTGCTGATAAATTCATTTGAGGAGCGCCTTGCACCTGCCGCGGCATATTTTCCCGATGAGCTTCCAAGCGGTGCGGAAGATATGAAAACACCGAGGATAAGTGCGAGATATAACCATGATACGGGCGAGGGATTTTTGTTTGTAAACAACCATCAGCGCCTTAGAAAAATGGATGATATAAGAAATTTGGATGTCCGTTTGGAATTTGCTGATGGTACTGATATCCTGATAAGGGATATAAACTGTAAAGGCGGCGAGTGCGCCGTAATACCGTTTGGGCTTAGGATAGGCGAAAGCAGGCTTTTAAGTACGAATGCAATGCTTTTAGCACAGGCAGGCGGAAAATACTTCTTTTATTATGACAGTAAAAATTTCCCGAACGAACCCTATTTTGATTTTGACACAAAAAACCATGGTGATATAGTGCTTCTGATAAAAGAGCAGGCGGAAAACGCATATATTTTCAACGATAAGCTTTATATATCGGAAAATCCGATTTATCAAAAAGACGGGAATCTGTATATGCTTACGGACGGCAGCGGCGACTTCCGCGCTTACGGGCGGGCGGTAAAAGTGTCGGCGCACGCGGAAGAATGCGGCAGCGCGGAAAAGGGAAAATTACTGGAAACGGCAGATAAATATAATGATTATCCTGCTGATGAAGCGTGCGCCGCGTATAATATCAGGCTCGATTATGAATATAAAGAAGAATTTTTAAAAGATGCCGCTTTAAATGAGATTTATCTGAACATATCGTTCGGAGGCGATAAAGCACAGCTTTTTGACGGCGACAGGCTTATTGACGACTGGTTTTCAAATGGAGACGAATGGTATGTCGCGTTGAAAAGATACGGATATCCGAAAAAATTAAAACTGGTGGTCTATCCGTACAAAGAAGAGGTATATTATGACCTGCAGCGCAAAAAAGGATGCAGACTGCTGTCTGCCGCGACACAGGCGGAGTATAAAGTGGAGATAGACGCAGCGTGCGGAAAGGGAAAAAATGAAGAGTATAGACTACACTTATAAAAACCTTCCTATTCCGGGAGGAGGGTATGTAACAGGATTTTTGTACCATAAGAAACAAAAAGACATATTGTATGCGCGCACGGATATAGGCGGGACATACCGTTTTGACGCAGGAGAACAAAGGTGGATAAGCCTTATACCTCATGTCACGATGGAGGATCTGAGTGAGACATTTCCGATATCGATAGCGCTTGACGACAACAAGCCGAACATGCTCTATATAGCGTGCGGAGTAAATGCCGAAAAATCAGGAGTGCTTGCCATTTCCGATGATTACGGCGAGAGTTTTTCGTATGAAAAAATCCCTGTTTTTATTCACGGAAATTTGAACGGCAGAGGTACGGGCGAGCGCCTGATAGTCGATAAGGATGACTCTGATACCCTGTATTTTGCAAGCCAGCAGAATGGACTGTGGGTCACTCATGATAAAGGCAGGAACTGGGAAAAACTCAATGCGCTCAAAGAACAATATCTGACATTCGTGTCACAAACAGGCAAGGCGCTTGTCGTGGCAACGGCAGGAGTCACAACAATGAACAAGCGTGATAATATGCGGGGACACAGCTTATATGTGTCGTATGACGGCGGCAAAAGCTTTGAAGAACTTGCGCAGCCCGAAAGCAGAAGGATAGAAGGATGCAGGCTAAACGGTATTGTGGCTCAAAGATGGGCTGCGGACGATAAGTATCTGTATATAACGTTCGCATCGACGGGCAGGCGTTCATATGTGCTTGAAAACGGTTACAGTTGTGATTCGGGAGATACGATAGACGGCAGGATAGCAAGGTATGAAATATGCGGGGACGGCAGAATAGGCGGATTTAAGGAAATAACGCCCACGCGGCATCAGCCGCTTGAATACGGTTTTTCGGGTATAGATACATCGTCGGTCACGGATGGAATGCTTGTATGCACTACTATAGTAAAGGATGACGGCGACAGTGTTTTCCGCTCATATGATCATGGCGAGAGTTGGGAAGAAATTTTGTATGACCTTTCCGTGGGAAAATTTATTTTCAGAGCGCCATATATGCGCCCTGAGTATAACGGCGGACATTCGCTTATCCATTGGCTGAGCGATATCAAAATAAATCCGTACGATGATAATGAAGCGTGGTTCAACTCGGGAACAGGCGTATTCAGAACAACGTCGCTTAAGAATGATAAGTGCTGTGAATTTTCCGATTGGTGCGACGGTATAGAGGAGACAGTCCATCTGAACGTATACAGTCTGCCAAAAGGTGAAGTTCAGGTAATAGATATACTGGGAGATTTGGGTGGATTTGCGTTTTCAAAGCTTGATGAACCTTGTCAAAATTCGTTTGCGGACGAAAACGGCAACAGATATATTACCTGCATAAACGCTGACTTTTCCGATGAAGCCCCTCAAAATATAATCGTGACACCGCGCGGCAACTGGACGGGAAAAACGAAAGGCGGGCTTATATTGTCGGATGATTACGGACAGACTTTCACGAGGCTCGATATGCCGTTTGGAATTTCCGATGAGCTTGACAGTGCGCTTAAGCTGATTGAAACGCCAAACGTAAACTCGGGATGGGCGGCGCTTTCACCCGATGCGCGGAATATAGCGTGGTCTGTGGCAAACGGAACAGAGCTTCCGATAAGCCGCCTGATAGTCAGCAATGACAGAGGCGTAAGTTTCCAAAAAAGCATTGTGTACGGTTTGGATAAAAAGCCGAAAACGCAAGGAAACATAAAAGTCTTTTCGGACAGGATAAACAGCAGCATATTTTATGGTTTTGGAAGCTGTTCCGAATTTTATGTCAGCGCTGACTGCGGAAAAACATATTATGAACAGAAACTTCCCGACGGTTTCCCGACAGTTGATTTTGGACTGATAGATTGTGCGGATAAAACCGAGGTACGCGCCGAGGCAGGAAAAAGCGGTGTGTTTTATATGGCTCTTGGTAAGTATGGCTTGTGGAAACTGGAATATAAAAATGACAACGGTGTCATAGCTGTATCGAGGCTGAGCAGAGAAAATGATACAGTGTACAGAATGGGGTTAGGCATAGGCGGTGAGGATAAAGACTATTTCAGGGACAAAAAGGCTATTTATTTTAACGGTATAGTAGACGGAGAATACGGATTTTACAGAACGCTTGACGAGTGCGCAAGCTGCGAGAGACTGAACACAAAAAAGCAGATGTACGGAGAGATAAACAGCATAGACGGAGACTGCCGTGTGTTCGGCAGGTTTTATCTGGCAACCGGTTCAAATGGGGTAAAGTACGCCCAGCCATGCGTGAAGGATAACTAATATCACAGAAAGATGAGGAAAATCAGGTATGAGAATTTTTAGCGAGGAGAAGAAACTTATAATTGCCGACGGAAAAAGTCAGGTGTGGATAGAACCGTGGGGAGCAAACTCACTGCGTGTACGTATGAGCGCGGCACCCGATATGGACGGGAACGACTGGGCGCTTACGGAGAAAATGGAAGACATCACGCCGCAGATCACTTTTGAGACTGTGGATGTCACGGATCCATGGTATAAGAGCGATGAGTATAAGAAATATCACCAAAGCGCGACACAGGCGCAGATAAAAAACGGAAAGATTACGGCGAAGGTATCACATGAGGGGTGGATTTCCTACTATAATCAAAGGGGCGAACTTTTAACAGCCGAATACTGGCGCACGCGCGACAGGATAAACCGTTATTGTGTTCCGCTTAGGATAACCGCAAGGGAACTCAAACCTATCATCGGAACTACGGATTATGAACTTACGGCAAGGTTTGAGGCGTTTGACGACGAGAAGATTTTCGGAATGGGGCAGTATCAGGAAAAAAATCTGAATAAAAAAGGCGCTGTCCTTGAGCTTGCACACAGAAATTCGCAGGCAAGCGTTCCGTTTTATGTGTCAAGCAGAGGCTATGGCTTTTTTTGGAATAATCCTGCTATCGGAACGGTCGCGTTTGGCACGAATAAGACACAGTGGAATGTCAAAAGCACGAAAAAGCTTGACTATTTCATAACGGCGGGAGATACGCCTGCCGAGATTGAAAGTCAGTACTCGCTTGCGACAGGGCGCACACCGATGATGCCTGAATACGGTTTGGGCTATTGGCAGTGTAAGCTGCGTTACCGCACGCAGGAAGAGCTTCTTGCTGTAGCAAGAGAGCATAAAAAGCGCGGACTTCCAATGGACGCGATAGTCATAGACTTTTTCCACTGGACGATGCAGGGCGACTTTAAATTTGAGCCGCTGGACTGGCCTGATCCCGAAAAAATGGTACACGAACTTAAAGAGCTTGGCATAGAAACAGTAGTTTCCGTATGGCCTACGATTGATGAGCGCAGCGAAAATTTCGGAAAGATGAATGATTTGGGATATCTTGTAAACGCTGACCGCGGCAATCAGAACCATATGACATGGATGGGCAATACGGTATTTTATGACGCGACACATCCCGGCGCTCAGAAATTTGTGTGGGAGCGCTGCCGGGAAAATTATTACAGATATGGCATACGCTGCTTTTGGCTTGATGAGGCGGAACCTGAATATGGACCATATGACTTTGACAATTACAGGTATTATGCGGGTCCTGCGCTTCAATGCTCAAATATCTATCCTGTAGGTTATGCGAAAGGTTTTTATGAAGGGCTTAAAGCTGAGGGTGAGACAGAGATCATGAGTCTTGTGCGCTGTGCATGGGCAGGAAGTCAGAAATATGGCGTCCTCACATGGTCGGGCGATATATATTCGTCATTCCGTTCAATGCGCGAGCAGCTTCAGGCAGGCTTAAATATGGGAATGGCAGGCATACCGTGGTGGACGTCCGATATAGGAGGATTTCTCGGAGGCGATATAAGCGACGAAGCATTCAGGGAACTTTTGGTGCGTTGGTTTGAGTGGGGAGCATTCTGTCCGGTATTTCGTATGCATGGAGAGCGTTCACCGTGGTATGAACGGGAACAGGAGTTCAGAAACGGAGTGCGTCAGCTTACAAGCGGTCAGGATAACGAGGTGTGGAGCTTTGGTGAAGACAACTACGAGATACTGAAAAAATATCTATTCATACGTGAAAATCTGCGTCCGTATATCCGCGAGTGCATGAGGGCGGCAAGCGATACGGGAGCGCCTGTCATGCGTCCGCTTTTCTTTGATTTCTGCGAAGATAAAAAGTGCTGGGATATTGAAGATGAGTATATGTTCGGTCCCGGGCTGCTTGTTGCGCCTGTTATGGAGGCAGGAGCCGATACGCGCACGCTTTACCTGCCTTCGGGGACGAAATGGACAGACTCATATACCAAAAAGGAATATGAGGGCGGTAATACGGTCACAGTCCCTGCACCGCTTGACATAATTCCGGTTATGATGAACGAACGGTTTACGGAAAAATTCGGAACGGAATTGATATATTTAGATGAAAAGAGTGATAAAAAATGATAACATTAAACAATGTTTCAAAAACCTACAACACCAAAGAAGGCACTGTACAGGCGCTTGACAATGTAAGCCTCACAATAGAAAGCGGAGATATCTTCGGCATAATCGGTATGAGCGGCGCGGGAAAAAGTACGCTTGTCAGATGTCTTAATTTTCTTGAAAAGCCGACTTCAGGAACTGTGATAGTAGATGGAAGCGATCTTTCCAAACTAGGCGACAGAGAGCTTAGGGCAAAACGCGGTCAGATAGGTATGATATTTCAACATTTTAACCTGCTTATGCAGAAAAATGTGATAGACAATATATGTTTCCCGTTGAAAATAGCAGGCGTGTCAAAGGCGGAGGCGAGAAAAAAAGCGTATGAACTGTTGGAGATAGTAGGTCTTACTGATAAGGCAAAGGCATATCCGATACAGCTTTCAGGCGGGCAGAAGCAGCGTGTGGCAATAGCGAGGGCGCTTGCCACTAACCCGAAGCTTCTTCTCTGCGATGAAGCCACAAGCGCGCTTGACCCTCAGACCACGAAGTCGATACTTGCCCTGTTAAAAGAAATAAACGAAAAATACGGCATCACGATAGTCATAATCACTCATGAGATGGCTGTAGTGCGGGAGATATGCAACCGCGTCGGCATTATAGGCAATGGTAAGCTTGTAGAGCATGGCAATGTGATAGATGTTTTCAGTCATCCGCAGTCGGAAGAAGCAAAGGAACTGGTACTAAGAAACACGGGTGAGAACAGGGAGCTTGTAGAGACGCTTGAAACTAAAAACTGCATAAGAATAGTTTTCTCGGAAAATTCGTCATATGAGCCTGTCATAGCAAACATGGTGCTCAAGTTCGGCACACCTGTAAACATATTGAAGGCTGATACAAAAAATGTGAGCGGCATAGCGCGGGGCGAGATGATACTTGGGCTTCCCGAAGACGAAAAGCTTGCATCTGAGATGATTGATTATTTAAAGGAAAGAAATCTTGCGGTTGAGGAGGTATCAGGTCATGTGGGATAGTATAATGCAGATACCGTCAGTTTTTCAGGACGAGGCGGTAAGAAGTATGATAATAGCGGGAATAGGTGAAACTTTATATATGACGATAGTGTCAACTTTTTTTGGATATGTGTTTGGGCTGCCGCTTGGAATAGCGCTTGCCGTTACTGACAAAACAGGAATAAAACCGAATGCCGTGGTGTACAAGGTGCTTGATTTTATCTCAAATATTATAAGGAGTATTCCGTTTCTTATATTATTGATACTGCTGATACCGTTTACAAGAGCTGTTGTAGGCAAAAGCTACGGCTCAACGGCGACTATAGTACCGCTTGTCGTGGCTGCCGCGCCTTTTATCGGACGAATGATAGAATCGTCGCTTAAAGAAGTGGACGGCGGAGTTATCGAGGCGGCTCAGTCTATGGGAGCGGGCAATTTTACCATTATATTTCATGTGATGCTTGTGGAGGCGCGTACTTCGATTTTGGTGGGAGCAACTATCGCAACAGGTACGATACTCGGATATTCCGCGATGGCGGGAACTGTCGGCGGCGGCGGACTTGGCGACATAGCGATACGTTACGGCTATCACAGATATCAGTTTGATATAATGATAGTGACTGTTGTGCTTCTTGTCGTTCTTGTGCAGATTTTCCAGACAATAGGAATGTTTATATCAAACAAATTCGACCGCAGGAAGCGATGAACCAAAAATATATATATTTGCAAAAATTTGTGTATAATATTTTCGTAAATTTGAAAAGATAAACAAAAAAAGGAGATGAAAATTTATGAAAAGAAAATTTACTTTAACTTTTGTAATATTGGCAGTCATGGCGGCTATGCTTACAGGCTGTTCGGGAAGCCGCAGAAGCTCTGACGAGGTAGAGCCGCAGCAGGGCATAGACGCTTCGGGAATGGTGCATTTAGAGGGACTCGATGAAGTTTCGGCACTTTTTGACGATGTATACGGGGGAGCGGCGCAAGACCTGCTCCCCGCCAACATTGAGACATCGGAACTTGACCTTACCGATGCACAGATGGTTTCATATCATACAGGGCTTGAGGACTTAAGCGGTATTGAAGGTATCTATATATCCGAGTCTATGATGAGCTCAGTTGCATACAGTGCAATGTACATTAGAACAAATGACGAAGCGGATGCACAGAAGATACTTGATGCGCTTATGGAAAAGGTGGATCCCGCAAAATGGATCTGTGTGGCTGCCGAAAAAGAGGTGGGCGCCGTATTCGGTAAAGATGTGTTTTTCGTGATGGGAGCGGCTGATGCGGCTGACGACGTATTCTCAAATGCGCGTAAAGCGGCTGAAAGCAGAGGAATGGCTGTTTCCGAAGGTGTTGAGAAGGTAAATCCGTTATGATATTTTCAAGTATAACGTTTTTATACTTTTTTCTGCCCTTTGTCCTGCTGTTGAATTTTATCGTGCGGGGAAAGGGCAGAAATTTATTTTTATTTGCTGTATCGGTTCTGTTTTACGCATGGGGTGAACCTGAATTTGTTTTCCTTATGCTTGCGGAAATAGTCTTCTGCTTTTTTCTGACGGGGCTTAAGGGGAAAGCTTTTTATGCCCTTTCGGTTATTGTGCCTTTTGCCGTTTTAGCATTCTTTAAGTTTTCGGACATATTTCCTATTGGTATCTCGTTTTACACTTTTCAGCTTGTAAGTTACTGTATAGATGTACATAGAGGCCGCGTGGAAAGGCAGAAAAATCTGATAACATTTGCCGCTTATGTTACTCTGTTCCCACAGCTTGTGGCAGGACCTGTTGTAAGGTACAGCGATGTTGAAGAAGTACTTAATGGAAGTAATGAAAGAAAACTTGACAATGGTGTCAGCTTTGAATATGGAGTTATGCGGTTTATACTGGGGCTTGGCAAAAAAGTCATGCTTGCAAATGTGCTCGGAGAGTTTGCGGCGGAGGTGTCAGAGCTTTCGGGAAGAGGGCTTGCGGCGTCATGGTGTTATGCGATCGCCGTGGCACTGCAGATATATTTTGATTTTTCGGGTTATTCGGATATGGCTATAGGGCTTGGAGCAATGCTTGGGTTCAGATTTCCTGAAAATTTCAGATATCCGTTTATTTCGGGGAGTATCGGGGAGTTTTGGCGCAGGTGGCATATTACGCTTGGTGCGTGGTTCAGGGATTATGTGTATATTCCACTGGGCGGTAGCCGTGTCGGGACGGTAAGGTGGATATTTAATATTTTGACAGTATGGGCGTTTACAGGCTTATGGCATGGCGCGGAGTGGAACTTTATCTTGTGGGGACTGATGTTTGCACTGCTTTTAATGTTTGAGAAAGCGGTAAAGAAGATATGTAAAAGAACGGGCGGCAGTCCGGGTGATGGCGTGGCATTTGGAATTGTAAGGCATGCCTATGTACTGTGGTTTGTGCTGGTGAGTTTTTTGATTTTTCACAATACGGATTTGGAAAGAGCGGCTTTGGACATTGCAAGTCTGATGAACTTTGGCGGACTGATCACAGATGATAAGGAGCTGCTGATGGTGTCTGAGTTTATGGTGAGAAACAGCTTTGCGGTTTTGGCTGTGGGGATAGTGGCGGCTACGCCGCTGCCTGCGATGCTGTGGAGACGGTTTTGCGGACGTATAGAGGTTTATAAATACGGAAAAGCAGTTTTACAGGTAACAGAGAGCCTCGCCGTGGCAGGAATTTTAGGGCTCTGCACGGCTTATATCATTGATGGGTCGTTTAATCCGTTTTTGTATTTTAGGTTTTGAAAACTTAGGTGTGCTATTGTCAGGAGAATTGATGTAAAAACTCTGATGGGGTCAGAACTTGAATATCAAATTCTTCAAAATCTCTTTTATTGCGTGTAACAATGCAGTCACAACGTATAGATTTTGCACAGGTGGCAACGAGGCAATCTTCAAAATCCCTTGATTTTTTTCGAAAAGCTACAAGAACATCATTGTTAGTGACGCTGCATACTTTTACGATTTCCAATAGTTTTCCCACTGCTTTGTATGCAAGATCAGTGCTATGGGTGTACTTTCTGACAAGATAATATATATCTGTAATTGAAGAAGCGGGTATAAATCCGTCAATTCTGCGCTCTTCACAAAGAGACAGAACTTTACAGGAGTCATCAGCAAATGGTTCACGTTCCAAAAGCACATCGATAATGATGTTAGTATCACACATTATTTTCATACTTGGATAGTCGCTCCTCTCGTAAAGAATCAAGGTTAATATCCGAAGGAATGTCTTTAAGCATTCCACGGAGGGAGTCTACAGCAGAAATCTGAGGATCTACCACCTTTGCGACTGTTTTCCCATTGTGGGTAATGAAGATATCTTCTGTGGCGATCATTTCAAGATATTTTCCCAAATTTGTTTTAAATTCTGTCGCAGTAACAATCATAAATAACCCTCCTTTTTACACTTTACATAGTTAATTTTATAATATGCGATTTATGTGGAAAAATCAATGGAAATTATACGAAATTAAAAATAATATTGGATAGAATTATGAATACCGAAAAATGAAAGTTTTGTTTTTTATCCCACCCTAGTCACAATGAGTGCCTTTACCCGTTCCACATAGCTTTTATATCGGGAGTCATTTCTGAGTGGGTTGAACCATTCCCAACCATGTTCGGCAGTGAGCATATGCAGATAAACTGATGGATAAACATAGTGACACCATTGCTCAGAGCTTTTTATATAGATATTTCTTTCAAGCAGACCTGTCTGTGCGTTCGGGTTATACCAACTTTCTTCGGCAGTCCATATTATAGTAGGTGTGAAACGTGAGGTTTTAAGTTTGATTTTGTCAGTTATTTTCATAACATCTTCAAGAAGCGATATAACATCTTCTAAAACTTCAAATGCCTCTTCGTAGTTTCCCATTGCTGTCAAATAACACGCCCGGCGGATTCCGCAGTTTATCTTTATTTCCACTCAATAGTCGATTCCCTTGCCGCAAGTTATAGGGTGCTTAATTGTCGGAGTTTCTTCGGCAAAGGCATGAAGAATCCCCAAACGTGTTGTGTTTTCAGCAAAACAATGTTCTAAGGTTTTACCTTCATCGAGAGTTTTGCCTTTCAAATTCATATACATTGGGCGGCGAGTCACAGCGTCGTTAATAACCTCAAACAGTTTCTGATTCATAAGTGGGGCTGCTTTATCGTATTCGTGCCGAAACATATATCTTTCTCTCAGAAGTTCGTTGCGTCCGATATCACAGGGAGTGGCATAACGTTTTAGAAATGTTTCGATATATTCGTCATCCTCTATCGCAACCATTTTTTCGATAACATCGATGCTGCCGGGAACTTTGGCAAGTCTTGCTTCTGCAAAGCGGCGAACTTCGGGCATAACTTTTTTGTTTTGCAGTATACATTCGTTACTGTTTAACCAAAATTCCCAAACCGCATCGCAGCCGGCATAGTCAATCCGAAGTTTTCTTATTATATTTGCAAGCTTTTCGTACCATTCGTCGAGGTTCTCACACTCAGCTTTGTTCTGAATTTGGAAGAACTCTTCGCAGAGCTCTTGTGCCTGCCTTTCCTTTTCCTCTTCGGAAATCCCTAAAAGCTCATCGACAGTTACTGAAAAGAACTCAGAGATCGCGGGCAGAAGTTCGATATCAGGATATGTCGTACCATTTTCCCAACGACTCACAGCTTGAAAAGATACTGCAAGGGCGTCGGCAAGTTGTTCCTGAGTTATCTCTTTTTTTCTGCGCAGCAGACGTATGTTTTCACCTAAAGACAGTTTCATGGTAAATCTCCTTAAACTTATTATTTCTTCCTCAAAAAACTTATCAACAATTTAAGTATAATTTTTCAGAATAATGAAATCAATAACTTATTATGTGAGAATTTTTCAACAAAAGTGAGAAATCGTATTTGGAATATAGAAATGAAGTATCTGTAAGATTAGTAAAACATCCTTGCTATTTTGAAGCCACACGATATAATTATATTAAAATGACATTATGGCATGATTTTATTATGGTGAAAATTATATGGACAGACTAAATAAAAGTCGTTTGGCAATGTATAAAGAAATATTAATGCTTGCCGGACCGACAATGCTTGAACAGCTTATGCAGACAGCAGTGCAGTATATCGATACGGCTATGGTCGGCTCACTCGGGACACAGGCGATGGCGGCAGTAGGAGCAACAAGCACAGTCAATTGGCTTATCGGCAGTACATTGTCGGCAATCGGCGTAGGTTTTCTTGCCTATATCGCACAGGCAATCGGCGCGAGAGACATAGAAAGGGCAAGGAAAGCATCGGGTCAGGCGGTGCTTGTCGTAGTTATCGCGGGACTTTTCTTTACGCTCGTGACCACGGGGCTGAGTGGGCGAATACCCGTATGGATGCGCGTTGATACGAACATCCGCGCAATGGCGTCGCGGTATTTTTTGATACTGTATCTGCCGATGCTGTTTCGGACGGCTAGCATCATATTCGGCACGCTGCTCAGGGCGGCAGGCGATACAAAGACGCCCATGAAAGTTGGAATTATCGTGAACATGATAAACATAGTGCTGAATTTTTTCCTGATTTATCCGACGCGCGCATTTGCAATCGGCAAAATGCACATAAATGTTATTGGCGTGGGAAAAGGCATAGAAGGGGCGGCAATGGCAAGCGCCGCGGCATATACATTCGGCGGTATCGCTATTACATATATGCTCTGGCGGCATAAAGAGATATCGCCGAGAGGACAGAGCTTTTTTCCGAATATGCGGGTGCTTGCGCCATGTATGCGCGTCGCGTTTCCGAATATGCTGCAGCGCTTCGCGACATCATTGGGATATGTATTTTTTGCGTCGATGATAAATTCGCTCGGTGAAACGGCGACTGCGGCGCACACTATAGCTAATACTGTTGAGTCAGCTTTTTATATTCCGGGTTGGGGAATGCAGACCGCAGCGGCGACTTTGTCGGGCAATGCATGGGGAGCAAAAAATGATGACAGATTACGCGGGCTTGCGCGGAGCATACTTCCGCTCGAGGTAGGACTTATGGTGATATCGGGTGGGATGCTTTTTTGTTTTGCACCGCAGCTTATGCACCTGTTTTCACGGGATATGCAGGTAATTACACTAGGTACATCCGTACTCAGAATGGTCGCCGTATCAGAACCTTTTTACGGAGTGCCTATTGTGATCGAGGGAATAATGCAGGGTGTAGGTAATACGGTGCCGCCGTTTGTATACAACGTGCTTGGAATGTGGTGCGCGAGGATCGCGGGAACTTTTATATGCACGCAGATCCTCGGATACGGGCTTATCTCGGCATGGGGCTGTATGATCGCGCATAACATGCTGCTTTTTGCGATGTTTACCGCGCATTATCTGAGCGGCAGATGGAAACCGCGAAATTTACCGTGATACCTGCCAAAAACAGAAGTAGGAGGATGTAAATATGGTAATTGCATTAAGAATACGTAACATTTAACAGCATGAAACTTTTGATTGATAGTTTCATGCACAAGTGATTGCAAACAAAACTATTTGATCAAGGAGAAAACCTATGAAGTTTCAAGATAATGTTATTAGAGAATATTTAAAAAATGTATATTTTGTTGCAGGAACACCTTGTGGAGGAAAGACAACGGTTTCAAGAGGGTTAGGGAGAAAATATCATATCCCTGTTTACGATGTCGATGAGATGTTTCCTGTTCATCAACGAATGTCTGATGTAAAATATCAACCATCTATGAATAAGTCGTTTAAGGATGCGGATGAATTTTTTGGCAGAACGGTGGAAGAATACAGAGAATGGCTGATAAGCAATACGCGGGAAGACCTCGAATTTGTAATAATGGACTTAATCAGATTGTCGCAAAATGAATTAGTTATTTGTGACGGCAATCTTACACTTTCAGAGGCAGAATTGCTTACTTCTTCAGACAGAATAGTATTTATGGTCAAAGAGCCAAAAGATCTGGTCGATGATTATTGCAACAGACCGGATCATCAGGATTTTAATACTTTCATACATAGTGCGGCTGATGTTGAAAAGGCAAAGGCAACATGCAGTGAGGTACTAAAAAGTTTAAATGATAAACATTATCAGGCAATCAGGGAAAGTGGTTATTTTTGGCTGGAGCGGGATATAAATAGAAGTGTTGAGGAAACGATAGAACTTGTTGCCAAACATTTTGGTATGGTAAAATATCAATATTGAACAATTAAACAAATCGAAATTTGGGAGAACAACACGCATGATAAAACTTCGATATGGGAATACAAATACATTTCTGCTGTGTGGAAACGCTGCCAATTTACTAATTGATACAGATTACGCCGGAACACTTCCGGCATTTTACAAAGAGATCAAAAAGCATGG
>CANREB010000027.1 GCA_947629525.1 uncultured Lachnospiraceae bacterium
AACAAATCAGAAAAACAGACAATCTGAATCAGATTGTCCAACTCCGTAAAACTAAATGTATGTACATAAGAAAATCCTGTAATATCCGCCGCTTTCTTTCCTTTTTTCTTATTTCGCCTTTCTTTCAGACGGTTCTCACGGTATCCGTCATACGTGATCAGATAGTCTCCCTCATTGTCGCCCGTATACTCCGGTGGATTTACTTCCGCCAATATTTCATCCAGTGTGCTTGTAAGTGTGTTCCTCGCTTCCGGCGGCGTACCGTTTTTATATTTTGCCATGCGGTAAAGATGCAGAAGTCTGCCTACTTCGCCTTTTGGCAAGCTGTGTTCCTCGTCTGTAAGCAAACGGAAAATTTCCATGATCTGAAGAGTACGCCTCGCCTCACTGTATTTTCCCATATCAGGCATCTCCGCCACTGAGATTGCTTTCTCGTCTGCAAATGGCTTTTTCATTGTTTTAGTTCCCGCGTACTCAAAAACATCCGACATTTCCGCGGAACCGGGCGCATTTACGGCAAATTTTATCTTCTGAGTCATTTCCCCATCAATAAAATGCGTGGCATAGGTTAGAAATTCTCCCTGTTTCGGATCATAGCCCCGGACAGCAGACAAAAATCCCTGCCAGCCTGCCTGATACAATTCCTCTTCCAAATCTGTTTTGCGGTCGGGCGCCATATCCAGTTTTTTTAAGCGATTCCATGCCCGGGAATGAACATATTTTTCAAAATGATAATACAGGCTTTCCCATGCCGCATTATCACCGGATCTCGCTTTTAAAATCAGTGTTTTCACTTCTTCATTTGTCATATTATTGCCTCCACGGAAAGTAAAACAACCACCTCTGCATTATCAGTAAACGGAAACATATCCACTCCCCACGCTTCCTGTGCTTTATATCCTGTCTTTCTGAAATATTCAAGGTCGCGTCCGAGTGTTTCAGGATTGCAGGATATGTACACAATTCTTGACGGTTTTACAAGTGCCGCGGCTTTTGCAAACTCTTCCGTAGTGCCGCTCCTTGGCGGGTCAAGGACAACTACGTCCGCACGTCTGTCGTTTTCTGACATATGTGTCATATATTCAGTGGCGTCAGCGTTAATGAAATGTATATTATTTATATTGTTCCGCTTTGCGTTTGCCTTGGCATCCTTTACAGCCTGAGCGTTTAATTCAACACCGATGACCTTGTCCGCCTTTGAAGCCATAGCCATACCTATTGTGCCGATACCGCAGTATGCGTCAATTATGGTTTCATTACCTGTCAATGCTGCTGCCTGTATCGCTTTTTTGTAAAGTACCTGCGTCTGTGCCGAGTTTATCTGATAAAATGAATTGGGCGATATCCTGAAACGCAGTCCGCACAGCACATCCTCTATATAACCGTCTCCATAGAGCGGCTTATTCCTCTCGCCCAACACCATTGTCGTATCCTGTCCGTTTATGTTTTGGACTATCGTGGTTATCTCGGGATGACGCTTCCTAAGCTCATCAGTAAAATTGTTTTTGTGGGGAAATTCAGGACATGCTGTCACAATCACCACCATTATCTGCTTTGTGGACATTGCCTTTCTTATCAGTATGTGGCGCATCACACCGCGCCCCGTGTCCTCATTGTATGTCCATATCTTAAAAGAATTTATGAGATGTGTTGCTGTTTCAATAATAGCCGCCGCCTGTTTGTCTTCTATGAAACAATCTTTTATTGGAACTATATTATGTGTGCCTTCTTCGTACATTCCTGCAATCGCTTCATCTTTAATATGTCCGAAAACGGCGTGAACTTTATTCCTGTAGTGGTACGGATAATACATACCCGATATCGCGTTTACCCTACAGTATTTTCCTATATTTTCTTCGATCCATTTCTGCTTGTGCGCAAGCTCTTCCTCATAACTCTCCATGCCTATGTGACAGCC
This sequence comes from uncultured Lachnospiraceae bacterium, assembly GCA_947629525.1. GTDB lineage: Bacteria > Bacillota > Clostridia > Lachnospirales > Lachnospiraceae > COE1. The sequence continues at coordinate 1,919 of CANREB010000027.1, forward strand.
GCCGCACCTGTTTACGTATGGACATTCCTGAATATCCGCCATTGCTACCTCATTTCCACGCCGTTGTCCGTGCGTTTTTCTTTATTTTTTGTTCCTTCTTGTCCGTCACTTATCATTTTCTCTCATTATCATCTCTCCCGAATTACCTGAAAAATATAAAATTTCAGATAATACGACTCGTCCGCGCTCCACAATATCGGATGGTCGGCGGACTGTGTCCTGTACTCCACCTGACGCAGACGACAATGAACATTTTTCGCTGCCTGAGCTATTGTCTGAGCCAAAGACTCCTGAGTCATAAAATGCGAGCATGAGCATGTGGCAAGAAAGCCGCCGTCATTTACAAGCTTCATTCCCCGCATGTTTATCTCACGATAGCCTTTAACGGCATTTTTTACGGAATTGCGCGATTTTGCAAAAGCGGGCGGGTCAAGTATCACTACGTCAAAACGCTCCCCCGCCGCCTCAAGCTTTGGCAGGAAATCAAACACGTCGCTGCAGACAAACTCAACTGTATTTTCCAGTCCGTTGAGCTTTGCGTTTTCGCGCGCTCTGTCTATCGCAAGCTCCGACGCGTCCACGCCAAGCACGCTCTTTGCCCCCGCTATCCCCGCGTTAAGCGCAAACGATCCTGTATGTGTGAAACAGTCGAGCACTTTCGCGTCTTTGCATAAGCGCTGTATGGCAAGCCTGTTGTATTTCTGGTCGAGGAAAAAGCCTGTCTTCTGACCGTCCCTGACATCTACTATATATCTGACACCGTTCTCGACTATCTCGACATCCGTGTCAAATTCATCGCCGATAAAGCCTTTGAAGCGCTCCATTCCTTCCTGAAGCCTTACTTTAGCATCGCTTCTCTCATATACGCCTCGTATATTTATGCCGTCCTCGGCAAGCACTTTTTTTAATATATCTGTTATGTCGTTTTTCATCCTGTCTATGCCAAGAGCAAGCGACTCTACGACTAATACGTCGCTGAACTTATCTATCACAAGCCCCGGCAGGAAATCCGCTTCACCGAATATGATGCGGCAGCTTGATGTGTCAACAGTCTTTTTGCGGTATTCCCATGCCGCTCTTACGCGTTTTTCCAAAAAATCCCTGTCAATGTCCTGTTCCTTGTCGCGGGTCATCATGCGCACGCGTATTTTTGAGTTTTGATTAATGAAGCCTTTTCCAAGAACATATCCGTCAAAATCTTTTATCACGGCAATATCGCCGTTTTTGAATGTTCCCGTTATGCTTTCTATCTCATTGTCATAGATCCACGGACCGCCCGCCTTAAGGCTTCTGCCCTCGCCTTTTTTTAAGACAACTGTTGTTTCCGACATCCGCTCACCTTTCTTCTTATTTTATTTACCCGAACAATTCCTCTATAAACGATATGTATGTTTTCATCACGCTCGTATCTGAAAATTCCTCAAGTGCTTCGGCGCATTTTCTGAAATACCATTCCTGCATCTGCTTGTCCGTCTGGTTAAATTTTTCCCAGAGCTTGTCGCCCACAAGTCTGTATTCGCGCGCAAGCGACTCGGCGTTTGCTGTTTTATCGGCTAGAGCTATGATCTTGACGTCTCTTGGCATGTCTTTAAGATGCTCTATTGTCTCCTGCTTGCGTATTTCCCATGTTTCGCATGCCGGTTTATCGTGGCGCTTGTCCTCTGTTTCCGCTTCCACAAGAAAAGCCACTCTTTTCCCGAACTCATGGCGTATTTCATCAATAGTCACGGGGGTATCTTCCACGGTGTCATGAAGTATAGCCGCCATAAGCACTGCGGGATTGTCTGTCAGTTCCATAGCGTAATTCATAGTAGTTATTATATGGCTGAAATAAGGGATCTTCGTTCCTTTCCTGACCTGACCTTTATGTGCACGTGCCGCATATGAATACGCTTTATAAAGCTGTTCATCAAGCCCTGCCACATGGGGAAAATCAGGCGGATCATCCTCGTCCTCATACCTGCACACAAACAGTCCGCCCTCGCTTTTCACAAAGCATGGACATCCGATCCCGCATACCTGCTGGTCTTCGTTATAGTTAAGCATGCTTTCTACTGCCCTGCAGTAAAAGCATCCTTTGCTGTCAACAGTAACGGTGTGTTCTGTATTCACCATCAAGCCTCCACTAGTCTTTCTTTGTAAACTCGATTATCCAACCTTTAGATTCATTGCCGTCTTCGTCTTTGTATGTGCCGTATTCCATTTTGCATGTAAATGATACTCCCTGCTCAGCTTTTACCTCGTCAATAAGGTTTTCCATAAATTCTTTTATCTTAGTCTCGCTGCTGCCTATCGATGAGTTCCTGTATACGCTGCCGAACTTTTCTATGTCATAACGTATCGCACGGTTGAGCGCCAGTTTCAAATCTTTCTCGGTTCGAAACGGTCCCGTCATGCTCTTGCTGAAATAGTTGTTTCTGTAGTTAAGAAGGTACGCCTGCATACCCATGCCTGCCACTTGCGGATCTAACTTTGACTCACGCGTATAAACAGTCTTGAGCGTTTCCCCGCTATCCTGAAGTATGCAGTCATCGATCACGGCATACCCCATAAGAAATGAGTCAAGATATTTTATATATGTGTTTTCATCCATATCCTCGACATCATCCTCGTCGAAATCACTAAGCTCAGGATTTTTATAAAATGAAAACGTTCCTTTTGTCAGTTTCTTTATATCGGTGCTGCTTATCGTCGTCATACCTTGAGAAACCGCGGTCTCCCTTGACTCAAGTCCGTACCCCGGCACATAATATGTACCTTTTAATGATATCCTGAACCATCCATTTGAAGTAATTCCCGTAACGCTCACGGGCAGATCTTTTGCTATCGTCGTCACGACTGTTGAATTAAGATCCGGTTTCTCATATACCTTTGTCTGATCATTACTGTACAGCACGGCATTTTTAGCCTCCACGGTAAAGTTCTCTGCCGCTTTTGACACGATAACTGTGTTTTTCGCACCTAAAGCCGCGCCTGTGATCAGGATAACTGCTGCCAATACAGCCGCGGCTGCCTTTGTAACCGATTTTTTCATAATAACCTCCTATCTCCAGATACCTACGCGCTCCTGAGGGGCGACGTACATTCCGTCGTTTTCATCTATATCATATATCTCGTAAAACGCGTCGCATGAACTGAGCACGGCATTCACCCTGATCTTGTTCGGCGAATGCGTATCGGTATTAAGCAGATACATCATATAACTTGCCGTATCTTCACTCGCCCAGTTGTACGCCATCTGTCCGAACGCGGCGTCAAGCGCCTCCTTGTCGTCGCCTATAATATCGGTTATGCACGTCACTGCCCCGAGATCCGCAATGTTTTCCATAAGCGTCAGTTCTCCGTTTACAGGCACGCCCATCATTTCATAACCGTTATAGTAATCGACTATCGACTGCGAAAGGCGTTCATATTCTGCTCTTTCCTCATCTGTCCACCATATATTGTAGTTGCCGTATTCATCATACAGCGAACCGCTTGAGTCAAACGCATGGCTTACTTCATGAGCGATTATATAACCTATGCCTCCAAGGTTTGCCGCGTCGCTCCTGCCGCTGTCATAGAACGGCGCCTGCAGGATAGCCGCCGGAAATACTATCTCGTTGTTCTGCGGCGAATAATATGCGTTTATCTCCTGAGGGGGCGCCTCCCACTCGCTTTTGTCAACAGGTATTTCTATCCTGTTCAGGCTGTCTTCTATAGATACCTGCATACTGGTCAGCAGATTTGATAGCAAACTTCCGCCCTCCGAAACAGGTACTATCTGCATCATATCTTTCTGCGGCGGCCATTCGTCGGGATAGCCTATTTTAATCTGCATAGTCTCCAGCTTGCGCACAGCCTTTTTCTTGGTATCGTCGCTAAGCCACTCCTGACGCATGATTATTTTTTCATACTCGTCGAGTATCAGACCTATCATCTGTTCGACATTCTCTTTGTCTTCCTGCGAAAAATGTTCTCTTACATACATCTCTCCGAAATCCCACGGAAGAAGATCCTGAGTAAGGCGCATATGCTTTGTCTCATCATCCCATTTCTGAGTGATACCGTAAAGCGCGTTATCCATATCTTCTTTAAGTCCCGCGTATTCTTCCGTGGTGTATTCCGCAACATCATTTAAGAGCACGAATGTTGAGTAGTCCTTTAACGCCTGCAGGTTTTCGTCTACAAGCAGGGAATTTATCTTTTTTGCCTGCCCGACATCCATGACGACGTACTTATCCTGACCATCGATCCTTAAAGTTTTCAGCATACTGTCAACATCAACGTTAGTGTAAAGCTGTTTAAGTTCATCCTTGTCAAAAACGTTATATGTCAGTTCAGGGTCGTAAAGCTGTTCTGTCGCAAGCGACGACTCGCATATGCTCCGCAGCAGCGTTTCTATTGACTCTGTTCCTTTCTGCGCGTCTGCCTTGTTCATTCCAAACTCGGTCAGCATGTCGTTTATGTAGTCCAGATAAAGGTTTACATACTCCTGTGTGCCTGCGCCTTCTATATATTCTTTTCCGATGAGGGTGTCCGCATACATCAGGTAAACAGCGTACCTGCCTGAATCCGCCCTGTCCTGCATCACGGTATAGCCGCCGACAATGCTGCTGAAACCATAGTCCCCGCTGAGCTTTGCAAGTGCATTGACATACTCGTCGATCGTCTCTGCATTCCTTATTCCGTCCATATACGGTTTTAACGGACCAAGTCCTGTATTGTTTCTGTTTTCGGTGTTTGAGATGCACTCGTACAGATCCTTTATTTTCTGTTCGCTGCTGCCTTTTTGGTATACCGCTTCATCATTTACAATATCTTTTATTATATCCGACATCTCGTCGCTGACGACAGCACTCAGCTCTCCAAACCAGTCCCAATGTGCATCAGTCGCCGACAATTCTATTTTTTCCAACAGATTTTGATTCACATACTCATAATAATCGTCCTGATAACGTATTTCCTCAGTCTCTTCACCGTCGGAAGCGTCCGCCGACTTTTCCGATGACCCGATATCGCTGTTCTCTTCGGTATCCGTATTTGTCATATGCGCTTTGCCGCCGCATCCTGTAAGCTGCAGCGCCATAAGCGCGGCAAGAAATACTGCAAAAATCTTCTTTTTCATAAAGTTTCCTCTCTAAAATAACCGCTATATCAAAAAACAAAATGACCTATAATATCACTATCTATTATATTATACTAAAATCGTCCAAAGTACAACAACTCAATTTAATGTAAATTATTTTGCTTATGTCACCAATAAATGGTAAAATAGATGAAAAGGAGGTCGCACCGCATGAAAAAAAGAAATTTATTCGCAGGACTTGGCATTTTTACAACAGCTGCCGTGGCAGGCGATATACTTTTAAGCCGCTATTTCTTAAAGTACGCGCTTATGAGAAACAGCTCAAGCAGCAACAGGAAAGTAAAATCGAAAAAAAGTGAAAAGAAAGAGGAAGAAGAATATTATATCAAGAGCGCATCCGCACGCGCAGCACATGACCTTGAGCGTGCTATGGGAGAAACATGGTACAAGTCAGTTTCCTGCTCATATATAACGATAAACTCATTCGACGGTATTCTGCTCAAAGCGTCTTTGTTTATTCAGGAACCCAAAAGCAGACGCTATGTCGTCCTTGTACATGGATACAAAAACGACTCATCTTCAATGTACCACTATGCTTATCATTACTGGCAGAAAGGCTATAATGTACTGCTTCCCGATCTGCGCGGATGCGGCAAAAGCGAAGGCGACTGCATAGGCATGGGGTGGCTTGACCGCAAAGATATACTTGGCTGGATAAACTACCTTCTCTCACTCGATGCCGACGCCCAAATAGTGCTTCATGGCGAATCGATGGGAGCCGCTGCTGTGATGATGGTATCAGGCGAAGAAGAGCTTCCGCCCAATGTCCGGGTTATCATAGAGGATTCGGGATATACATCCGTACATGATATATTCGGCTCGGAGCTTGGCGCGCGTTTCGGTCTGCCCGCCTTTCCTTTTCTCAGCACCGCTTCACTGATATCGCGCCATGTAGCTGATTATAGTCTTCGCGAAGCGTCAGCCTTGAAGCAGGTCGCCAAGTCGCATACTCCGACTCTGTTCATACATGGAACAGGCGACGGTTTTGTACCGTTTTCAATGCTTGAACCGCTTTTTGAAGCATGCAGTGCCCCTAAAGCCAAATATACAGTGGAAAATGCGGAACATTGCTGCAGCGTATTTTACGATTTGGAAACATACTATAAAAATGTTTTTGACTTTATCGACAGCAATATTTAAAGGAGCCTTGCAAGGCTCCTTTTTATTGTCTTATTATCGTCCGAAAACACTGCGTTTTTCGCGGACAGCTTCTTTTTTGTAACATACCGAATACATAACCGCCGACAGGATAAATGCCACGAACACATCAAGCATGGAATGCTGCTTGATAAGCACCGTGGAACATATGATGCAGACGCCAAGCGCAATCATTGCGCACCTTATTATTCTATGGTCCGCAAACAGCCTGCTGCGTGATACGGCTATCATAATGGCAATCGAATTATACACGTGTATGCTCGGAAGCACGTTAGTCGGCGTATCTGACATATACAGCCGGCGTATCAGATCCGTAAATATATTTTCCCGTTCAAATACTGTCGGACGAAGATGATGTCCGTTCGGGAACACAGCGGAGATCACTATAAATATTGTCATACCCGCGATAAGGAACCTGACAAGCTTATCCGCCTCATCTTTATCCTTGACGCACATCAGCACAACTGTAAATGCAACATAGCCGAACCACATAATATACGGCACTATGAATATCTCGCAAAACGGTATATACTCATCGATCTTAAAATTGATCACATGGTACTGTACGTGTCTTTGCTCCAGATAAAAGAATGCCGTCAGATAAAACACAGCATATACCACCATTATCACAAGCGAGCGGTATTCACTGATAAGCTCTGCTACTTTCTTTTTCATAACTTTATTCCTCCATGTTTATAAAAATTCCCCTATGAATACATTATTATAGGATATGCTTTTTTTCGTGTCAACTTTTAAAACGTTTAAAAAACATTAAAATTTATTTAAGGCAAAATCCGCAATTTGGCTATATATAACACAAAAATTCATTTTTTTTGCAGATTATTGTCTATTTTACACAGTGTTGACAAGTATACGCAAACATATGCCAATCAAAATGTGTTTTTTTTGTTGATTTTTTTCTAAAAATTCCATAAAATGATATTTGCGTATTATTTGTTTTTGCTGTAGAATTATAGCATTGAGAGGAGGAAATTTCCTTATGAAATTTGATATGCACTGTCATACGCAGGAAGGTTCCATTGACGGCAAGATCCCCATAAACGATTATATCCGGCTCTTGGAAGATAACGGTTATGGAGGCATGCTGGTGACTGACCACGATTCTTACAATGGTTTTCGCAGATACCGCGACTCTTTAAGGAATGGCTCCGACGATTTTACAGTTTTAAAAGGAATTGAATATGATACCATAGACGCGGGGCATATCCTCGTTATTATGCCTACGGACGTAAAGCTTTTAATATTGGAATGCCGCGGGCTTCCCGTAAAAATACTTCAGGACATTGTACATAGGCATGGCGGCATTCTCGGTCCCGCACATCCATGCGGCGAGCGCCACCTCAGCATAACACGCACACGGCTGTACAAAAAGCATCCCGATATAATGAACGGTTTCGATTTTGTGGAGGCATTCAACTCATGTGAAGCTCCCGAGGCTAACGCCAAGGCAAGAAAACTTGCACTTGAGTATGACCTGCCTATGTTCGGTGGAAGTGATTCCCACCATGCCGAGTGTGTCGGCACGGCATATACAGAGCTTCCCGATAATATACGCACTGAAAGCGATCTGATAAGCTGTGTTAAGGCAAAGCGCAGCATAAGCTATGGCGGTACCTATTATCATGGCACTGTCAAGAGCAGGATAGGAATTTTTAACCATGTGCTTGTCGAATCTTTCTGGTTTTACAACAAATTTGCAAGCCTATGCCGCAGACACCGCCGTAAGCTTGCACTTGCCTTATTAAAAAGATAGAGGCAGATTTTACCTGCCTCTTTTTAAATTCATAATCTCTTTTCGGTATCCGTCATCTTTAATGACCTTTTCCAATGTATCCATATCGCCTTCTTCAAGAAGCGATCTCAATATCTTATTGTAGCTGTTGATTATGTTCTGCTCCAAAAGCTCCATTTCATTCATCTCATCCATCATAACATCCGTCTCCTTACAGCATCCTGTCAGCCTTACCCGCGGTAAGCACTCTGAATACGCCGCTCCCAGGTTCAAAAACTACTGTTCTCGGGAAATAATCGCCTACCTCAGCCGCAAGGACGGGAATGTGCATCTGCATAAGCTTTTTCCTGACTGCTTCAAGATTTCTTGAAGAAATGTCCATGCTCTCACTGACGCCAAGGGTCTTTACCATATGTGCGGCACCCGCTATCTTCACGACAAGGCGCTCACGCTTGGCTCCCTGCATCACAAGCTTTTTGACAAGTTCGTCTATGCCTGTGTCGGCATATTTTGCAAAATTTGGAACTTTATCCGCGATATACTCATTATACTGTGGAAGCATGATGTGGAGCAGCCCGCCGACTCCCGTCTGCGGATCGCGCATCGCAATCGCAACGCATGAACCCAAATCTCTCGTTATAAGTTTCTGCGTACCTTTGCCAAGTTTGAAATCACCCATATTTACAGTTATAAGTCCATCAAGTTCTTCTAACGATAACGCCATACTGACCTCCGAAATGCACACTGTTGCACACTCATTACGCAATGTGCTTTTGTTTCATTATATTTATATGATATTTTTTGTACAAATCTATGCAAAAATATGTTCAGTAATTGGAATATCCGTGAATATATTTTATCATATTAATTGAGAGTATTCCAGTACTATTTTGCAATACGGAGGATTTGATCTTAAATGAATGCAAAGTGTAAGAAAGCATTGAACTTTATAGGCTGTTCTTTAGTGCCATTTTCAATCTGCCTTATAATAGCAGTTTCTTTAATAGGAATCGTATTCCGCACATATACATCAGGCGGCATAACCGCCACTGACCTTACCGATGCATGGACTGACAGCAACGGAGAACCTTTCGCCCTTGACAGTTTCATATCATCAAATGGAGATATCGTGCCCCAGCGCGTCTTTTACAGCACAATGGTAAACGATATGGATACGGAGCTTGTTTTCCGCTGCCGCAACTGTTTTGTCAACATTTACATCAACGGGCATCTTTCTTACGCGGACGACATGGATATGCCGCTTATGTACGGCGTGTCCCCGGGAAGCCGCTGGCACAATATCGCCATTGACGCGTCAAACAAGCCTGTCCTCATATGCCTTGAGGTCACGCCGAGTTTTCACAACTCAAAAGGTGTAATAGATAATATCTATATCGGGCATGCCCGCAACATAACGCGCATAGTCACATCAATGCGTGTACCCGGGTTTATCGTAAGCGCTTTTTTAATGATCTTCGGGGTTATACTTATGCTGCTTTATGTCTATCTTAATAAGCGTTTTGCTATGGGAAAAGATCTGCTCTATCTTGGTGTGGCGACATTTTTCACAGCGACATGGTGCAGTGCCGAATCGCTGATGTGGCAGTATTTTTACGGATATTCGGAAGTAGTGCATCTGATAGGATATCTGGCTCTAGCCGCGATACCTATGTCATTTGGCATGCTCGCAGTCCACAGACTTAAAGGTAAAATGAACATGGTTGCGCAGATTTACAGCATGGTGTGCTGCATAAATCTTATCACAGTGACCATTCTGCATATCACGGGTATCGCGGAGTTTCATTATTCGCTTACTTTTACGCATATACTGCTCGCACTGCTTGTCCCTATACTGATATTGCTTGTGCTAAGTTATACGTCGGATAACAGGCATTCAAACAATATGTTTATATATACGCTGCTCATCGTGCTTGTCATAAGCCTTATAATGTCCCTTGCCAAGTACCGCAGCGGAAGCTACGGCGATTATTCCACATATACGCGCATTGCGATAGTATGCTTTTTATCTGACCTTATCATATGCCAGCTTGGACAGGCTGCTGAGACATTCTCAATGGGCTTAAAGGCGAATATGATGCATGACATGGCACTCACGGATCATATGACAAAGCTTTTGAACCGTACCGCATATGCCGAGCATACATCCGACTACAACCATATGATAGACAGTTTTTCTCCGCTTGGGATCATACAGTTTGACGTAAACAATCTGAAAAAAGTTAATGATACTCTCGGACATGAAAAGGGCGATCAGATGATAATGGCTGTCGCGGACGGTCTTCGCGAATCATTTACGGAAAATACCGATCTGTACAGAATGGGCGGCGATGAGTTCCTTGCCGTAATAAACTGCCTTGACCCTGAGAATGTGTATGAAGAAGGGATAAAGCGCCTTAACGCATATTGTGAAAGACAAAATAAAAATCCCGATTTGGGATTTAAGCTCCAGATTGCTCATGGGTTTACCATGATCAGGGGAAATAAAAGCCTTAGCGAAGCTATAGACGAAGCGGACGAGTTAATGTATGAGAATAAGAGGATGCTTAAGGGGCTGCAGACTTAAAACTGCCCTTTTTTCTCCATCTCTTCAAGAAAGTCGCTCAGGTTAAGAAGTCCTTTTATCATCGCTTTTAGCTCCTCTTCCTCCATGTCTCTAAGTATTGCCTTTATCATATTCTGATGAAAATTCCTGTGGTGGTAAAAGGCTTTTTTGCCCTTATCAGTCAGGCGTGTCAAAACAACACGTTTGTCATTTTTACTGCGTTCTCTTATTATATAGCCTTTATCCTCAAGGCTGTTCATATTCGTGGTAAGCGTGCCTACTGTCACGGAGAGCTTTTTGGCTATGGCGGACATGCTCTGCGGCTCATCAATTCCAATTGCGTCCATAATGTGCATATCGTTGTTTGTGATATCCTTAAACTCACTTGTGATTATCGCCTTTTCCTCGATATCCATTATGTTGTTGAACAGCTTTACAATCATATTGTTTAAAGCCCTGTTCTCGCTCCTGTGCACATCCGTCACCTCCCTCTTTCTTATTAGCCAACACCCATGAAAAACGCCGTCTTAGTGTTTCTTAATGTTTTTTACCAAACAATCACGCTCGCGCCATAAGTCAGCCCTGCGCCAAAGCCTGACAGCACAAGCCTGTCGCCGCGCTTTAGCTGACCGCTTCTGTTCAACTCGTCAAGCAGCACCGGAATAGTTGCTGACGACATATTCCCTACCCTGTCCAAATTCATCGGAAACTTGGAAATGTCCGCTTTCAGGCGCTTTGCCACTGACTCTATTATTCTTACATTTGCCTGATGAAGCACAAATTTGTCCACGTCGTCAACGCCAATCCCCGCCTTGTTAAGCGCCTCGCTTATACATGCAGGCACCTGCCTTGTGGCAAATTTGTATACCTCCTGTCCGTCCATATGTATATATTTTGACGGCTGCTCACTGTCGTTGGCAAACGGATTGGAAACGCCGCGCTCGCCGCATGAGAGCACCATCCCCTTTGAGCCGTCCGAGCCCTGCACTATGCTTTCTATACCGGAATGTCTGCCATTTTCGCACAGCGCCTCCTCGTCCTTTACCGTCTGAATATACGCCGCTCCCGCTCCGTCGCCGAAAAGCACGCAGGTAGAGCGGTCACTCCAGTCCACAAGCTTTGAAAGCACTTCGCTGCCGACGATCAGCGCATTTTTGTATAATCCTGTATTCATATAGGCATAGGCTGTATTAAGTGCAAATAAAAACCCCGAACATGCGGCGTTTATGTCAAATGCAACTGCATGCGGCGCGCCTATTACGCTCTGCACCTGACATGCGCAGCATGGAAGCAGAAGCTCTGGCGAACAGGTCGCTACGATTATCAGCTCTACCTCCTCTGCCGAAGCTCCCGCGTTTTCGAGCGCAGCCTGACAAGCCTTTGCCGCAAGCGTTGATACTGTGTCCTTTGTTGAAATTCTGCGCTCCGCTATTCCTGTCCTTTCACGGATCCATTCATCAGAGGTATCGACAAGCTTAGCCATGTCAAAATTAGTAACTGTTTTTTCAGGCAGCGCGCTTCCTGTGCCGCTGATTTTAACTGTCATTATGAAAACTCCTCCATTATTTCCGCCACTGTTTCTATTCTGTCCGCTCTGAAGGCATTACTGCCGCAAAAAATAAGTCCTTCATCCAATCTGCCCTCCACGGCATTTACAAGTGCGTCTGTTATGCAATAAGGCGTTGTCGCGGGCTTGCAGGCTGTAAGACATCTTCTGCACCTTTTGACAGGGCACTCGCCTCTCTCAGCTTTTTCGATAAAGCTGTTGCGTATGGCGCGCCCCGGCATGCCTACGGGACTTTTCACTATGATTATATCTTCCTTTTTGGCATTTATATACGCCTGCTTGTATGCATCAGACGCGTCGCATTCCTTTGTCGTGACAAAGCGCGTCGCCATCTGTACACCCTTTGCGCCGAGCTCAAAGCAGTGCTCCATATCGCCGCGGGTATATACGCCGCCTGCCACTACTGCAGGAACGCCAAGTTCATCCGCAAGCTCTATTATCTGCCTTATCTCAGCATCATAGTTTTTTTCACGCGTGTCCGTATAGGCTGCGATGTCTTCTCTGCTAAAGCCGAGGTGTCCTCCCGCCTCCGGACCTTCTATTACTACCAAATCGGGCTTTCTTGAATATTTTTTGTCCCAGTATTTCGCTATGACACTCAGAGATTTTCTGCTTGAAACTATCGGTGCGATTTTGACGCTGCCGGAAAACGCCGGAAGAGTCATCGGAAGTCCCGCGCCTGAAATAATCAAGTCTACGCCGGCATCGACTGCCGCTTTCACATAAGCTTCATAGCCGTTTGTGGCTACCATAATATTTATCCCGATTATGCCGCCCGCCGCAAGCTGCCTTGCGCGTGCGATTTCTTTTCCTATTGCCCTTATATTGCACTCTATAGGGTTGTCGTCAAAATCGGGCTCACGCCATCCTATCTGTGCGGCTGATATTACGCCTATGCCGCCTGCCGCCGCGACTGCTCCCGCAAGTCCTGACAGGCTCACGCCTACGCCCATTCCTCCCTGAATAACAGGGACACGGGCATAAAGCTCACCTATTTTTAATCCGTTTACTTTCATTTATTTTTGTTTCCTCAAAACGCCCTGAACCTGTCATAGCGCTCTGCCGCTATATCCTCGCCGCTCCTGTCGTCATATTTGGCAAGAAACTCCTTTATGTGCTCCTTCATATAGCCTGCGATTGCTTCCGTGGTCTTTTTGTCCGCGCCGCCAAATTCAGGCACTATGCGCTCTATCACGCCAAGGCGCTTTAAATCCTGTGCCGTGATGTTCATGACCTCACTTGCCTCCTTTGCCCTGTTGGAGTCCTTCCAGAGAATTGACGCAAAGCCCTCGGGCGAGAGAATAGAATACGTAGCGTTTTCCATCATCCACACCTCGTTGCCTACCGCTGTCGCAAGCGCACCGCCGCTGCCGCCCTCGCCTATCAGTATGCAGAGTACGGGAACTTTTAGACCTGACATCTCAAGCAGATTTCGCGCGATTGCCTCGCCCTGTCCGCGTTCCTCCGCCTCTATGCCGCAGAATGCGCCCGATGTATTTACAAAGCTTATGATAGGGCGGTTGAATTTTTCCGCCTGCTTCATAAGGCGCAGGGCTTTTCTGTAACCTTCCGGCAGCGGCATGCCGAAGTTGCGCTCCTGACACTCTTTAATATCCTTGCCCTTTATATCGGCAATGACGGTCACAGGCTGCCCGTCAAGAAACGCTATGCCGCCGACTACCGCTCTGTCGTCGCTAAAGCCTCTGTCGCCGTGTGCCTCCACGAACACGTCAAATATATACTTCATATAATCGGTAGCAGCAGGACGCTCTACACGGCGCACTGCCATAACCTTATCCCATGCGCTGCGCGTGCCTGAATGCCAGCTGTGCTCTTTGACCTCTTCACTGAGTTCAAAATGAGAGTCCTTATTTTCGCTGAAATCCGCGTATGTCTTTTTCCCGCCGCATTTATGCGACTTTATCAGAAAATATATTGTCTTTTTGAGATTTTCTCTGCGCACTATGCCGTCAACAAAACCATGCTCAACAAGAAATTCCGCCGTCTGAAATCCTTCCGGCAGTTCCTGTCCGATCGTCTGTTTTATAACGCGGGGTCCTGCAAAACCTATAAGTGCACCCGGCTCAGCCATTATAACATCGCCGAGCATTGCAAAGCTTGCGGTAACGCCGCCTGTAGTGGGATCTGTAAGGATCGTACTGTATAAAAGCCCTGCGTCACCGTGCTTTTTGATCGCCGCAGAAGTTTTTGCCATCTGCATGAGCGAAACTATGCCCTCCTGCATCCTCGCGCCGCCTGAACAGCAGAACATAAACACCGGAAGCCGCAGCTTTGTAGCCTGCTCGATCGCCCTTGTGATTTTCTCACCCACCACATGACCCATGCTTGCCATGAGAAATCGCGAATCGCACACGCCTAGGACAATATCCTCGCCAAATACCTTGCAGCGTCCGACTGTGACCGCTTCGTTCAGACCCGTTTTTTCTCTTGCCGCCGCAAGCTTATCCTCATAGCCTTCATAATCAAGGGGATTACTTACTTCCATATCCTCGAACCATGGCTCAAATGTGTTATAGTCTGCGACCATACGAATACGGTTTTTGGTCTTCACTCTGAAATACGCGCCGCACTCATAGCACTCATATCTTTTCTTTACTACTCTGCCGCGTTCGAGCATCTTGCCGCATTTCGGACATTTCACAAGACTTTTATCCTCTGCCGCCTGCTCATATGATTTATTGTCTTTTGCAGGCTCAGATGTCCTGTTTCTCAGCTTTTCCTCCAATTTATTATATAAATTCGGAAACTGTCTTCCTGCTTTGACCGACTGCTTCTTATCCATTACAATTTCCCCCGTTCTGTTTACAGCGCTGATAAGTTGAAAAGCACCGTTAATCTCCGACTGCGAAAGTAAGTTCAGCCTTACATACCGGCTTGCCGTTTACTGTCGCTGTCGCCTCGCCTACTCCTATCGGTCCTTTTACCTTGATTATTTTTGTTTCAAGCATAAGTACATCGCCCGGAAGCACTTTCTGCTTAAAACGCGCCTTGTCAATGCCTACGAAATATGCCGTTTTGCCTTTCCACTCCGGCTGCCCTAATATCGCTACTGCCCCTACCTGAGCCAGAGCTTCTATTATAAGTACGCCGGGCATAACGGGATTTTGCGGAAAATGTCCCGCAAAATACGGCTCATTAAAGCTTACGCATTTCTTGCCGAGCGCTCTTTTACCCTCGTCAAGTTCCTCTATGGTATCTATCAGCATAAAGGGGTGTCTGTGCGGAATTATCTCCATTATTTCCTTTGCCGTATAAACTGACATTTGTGTCACCTTCCTTGTTTTCTATGCCTCTGCATATTTCTTTATCAGAATGCTTGCATTGTGTCCGCCAAATCCGAGTGAATTACTGAGAGCATATGTGATATCTTCGTTATAGCTTTCCCTGCAGTAATTAAGGTCAAGTTCTTCTTCACTCTCCCGCAGTCCTACCGTTTTATGGATAAAACCTTCCTGAAGTTCCTTGATGCATGTCACAAACTCCACGGCACCTGCCGCGCCCAAAAGATGCCCTATCATCGACTTGGTGGAATTTATCTTTATATCCTTTGCATGAGCGCCAAAAGCAAGCTTTATAGCCCTTGTCTCAAAAAGATCATTATGATGCGTACTCGTACCGTGCGCATTGATATATGTGATATCATCTGTTGAGATGCCGGCATCATTTACGGCATTTGTCATTGCACGAGCCGCACCCGCACCGTCCTCGGCGGGTGATGTGATATGATATGCGTCCGAAGAGCAGCCATATCCTGCCACTTCGGCATATATCTTAGCGCCGCGGGCTTTCGCATGCTCAAGCTCTTCCAACACTACTACCGCCGAACCTTCACCCATAACAAAACCGTTCCTGTCCTTATCAAACGGTATTGAGCAGCGTGTCGGATCCTCAGACGTTGAAAGCGCCGTAAGTGATGCAAATCCCGCTATTCCAAGCGGCGTGATCGATGCCTCTGTGCCGCCAGCAACCATCACATCCGCATCGCCATACTGAATTGTCCTGTAGGCTTCTCCGATAGAATTTGTACCTGTCGCGCATGCCGTTACCACATTTATACTTTTGCCTTTGAGATTATAAGCGATACTCACGTTTCCCGCCGCCATATTAGATATTACCATCGGAACAAAGAGGGGGGCAACGCGCGAAGGGCCTTTTTCCACAAGTCTTGTGTATTCCCTCTCCATAGCCTGCAAACTTCCGATACCATTGCCTATAGAACATCCTACCCTGTATGCATCCTCTTTTTCCATATCAAGACCCGAATCCTCAATCGCCTCTTTTGCCGCCGCAACCGCATACTGACAGAACTGTTCCATTCTGCGCGCCGCTTTTTTGTCCATAAAGTCATCTGCTTTAAAGTCTTTTACCTGCGCCGCCAGTTTACATTTATAATCGGTAACGTCAAAATAGCTGATTTTGTCAAATCCGATCCTGCCTTCTTTAACTCCTGCCCAAAATTCATCAACACTGTTTCCGATAGGAGTGATCGCACCCATACCTGTTACTACTACTCTTCTCTTCATGTCTTTTCCTCTCTGCAATATGAATATATTTTATATAGCCAGACCGCCGTCAACGCTTATCACCTGTCCCGTAATGTAAGAAGCTCCATCTCCCGCCAAAAACGCCACAAGACTTGCCACATCCGAAGGAGTCCCGATTTTTCCCATGGGAATCGAACTGTTAAGCAACTTTTTCGCATCATCAGAAAGCGCCTTTGTCATGTCAGTGTCTATAAAGCCGGGAGCCACTGCGTTTACGTTTATCCCACGGCTTGCAAGCTCCCTTGCAACACTTTTTGTAAGTCCGATAAGTCCTGCCTTTGACGCAGAATAATTTGACTGCCCTGCGTTGCCGAGTACACCGCTTGCCGATGAGATATTTATTATCTTCCCGCTTCTTTGTTTTATAAAACTGCGCGACAAATGCCTTATCATATTGAAAGCACCTTTTAAGTTCGTGTCAAGGACTGCGTCATACTCTTCTTCCGTCATTCTCATTATGAGATTATCTCTTGTGATGCCTGCATTGTTGACAAGGATGTCAACTTTTCTGTACTTATCGAGTACCTGCTTTACAAATTCACCGCTTGCGGCAAAATCCGAAACATTACACTGCATCGCTTCGGCAATGCCGCCTTTTGCCGTTATCTGCGACACTACTTCCCTCGCCGCTTCCTCGGATCCGTTATAATTTACGATCACTGACGCGCCGTTGTCCGCAAGTGTAAGCGCTATAGCGCGCCCTATGCCTCTGGCTGCTCCCGTGACAATAGCAACTTTATCCGACAACATTTATATTTCCTCCATTCATACTATGGCAAAATCTGCAGTACATTGTCTAAATCCGCAAGCTTATCCATATTAACACACTTAACATCCTTATTTATCTTTCTCATAAATCCGCTAAGTGTCTTGCCGGGTCCTATCTCAACAAATGTATCTACACCGTCCGCTATCATTTTTTCAACACTCTGCTGCCAGCATACGGAACTTGAAACCTGTTTTTCAAGCAGTTCCCTGATTTCTGACGCATCTGTCACATAGTCTGCATTTACATTGCACACGTATGGAATAGCCGGATCTTTCACTTCCACTTTGTCAAGTTCCACACGCAGCTTTTTTCCCGCGTCCTTTAAAAGTGCTGAATGGAAAGGTCCGCTTACCTTTAACGGAACACATCTTTTTGCGCCCGCTGCGCATAATGCTTCCGATGCCTTTGACACAGCGTTCTCCTCGCCCGTTATGACTATCTGTCCCGGGCAGTTATAATTTGCTATCGTAACTATTCCGTCGGTCTGATCACAGATTTCCAAAATCTTATCACTGTCCAGTCCCAGTACCGCGCTCATAGCACCTCCCGTGGGATATGCCTCCTGCATATAAATACCGCGTTTTCTTATCAGATGGAATAAGTCTTTTAACGCCATCACATCTGCGGCTGCCAGAGCACCGTACTCGCCAAGGCTGAGCCCTGCTGCGACATCCGCCTTTTTACCTTTTGACTCAAGTACCTTTAAGAGCGCTGTCTCTGTGGCAAGCATCGCTATCTGCGTATATTCCGTGACATTGAGCCTGTCATTTTCAGTAAAACACAGCTCTTCCATATCAAGTCCCGTAACCTCTCCCGCAAGCTTGTATACAGCTCTTGCTTCCTCATATGTATCATAAAAATCCTTTCCCATTCCGACGTACTGCGCGCCCTGCCCGGGAAAGATAAATGCTGTTTTGCCCATATTCTCCTCATTTCTGCCTGAAATCATTTAAGCAGCTTTTGTGCCTGTTCCATGATCTCTTTTATTATCTCTTCACATGTCTGCTCGCTTTTCACAAGTCCTGCTATCTGTCCTGCCATAACAGTACCGTTTACCACATCGCCCTCAACCACTGCTTTTTTCAGAGAACCGAGGGTAAGTTTTTCAAGCTCCATAAAATCTGCGCCTTCTTTTTCAAGCCGCAGATATTCTTTTGTCATTTTGTTCCGTATGCTCCTTACCGGATGACCCGTGGACATGCCTGTGACTACTGAGTCTATATCTTTTGCCTTTATCAGCATATCCTTATATTTCTGATGTACGACCGACTCTTTTGCCACGACAAAACGCGTACCCATCTGAACGGCTTCGGCTCCCAGCATAAATGAGGCTGCTAATCCTCTGCCGTCCGCTATTCCGCCTGCCGCGATCACGGGTATCTGCACGGCATCGACCACCTGCGGCACAAGCGCCATCGTGGTGGTTGAGCCTATATGTCCGCCGCTCTCCATTCCTTCAGCGACTACGGCGTCCGCACCGCCTCTTTCCATAAGTTTTGCCATAGCCACGCTCGCAATCACGGGAATGACTTTTACACCCGCTTCTTTCCACATTACCATATATTTTGCGGGATTGCCCGCGCCTGTGGTGACTACTTTGACACCCTCGTCAACAACTGCCTGTGCAATGGCATCCGCCTCCGGGTTCATAAGCATTATGTTCACGCCGAACGGCTTATCTGTAGCCTCTTTTACCTTTCTTATCTGCTCTCTTACAAATTCGGCAGGCGCGCCTCCGGCGCCTATTATACCCAATCCTCCCGCATCTGACACGGCAGCGGCGAGGGTATGTTCAGCCACCCACGCCATTCCGCCCTGAATGATTGGGTATTCAATTCCTAAAATATCCGTAACTCTCGTCTTCATATCGCTGTATGTTCCCTTTTGATTATGCCTCTACACCCTTTGACTTCATATATTCAATTATCGAACCTACTGTAGTGATCTGTTCCAAATCCTCCGAAGGGATCTCTACACCGTATTCCTCCTCGAATGCCATTACAAGTTCAAAAAGGTCAAGAGAGTCTGCCTCCAAATCCTCTTTAAAACGTGTCTCCTCTGTGATCTCCACTCCGTCAAGGTTTAACTGCTCCTCGATGATTTCCTTTACTCTTTCTAACATTGTGCTTTCCTTCCTTTCGATTGATGATTAATTTGACTTTCAAATATTTTGACTTTCAAAACAATTGTCTGCTATAGAATATACCTATACGATAATTTTGTCAATACAAAATTTAAAATTTGACATCAAATTACATATTAAGGCGTTTATCAGGCTATAATATAATACAGAGGGAGCACTTATGGATTCAGGTATTTTTAACATATTTACGGAACACATCATAAATGAGCGGCTGGACACTTTCATATTGAATAACGAAGAATACAGGCAGTCTCAGAAAGATATAGGCATCGTCACAAAGGAAGTAAACGACCATGGCTTCAGCGACGATGAGCAAAAGCTGATAGACCGCCTTATATGCGCATATACGGCGGAGGGCGCACTCTCGTCAAAGCTTTCTTATGCTCAGGGATTCAGGGACTGCGTGACTTTCTTAAAGGAAATAGGCATAATAAAAACCGATTAACGTATAAAACGCAAAAAATGTATGTAATTATACATCTGTTTATGTTATATTTATATTATAAAACGCTCTACAACAAGGAGGTAAATTATGTACAAACGCATCTTTATTGACCAGTGCGGCTATATGCCGGACATGAAAAAGCTTGTCACCTTTAAATGCAGCGGACAGGACACTGCGGTCAACTTTAACGTTTTAAGGAGCGACGGAACGCACGTATTGAGCGCCTTGGCTTCAAAAAGGGTGGACAACCATTCAGCGGGAGAAGTAAATTACATAGGTGATTTCAGCGCTGTACGAGAAACAGGAAAATATTATATTACTGCCGACGGCTATGGAGAATCCGATATTTTTGAAATAAGCGAAAATACATATCAGAATGTATTCCAAAAATCTTCAGCATTTTTTTATTTACAGCGCTGCGGATGCAGCATTCCAAAAAGGGCGGGCGGAATTTATTCACATGATGCATGCCACACGGCACCCGCTGTCATTTACGGAACAAACCGCAGTAAAGACGTAAGCGGCGGATGGCATGACGCAGGAGATTACGGGCGCTACATCGCACCTGCTGCCATGGCTGTTGCGCAGCTTCTCTACGCCTATGAAGAAAATCCGCAGCTTGCATCGCTGTACGTATGCCCCGATACCGAAAATACAGGAAACTCTCTTTCACCTTTCCTCGACGAAATAAAATATGAGCTTGACTGGATGCTCAAAATGCAGGATGAAGACGGACAGCTTTACCACAAAGTATCATGTCGTAATTTCTGCGGGTTTATCATGCCTGACGCAGAAAAAAATGAGCTTGTCATAAGCCCTGTGTCAGTCACCGCAACGGCTGATTTTGCAGCGGTCACTGCAATGGCATCACGCATCTTCAAAGAAAAGGACGCCGGCTATTCCAACGTTCTTGCCTGCGCCTCAAAAAAAGCATATGCCGCTTTGCGCAATATGGAACTTAAGGGCGGTTTTGTCAATCCGTCCGAGATATCGACAGGTGAATACGGCGATCCATGTGATCTGGATGAGCGTTACTGGGCGGCAGCCGAACTGTACAAGACATTCGGAAACGCCTCGTATAAAGAAGACTTTGAAAAGTTTGCCTCAGACAAGATATACCATGGCTACGGATGGGAAGATATGGGCAGCTACGGCAACCGCGCGTATATAAGCTCGCAGTTTCGCGTAAACGACGAACTTCGCGGACGCATCACTTCGTCAATGATAGAACTTGCCGATAAACTGCTTGAAAATACACTTTCTGACGGTTACGGCGCTTCTCTTACTTCCGACAGTTATATATGGGGAAGCAACCTTTACGCCGCAAACAACGGCATACATCTCTATGACGCATACAAACTTACCGGCGATGCAAAATATCTTGACGCCGCGGCGCAGCAGCTACACTATCTGCTCGGCCGCAATCCTATGGGGCTTTGCTATCTTACAGGCTGCGGCACAGACGCGATAAAACACCCTCATCACAGACCGTCAGGATTTAACGGACGCGCAATGGAGGGCATGCTTTCCGGAGGACCATGCAGCGCGCGCCTCGATGAAGTTGCCAAACAAATACTTTCCGAAAATACGGCGCCTGCCAAGGCAATCGTCGATATGACAGGCAGTTATTCCACAAATGAAGTGACTATTTACTGGAATTCAGCTTTTATACAGCTTTTAGCGGAAGCAGTTGGATCCCATAAGTAAAAACAAGGGTCTTTTGTACGGAAATCTCCGTATAAAAGACCCTTAAACAATTTATTCCGTAAAAGCATAAAACGCAGGTTTTTTCTCATAATTTTCATCAAACAGAAGCGGGCATTCGGGAAGTCCTGTCGTGTTACCTCCGCCTATATTTGAGCGGCTCTGCAGCCACGACAGATGATCTGCCGTTCCCCAGAAAGTAAGTGACGTTACATTGACGCCGTCCTCACTGCTTGCCGACTTCAGCGCCTGATATATCGCTCCATAGCGCTTTGCCTGCTCTTCATATTCCTTTTCCTTTGCCTCTTGGCTTCCGTCGTAGCCTTCGCTTGATTTCATATCAAACTCCGTTATCTGGATGTTACCCACAACATCGGCATAATCGTGGATAGCCGTCTCTATATCTGAAAGAGCCGGCCATTCCATATTGTAATGGCCCTGCATTCCCATAGCGTCTATGCGCGTGCCTTCTGCCGACTGTACTGCCTTGATAAGTTCGATAATGCCTTCCTTTTTGTTTGCCATGCATTCGTTGTAATCATTGTAGTAAAGTTCCAAATCCGCAGGCGCATATTTGTTGGCATAAATAAATGCGTTTATTATATATTCATTGCTCTGATATACATGCCACCAGCTTGAATTATTACCATGAGTGTCGTTTGAAAGCGGCTCATTGGGATTTTCACTGTCTGTGCGGTATGTTCCGGTTGCGTCGCTGACCGCTTCGTTGACTACATCCCATCCGTAAAACATACCCTTGTACTTGCTGTCCTCGCCCGTATAATGCGTAAGCATCGTGCGTATGTACCATTCAAGGCGCTTATTCATCGTATCCTTGTCCACATACGGCTTGGTCTTGTCATAGTCCTCATGAAAAAACCATTCGGGCGTCTGCGAATGCCATACAAGTACATGTCCTCTTACTTTGAGCGCATTGTCAGGATTTTTCTCATTCCACTGCAGTATTTTGTCAAGCATCATATCCGCTCTTGTAAAGTTCATCTTCGGCACTGTTATCGTTTCGCCGTTAAGCTCTGCCTCTGCAGTGCCCGGACATACGGCATTGCTGTAATTAAACATCGAATCGGGCTTTAGTTCATTACCGAACGTCACGGCATTAAAGTGCGTCGTAACTATATCCCACACATTCTCATTATTCAGTTCAGAGCTTGTCACTGCCGCGCCGACATAGCAGTCAAGCTCTTTTGTCACGGCATCTCTCAGACGCACGTCATCTGCTTCATTGACATCGGACTGCATTTCGCTGCTCTCCTGCGTGCCTGTTTCGGTAGTTTCCGATTCCATAGTTTCCGTACCCCCTGCACTCTCTTCATTCTCTGCAATTTCTGTGTTCTTTATACTCTCGGTATTCTCCACGCTCTCTGTCTGCTGTTCATCCGTGTTTGCTTCTTTGCCGCCTGCCGAACAGCCCGCAAGCGCCATTGCCGTCATAAGCATTGCCGCCGTACAGCTCATCGCCTTTATTGCGACGCCTTTTTTTGATTTTTTTATCATTGATATTATCTCCTTTCATAGTACGACATATTTTTATTATAGGCAACAGGCTTTTGGTTTTCATCCTGTTTTTTGCTTTTTGCCTCCCACTATTTGCTTTTTAATCCGTTTTTTGTATACTTTTTCATATTTTTCAAAATATTATCAGCTTTGTATAATTTACTTTTTGTGCAATATGTGGTAAAATAGTCGCAAATAGAGGCAAATTGCCAAGAATGGGATGTAGATTTATATGTCTGTTAAGAATATTGACTTTTATACAGTAAACAGCGATTTCTCAGGTAAGCGCACCATGGCAGATGAGAAGCATGAGATAGTCGAACATTTGGAAGGCTGCGCTATACGTATATGGTACAATAATCAGAACGTATGCTTTGACACACACTGGCATACCGATATCGAGATAATCGTGCCTGTTGAAAACTGGTATGACGCTACCGTGGAAGATGAATATTTTCATATCGAGCCGGGCGATATTATGATAATACCGTCAGGCGCGCTTCATTCTTTAAAAGCGCCCGACAAGGGAATGCGTTTTGTATTTCTGCTTGATATATCTTCCATTGCATCGATTCATGGATTTTCGGAAGTCGAGACAATGCTTTCGTCGCCGATGCATGTTACAAAGACAGCATTTCCACATATTTATGACGATGTACATTCAATTCTTGCGCAGATACGAGACGAATATTTCGGCAAAGAACCGTTTTATGAGCTTACTATTTTTTCACTGCTTCTGAATATGTTCGTCACTATCAGCAGAAATCAGCTCAGCAATATTGAAGCGTTCTCAGGCGCACGCATATACAAGCAGCAGGAATATGTGAATAAATTCAACAATATCATGGGATATATCGACGAGCATTATATGGAAGATTTTACCCTTGACGATATCGCTTCCGCCGTCGGCTTCAGCAAATACCACTTTTCAAGGCTTTTTAAGCAGTACACGGGATTTACTTTCTGTTCGTACATATGCCACCGCAGGATAAAAGTGGCTGAAAAGCTGCTTGAGCAGCCTGACCTCTCTATAACGGAAATAGCCATGAGAGCCGGATTTCCCAGTATTTCAACATTTAACAGGGTATTCCGTAAGCAGAAAAACTGTTCTCCGACGGAATACCGTGATAAAAATAACAGGCTGAGACATCTGTATGTATGATATTACTATATATGATATTACTGACTGCGCTTGTATTTATTACCGCCAAAATCGTTTAGTTTTATTGTTCGGCATATTTTATGAGCGCATCCGCTATCTCCTGCGAATACCATGTACAGTTTTTCCTGTCAAATATTCCGAATTTTTCACCTGAATCGGAATAGTTGCCGTTATCCCACCAAACGCATTTTATACCGTACCCGTTCATAATTTCCATATAGTCGGCAAGCCACTTTATTATTTCCTGAGTGTTCTGCGTTTCCTTGCCATCCGCATCCGTATATGTCTTGTTTACCGCACCAAACTCCGTAACTATAACGGGGATTTTATTTTCGATCAAATTCGTGTTCAACTGGTCTGCCGCCCACTTTATATCCTTTTTGAGCGATCCGTTCCACACGTTTACGCTGCCGCTTTCAGGCTCGTAGGTAAAGAAATACGGTGTGTACAGATGAGCCGACACCATTACGTACTTATCATCGGGCACTTCAAGCTCCGTTATTGTCTGTGCCGTGACAGAATTACCATACGGACATATGATAAGACATCTTGTGGCGTTTTCACCGCCTGCTGCGCGGACAGTGTCCACAAACACTTTATTAAGCTCATTTACAGCGGCGCGTCCTTCGGCTGTTCCGCCCGACCATTCCTCGGGTGTCCCTTTCATACGCGGCTCATTCATTCCCTCAAACAGCAGATGATAATCATATTCGGCAAATCTTGCGGAAAGCTGCTTCCATATCGCCGCAAGCTCCGCTTTTGTCTCGTCAAGTCCTTCTGTCTGGGGTTTTAGCCAGAAATCTGGTTCATGATGCGTGTCCAGTATGACGAACATCTCTTCCGTATAAGCGTAATCCACTACCTCGGCGACACGCTCAAGCCATTCATTGTCTATGGCATAATCAGGCGCCGCGCCTATATGCTCACTCCACGTTACGGGAATACGCACTGTATTAAATCCCTGTGTGCGGACGGCATCTATCATTTCTTTTGTCGTCTTAGGATTTTGCCAGTATGTCTCATCGTCTGACGGGTTGGGCGCTCCCCATGCGTCAAACGTATTTCCCAAATTCCACCCTGCATTCATTTCTGACAGCACATCTTTTGCCGTCGGTTTCCTTAATATCATCATTATCACTCCTACAACTGCTATAACGATTATCACGGCTATAGCTATAACTATGGTCCTTTTCTTTTTCATAACAGCGCTTTCTGCTCCTTTCAGCTTGCTTTTATTTTTTTGCCGTAAGCTTTCCAAGCTCTTTGGCGATATGCTCACGGCACTCTTCCTTTACCAGAAAATACAGGTATGTGTCAAGTACATACTGCTGAGGCATCCCGCGCCCCGCAATCTTAAAATTCACGAAGCCCCGCTCAATGTATTTCCCTATTTCTTCATTCGAGATAAAAGCAGGGCGTTTCCTGCACTCTTCAAAAGTCTTATTGGGGTTGGCATTCGGGCAGGGAAAAATGTCCTTTACGTCAAATTCAAGCTGCGCCCTTGACTGCTGTGCGTAATGCTCCGCTCTTCTTGTACAGCCCGGCGTACATACTTCGTTCACAAGGATTTCTATTCTATCCGCGCGGCTCTCCAGTTCCTGCAGTACCTTTTCATTGTGATTCAGGTCATAATCAAGTACCACAAGGAAATAACCTTTGTCAAGTTCATCAAGCACACGCCCTTTATCCGTTATCCGCTTTGTGGTGGATGAAATCAGGGGAAAGCGAGGGTACTCGCGCCGTATATAGTCTTCCAACACTTGGGAATTTACAAGTACCTGATTTAGTCCGTTGTCCGCAAGCCGCATTATAAGGTTGCAGTATGTATCGTAAACGTGCTTCTCTTCAAGGACTGAGTTTGTCCATGTAAATCTTACGGGTACTCCCTTGCTGTTGTATAGCTTCAGAGTCGCCTCAATATCCCGTTTACCCGCAATTCCCATTACCACGCGACCGCCGTTCCAAACTGCTCCCGGAAATGTTCCGTAGACCGAACCTATCCTGTAACCTTCGCGGAAATATTCGGGATGCTGCTCCATCAGCGTGATAAGCGCATAATTTAACTGCCTGAAATAGCAAAATCCCGGCAAATGCCAAAAAACCTCTTTTGCTGCCATCTTCTATCTCCCTTCCTGATTTTTACTGCCATTTTGACGGTCTTGGTTTTGCCACTGTGATCAGCTTGTTTGCCGCCAGACTGTTGAGCAGCGTTGTCGTGGCATCGACTCTGTATTCGGGACGTATGAGATAGTGGCAGTATACTTCCATAATATAAAAGAGATTTGCCGTCCTTCCTTCCAGTTTAAAGTTCGTAAATCCCATAGGCACATATTTTTCCCAGATATCGTCGGGCGACACATATGTGCAGTAGCTCTGTATCGTGCTGAACTCATTGTGCTCCCCGTAATCGCAGTGCCAAGGCTCAAGTGGTATCTGCCTGTCGGGGGTGCGTATCCGGTTTTTGAGCATGATGCGCTGATTTTTGGCTTCATTCTCGTAATGTTTGCCGCGTCTTGGACATTCCGGCTGGCATACGGCGTTTACCAAAATCTCGCAGCGCCCTTTATCTTCTATCTTTTCCAGTTCATCAAATTTATTGTTGAAATTGTAATCGAGGACTACAAGGTGATAGTCTTTGCGCAGTTCCTCATTCACTAAATCGATGCTGCGTATTTCTTTGCATGTAGAGCTGTTTATCTTAAAACCCGGATATGTCCTGCGTATATATTCTTCCAAAAGCGGTGATACTACAAGGACGCCGTTCATTCCGTTATCAGCCGCTTTCATACAGAAGTTGCAGTATGGGTCTTTTAGATCTTCTTCATCTATGAACATATTAGTGTAGGTATAGCGCACTGACACTCCTTTTGAGTTGATGCTTTTGATGGCGTTCTCGATAAAGCCTGCGTCGCACTGGTCGTTTGGCGAGCGTCTGCCTCCGTTCCACAATGACATCGGAAATTCCCCAAAAAATGATGCGATCTTTACGCCTTCCCTGAAATAGTGAGGGCGCTTTTCAAGCATTGAAAGCAGCACCATATTGAGTGCCAAATTCTGCCGCAGACCCGGCAGGTGAAAATTGACTTCCATCGTTATCATCCTTTCGTAGTGGCTCAGCGCTTTTACGGTTTTGCACGTAATGCACTTTTTTAATATTTTACCATATACGTGGGGATAATTCTACTAGAAATGTTCGGGAAGTTGTTTTTACCCATTCATAGGTTCATCAGAAATAATCAGACTTCTCATTCTGTATACTCTCTGTTGGTTCTGCTGCCGTACCGGAACAACCTGACAACAGAATACAGGCATATATCAGCACCCCCAACACAAACATCATTTTTGAAACGCTCATTTCCATAATTTCCATACATAATGCTCCTTAATCAACAATATTTTTCTTTTTACTGTTCTGTTAAATCAATGACAATTTTCATTATTCCTATTTTTGCCGCAATTTCAACCTTTCCTGCATGAAACGACATTTTTTGCCATTTTTTGATTATCTTTATCCCAAAATCCATAGAAAAATGTCTTTTCATACATTTCTATTTATTTCCCTGCCCGAATGTTATATAATTCTAATATTGCATATGGAAACAACCGTAATATGAATGGAATGATAAAAATGCGAATACTTATCTGCGACGATGATGCTCTGATAGTTGAACAGTTAAAAAAATATTGTCAGGATTTTTTCGATAAAATACATGTAACCTGTCCGGAACTTGTCTGCTTTTCTGACGGGGAAACACTTCTTTCTGACGAGGGCGAAAAAGACATCCTTTTTCTTGACATAGAAATGCCCGGAATGAATGGTATCTATGTGGGCAAAGAACTGAAAAAGCATAATGAAAATCTCATTATTTTCATTGTGACATCATATTCAGAATACCTTGACGACGCGATGCGTTTTCATGTGTTCCGCTATCTGTCAAAGCCATTGGATAAACCGCGGTTTTTCCGAAATATGAAAGATGCTGTTGACTTGTATAACTCTATGACAGCCAAAATCCCAATCGAAACAAAACAGGGCGTTCACACTCTGCCCGCATCTTTTATTATAGCAGTAGAGGCTCATGGCAGGAAAGTGACGGTGCATACCACCCAATGCGATTTTGAGTCTGTTCATACTATGGATTACTGGGAAAGGCTGCTTCCGAAAAATCGTTTTTTCCAAACACACCGCAGCTTTATTATCAATTTTGAGCATGTCACGGATTTTGACCATACGCTTGTCAATATGGCTGACAATCAGATTCATGCCTATCTGACAAAAAGGAAATACAGCGCATTTAAAGAAGCCTATCTTCTTTATCTTGAAAGTACGAGGTAAACCAAATGGTAAATACTGTTTGTTATTTTTTTGTTTTTTTAATCGAGGCAGTGATATTGTGGCAGTATTCCTCTAATCTCTTTACGGCAAAGCGCAGACCATGGATGCAGTTTACACTGCTTTTCATTTTTTATTTTACGATGTTTGCCGTATCTTTGTCGGAACACAGGTGGCTTAATATGGCATTATATCTTGTCCTGAATTTTATTTTCCTGCTTGCCATATATGACCTCAAATGGTATGCCGCGCTGTTCCATTCCGCTTTTATTGCCGCTATTATGGGCATGTGCGAATTGACCGTGTACAGCGCGATAGAACATTTCTCGCCTCATTTTCTCGCAAAGTCCGAACAGCCTCAGAATGTGGTAATTTTTATTATTTTCAGCAAAATGATATTCTTTACTATCATATATATCCTGATACATTTATTGAAAGGACAGCAGGCGCAAAACCAACAGCATGACAAATCTGTCCTGTTTTTGATTTTCATTCCCATAACATCTGTCTTTATCATGCTTATGTTGGTAAATATCAGCGACTCATTCCTGCTTTCTCCCCTTTTAGAAGGAATGATCACGCTAAGCGCTTTTTTCTTATTGATAAACAATCTGCTTGTATTCGGCATCAATCAGTACAACCTGAAAAAAAGCATGGAATTTACACAGATGCAGTTAATGTTTCAAAAAGAGTCCGGCTCTGTTGAATATTATGAAATGCTTCGTCAGCAGAACGAAAATCAGCGCATTTTGATCCATGACATTAAGAAACATCTGCAATCCGTTGCCATGCTGAATGAACAGAGAGAACATGATAAAATAGACGCCTATATCCGTCAGTTGGTACTTTCTTCCGATTTAAGAGAGGTTTCCAAATTATGCGACCATGAATTGCTCAATTCCATTTTATGCCGCTATATGCAGCAATGCGTCAAAAATCACATAACTTTTCATGCCGACATACGAAGCGGAACAACGGATTTCATTGCAGACAACGATCTTACTTCACTGTTCTGCAATTTACTTGATAACGCAATGGAAGCGGCGGGGCTTGTTCCTGATTCGTTTATTGAAGTCAATACAAGTAAGCGTGAAAAGACTCCGTTTGTTGTAATAACTGTTATCAACTCATGCAGAACAAATCCTTTTTCCGATAAGGCAGGGCAGCTTCGCACCCGAAAGTCCGACACAAACAGGCATGGCTTTGGCTTGAAAAGCATATACAGAACGGTCAAAAAATATCATGGCGATATGCAGATGTATTATAATGATGATACGTTTACTTTTCATACGATCATTACTATCAGGTGAGGCAATGCAACTCCGCATGCCAATAGCAAATATCAAATCTCATCCGGAAATTACTTTACAACGTCTTTTGTAGCATGCAATCCCGTATTTGCGAATTGTCGTCATTCCATCATCGACAAGTCTCTCTTCATAGTTGCGGTCATTGATCTGCTTTAATGCTTCTTGACATGCCGTGTCAAATGCCGCTTTCTCCGCATATTTTAACTCTATGATAATGCCTGTTTCCTGCTCTTCGATTTCTATGCTTATGTCGCTGTAGCCGTCACCTGTTTCAGCATTTGACCGGATTTCCCATCCGTCCATGCTTCCAAAAAGACCGAGCAGAATGCCATGGTAAAAATTTTCTTTCATTTCCTTTCTGACACTTGTGTCACGTATGCTGATCGTCTTTTTCAGATATGCGTTAAATCCTTCTTCAATGGCATCTGTGTCATTTTCTTGAAATGCCCTGCAAAAGCTCTCCAACTTTTCCATATTTTTCCGAGTTTCCCATTTGAACCACTCGCGGATTTGACGGACAAAAATCCACTGTATCTCCTTGTTTGGGATTACAAGCTCCGTCAGCTCCCCTGACTGTGCGCCGCGCTGCGTCAGATATCCGGTCGTAAAGAGAATACTCCACAAATTGTCAGGGTCAGAATCAAGATCTCTATAAGTCAGCTCCTGACGGATCAACTTTTTAATACTGCCTCCGTTAATAAGCTGTTCTATATCGTTTCTGTCTGATGTTTTTGCCTTGCTTAGAAATTTTCTTATAATATCGTTGCTGCTCGTGTTTACCCAATAATTCTGCGGCTCGACAGACGGTTCCATCCTAAGGGCGTGGCAATAACTCACCACGTCCCACGGGCAGTAAACTTCCAACTCCCCAAACCGATATCCGTCATACCATTCTTTTATGGCATCATATTTTTCCATAAATCCATAATATTCCAACATTTTCCGGACTTCTGTATCTAAAAATCCAAACGCCTCATTATACTGTACGTCTTTTATTGTATATACATTAAAATTATTCAGCCCTGTAAAAATGCTTTCTTTCGATATTCTAAGGCATCCTGTCAACACTGCAAACTGAAGGCTGTCGTTTGTTTTAAGAACTCTCCCGAACAAAGTTCTGATCAGGCTTACCATACCATCATAATAGTCCGACTGATACGCCTTATCAAGCGGCACATCATATTCATCAATCAATACGATCGTATTCCTGCCGAAATGTTTCTGCAGAAAACGTGACAGTGTCAGAAGACTCTTTGACAAAACTTCATCTGACATTGCATATTCGCCTTGGTTATCAAGCTCAATGAGTTTTTTGTACTGTTGGCGTTCTGTTTTTGTGAGCTTGTCGCTCTCCTCCAAAAATGAAAACCTGACCGCCTCATCCCCAATGACAGAACGCAGTATTCTTTTTGCCGCATCAAGATTTTCTCCCGCCACTTCCTTCAGGCTGATTGAAATTACCGGAAATTTTCCCATGTATTCTTCACACAGTTCCTTTTCCTTTGAGATATCAAGTCCGTCAAAAAGCGTGCTGTCGCTGTCTTTTTCAAAGAAATACTTAAGCATGCTCATAGTCAGGGTCTTACCAAAGCGTCTCGGGCGCGTAAACAGGTTTACCTTTCCCTGATTTTCCAACAGCGACTTGATAAGTCCTGTTTTATCTATATAATAAAATCCTCCTGTTCGCATTTCCCTGAAATTCTCAATTCCCATAGGAAGCTTTACTTTTCCTGCCATAACATACCTCATTTCCTAAAGATATTTCCCATCTGTTTTTACTGTCCGCTTTTAGTTATACTCTCTGAAATCAAATTATAGCACATTATGAGCAGAGTCGAAAGTACATTTATCTGCATTTTTCCTTTTTCATATCATAACCGCATATTGAGACCGCCATAAGGATATGGCATCCGGCTGAAAGACATAAATTTTGTTTTTGCTGCTGCCTCCGCTGTCTCAAAATTTCTCAGTACCAATCATGTTTTTCTCCCCTGTCAAGGGCATTGATACGTCCCATTTCCTCCTCCGTCAGTTCAAAACCAAACAATTCTAAGTTTTCCTTAATATGATCGGGGTTACCGGAGCCCGGGATGACTACAACACCCTTTTGCAAATTCCATCGCAAAATCACCTGTGCCGAAGTTACTCCATGAGTTTTGGCAATCTCTGAAATCACATTGTCGCCAAGCAGCTCCGAAGTGTGTCCTCTGCCGCCGAACGGATACCACCCCTGAACGACAATTCCGAGATTTTGAATATATGGGATCACATCGTTTTCCTGATAGTACGGATGAATTTCATTCTGCACGAGTGCCGGGGTGATGTTCACCTGAGGCAGAAATTCTTTCAATTCCTCTACATACCAGTTTGACAGACCGAGTGAATGGATTTTTCCGTCTTCAACATATTTTTCCATTGCAAGATAAGCTTTAACGTCATTTTCTCCGGGGTGATGAAGCAACATCATGTCTGCTTGTGTCAAGTAAGGAATAAAAAAAATTTCATTTTTTAGCGAGCCACAGGCAAACTTGCCTATGG
>CANREB010000028.1 GCA_947629525.1 uncultured Lachnospiraceae bacterium
AAAGCGATAGACGGGGCTCGAACCCGCGGTCTCGACCTTGGCAAGGTCGCGCGTTACCAACTACGCCACTATCGCATGTTCTGTCTAAAAGTATATCTGTATCAGACTTATTTAGTCTACATTATCATAAAGCATTTGTCAACTGATTTTTTGAAAAAATTTTATTTTTTGATAATTGTTAAATCACCTGTCTTATGTTACGATACTTTCTGGGGACAACCGTGTTGCAGGGTGGGCTGACCTTTCATTCTCTTAGAATGGAGGTGATGCCTATGGGAAATCGCTTCGATTTCAAGGATATGCTGACCTTTGGCATATTCCTTTTGGCATTACTTACTTTCGTTTTTACGTTTGCTAAGTAAAGCTACATAGAAAAACCACCCCTAAACTTTGGCAGGTGGCAGGGTGGCATTTCTACTTTGTCAATCGGTCAACCCACCCTTGTGGGCGGTCGTTCCCTTTAATTTAAGTATAGCCGTTCCTGCGGAAATGTCAAGTTTTTTATGTTAGAAAACGGCAGTTAGAATATTGTCATCTACAATACGCCGCAAACGGTTAAAAGCGGTTAAAGCCTCTGCACCGAAACAAAAATAGCGAGAAACCCGATAAACTCAGAGATCCTCACTAAAATGAACAGAGCAGGGTACAATCACCCGCTTCTGACAAGCGGGTGATGGGAATCGAACCCACGTATCCAGCTTGGAAGGCTGGTGTTCTACCATTGAACTACACCCGCGATAAAGCTCTCGCAAAGCGAATATTATGATAGCATAAGTGAATGCGGTTGTCAAGCAGTAAATGTCTTGATTAGTCATGACCTGATTAATCATGACATCTGCAAAACTTCGGCTTCCAACTCCTTTAATTCATCCATTGATAAAGACGGTACATATAATGCAATTTCATCTAATGATAACTTTCCCATTTTTATCATTCTTTCTGCGGTTTCTCTTGCCTCCCTATGCGTAGCATTGTCATCAATATCTTTTGCATATGCTTCCCAAACCTGCTCGTCATCAAACAATGTCATCATAATGTCAACAACCTCCTGTTCTTTATTTTCCAAATATTCTTTTAGCACATTACGGTCTTTGCATATACGGATTGTTTCCAATATTGCTTCCCTTGTCTGCCCACATTTCTTTCTCTGCTCATTATACACTTTGCAAAAAATAATATATTCTCCGATAATATTACTCTCGTTCTCCTGATACAACACCTTGATTTCTGCATCTACGGCTATCTTCTCGCCGCCAAAAAAATCTTTAGATAACGATATTGTATCTGGTGGATTTTCAGGTTTTTCCCCCGTAAATATCACATACAATTCCGGTTTCGGCATATTCACTTTCTTACTGCCATACAGATTTTGCTTAGTACGCTTAAAATAATCATGATAAGTCTGTATCAAATACAGGAGTGCACGGACAATGATGTTCAGCGTCCATGTTGACTGGCTTTCAACCAATATGACAAGCCTGCCGCCAATTGTAAATCCAAGGTCATTATAGTCTGCATCCACCAATATATGCTTAATAGTAACATCCTTGATGTCATCCTCCGTTACACCGCTATCCTCCGGATGAAGTGCCTGATACAGCCGAAGCAGATATTTTTTATCTTGAAAAAGGTTTGTGAATACGCTGTCCCTTATCTTTCGTTTTGGCATAATCCGCGCCATTTTACCACCTCATTAAAATTCACTTTACTACGATTTAAATATACGGATTTGCCTTTCCATATGCTACAGCGGCATTATGAAACTCATCCGAGTTTACATCTGCAAAATATCGCTGCCGCCACTTGGTATAGTCAGATTTTTCGCGGAGCAGGACAGAAATGAAACGTTCTGCTTCTATTGTTCCAAGCTTTTCAATCAGGCAGTTTATCCCAATATCCATAATCTCAGCCGTACTTGCATTATTATTCGGTTTCATTTTTAAGCACCTCCCATTCCCTTATAAACTCTGTAGGGTCTGCCATACAGAGTTTATCTGTCTTATATTTCAACAGTCTGTCATCCGTGGTCAGAAAATAGTCACTTTCCGCCAAAACAGCACATGCTACATGATGAGCATCTGCTGTTTTTACACCTGTAGCAATAACTTTATCTGCAAGCGCTTTTACCTCAGCAGCGCGGTCAATGTCAATATACGCAGCAGTATTCTCCCTGATAAAGCCGCGAATAGCTTTTTGTCGTGACTCATATGGATTTCTGCTATTTTCATACAACAATACATATGATGTCACCAATTCTATCTCCTTAGCCCTAATCATACTTTGTATCTGCAGCTTTGCCTGCGTCTCCAATGATATACGCAGCTGTGACTGATCATCATAAGGACGATTGTAACAGCAGTTATCAAGATATACTTTC
This sequence comes from uncultured Lachnospiraceae bacterium, assembly GCA_947629525.1. GTDB lineage: Bacteria > Bacillota > Clostridia > Lachnospirales > Lachnospiraceae > COE1. The sequence goes on from CANREB010000028.1 coordinate 2,378, forward strand.
AATCTTATTTTCCCCTATACTTTTATGTTGTGTTCATTATCAATATCAATGATTATTAGTTTTCAATTTTAAGTATATCACAAATAAGCGTCAAATACTATGAAAACTTCCTTGTATTTTATTTGCATTTTATTTAAAACTGAAAATAAATAAACGCGGAAGAGTCGTATTCCGGTCCGTAGACTCCGAATATCACGACTGCAAATATCAACCCGTAATACACTATCCAGCGGAACCAAATATTCTGCCTGTCCAGTGTTCCTTTGATGTCTACCTTTTTCCGTTTCCAGTTATCAACGATCATCAGCACAAGCAGACCCGCCAGCATGACAATAAAATCCTTTTCAGGTAATGCAATGGTATTAATGCCAATCAGATTATTAACATCAAAAAACGTGACGATCCCTATATTCGTCAGACTTTGCCAAATCATCCTGAGCGCTGTCGTTATGTTATCAGCACGGAAAAACAGCCACGCAATATCCACAAACACAAATGTTATCACCCTTTGCAGCATACGGTAACTTCCGCACTCTGTGCGGATATGCAGTGCGCTCTTTAATTTGTTCCTAAGTGCTGTCGTCATATCGCCTATGACCTGATAAATCCCGTTTAACAGTCCCCAGACCACATAATTCCATCCCGCTCCATGCCAAAGACCGCTAAGCGAAAATGTCAGAAGAATGTTGCGGTACTTTTTCCACTTTCCACGGCGATTGCCGCCCAAGGGAATATAAATATAATCACGAAACCATGTAGTCAGTGAGATATGCCATCTGCGCCAAAATTCGCTGACTGATACGGCATAATAAGGGCTGTTGAAATTCTTCGTCAGGTAAAATCCCAAGACGCGCGCCGCGCCTACCGCAATATCAGAATATCCTCCAAAATCACAATAAATCTGAAAAGCAAAAAGGACAGTCGCCATACATATCTGCAATCCGGAATAGCTTGGATAATTTCCGTACACCTCATCAACTAAAACAGCGATCCTGTCGGCAATCACCAGTTTTTGAAAAAATCCCCATCCCATCAGAAGCAGACCGCTTTTTACCCTCTCTATATCAAAACTGTGCTCTTCTTTTAGCTGATGCATCAAATTTTTACTGCGCTCTATCGGTCCTGCCACAAGCTGTGGAAAAAAAGAAATAAACAAAGCATAGCGCAGGAAGTTCTTTACCGCCGGTATGTCCCTGCGGTAAACGTCTGTTACATACCCTAATGCCTGAAAAGTATAAAACGAAATACCCACGGGAAGCACTACATCATAAAGCGGCGGCTGAATGTGTATGCCAAACAGCGCCGCGCCTTGTACAAAGCTGCCGATCATAAAGCCTATATACTTAAAGAACACCAATATGCCAATGCTCCAAATCACGCATATAGCTAAGCATAGTTTTTTATTCCGCTTTTTATCGTTCCTATCGGCTGCGTCTATGAAAAGCGCCCCCGCATATGACACGACAGTGACAGCAAAAATCAGCAAAAGATACGCGGGATTCCAACCGGCATAAAAATAATAGCTTGCCGCTAAAAGCCACAGGTATCTGAAGCGTTTCGGAACGACAAAATAGCACGCCACCACTATTGGGAAAAAAATCAAAAAACCTGTTGAATTAAACAGCACAAATATACCTCCTCACGGCTTAATCATTGTAAAGTGCTTTGAGCACGAAGCGCGTAACCTTGTCAGCTCCACCTTTGTTTAAGTGATGATAACTTGTATACAGGTCTTCAAAATCCTGCGCTGTTAAACCGATTTCATCATAATGTTTGTTGCAGTCAAGATAAAGCAGTCCTTCACTGTCCGCTAATTCCGTTATTTTGTCCGCATAACCGTCATAATTTACCGACCGTATGTATCCGTCATACATTGGCGCCATTACAAGATACAGCGTGATATCTTCTTCGCGGCAGAGTCGGGCAAGCTTATGAAAATAGACTATGTTCGTTTCTGAAATTGTCTTTGCCACAGGATTATATTCCGCGCCGTCGTACTGAGCTTTTATCTCATCCGACATCGACGTTACACTTGGATGGAAAGAAGAATACTGTCTGTTTCCCTCTGTCAAAAAGAAAATATTTGAAACGACGGTGTCTATGTTTGCCCAATTGCCATGGCAGCGGGCGATTGGAAGAAGTGCATAGCTCCAATTCTCCGGAAGATATTGTTCTTTCACTGCTTCAAGCTTACATAATCCTAAGCGCATCCCGTCAATATTTGACTCTTTCTTCCAATCCTTGTCAAATGTCTCACCATAACGCCAGTTATTGTTGTCGTCCAATGCAAACGCTTCTAAAATTATCGTATCAGGATGCTGATAGTGAAGCGCCTCTTTTACATTAAAATATGTTTGGGCTATATTTTGGGAATTACTCGCAAGGATATAACTGTTTTTACCCGTCATCTCCAAAATAATATCAGGATCAAATGAAGCGTATGCGTGGCTGTTGCCTACTATCAGAAGCTCTGTCCTGCCGCGCTCTAACGTATAAAAATGCTGCCATGTATGCGTAATATCATTTGACGGATAAAACAGCAAAACCGCCCTGTTAAACAGAAACAGTAAAAGCATTATGAAAAATATATATTTGAACAGTTTCTTTGCAAAATACCGCACCTTTCCGGCTGTACCTCCTTGACTTATCTTACTTTGTTTCCCACGGACAGCTTTTTAATCTGTCATGGATTTACATTATTTTTATTATACACTAAAAATAGTGCAAAACAATGCAGAAAATTGCAAAAAAAGTGAAAAAAATTCAAAATAATAATTTGTCATATCCTGTCGGACTGTGGTATGCTATAATTATAATAGGTTTTAAAATAATACGATTATGCGGAAGTGGGGAAAGATATGCAGTTACAGCTTGATGAGGCAGCAGCCAAAACCACGAATGAACTAAATCATGAGATATACGCTGCCACGGATATTGATGATTATCTGACAGACAACAAGAGCAGTTTTCTGTCTGAGACTCTGACCGAACACTTAAACGGGCTGCTTGCGCGCAAGAATTTAACACGCGCCGATGTCGCGCGCAGGGCGCAGCTTGAAAAATCTTATATATATCAGATATTTTCGGGCAAGCGGTTTCCGTCGCGTGATAAGCTGATTTCAGTGGCTTTCGGGCTTAACCTGTCCGCCGATGAAACGCAGACTATGCTGAAAGTTTCGGGCTATAAAGAGTTATACGCCCGCAGCAGACGCGACGCGGTCATTCTCTTCGCCCTTCGCCAGAATAATACACTGCTTGAAACAAATGAAATGCTGTATAAGCATGGGCTTGAATTGTTGTGAGGGGAAATATGTATATCTAAGTAATATGCAGTAAAAAATATTAATGCCGCTAAATTTCATTTGACAGCTTTAAGCTTCAATGATACACTATTATTTAGTGGTTGTGCTGTGGAAACTTGCGATGCCCACAGCCGGTGGGGTTCATGCGTGAACCCCGCTTTTTTATAATAGTCTAAGGAAGAAGGCATGTGTTTGGCAAAAACATTTATGACTTACAATCAGCAATTACATATACTTGAGCATGACAAGCATAAAATCACATCTGCAGCTCCTTCAACTCATAAAAACGCCCTTTTTTCGCCATCAGCTCATCATATGTGCCAATCTCTTCAAGTCCGCCCTTTCCTATCACGGCTATCCTGTCGGCATCCCTTATGGTGGAAAGCCTGTGCGCTACGATAAGCGTAGTCCTGTCCTTGACAAGGTTATTTACCGCCGTCTGTATCTGCTTTTCGGAAATACTGTCGAGCGCGGAAGTCGCCTCGTCGAGTATCAGTATCTTCGGATTGCGCACAAACGCCCTCGCTATCGATATACGCTGCCGCTGTCCGCCGCTCAGATTGCTGCCGTGTTCTGTTATATGCGAATTAAGCCCGTCAGGAAGCGAGTCTACAAACTCTTTCAAATTCGCCGCTTCGATCACACGCTCCAAAAGTTCATCCGATATATTTTCACTGCCATATGTAATATTATCGCGTATCGTACCTGTAAACAGTATCGACGTCTGCGGCACTACCGCCAGATGACGCCTGAAACTTTTCAGGTTTATCTCTTTCATATCCTGACCATCTATCAAAATCCTGCCGCTGTCCGCAAGTATAAATCCGATTACCAAATTTAACAGGGTAGTCTTGCCCGCGCCCGAACCTCCTACAAAGGCTATCGTCTCACCCGCCTTTATGTCGAGACTGAAATTATTCAATACCGCCTCATCACTGTCGGGATATTTAAATGAAACATTCTCAAATGTGATATTCCCCTTCACATTCCCTATATCTGGCTTTTCATCATTATCCTCTATGTCATAGCAGAGCAGGATATCGCCTACTGAATTTACGGACTCCAAGCCTTTGGAAATCGTAGGTAAGAGCGTTATGACGCTTGACACCTGCGACACTATGCTTGAAAAATACGTCTGATACATCACGACTTCACCGACGCTTATCTTTCCTCTTGCTGCAAGATAACCCGTAAAGCCGAGGCACAGCACTTGAAATACCTGAAACGCCACCCAGCTTATCGAAGAAAAATACGACTGGATTATGTCAAGCCTGAGCCCGCTTTTTGCCACATTGTCGAGCTGATACTGCATCCGCGTTGTTTCCGTGGTCTCAAGTGCATGGGCGCGTGTGACGGGAATAAGCTCTACCATTTCCATAACGCGTGCCGAAGTTTCCTCCATATCCTTTCTGAACTGGCGGTTATGCGCCTTTATCTTATCTTTAAACACAGCCATGATTATGACGGCAACAGGTATTGTGATTACGAAAAAGAAGAATACCGTGAGGCTTTTGCTGACTACTATCCCAAACGCTACGACGATATTCAGCACTATGCTCAGGACTGATATGAATACCTGTCTTGAAAGTGTCTCTATCTGCTCCACGTCACGCATTATCTTTGACTGCAGGCGTCCCGACTGCATTGAATTGTGGTATGAGATTGAGAGCTGCTGCAGTTTGCGGACAAGCGCGCCGCGCAGCTTGCACTCCATATTACGTATCGTCTTTGAATAGAGGTACACATGGACATAATTTGAAAACACATTCTGTATTATCATGACGCTCATAAACACAACGTTTATGATTATGGCAATGACAAAGCCGTCGTCAGGATTTGTCGCTATATTGATGATATTTGATGTCACAAGCGGCAATATCCATACAGGTGAATGTTTTATAAAGAAAAACAGAAGTGAAAAAAACAGTGACACATAATGTCCGTCATAGAGCCCTACAAGAGTTTTTATGCTGCTGTTCCTGTTCTTCTTAAAATTGTCGATAAACTCCTGCTCCTCTTTCTCCCAATCGCGTTTCTCATCAAGTTTAAAATTAAAGCTTTCTTTTTGTGCCTTCATATTGTCTGTCTCTCCCCGTCTGAATTTCAGTTTTAGTTATCCTGCCACATAAGCGCGCACTTTACAGCTCTCTCCCAGCCTTTTAGACACTCTGCGCGTCTTTGCTCATCCATTGTCGGCTTGAAATCTTTCGAGAGCTGCCAGTTGTCGCGTATTTCCGTTTTATCTTTCCAATAACCTACGGCAAGCCCCGCAAGGTAAGCCGCACCGAGAGCCGTTGTTTCTATGCAGCTTGGTCTTATGACTTCGCCGTTTAATATATCTGCCTGAAACTGCATAAGAAAATCGTTTGCACTTGCGCCGCCGTCAACGCGAAGCTGTTTTATTGTGACACCTGTGTCATTCTGCATAGCATCCAATACGCTGTATGTCTGATATGCAAGAGACTCCAATGTCGCCCTTATGAAATGTTCCTTGCTGCATCCGCGCGTGATCCCTACTACCATTCCTCTGCTGTACTGATTCCAAAAAGGCGCGCCAAGTCCCGTAAAGGCAGGCACTACATAGACGCCGTTCGTATCGGGTACGCTCTGCGCATACTCCTGCGACTGCGCTGCGTTTCGTATCATACGCATCTCATCACGAAGCCACTGTATCGCCGCGCCTGCCACGAACACGCTGCCTTCAAGCGCGTACTCCGGCTTGTCGCTGTCGCTTGCGGCTATTGTTGCAAGCAGACCGTGCTTTGAGTCAACCGCTCTGTTTCCCGTGTGCATAAGCATAAAGCAGCCTGTACCATATGTGTTTTTCACATCGCCTTCATCAAAACAGCACTGCCCGAAAAGCGCTGCCTGCTGATCGCCCGCCGCGCCTGATATCGTTATCTCACCGCCGAGTATCTCTGCGTCCGTCTTTCCGTAGACATAACTTGAAGGCTTGACCTCGGCAAGCATTGTACGCGGTATATTGAATTTTTCAAGCAGTTCTTTATCCCAGCATCTGTCATGGATATTAAAGAGCATCGTACGGGATGCGTTCGTGTAATCTGTCACAAATATGCGCCCGCCCGTGAGTTTCCATATAAGCCATGTATCCACTGTTCCGAATAAGAGATCACCTCTATCTGCGCGCTCTCTCGCCCCGTCAACATTGTCCAGTATCCATGCTATTTTTGTCGCGCTGAAATATGCGTCGGGAATTAAGCCCGTCTTTTCGCGGATTACTTTGTCATAGCCTTCTGCCTTTAAGCTTTCTATCATATCCGCTGTCCTGTGGCACTGCCAGCAGATGGCGTTATAAACTGGGGCACCTGTGTTTTTGTCCCACACGATAGCGGTTTCGCGCTGGTTTGTGATGCCTAGCGCCGCTATCGACAACGCGCCCGCGCCAATCTTTGCCATTGCCTCCGCCGCTACCGCAAGCTGGCTTGACCATATTTCCATTGGATCATGCTCCACCCATCCTGTCTTGGGATATATCTGCGTAAACTCTTTCTGCGCCATACTCACGATATTGCCCGCCTTATCAAATATAATACAGCGCGAACTTGTCGTGCCTTGGTCAAGTGCCATGATGTATTTTCCGTTTTTTATATTTTTCATAATCTACCTCATTTCCGCATCATATTTTGCAACCCGAATAATAACAGTAATTAAAAAACTTTGTTATTACTTAAATATATCATCATCGCCTCATAATTGCAAGGAAACGGAAACTTATCGTATTTTTTCAAAAATTTTCAACACTTTTTATCCCTTATTCGTTATATAATTGAAAGGCAGGAAGGAGCGTGAAAAATGATAGAGGAGCTTTATGCAAGATATCACACAGAACTTGTAAAGTGGTGCCTGAAAATGACGGAAAATCAGCGGACTGCGGAAGATATAGTGCATGACACATTTCTCCGTGCGATACAAAATGAAGCTCTGCTTACTTCACTTAATGAAAAACAACAGCGGGCATGGCTTTACCGCACAACAAAAAACGCGTATATAGACCGTGTGCGGCACGCATCGTACGAAACAGCTTTCAATGAGCTGTCCGAAGAACGGCGCTTCTGCGAGGGATTTAGCGCCTTTGAATGGAGAGAGCTGCTTACCTCGCTGCCTGATATGGAGGGCGTAATATTTTCCATGCGCTATCTCGAAGGGTTAAGCTCCAACCGGATAGGTGAAATTCTATCTCTTCCCGCCGGCACTGTGCGTTTTAAGCTTTCCCTTGCACGAAAGCATCTAAGGGAAGCACTTAAAAAATAATACTTTTATCGAAACGGAGGAATTTTTATGTTTGAGAAAACGAACCTGTTGATTCACTGCGACATTTGCGATACACGCAAAATAAAGGAAGAAGATTACAGCCACTACAATGAAATAACGATAAACACAGATACCGTTATCGTCAGCGAAAAAAGCAAAAGCATTTTTAACCGCCTTCCCATTACGGCAAATTATGATAACGAGATTACGCTTTCCGACGACGCTGACACGCCTGTCTTAAAGACAGTCAACGGACCATACAAAATAACAGGACAGGTCGTTCTTACAGACACAAGTGAAAATACTATATTAACTGTCAACGGACCGCTGACAATTGAACCCGGCACAGAAGCAGTCTTGAAAAAATACTTTCGGATAATAGTCAACGGTCCTGTCAAATACCCTCAAAGTATGGAAAGCTGCCTTGACCGAATGACGATAAACGGACCTGTAAGCACTTATCCTGACGGCTTTGTGATTTTAGGCGATAATTTTATCATCGACAAGTATTTTCTTCTCAGAGCCAGAGAAAACGGCAGATATTACGTGGACAACACTGTCATAATACCGGACACGTCTGTTGATACCGCTGCGCTCGCCGACAAAATCCGCTTCGCGGCAAAAAAAGCGGTTTTTCCTGAAGAGGCGGTCAGGGACGCTTCAAAAATATTTGACGAAAGCACGTCGTTTGTCACAATCCCTGAAGGAATGAAGCTGATATGCGGCGACAGCGTCCTAAATCAAAGGCTTATTACTGTAAATGGCGGTAATCTCTTTATATACGGCGATCTTGAGGTTGACAAGGATGCTGATATGGAAGCTCTGCTGCCGCAGATACAAAAGCTGATTGTCAAAGGGACTGTTTCGTTAAGAGCTGATCAAGAGGAAAGCTTTTACAGGCTCAACGCGGAATTTGACAATCTTGAAATCATCAAGGACTGCCGCCGTTTCAACAATGCTTTAAGGGTATACCTTGACAAGACGATTTTTGACAATTCGCCAAACGGCATTGAGGTATGCAACGCGGCTGACGTCGTAATCGCGGAAGATGTCACCCCTGAAATGATACTTGATAAGCTGTCCGTCTCCAACTGCGCGAAGGTCAAATGCAGCAGCGAACAGGAAAGCTCTGTTGCCGCAGTCGCCGTAAATGTCGCAAATATAGGCAGTTTATCAGATAATAACGGCGGCGTATTGGGAGCCCTAAAGGATTTGACACATACAAAGGTTATAAATGCTGACAGTTATATAATGTAGAACCTTTAACATTTTAATCCTCTGCAGTATACGTCAAGCACTTCGTAGGATTTTCCCAATACTGCCATGTCAGCATCATAGCCCGCGCATATTTTTCCTTTCCGGCGGTCTGCACCTATGCAGCGGGCGGGATTTATCGTGCAGGAATTGATAGCGGCTTCACGCCCAACTCCAGCTTCTTCAATGAGGAAACGCAAGCCTTCGTTCATTTTGAGCATGCTGCCCGCTATCGTCCCATCGCCGCATAATCTTGCAAGTCCGCTGCTGTCAGGCTTTATCTCCTGTCCGGCAAGATACATGGTATATCCGTCTGATTTTTTATAATGCTTCCCCTCGTTTACATATTTGGCGCTAAGCGAGTCTGTTATCATTATCGTCTTATCCGCGCCCTTTGCGTTGAAAAACAGCCGTACCGCCTCAACGCTTGAGTGTAGACCGTCACAGATTATTTCTCCGTATAGTTCGTTTTCAATAAGTGACACGCCTGTCATTCCTGCCCTTCGGTGATGGAATGGCAACATCCCGTTGTATACATGGGTTATCGAACGCGCGCCGTTTGCCATAGCCATTATAGCGTCGTCATAACTCGCGTCTGAATGCCCGAGGCTGACCGTCACGCCATTTTGCGCGCAAAAACGTATAAACTCGTAATCCCTGTCATATGTAGGGCTTAATGTGATATATTTTATCAAGCCGCGCGCCGCGTCCTGATATTCTTTAAATTCTTCTATTGACGGGGGCAAAATCGCACTCTCCGCCTGCGCGCCTCTGTATTTCTTATCAATATACGGACCTTCAAAATGTATTCCCAAAATCTCCGCTCCCGCGTCAGAAGCATCTGAATTTTCGATATCTTCCGCCACCTCCGCGATATTTTTTAACGCGGCTTTAAGCGCTGTCTTCTCCTGTGTTGCCGTAGTCGGCATTATCGATGTCACGCCCTCGGCAGTGATATTTTTTATCCAGTACCGAAGCCCTTCCGCGTCCGCGTCGTTTGTGTCAAACCCAAACGCGCCGTGAGTATGGATATCTATAAAGCCCGGCAAAATCAGGTTATCGCCATAGTCAATATCACATTTTTCGGTATTTAACTTCATCACGCGCCTTATTTTCCCGCGATTTCCGTCATCATAAACTGCCGCACCGCAAGCTGTTCTGTCATCATCTGTTTCTATCTGCGCGGGGACAAAACTGCTGCCCAGCCATACTTTTCTGCTTTGGATTATCATCACATGCCTCCATTCCGCCGTCTAAAAATCCCTGCCGCATATTTGCCTGTTACTCCAAATACACAGCAGGGATGTTCAATCGCCTGTTATTATTAATGACTGTCAAAGTTTAGGGAACAGTTCCTTAACTGTAGGGTATATCTGCTTAAACCTGCGGTATCTGTCCTCATAGCGCGCCGCAAGTTCCTTGTCAGGTTCTACGCTGTCTATCACTTTTACAAGCTTATCGGCAGCCTCTTCAACAGTCGCGTACTCTCCGCATGCCACCGCCGCAAGAATAGCCCCGCCGTAGCCCGGCCCTTCCTCACTTTCGATTATATCAAGCCTTATGTTAAGGACATTCGCAAAAATCTTTTTCCAAAGCGGACTCTTTGCTCCGCCTCCACAGATCTTTGATGCCTTTATGTCAATTCCGAGGCTCTTTGCCACTTCAAATGAATCGCGTATCGCAAACGCAACGCCTTCCAAAACAGCCTGATAAATATCCGCACGGCTTGTGTCCATCGTCATACCTATAAGCGTACCGCGCGCGTTGGCATCATTGTGAGGTGAACGCTCACCCATAAGATACGGCAGAAAATATACATGGTTGTTGCCGAGCATATCATCTGTTATCGCAGCCTGCTCCTTGGCAAATTCCTTGGTCTGAAGAATATCTTCCATAAACCACTTGTTACATGACGCCGCACTCAGCATGCATCCCATTAGATGATATTTGCCGTTTGCATGTGCGAAGCTGTGAAGCGCGTTGTTTTTATCCACTCCAAATTTATCGCTCGATATAAAGATAGTGCCGCTTGTACCAAGCGAGATATTGCACATGGCATCTCCGACCGTACCCGTGCCGACTGCTGCCGCCGCATTGTCGCCTGCGCCCGCTGCGACTTTGACTGTCGCGGGAAGACCAAGCTGTGCCGCAACATCTTCCTTTAAAGTACCCACTACTTCGTAGCTCTCGTAAAGTTTCGGCATCTGCTCTTTTTTCACTCCGCAGATATTAAGCATTTCATCAGACCAGCATTTGTGTTCCACATCAAGCAGAAGCATTCCCGACGCGTCGGAAACGTCTGTGCAAAAACTTCCTGACAGTTTGTACGCTATGTAATCTTTAGGAAGCATTATTTTGCTTATCCTCGCAAAATTATCAGGCTCGTTGTTCCTGACCCACAAGATCTTGGGCGCCGTAAAACCTGTAAACGCGATGTTCGCGGTGTATTTTGAAAGTTTGTCCTTACCGATAGTGTTGTTCAGATAATCGGTTTCTTTTTGAGTCCTGCCGTCATTCCAAAGAATAGCCGGTCGGATAACATTATCCTCGCCGTCAAGTATGACAAGCCCATGCATCTGACCGCCAAAGCTTATGCCCGCTACCTGTGACTTATCAAATCCGTCCGTAAGCTCTTTTAATCCCGCAAGCACGGCTTCCCACCAATCCTCGGGTTTCTGCTCGCTCCATCCTACATTCGGGAAATACAAGGGATATTCCTTTGAAACAATGTTTGCGATTTTACCGCTGCCTTCCATTAGTAAAAGTTTTACCGCGGAAGTGCCAAGGTCAACTCCTATATAGTACATTTTTACCTCATTTCTGCGCTATGCGCGATGATTGTTAATTTTTCCACAAATATAGTATATAGGGTTTTGATAAATTTTTCATTGTAAAAACTGCACTAAATTTGTTGTGGAAATTGCCCTGTCAGCCGCCCCATTCCAACCTGTGCAGAGCGCCTTCCAGTTTCATTCCGGCAAAATCCTGCTGTCTTAGAGCTTCATAAAGCACTATGCTCACGCTGTTTGCAAGGTTGAGACTCCTTATTTTGTCCATCATCGGTATCCGTATACACCCGTCTTCATTTTTAACAAGTATTTCCTCGGGTATGCCCGCGCTCTCCTTACCGAACATAATGAAGTCATTTGCGCCATAATGCACATCCGTATATACCTGCCTTGCCTTTGTAGTGGCAAGCCAAAGCTTTACGTCTTTGCCTGCCGCAAGATTTTTCTCGGCAAATTCTTCAAAATTCATATACCTGCGTACATCCAAATGCTCCCAGTAATCCATTCCGGCGCGCCTGAGTTCCTTACCCGTGAGGCGGAACCCAAGCGGCTCGATTAAATGAAGCGCTGTATTTGTAGCAACGCATGTCCTGCCTATATTTCCCGTATTCGCGGGGATTTCAGGCTGATAAAGCACTATGTTCATAATCAATCTCCATTCTGTTAGTTCTGTACGTCTATATTCTCGAACAGCACTGTAAAGCGCCACCATTATAATTTATCGATGCCATTATTATACAGAAAAACACTCATATTTACAATAACATCAACATCAAAGCCCTTGTTAAATCAGTTTTGTTTTTATATAATATAGATAAAGTACGGCTTAGCGGCTTTGGAACATGGAGGTATCTTCCCATGGGAATTTATTTAAATCCTAAAAACAGGGGTTTTCAGGAAGCGCTCAATTCTCAAATCTATGTAGATAAAACAGGACTGATTGAATATACAAATTCCTGCCTGAATACAAAGCAAAAATACATCTGCGTCAGCAGACCGAGGCGTTTCGGCAAATCTATGGCACTTGAAATGCTTGCCGCCTACTATAGCTGCGGCTGCGATTCCAGGGATTTATTTAACGGACTTAAGATCGCCGGCAAAAAAACTTTCCCAAAATATCTGAATAAATATGACGTGATTTATTTAAATATGCAGCATTTTCTTCTCAGAACAGATGCCTTTAATATGACGAAATATTTAGAGCAGGCTGTCCTTGATGAGCTGCGAGAAGCCTATGGAAGCCTGTTTTCTGAGCAGACTGTTATTTTAGCTGAGGCGCTCGAAAAAATCTATGCAAAAACTGATAAACAGTTTATCTTTCTGATTGACGAATGGGATTGCGTAATGCGTGAACGTCAGGAATCCGAGACTCTGCAAAAGCAATACCTTGATTTTCTGCGCAGCCTTTTAAAGGATCAGCCATATGTGGCGCTTACCTATATGACGGGTATTCTGCCTATAAAAAAGTACGGACAGCACTCCGCGCTGAATATGTTCAGCGAGCATTCAATGACCGGACAGTACGATTTGGAGGAATATACAGGGTTTACTCAGGACGAAGTAGAGGCACTGTGCCAAAAGTTTGGCATGGATTATACCGAGACAAGCAGTTGGTATGACGGCTATATGTTCAAAAGTTTCCGACACATTTACAATCCGCGCTCTGTAGTGTCTGCTATGAGCTTTAAAAATTTTTCGAGCTATTGGGCTTCCACTGAAACATATGATGCGCTGAAAATATATATTGACATGGATTTTGACGGTCTAAGAGGCGCTATTATACAGATGCTCAGCGGCGAACGCATCAAAGTCAATACGCTGAGCTTTCAAAATGATATGCGCAGCTTTAAAGTGAAGGATGATGTTTTAACTCTGCTGATTCATCTTGGCTATCTTGGATATGACGCGCAGGCAGAAGAGGCTTTTATTCCCAACAAAGAAATAATCAGAGAATTTGAAAACGCTATGAGCGTCGGTGGCTGGTCTGATGTTATGCAGATCCTCAAATCCTCTGAAAAGCTGCTGTCAGATACATTAAGCGGCAATGAAAAGGAGGTCGCCGAGGCGCTTGATAGGGCGCATACGGAGGCAGCGTCAATCTTGACATACAATGATGAAAATTCCTTAAGCTGTGCCATCGGGCTTGCATATTACAGCGCACGGAAGGATTACAGGCTTATACGGGAATTTCCCACAGGCAAAGGATTTGCAGATATCATATTCCTGCCTCTTCCACACTCGCCAAAACCGGCGCTAATTGTGGAATTAAAATATGATGAAGCCGCTGACACAGCCATACAGCAGATAAAAGACAGACAATACGCTCAGGCGTTTGAAGGCTATAGCGGCGAAATTCTGCTCGTCGCAATCAGCTATAGCAAGGCTGATAAAAATAAGCGCCATAGCTGCATCATTGAAAAAATCAAAAAATAAAATCAATGCGGGGCATATCAAATGAGCATAAACGCAAGAGACAGCCCCGCATTTCACTTTATTTTCCACTCTCACGCAGTCGTTTCACAAAATGCTCCAGTCTGCCGATTGCAACTTTCAGCTTTTCAAGAGAGTACGCGTACGAAATGCGTATAAATCCCTCTCCGCTGTTGCCAAATGCCGTTCCGGGCACGACTGCAACCTTCTCTTCCTGCAGAAATCTTGTCGCAAACTCATCGCTCGTCATACCAAATTCCTTTATGCACGGGAATATGTAAAATGCCCCAAACGGTTCAAAACACTCAAGTCCCATTTCCTTAAAGGCATGCACGAGAAAGCGCCTTCTCTGATTATATGCCTCGCGCATCATCTGCACATCCTCGTCGCCGTTGCGCAGCGCGTCAACAGCCGCATACTGTGACGTGGTAGGCGCGCACATAATGCAGAACTGGTGTATCTTATACATCTGCTCGATAATATGCTGCGGTCCGCAGGCATAACCAAGCCTCCACCCTGTCATGGCGTAAGATTTTGAAAAGCCGTTTATCAGTATCGTGCGCTCCTGCATCCCGTCAATATTTGCGATTGAGACATGCCTGTCTGTATAGCAAAGCTCGGAATATATCTCATCCGAAAGCACAAACAGGTCATGTGCTTTTATCACTTTGGCTATAGCTTCCAAATCTTCCCTTTCCATAATCGCGCCTGTCGGATTATTGGGGAACGGAAGGATAAGTATTTTCGACTTATCCGTTATCGCGTCCTCAAGTTCCTTTGCCGTGAGCCTGAACTGGTTTTCATGCTTTAGCTCGATTATCACAGGCTTGCCGCCCGCAAGTACGGCGCAAGGTTCGTATGACACGTAGCTGGGCTGCGGTATAAGCACCTCGTCGCCCGCGTCCACCATCGCACGCAGCGCAATGTCTATCGCTTCCGAGCCGCCTACCGTCACTATCATTTCCTTGCGCGCGTCATATTCAAGGTCATATCTTCTCTTTAAATACTTGCTGACCTCCTCACGCATCTCAAGAAGTCCCGCATTTGAAGTATAAAACGTGCGCCCTCTTTCAAGCGAATAAATGCCCTCGTCGCGAATATGCCACGGCGTTTCAAAATCAGGTTCGCCTACGCCGAGTGATATTACATCCGGGTCATTCATTTCGGTCACTATGTCAAAAAATTTTCTTATGCCCGACGGCTTAATATTTACGATTGTCTTTGATAACGGGTTTCTCATGGTGTCACCTGCATCCTTTCATCAACCTCTTTTTTGCCTAAAATAGTGCCGTGGTCCTTATACTTCTTAAGGATAAAGTGCGTAGCCGTGCTGATAACAGACTCCTGCGTGGAAAGCTTCTCCGTGACAAAGCGCGATACCTCTTTAAGCGACTTCCCCTCAAGGCTGACAAGCAGGTCATATCCGCCCGAGATGAGGTAAACCGCATGAACCTCCGGATATTTGTATATGCGTTCCGCTATGGCATCAAAACCGTTATTTCTCTGCGGCGTGACGCGCACTTCTATAAGCGCATTGACTTTTTCAACGTCTGTCTTTTCCCAGTCAATAAGAGTATGATATCCGCATATAACTCCTTCCTGTTCCATCTTTTCCATCTCGTTTATGATATCTGTCTCAGACTCGCCGAGAATTATCGCAAGCTCGCGCAGGTCTATCCTGCTGTTTTTCTCAATGATCGTCAAAATTTTTTCTCTCATAATTTACCTCTTTTCTGCGCTGTCTTCCGCGCATATTATTTAGCCGCTTCATAGTATCTGAAAATCTCATCACTCTTTGCGGGTTCTAAAAAACGCGTCTCTTCATCGTGTTTTATCACTCTGTCGTTACCATCGCAAATTCTGCCTATAACAGCAGCATTTATCCCTTTATCCGCAAGAAGTCCGACTACATCCGCACCATGTGCAGTAACTGCCAAAAGGCTTCCACCGGATAAAAGTTCATATGGGTTTAAATCAAAAAATTCACATATCTCTATCGTTTCCTGTTTTACAGGTATGCTCTTTAAGTCTGCGACCAGTCCAACGCCATTATCAGCAGCAAGCTCCCAAAGCGCTTTGAAAATCCCGCCCTCGCGCGCTGCTTTCATATAACATGCGTCGGACTTAACGGCGGTAGCAGCCTCCGCTATTACCGATGCCTCTTTTGATACGGAAAGGTACTCATTAAAGTTTTGTGCCGCTGTAATCATATCGGACGGATATCTTTTGCATAGGTCATTGTAACTTCCTGCTGCCATTAGGGCAGTCCCTTCTATTCCGATCCACTTCGTCATCACTATATCATCGCCTGCATGTATGGTGCTTTGGCAGTTCTTCTTCACCCTGCCGCACACCACACATTCCGCCACGGCATCGCTCACACATGGAAGCACGCTCACGTCCACGCATGCTATCGGCACGTTTAACTTTTCCGTGTCAGGCGCCGCCTGTTCGATCATACGCCGCACCTTTATTTCACGATATCTTTCGGGCACTTTGATATTAAAAATGACATACATGTCATCAATCTGTCCATGTGACGCCGCCCATGCATTATTTAGAGCTGCCAGCAGCGCCCTCTTTGCCACATCGTCGTCTCTGCCAAACGCCGACGCCTGCGCGCAAAAAAGTCCTGACGGCATAGTGGCGCAGTCTGCTCCCAGTGCTGCGCCATCATAATGATTTATCGTCCTGCTAACAGAACGTTTATAAATATGCTCTGCCAATCTGCCATAATTCATTTATATCACCCGTAAAAGCTATTGTCCCGCCTGCTGCAAAAGCTGCTGCTGAAGCGCCTGATAATATGCGTTCAGATCCGCCTGCTGCTGCGCCGCCGCTGCCATCTCATTTTTTATCGCCGCCGCTTCTGCCTTGCAGGTGTCAATACTTCCCGACGCGATCGCCGCCTGTATACGGCTTGCGTATATAGGATTATCAGTATTTACGCCGACTGTAGCCGTCCTCGGTGAAGCCATATACGAACTTTTATTTATCACTTCACGGCTTACTTCCGTTCCGTTCTCCTCAACGATCTTCCAAAGCTGCGCCGTATAGCCTATGTGTGCTGACTGCACATTTATGTAACCGATGCCCTGGCTGCTGTCCGCAAATATATCTTCATGATCCGGCTGCTTAGTTGTAAGCACTTCACTCTCATAGCGTATCTTGCGGTCGGCAGGTCTTGTCTCTACACCGTAAATCGTGAAAGTTATGCACTTTCCCTCCGTATATCCCTCTATATATACAGGATTATCAAGATTATTGACAAATCTGAAATCTTTTCCTGCCGACTCCGCGATAGCCGCATCCATAGACGGGTCAACATACGTTATGATCATGGAATGATTATTTCTCTCAGTAACTTCAAGTTCAGCTAAAAGCACTGCGTTGTACAATGTGGTCGAGACTTGGCATATACCGCCGCCAAGACTGTCTACCACTTTTCCTTTCAAATATGAACCCGCAGGGTAATACCCATTATCAGTCGTAAACGGCTTAATGGTATCATATGTGGAAAACTCATCGCCCGGATATAAAAGCGTACCGTTTATTAAGCGGCAGCCGTTCTCAACATTTTTGCATCTGTCGGCACTGCTTGTCGAATAGCTCGTCGAATATGTACCGAGTACATCCGTAAGCTTTGAAAGTTCCTCGGCGCTGCCTTTTGGCTCTGTCACATCTATTACAAGATCGATCGACGCATCCGAATAGTCCCACTCATTTGTAAGATATTCCATTGTCGCATCAATCGACGCATCTACGTTTACCCCTTTGCCCGGCTGCCCGTCCGTAACGATCAGTTCACCGTTTTCACGCGTGATAGTGGCATTATGTGCGGGGATATCATACTCCGCGCATTGTTCTGCAAAAATCGTGCGCAGAGCTTCCCTGTCAAACGAAAGTTTCAGGTCGAACACTTTATTTCCATGCTTTAAATCCTGTATCTCCTTGTACCGCTTGACGATATTTCCCTTTTTACCGATTGCCGCCGCCGCATCTATATCGGCTTCATTATCCCAGCTTATTCCCAAATCGCCTATTGTAACAGCAACAAAATGATCATCCGCTGCTCCAAATGTCACGTTTTTTCCCCGAAGATCGTCAACAAATTTATTTACCGCCGCCTTTGCCTGATCCGCCGTCATGCCCGAAAGGTCAATGCCGCCCATATATACGCCCCCAAGGATCACATCATCGCCGCTGCCCGCAAAAACCGTGCCGCCGCCCAACATACACCATGAACAAACTAAAAGCACAAACGATAAAATAAATCTTTTCATGTTAATCCTCCATACCGACAAGACCATTCACTTTACGGTTTGATACACTGCAAAATTCTGACAAAAACAACAAAATAACTAAAATTCATTGGAATTAATGTATAAAATTACCAGTTGTCATCAATATTATATCTATTGTAAAATAACATTGTCCTAAAATTATCCTAAAATGTATGCAAACAAAGGAATTACCATTGCAAGGACAAGTATTATCGCAATTACTGCGGCGATCTTACGCTGTGTTTTTTTATTGTTAAAGTTAAGCATCGTTACGCCTCCATACGAGCATTTTATCATTTTCTGAAAGGATATTATATATGAATTTTATAATAATTTCAAGCTTTCTTATATTTTCGATTGTATTTTTTTTCAAACTAAATCAGGCTAAAGCGGAAGAGCGCAAAGTTAATGAAGAGTTTTGGGAAAGAGAAAACAAAGCAAATTTTACAAGGAAAAAACCGCTTGACGATCTCAACTATATCACCATACCCGAATCGCTGCTGAAAATGCACCCCGAAAATTCAAATGAGGAACTCGATATCTGCATCAGTGAGCTCAACGACTTGTCCGAAAGCAAGATAGTAAATCTCACAGGCTATACAAATACGGATTTAAAACTTGAATACGGTACTGCTAATATTACTATATTAAGCGACTATGATTTTCATTACACAAATTTAGCGACTCTTTTACAAAAACTTGCCGAAATGCTTCATGAAAGCGGCAATGACCTGCTTGCAATCGAGACGCTTGAGTTTGCGGTCTCTACCAACACGGACGTGAGCAAAAGCTATTATCTTCTCGCACAGCTTTATAATGAAGCCCATACGCCCGAAAAAATCGCATCGCTGATAGACAGCGCGCAGAACATTAAAACTATGCAGCGTGACACCATAATCAAAAAACTTCAGGAACTTACGGCGGAAAATATTTAAACTTCTTTTATTTTTTCTCTGTATTCATTATCAATAGAGATAAGGTGCATCTCAAAATCCTGCCTGTCTTTCTGCCTCATCGTGGAAAGCATAAGCCCCGCGAAAAACGACTGTATTGCAGCTATATAGACAAATCCGCATACGATGAGCGTAGGGAAGCGCTCCACAAGACCCGTTTCAAAATATTCAAGTAAAACGGGAACAAAAAACAGTGTTGCAATCACAGCAAGAAGCAGCGCTATACTTGAGAAAAAGCGCATAGGCTTAAAGTTCTTGTACATCTTTCCTATAGTCATAAGCACCCTGAATCCGTCAGAATAAGTATTAAGTTTTGACACGCTTCCCTCAGGACGGTCGCGGTACTGTATAATCACATTTTCCACACGCATATTTTTATCTATGGCGTGTATGCTCATTTCAGTTTCAATCTCAAACCCCTTGGAAAGCACGGGAAATGATTTGGCAAACTGATAACTGAATGCCCTGTAGCCTGTCATGATATCTCTTATATCACTCTTAAACATACTGTTTATCGCCTTACGCACAAGGGAATTGCCAAAATTGTGGAACGGACGCTTATTCTCTTCAAAGTACGACGATGAAAGCCTGTCCCCGACAACCATATCAGCATTTCTCTTTAAGACAGCGTCGCATAATTTCCCTGCTTCTTCTGCGGGATATGTGTCGTCGCCGTCTGTCATCACGTAGCACTCTGCGTCTATCTCCCTGAACATGCGGCGTATGACGTTGCCTTTTCCCTGTTGATATTCATAGCGCACTACCGCGCCCGCCTTTCGCGCTATCTCGTCAGTACCGTCTTTTGAATTATTGTCATACACATATATGACCGCCTCGGGTAGGGCTGCTTTAAAATCTTTTACTACTTTTTCTATCGTCCTGCTCTCATTGTAGCATGGGATAAGTACCGCTATTTTATCCATCTGCTTCCTCATTTCTACATTTTAATATTTTAACGACATCTCAACAGTTATTATGTTTTTCCATCTGTTCCGATATGTAGAGTTTATCACAATTTAAGCGCATAATAAAGAGAAAATTACTTATTCTTTTTTTCTTCTTTATTTCTTATGCGCAGTTCCTTAAAAAATGTTTTCAGCATGTCCTCACATTCTTCTTCAAGAACTCCCCGCACAGCCTCAACCTGATGGTTAAACTCAGGCATATCAAGGATGTTTAATATCGAGCCTGCGCATCCTGCTTTCGGGTTCATACACGCCATGACCACACGGTCGATCCGCGCCTGAACGATTGCGCCCGCACACATCTGGCATGGCTCAAGCGTCACATAAAGCGTACATCCTTCAAGCCGCCAGTCTCCAATCACTCTGCCCGCCTTTTTTATCGCCGTTATCTCAGCATGTGCGAGTGTGCTCTTATCCGTATTACGACGGTTGTATCCGCGCCCGATTATTTTGTCATCATAAACTATGACGCATCCTATCGGCACTTCGCCGAGCGCATATGCCTTTTTTGCCTGTCTGATCGCTTCGCGCATATATTTTTCATCAGGATTTTTGAAATCTATTGTCTTTAATTTTGGCATGTTTATTTTCTCCGATATTTTTTATTAAAGGACTTGAAGGCGTTTTTTAATTCCTTGGAAGAGAAATGACAGACAGAAATTTTTGAGAAAAAATCATGAAAAAATCTATTTTAGGTGTGTAAGCGCTTCCTGTTCTGACAAGCCGTAGTCTTCAATAAGTGCTGCTTTAATATCTGCATCACTGGCATTAAAACGCCGCAGACTTTTAACCGCAGCTTTTATTGCGCGCTCTGTAGTTTCTTTTATTTTCCTTTCGTTTTCCTTCTCTACGCGTTCTGCAGTTTCCTTCTCTACGCGTTCACGCTCTTGCAGCACAGCTATATTCACTATTTTGTCAATTTCAGGTTTCATTATCTCCATTAATGCCTGGCACATATCTCCGCCTCCTCTTACCAATTCTCCAATTGCCTCTTTGTTTGCTACCGCGCGTCATCTCCTGCTTTGTCACCTTGTCCGACAGCAGATGCAGCCATTCATTGCCCCTTTATTAAATGCTGTTTTATTAATTTTATTATAGCGCTATATCATTAGAGTTGTAAAGAATAAATCGAAGACAAGCACGACAATTCCACAGCTGCTATGCTTTTTTACTGCTAAACATTTGTGACTGAGCCAGATACAATTTGCAATAAATTCCCGACTTCTGAATTAGTTCATCATGTGTTCCCCTTTCAACAATCTTACCTCTATCAAGAACCAGTATATTATCACACATTCTGCAGCTTGACATTCTATGTGATACAAATATCGAGGTTTTACTTTCAATGATATTTTTTATATCTTCAAATACTTCTAATTCCGTAATAGGATCCAGTGCACTGGTAGGTTCATCCATAATATATAATGAAGCGGTTTTGTAGGCAGCCCTTGCAATAGCTATTTTTTGATACTCACCTCCCGATAGTTCAATTCCGTCTTTATCATACTCTTTTCCAATAATAGTATCCATACCATTAGGCAATTTTTCTACTAGTTTATTTAAACCAACCTTATCTGTAATCTCTTCTGCTTTTTTATCAAACTCCGTTTCAAAAGTTATGTTTTTAGCCAAAGAATAATTAAAAATTTTAAAGTCCTGAAAAACAGCAGAAATTGCATCTAAATAACACTCTGTATCATAACATAGTATGTTTTTCCCATTCACATATATTTCTCCGACGGTTGGCGAATATAATTTACATATAAGTTTAATTATGGTTGTCTTTCCGGAACCATTTGGACCGGCAATGGCAATCCTGTCACCTTGATTTATAACAAAACTTACATCCTTCAACGCATAATCCTCAGCACCGGGATACTTAAAATAAACCTTTTCAAAGCGTATTTCCCTAATGGGTTCGTCCAGCCTCTCAATCCCTTCATATTTTACGTCATTAAATTCCATAAACTCAATATATGGCTCAAGATATTTGAGCATCTGCTTTATTTGCACAACATTTTCGCTAATCTTTGATATCCTTGATGAAAAATTAGAAACGGCATTGACATACATTACACAGGAACCGACGGAAATCGTATCACCAAACAGATTAGTGAACCTTCTTATACCTATGTATCCGTAAGCCCCAATCTTAATAATATTATCTATAATATTAAAAAATGCCAAATAATTCCCTTTATTAAGATTGAAATTATCCATTAACTCACAACACTTATCTAAAAAAAAGCCGTATCTTTCAGATAGTAATTTTTTAGTTTCATATAATCTAAAATCCATACCATACTTTTTATCATAAGAAATATCTCTATATAAAGACTCACGCCTGTTCAGCAAAAGTAAATTGTCATAAAATTCCTTTTGATAATTTATGTATTTGAAGTACAAGCCAAACATGCATAATATAATTATCAAAAGAAATACAACAAAAACTTTGCTAAAACTTAAAACTATTCCCACAATACTAATTACTATTGCGGTATTTTTGCACATTTCAGCGAAGTTATATATTATATTAAATATTGCGCCTTGCTCATTTATCGCAAACATAGCGCGTTCTTTTAAATCTAAAAAGCTGCTATCCTCTAATTTATAATATGGAAGTTCCATAATTTTTTCAGCCATTAATTTTTTCATTTTTTCACGCACAAGCGGCGTCTTGATATTAACAATATATTTCATCAAATTGTCAATTAACATTAAAATTGCGCCTGATGCAACCATTAGTATTATAAGTTTAAAACACATGGAAACATTGTGTGCGCTGACCAATTGATCTATTACAATCTTAGATACCCACAGATTTATATATATTCCGGCGCTCCCTACTATTGTATTAAATAACAGCACAATAAAATATCCCGGGGAAGTTTCATAAATTAATTTAATTAATTCCTTAATATTTGATAATCTATATTTCATAATACTTTCCTTGTGCTTTAAACATTTTATAAAATTCACCTTTTAACCGCATCAACTCTGTATAAGTTCCGCTTTCTGCTACCGTACCGTCCTTAAAAAGTATTATTTTATCACAAAAACGAATACTGGTTAATCTGTGAGATATAAAAATAACGGTTTTATTTTCCAGTAAACAACATAATCTTTTGTATAAATCTTCCTCTGCAACTGCATCAAGAGCAGAAGTCGGCTCATCAAAAACAGCAATAGGTGCATCTTTATAGATTGCCCGGGCAATAGCCAGTTTTTGTTTTTCTCCACCGGACAAATCAATGCCTTCAGGATGAAAACTCTTTATTAATTTACTTTTTACCCCATTCTGCAGCTGCTCGATTTTTTCGTATAAATCGGCGTTCTTTAGTGATATTTCCAGTTTCCGTTCATCAAAATCTTCTTCACAACAAGTAATATTTTCCTGTATGGAAAACGGATAGATACAAATATCTTGAAAAATGACAGAATATAATAAACGCAGGCAATTTGTATCTATCTCATTTATATCTGTGTCATTTACTTTAATTGTTCCGTCTGACGGCTGATAAAACTTCATCAGAAGTTTGACTATTGTACTTTTTCCCGTTCCGTTAGCGCCCACAATAGCAATTTTTTCTCCCGTATTTATCTCAAAATTCATATGATCCAAAACCAGTTTATCTGAATTAGGATATTTAAAGCTTACATTTTCAAACTTGATCCGAACGTCATTTTTTAATTTTATTGGATCGTGACTATTTGTTTCGTCCAAATCACTCTCATCAATAAATTTAAAAAAATCATCAATGTATGGAAGTTCACACAGCAATTTACTGATATCTTCATTTGTATTTTGCAAGGATGTTTTCAGCATATTTATAATTGTAATATACATTGTAAAATATGGGATAGATACTGTTCCTTTCCAAACGCTGAAAATCAGTATACCAACCATAATAAAATCACAAACCATGCCAGCCACGGTATCGATGTTTTCCAAATTTAATTGTATTTTATATAAATTTTTTAAAGTTTGAATGTATTTGTTTATTTCATTTATGTAATCATTCAAAATGTTTCTGCTGATTTTGAATAATCGTATATCTTTTCCAAAATTAAAATCATTAGATATTTTATAATAATAATTCATATGCCTTTTTGAATTTCCTATATCCTGCTTTTTGCTATACATTCTATTGCTGAACCTTTTATAAATTTTCAGCTTAATCGTCCAGTCAATTAATAAAGCCAAAACTATTATTATATTAAGTTTTCCCAATATTCCCGTGAAAAAAATACACAATATAAAATTTGCCGGCAGGCTGAAAAGGATATGGCATACTCCTTCAATTCCGCCATCATAGTCTTCCACTACAGAAAAAGTTGAATTGTTATTATTCAAAAAATCAGCATCTTCAATGTATTGATATTTCAAGTTGGTAATTTTATCAAATAGTTTTTTTGCATAATGATTTTTTATCCCGGTTATTTTTGAATTGCTTATATTAAGAGTAATCGTTTTTATATACCCTGATAAACACATAGAAACAAGGAAAAATAAAAAAATCTCTGTAAAATTAGTCTCCTCTTTATCAAAATACAAGGCTTCTACCATCATTTTAGGAATAATGGCATTCAAAAAAGAGTATGATATCTCAGCAATGGTAAAAATAAGAAATACACCCAAAAATCGCCGTTCATACTCATTAATATATTTATAAATCCTTACAAGAGAATTGTTTAATTTCATATTGCCTTTTTACCTCGAACATATTTTATATTATCAATACAAAATGCAAAAAATGCCATAACGTATTCAGTTATTTTAAAATAACCGAATACGTTATGGCGTTTTTGCGGTAATATTTGGGTCTATTGACTATATGCAAAATTCTCCTCGTAAAATTTACACATATTCCTGTAATTTCTCATATCTTCATGATATAGTTTGCACAGTTCACATCCAAGCCACACATAACACTGCGCCACAGAAAGCATAGTTTCGCTTTCCATGCCGCAGTCTATCTTTTTTTTAATGTTCCATCCAATGTTATAGTAAAAATTATATATAAGATTGCACTTGTTATGTTTTTTCATCCATTTTAACCCACGTATGCAGACGGCTATACTCTCATCATAGTACCCCATAAGCCCCAAAACGCTTGAATAATTTGCAAGCACAGCATATCTTGGCATATAATCATTAAGCACTATATCGCCCATAAAATATTTTTCCAAACTTTCATATATTTTAATTGCCTTTTCTTTATTTCCGCTAATGCCATATTGGCGAGCTATATTGCTTATCAGCAGTATCTCTGTTTGGGTAAATACTCTATGCTTAGGCAGACTACATTCATCAAAGTCCTTAAAGGTAAGGCTTAGCGCGCTCTTTAGTTCCGTTATAAATTCATGAGCGTCTATTTTATTGCTTTCATAAGCGACAATAGCTTCAAGCCTTTTTAAATACTGGAAATTTTCAGAACCTTCCTGCAAAAATGTCCGCTGTCTTTTCAAATTCTCAAGCAAAACTTCCACTTTAGCGTAGTCTCCTTTCTCAAGCGCATCAGAAATCTCATTTATAAGCGATTTTGCAGACTCATCTGTGCTTGCCAACGGAATGATATACTTTTCCCCCGATTGTCCCATCTTCTGCATTAAAAGCGAAAACTTTTCGTCAGACGGTTCAAGTTTTCCGCTTTCATATCGTGCTAAAGTCACAGGATCACATATATTCTCCGCTAAAGCTGCCTGTGTTATATTCATATATTTTCTCGTATATTTGATTATATTTGCTTTATTGTGCTCTCCCATAACTTTATACCCTCATCCGAAATCGTACCATCAACGTTTCTTGTATTCAGTATTTTAATAGCAAGCAGCCTATGCAGTTCTTCCTCATCGTTGTCTTCATCAAGCCGCCGCTTAAGCTCCAGCACTTTTTCCAATCCTGTAAGGTGATATTCCTTTATAAGCAACTCTTCTGCCATATTTAGATATTGCTTTGCCAACCCATAATTTGACCTGTTAATTTCTGTCTCTGCAGTGTGGATTACCACTAGCGGCAGATATTCCGCTTTCTTTTTGCAGTCATCCTCCTGCTCCATCAAATACTTTCTTAACTCATCAAAAATATAATCTGCACAATCCGTTTCTCCCATACATTTATATGTTTCTGCCGCTTTATACAAAAGTCCTGTCTCTATATCCGACAACAATTTATCGCATAACCCTTTGTCAATTACATCCAGCCTTTCTGTCAAGTCAAGTGCCTTTTTATATAAATCAAGTGCATCTTCATATTTTTTGTTTTCAAAACAAATTTCGCCTTCTTTAAAATATATATACTGATAATGAAGCCGTTCTGATTTTTGAGTATTACTTCTATAAATCTCCAAAATTTTTTCAACATCCGAGTATTGTCTGTTATCGAGATATTCTTCTATATCTCTTCTATACACGCTTTTGGAAAACTCATCCTCAGATGATATAAATTCGAGTCTCGCAGAATTTTCACCTAAGCGTTCCAAGATGCAATCTATCAAAAACTTATCAGGAACACGTTCATTGCTCTCATATCTTCCAAGTGCTACAGTACTGCAAATACCATCGCAAAGACGCGCTCTCGATATATTTTTCTTTATCCTAAGGTTCATGATCAATTCCCCCAAGGTTATTTCCTCCATATCCCGCCTCCTCACCATTTCCCGTAAGAGCAGCAGTTAGACGCGATTACGGCGCGCAGCTCGACGAAGCAGCCGCATGCCCTGCACATCCCGTCGGAAAGATAATCGCATTCCTTACAGACAGACAGGCGCTCTTCATAGAGCGCCTTATCTGCTTTGATATCCTCATCTAAACGATTTATGTAGGAATACAGGTTTTCCATATACGCTTCCTGACTCATTTCCCTCAAAAGGCACTTTAAGCATCGCTTTTGGGAATTACTTTCTTTCTGCATTGGATACCTCTTTATTTTAATGTTATTTCACTCTGAACTGAATAACGCTGCAGGCGGGAAGTTTAAAGCTTATGCCGCTCTGTGTCACATTGAAATCCTTAAATTCCGTTTCTTTAACTTTATCGGGATTTTCAAATGTATTATATGAATGCATATCGCCTGTAACAATTGCCGATGTAACCTCACTTGGCTTAAGCTCCGCAAACTTAATCTCCATGTCCTCACTGTCCTTGATTGAAAGATTGTTGAGCGTTATCGTAACAACTCCATCCTTATCAACAGACACAGACTCCTGAATATTAGGAACCATAAACTCGTTTTCCTCGCCTATAGTTTTTGTTCCCTCAATGAAGCTTTCGACAAGTTCCGCGTCCTGATGATACTTGTACATGTGGAATACATGATAAGTCGGTGTAAGCAGCATCTTAGGTCCGTCCGTAAGTATCACCGCCTGAAGCACATTGACAAGCTGAGCGATATTTGCCATTTTTACGCGGTCGCAGTGCTTATTAAATACGTTGAGCGACAGACCCGCAACAAGGGCGTCACGCATCGTATTCTGCTGATACAGAAATCCCGGATTAGTGCCCGGCTCGCAATCAAACCACGTGCCCCATTCGTCAATAATGAGCCCTATCTTTTTATCAGGGTCATATTTATCCATGATAGCCCCATGCATATTGATAAGCGTCTCGATATAAAGCGCCTTTGATAAAGTCTTGTACCAGCTCTTGTCGTCAAACTCCGTTGCACTGCCTTTAACACTCCAGTCCTCGGTAACGGTATAATAATGCATTGACAGACCGTTCATAAGCCCATGTGATTCCTTTGGCACATTCTCATGACAGGTCTTTAATACCTCTTCCGTCCAGTACGCGTCGCCGCCGTTCGGACCACAGCATACTTTAAATATAGGACTCTCAGAATTATAGTTTCTCACATAAGTCTGATATCTTCTGTAAAGGTTGGCATAATAATTCGGGGACATATTTCCGCCGCAGCCCCAGTTTTCGTTGCCTACGCCAAAATAGTCAACTTTCCATGCTTTCTCATGACCGTTCTTCTTTCTTAACTCAGCCATAGGCGATACACCGTCAAACGTCATATACTCTACCCACTCTGACATCTCCTGAACGGTACCGCTTCCGACATTTCCATTAATATATGTCTTACAGCCGATCTGCTCGCAGAGTTCAAAAAATTCATGTGTGCCGAAGCTGTTATCTTCGGTAACTCCGCCCCAGTGCGTATTTATCATTTTCTTTCTTGTTTCTTTGGGACCTATTCCGTCTTTCCAATGGTATTCGTCCGCAAAGCATCCGCCGGGCCAGCGAAGCACGGGAAGTTTCATCTCGCGCAGCGCCGCAACGACATCATTTCTCATACCGTTTGTATTGGGTATATCGGAATTTTCCCCGACATAAAGTCCCTCATATATACATCTTCCAAGGTGTTCTGAGAAATTACCATAGAGTTCTGCGTTGATATGACCCTTTTTGTTTTTTTCATTGATAAAAAGTTTTGCCATTTTTTCTTCTCCTTTATTTTTATTTGTAACTAAATACCGGTCTTTCATTTTCCCATTTTATTCGCATAAGCATAGTGTGCCTGTTGGGATTATATAACGGATCTCCTTCTATGACACTCTCTTTACGCGCATGATAAACAAGAATATCGTTTCCCTGCTCATCCACTGTAAATGAGTTATGACCGGGTCCGTATATTTCCAGAGACGGTTCTGATTTTAGTACAGGATATCTTTCTTTTTTCCATGAAAGCGGATCAAGCAGATCCGAGTCCTCATCTGCCGTAAGCATTCCCATACAATACGGCGCTCCTGTCTCGCTTGCCGAGTACGTCAGAAATATCTTACCGTTTCTCTTTATGACCGCAGGTCCTTCATTCACCCAAAATCCAACTCTCTCCCAGTCATAATCGGGGGTCGTCAAAAGCACCTGAACCGTTTTCAGTTTGTTCGGCGCACTCATTTCGGCTATATAAAGATTAGATATCTGCTTTCCTACTCCAACTTTCTCCGCCCACACATAATAGCGTTTTCCGCCATTTTCAAACACTGTCGCGTCAAGTGAAAAAGCCCTGAAAGAAAATTCATCATCGTCCGAGCACTGCATCATCCCTAATTCTTTCCATGTACCTGTCAATGGGTCTGCATCCGCACATTCAAGTACATAGGGACGTATAGCCCATATATCTTCTTTTGCTCCTGCCGCAAAATATATGTACCACCTGCCGTCAATCCGATGAAGCTCCGGCGCCCAAATATGCGCTCCCATAATGCCTGACGGATGTTTTTCCCAAATCGTCACTTCCTGCGCATCTGCGATGCCTGCCAAAGTATCTGAGCATCTGAGCACTATCCTGTCATATGCCGGAACAGACGCGGTAAAATAATATTTTCCATTATCCTGTCGGCATATAAACGGGTCGGCACGCTGCAAAATCCACGGTTCATTATACTTTAACTGCATATCCAAATCGTTTAGCTCCTCCTTGTTTTATTTTTATAATTTTTAAAACATTTTAGTTATATTTAAATTATAATTGATTCCCGTGATTTTGCAATAGTTTTTATAAATATTTTTATAATTCGTTCGCCCCTGATATCATTGTCTGGATATCATATGAAATCACTATGCTTGTACCCGCATTGATTTTATAAAACTGCTTTATGACTCTTTCCGCCACCATTTTGCCATTATCATAGTCTGTTCCCATAAGAATTATGAAATACTGGACGCTGCTGTACCTGCTTCCTATATCCACCATACGCAGCGATGATGCCACGGCTACTTCAAGCGCGGACATAGCATCTTCAAACGCCGCGTTATCAGCCGTTCCCGTACCGTTATCACTTATGGTAAACAAAATAGTCTGAACCTTCTGCCCGTCACGCTTAACGCATCTTGAAATATAACTGTAAAGCATTTTAAGTTCTTCGTACTCAACCTGAAATACGCCGTCAGGCTTTTCCATACGCCCTTCTATTAAATAACGAATGTTTTCAAGATCTTTTCCTGTTTTGTTCATCTTTGTCATATTTTCGCCGTCGCTGTAAAACGCATATGAATTTTTCCCGTTCTTTTTCACAAGATAAAGCGCCTTGTCCGCTCTGGTATACAGCAGGTTATATGTTCTGCCATCCGAGGGACATACCGCAACGCCTATTGATGTGGTCACACTATTACCCCAGTTCATCTCCGCTACTTTCGCCGAAAATCCGTTGATGATATTCCTGCATTTTTGCTGTATCTCATTCCTGTCAACGATATCTGCAAGCATCACGACAAATTCGTCGCCGCCCAGACGGAATAAAATATCGTCGGGTCCGCTGTTATCTTTAAGCGTATCGGCAAGCATTTTTATCGCATTATCTCCCGCAATATGTCCATATGTATCATTAATATTTTTAAAATTATCCACATCAAGTATCAAAAACGCGCCTGAATGCCTGTTACTCAAAAAGACATTTACTTTACCCTCGCCGTAACTTCTGTTATTTAATCCTGTAAGCGAGTCTATAGCTGCCTCATGTTTAACTCCTGCCGTATATTCGGTCAATATTTTATTTAGCAGATCACTGCTCTCTTTCACGATTTTTACATCGTTCTCACCAAGAGCGTCCCCTGCGCGCAGTCCCTTGCGTGGTATATGAAAGCCTTCCTTTAACATACCCACAAACATGTCCGTCAGGTTGGGATCAAATTGCCTGCCCCTTCCTTTTTCAAACTCTTCTATTACCCTTTCCGTAGAAAGTTTAAGCCTGTATATCCTGTTTGAAGTCATTGCATCATAGCTGTCGGCAATGCCTATTATGCGCGCGCAAAACGGTATTTCTTCACCCTTAAGTCCATATGGATATCCGTTTCCGTCATAACGTTCATGATGGTAAAGCGCACCGTCCGTCACATTTTTTATCATCCGGATATCCTTTAAAATCTCGCCTCCGATGACAGGATGCTTTTTTATTATCTCAAACTCTTCTTTATTGAGCCTTGTAGGTTTATTCAGGATAGAATCGGGTACTCCTATTTTACCTATATCATGTAAGAGTGCAACATAATGAATATTTTGTACTTCTTTTTCGCTCCATCCCAGTCTTTTGGCTATTTCTTCCGCGCACTTGGCGACTCTTGTGGAATGACCCGATGTATAATTGTCTTTGGCATCTATAGTGTTGGCAATTGCCATTATCGAATTAAGGGACACTTTTTCTACAAGCTGCGTCTTTT
Source organism: uncultured Lachnospiraceae bacterium (assembly GCA_947629525.1). Taxonomy (GTDB): domain Bacteria; phylum Bacillota; class Clostridia; order Lachnospirales; family Lachnospiraceae; genus COE1. The sequence goes on from CANREB010000028.1 coordinate 33,789, forward strand.
CTTCAAGGCGGCTCTCCAAATCTTCCCTTAGTTCAAAAAGTTCTATGGTACGGCTGATACGGCTGAGCATAACCGTCGGCACAAAGGGCTTGACGATGAAATCCGACGCGCCGAGAAGCAGACATTCCGTTTCTGTTTCGGGATTGGCATCCGCAGTCAGAAAAATAATGGGTATATTTTTTAATTTTTCGCTTTTGCGTATTTCCGCCATAATTTCCTTTCCATCCATTCCGGGCATATGTATGTCCAGCAGGATCAGTTTCGGAATATATTCGGATAACAACTGCAGAGCTTCTTCTCCCGATATGGCAGAAGCAACACGATAATTTTCTTTCAAAATATTTTCCGCGATCTTCAAATTCAGTTTATCATCATCGACCACAATTATGTCAACTACATTGCCCGTTGGATTATCATTCATTAATTTTCCTCCATTCGCCATCCTTTAATCACGCCAAAGTTATTCATAATTAATAATATATTAATCATTTTATCATAATAATCATACAATTAATATCCCAAAATTTTTAAATATGCAAAAATAGTCTGCAAAATAGCAGAATGAGAAAAAGCAAAGAAAAAAGACCTCGAAAACTCAACGTTTTCAAGATCCTTTTTAGAGGCGCAGACCGGATTTGAACCGGTGCATACTGGTGTTGCAGACCATTGCCTTACCACTTGGCTACTGCGCCATATGATGACTCCAACGGGAATCGAACCCGTGTTACCGCCGTGAAAGGGCGATGTCTTAACCGCTTGACCATGGAGCCGCGT
>CANREB010000029.1 GCA_947629525.1 uncultured Lachnospiraceae bacterium
GTAAAAAGTGGGGGATTTTATAAAAAATGGAATCTGGAAGCCTATAGAAGGGGGCTTAGAGATTCCGAGAGATTATGTTGAGAGATAGGAGGATTAAAATAAATGATCAACAATATTTTTAAAGGAATTTTTGATTCGAGCGCAGCGTCGGTGATAGCACCGTCAAAATTTTTGGTTTGTGTGATAAGTTCCTTGATTATTGGCTTTATAATTGCGATAATGTATATGTATAAAAGCAGTTACTCAAAAAGCTTTATCACAACGCTTGCCCTGCTTCCCGCAGTAGTCTGTGTTGTCATTATGATGGTGAACGGCAATGTGGGTGCGGGAGTTGCCGTTGCGGGGACGTTCAGTCTGGTAAGGTTTCGTTCCGTACCCGGCACCGCCAAGGAGATAGGTATACTGTTCCTTGCTATGGGCGCGGGGCTTATCAGTGGAATGGGTTATATTGCGTATGCGTTTTTGTTCGTTATCGTTATGGGCGCCGCCAATATGCTTTACGGTCATTTTGACTTTGGAGAGAGAAAGGGCAGCGCGCTTGACAAAGTGCTTCACATAACTATTCCGGAGGATCTTGACTATACGGAAGTGTTTGACGATCTGTTTGAAAAATTTACGAGAAAAAGCGAGCTTGTAAGCGTCAAGACAACAAATATGGGAAGCCTGTTCAAACTTACATATAACGTTACGTTTAAAGACCCGAAAGTTGAGAAGGCGCTTATAGATGAAATAAGATGCAGAAACGGAAATCTGGAGATCAATGTTTCGATGCATGAGGATCAGATTGCTGAGCTATAGCAGAAATGGAGGAGGCTATGAAAAAATATAAAAGCATTGTCGTTATTTTGGGGATAAGCCTTGCGCTCTCGGCTTGTCAAAGTGCAGAAACCACACAAAACGCACAAAATACACAAAATAAAGCTCAGAGCGTTACAGACGGCATTGCAGTCACTCTTTCGGACAACGCTTCATCGGCGGATTCGACAGATGTTGACATTGACGGAAGCACGGTCACGATAAAAAAAGAGGGAACATATATATTAAGCGGATCGCTTAGCGACGGAAATGTCATAGTTGACGCTGACAGCAAAGACAAAGTACAGCTTGTCCTTGACGATGTAAACATAAACAGCGAAAGTTCCGCGGCAGTTTACGTAAAACAGGCTGACAAAGTCGTTATCACTTTGCAGGACGGCACGTCGAATACGCTGTCAAACGGCGGAAATTTTACCGCTATAGACGACAATAACATAGATGCGGTCATATTTTCAAAAGACGATCTGACTATTGAGGGAAGCGGCACGCTGAACATAAAATCGCCTGCAGATCATGGGATAGTGTCAAAAGATGACTTGATAATAACCGACGGCACATATGTGATAGACGCGGCTTCTCATGGATTGTCCGCAAACGACTGCATAGAGATAGAAGGAGGCAGTTTCGACATTACGGCAGGCAAAGACGCGCTTCATTCCAATAACGATGAAGACGACAGTCTCGGATATATATACGTGAAGGACGGAAGCTTTAAGATCAGCGCGGAAAGCGACGGAATGAGCGCGCTTAGCGAGCTTGCCGTCAGCGGCGGCGATATCACGATATCGAAAAGCGAGGAAGGGCTTGAAGCCCGAGTGATAAATATAAGCGGCGGCAGCATCGACATTACCTCGTCAGACGATGGGATAAATGCTACGGACAAAAGCACGGAAACACAGGAACAGCCGCAGGAGCCGCCCGAAGGGTTTGAAGACAGAGAAAACATGGAGCTTCCAAAGGATTTTGAGGATTTTAAACGCGAAAGAGGAGAGAATATGCCTCAAGGCGGATTTGGCGGAGGCGGAATGGAGACGGAGGAACGCGCCAACATCAATATATCGGGTGGAACAATAAAAATAAATGCCGAGGGCGACGGATTGGACTCAAACGGTTATATTACCGTAAGCGGAGGCGAAACTTATGTGGACGGACCGTCAAACGGCGGCAACAGCGCACTTGATTACGGTATTTCGGCATCGATAAGCGCGGGAGTCGTTATCGCGGCAGGACAGAACCAAATGGCGCAGAATTTCGGCGCGGACTCGACGCAGGGCACGATGCTTGTGAACTTTGACGGAAACCAGCCGTCCGGAGAAATAAAGCTTCTGGACAGCGACGGTAATGAACTGCTTTCATATGCAGTTGAAAAAGAATACAACTGCGTCGTTATAAGCTGTTCCGAAATAAAACAGGGAAATACGTACGTTGTGGAAACACAAAGCGGTTCCGTGGAAGTCGTTATGGATTCGGTCGTATACGGAAACGGCGCCGACGGTAATTTTGGCGGCGGATTTGGAGGACACGGCGGGAGGATGAGATAAAATGCGCTTACTGCTCGCGGAAGATGAACGGTCGCTTTCAAAGGCAATCGTCACTATCCTGAAAAAGAATAACTACACGGTCGATGCCGCGTATGACGGTGAGGAGGCACTGGCATACATCGAAACTAACGAGTATGACGGCATAATCCTTGACATAATGATGCCTAAGCTTGACGGCATAAGCGTGCTGCAGAAAATCAGGAAGTCAGGGAATACAGTCCCTGTCATTATGCTTACGGCAAAGTCTGAAATAGACGATAAAGTGCTCGGGCTTGACAGCGGGGCTAATGATTATCTTACAAAGCCTTTTGCGTCGCGTGAACTTTTGGCGCGCATACGGGCGATGACGAGAAACAGTGTGGGAACGCCGCAGACCGATTCGCGGCTGCAGATGGGAAATATCACTCTTGACTGCGCATCATTTGAACTGTCGTCGCCGTTTAGCAGTTTTACACTGGCAAATAAGGAGTTTCAGCTTCTTGAGATGCTGATGAGAAATCCGCATCAGATAATTTCGGCGGAGCAGCTTATGGATAAGATATGGGGATTTGACTCAAACGCCGAGAGTAATGTCGTCTGGACATATATATCGTACCTGCGCAAAAAGCTTGCGGCGCTCAATGCCGACGTCGAGATAAAGGCAAGGCGCGGTGCGGGTTATTCTTTGGAGAAGATACAATGATAAAAAAGCTCAGGATAAAATTCATAATGCTTTCGGCGGCATCGCTGCTGCTTTTGCTCGTTATAATCGTAGCTTCAAGCAATATTATCAATTATAACGAGCTTGTCAAAGATGCAGACAGGCTTATTGATGTTTTTGCCGACAACGACGGAAGAATGATTGGGAAAAAACGTATGGAAAGGCGTCCCATACCGCCGGAAGCGATATACGGCTCACGTTTTTTTTCGGTCGTGGTATCGCCTGATGATGAGATAATTGCCGTAAATAAAGACAATATAGCCACAGTCGATGAAAAGCAGGCAGGCGAATATGCGCTTTTAGTGCTCAAAAAAAACAAAGAAAAAAGCTTCTATGGGAATTACCGCTATCTGATAAGAAAGACTACCATGGGAGATAATCTTGTTGTTTTTCTCGACTGTGAACAAAGCCTTGACACTTTTTTTGATTCTCTTTTGGTGAACTGCCTTATATCGCTTGGAGGATTTTTAATAATCTGCGTTCTGATAATTATTTTTTCAAAATGGATCGTCCGTCCGGCAGCGGAAAGCTACGAAAAGCAAAAGCAGTTTATTGCCGTTGCGGGTCATGAGCTTAAGACGCCTGTGACAATAATAGACGCGGACGCGGAAATATTGGCAATGGATATAGGTGAGAATGAATGGCTTAATGATATATGCAGTCAGACAAAGCGTATGGCTGATTTGACAAACGATATGATATGCCTCTCGCGTATGGACGACAACAGCGCGCATTTTCAGATGATAGACTTTCCGGTATCGGATGTTGTCAGCGAGACCGCGGCGTCGTTCCAAACGCTTGCAAAGAGCAGCGGGCGCAGCATTAAAACCGATATCGCACCGATGCTTTCATTAAAAGGCGATGAGGGAAGCATAAGACAGCTTGTGGGTATTCTGCTTGATAATGCGGTCAAATATTCGGCAGGCGATGATATAACGCTTGGCTTGGAAAGAAAGAACAGCAGTCTGGTTTTGACGGTGAAGAACAGTTCGGACAAAGTGACGGACGAACAGCTTAAACAGTTCTTTGACCGCTTTTACCGCACCGAAACTTCCAAGGCATCAGGCAAGGGCGGTTACGGGCTTGGGCTTTCCATCGCAAAATCAATAGTGGAAGCGCACAGGGGAAAAATAACAGCTTCCGCCCCCGGAGGCTCTTTTGTACAGATAACGGTAATATTACCGATAAATTAAAAAACGCCGCGATGACGCGGCGTTTTTTTATATCGAAATAGGACAAAAGTCACAAAAGCACGTAAAAATTATTGTAAGTTTAAAGCAGTTTTTACTATACATTTCAAAAAATAAATGTTAAAATAAAATAAACAGTATATTTGACATGCGATTAACAAATATTCTGAATACTGAAAAACACGATAAAGAAAGGACATGGTTATTATGACTGATGAACAATTAAAACGTGCGAACGGAGTTGTTTTTCCGGTAATGATGGTTATTGTATGCTATATTTTCCTTTCGCTTATGGCATTTTTGGGAACGGCTGATAAAGCGGCGGTTTCATGGAAGTCATATGTCCAAGTGATAGTTTCGCTTATCGCTATAATTGTGACGGTAGCATTATATGTGACCAAACGTACCACAATGATGTGCGCGAGGGGGATGCTTGGAGCGGCATCTGTAGTCTATTTCATAATAAGGCTTGTCGGAACAACTGAAGACACTTGTATGTATGCCCTTCCGATACTTTTTGCCGCTATGGCATACTTGAATTTGAGACTTATAATAGTAGGGAACATTGTCATTATAAGCGCCAATATACTGCGGCTGCTCATAAATTTCAAAGATGTTATGGGCGCGAACGGCTCGGCAATGGTAGTGAACATATTTATATGTCTGCTTGCGGCATATGTGTCTATAAGGATCATAAAGCTTCTTGTGCAGTTTAACCATGAAAATACCGAGACGATAATGGAAACGGCTGAGAAACAAAAGCAGAGCAGCGCTATGATAGTGACAGTTGCGGAGAATATCGCAAAGCATTTCGGAGAGGCTATGGATAAGTTTGAGACGTTAAGAGAGAGTCTTAACAACAGCCATACATCTATAGAGAATATTGCGGGAAGCACGGAGAGCACTGCCGAAGCGATACAGGGGCAGGCGCAGATATGCGGTGAAATCCTCAATCAGGCAGAGCATGCGGGAGAACTTACGAATGAGATGATAAATTCGTCGCAGAGAGTTTCATCAACTGTAGATGACGGTGTCAAGTCAGTACAGGAACTTGGCAGGCAGGCTGACAATGTAAGCCGCAGCAGCAAGCTTATGGAAGAAGTGATAACGGAGCTTACCGAGAAAGTCGGCAAGGTGGAAAGCTTTGTTGATTCAATTATAAGCATTTCAAGCCAGACAAACCTTCTTGCGCTCAACGCCAGCATAGAGGCGGCAAGAGCGGGCGAAGCGGGCAGAGGATTTTCGGTTGTTGCGGAAGAGATTAGAAAACTTTCAGAAGATACAAAAGATGCCTCTACCAACATTACCAATATTATACAGGAGCTTAACGAAGATACAAAACGCGCGAACGAGAGCATTGAGAACGCGGTAAACTCTGTTGCAAAACAAAATCAGCTTATCGATGAGACGAAGACAAAATTCGGAATCGTATCTGACGAGGTCGGAATACTTTCCAAGAATATTGACGAAGTCCGTGGAAGCACTGTACAGATAGTAAATTCTTCAAATAATATTTATGACCACATTTCACAGCTTTCGGCTACGAGTCAGGAGGTTGCGGCATGCTCGAACGAAGGATTGGAGAACTCAAATATTACGGTAAATGAGGTCGAAAAGTGCAAACAGATTTTTGAAGCGGTATATGAACTGGCTCAGGATCTTAAAAATTCGGAAGCTTAGAAAGGCGGTAAAAAATAATGGAAAATGCTAACACACAAAAAAGAAAAGGGTTAAAACTTATGCCAAGGCTTTTGATAATGGCACTTGTCCCGATGATACTGTTATCTATTGTAGCGGTATGGTCATTGGAGACATTAAGTTCAAGCATTATCGAAGCGATGGTAAAGCATGAGCTGAGCGCTGCTCAGTATGCTTTTGAAGTATCGGTAAACAATATATCGGCAGGTACATATATGTTTACCAACGGCAAATTTTATAAAGGCAAGAGAAATATTACGGAGTATACTGATTTCTTTGACAATTTCAGCAAGGAAGTTGACCTTCAGGTAACAGTATTTTACGGCGATATGCGCGTCGCTACGAGCCTTATCGATGAGGAAGGCAACCGTATGATCGGCACGACGGCAGATCCAAGTATATTTGAAGCGGTAGTAAACCGTGGGGAAGATTATTATTCAGACAGTGTAGTCATAGCGGGAAAAGAATATTACGCGATGTACTGTCCCCTGTATCAGTACAATACGGAAGAAATCATCGGTATGACTTTTGTCGGACTTGACAAGACCAATATTAATGAGGTCTATTCATCAAACCTTATGCGCAGCCTTATAATCGTGGGCGTGCTGTTTATATTCAGCGTTATAATGACGATAATGAGCGTAAAGAGCATATTGTCGGTTATCCTGAGTGTTATTTCAAGCCTTAACAATGTGGCGGAAGGTAAACTTAACACGCACGTTGACGATAAGCTTATGGAACGCGCTGATGAGGTCGGTGATATTGCGCTAAGCGTCAATAAACTGATAAACAGCCTCTCAACCATTGTAACCAATATTAAGACAGCGTCAAATGATTTGGAAAATATTTCAGGCAACTTCTCGGGTTCATTCAACAGCATGTCAGATTACATAGGTAATGTAGACCGCGCTGTTGAGGAAATGGCAATGAGCTCTACGCAGCAGGCGCAGGATACTTCACAAGTCGGCACCGAGGTTCAGGATATGGGTGAAGCCATAGAGAATACATCCCATAACATCGAACAGCTTGTTGACAATACTGATAAGATGCGTGAATATAACGAGAGCGCGGACAATACTCTTGAAGAACTCATCAGAATAAGCGGTGAGACAAAGAGGGCGTTTGATGTCGTATATGAGCAGACAAATATGACGAATATGTCAGCGCAGGACATCCAGTCGGCAGCGGATGTGATTACGGATATAGCGGATCAGACCAGTCTGTTGTCACTCAATGCGAGCATAGAGGCGGCAAGAGCAGGCGAGCATGGCAAGGGCTTTGCGGTAGTAGCGGATGAAATCAGAAAGCTTGCGGACCAGTCGGCTGAGTCGGCAAGCCGCATAACAGGCATAATCGAGTCGCTCATCAAAAATTCAAATGTAACGGTCGATACGATGAAGCAGGTTACGGAAGCAATCGAGAAGCAGAACGTGGAACTTCAAAATACAAAATCAGTATTCGGCAACCTCAATTCAGAGATAAAAGAAGTCGGAGGAGCGGTAGATAATATCCGTAAAGAGGTAGATAACCTCAATACCTTAAAGGCAGAGGTACTTACCGCGGTCGAAAGCCTTGCGACGCTTGCTGAGGAAAATGCGGCAGGTACGGAAGAAACATCCGCATCTATGCAGGAACTCAGGAATATAGTCAATGAATGCAGTAACGATGTCGATACGATCATCAGTATGTCAGAGCACCTTGCCGAGAACACGCGCAGCTTTGAACTTGACGAAGAACAAGATAAATAAACAGATAAACAAACAAAAGGCGCTGTCTAAAGACAGCGCCTTTTGTTTGTTTATCTGTTTATTTATTATGCGGTTTTGTTTTCCAATTTGGATTTGCCTATAGGCGGAAGCAGACCTGCTTTTGCAAGCGCCGGGCGCAGCGCCATATACGCTGCAGTAGCAGCAACCGTTGATACCGCCGCATTTATCGAAGTGGATGTTATGTTCCATGCAAGCGTAAGTTCTGCGGCGGGTTTCCCGATAATGAGAAGTTTGTAATAATATCCTACAAGCGGGTCAAAAATAACGTTGAACACAAGACCGCATATGGATGCTGCAAGAACACGGTTGAAAATTTTGCGGTTGTCATGCAGCGTTGTTATCCTGCCGAGCCTGTGTGCTACAAAGCCCGTGATAAGACCGATACAGAGCTTTAATATGAAAGTTTTCGGTGCATATGTGATATATACAGGATCAAGCAGATCGCCGATAGTCATACCGATAGCGCCTCCGATGCCGCCAAGCGGTCCTCCCAACAGGAGTGCTCCAAGGACGCACACAGCATTTCCTAAATGTATGCTTGTGGCATCGCCGCCCGGAAGCGGGATCTTAATCTGCAAAAATGTGAATACTACATATGAAAGTGCCGCCATAAGTCCTGTCAGGGCAATTTTATATGCTTTGATATTTTTCTGTACCATAATAATTTCCTCCCTTTTGTTTTATTTTTCTGTTCTCTTTAGTATATAGCATACTGACTTTAAAGAAATAGACAATTTTAAATATTTTTTAGTGTACAGTTAATAAATTTATAAATTTTTCATAATTATATTGATTTTTATGCGCAAATACGCTTTAATATAAGTGTAGGTGTATGCCTTGAAAAGAGCAAAGCTTAAATACGGAGGTAGTAAGTAATAATGAACAATTTTGGAGAAACGAGCAGCACGGACATAGCTATTATTCCTAAGGGAACAGTTATAAACGGTAATATTGAAATGACAGGGCAGCTTGAGATGAACGGTGAAGTCAACGGCAACATAAGTTCAAGCGACCGTATAGATATTTGTGGCAATGTCAAAGGGAATATAAAGGCAAATGATCTGTATTCCAAGGACTCTTTCATAGAAGGAGACATAAGCTGCGTACAGGGAGCTGTCATAAGAGAGAATACTGTTATATTAGGTAATATTACCGCGGAGAGCCTTGTTGTTGACGGAGCCATTCAGGGCAACCTTGATATAAAAGGATGCGTAAAAGTCGGCGAGAAAGCGATAATAGACAGCGACATTAAGGCAAAGTCGCTCGAGGTCAGCAACGGTGCGGCTATCAACGGCAATTGCACATTCTGTTATTCCGATATAGATATCAAGAGCTTTTTCCCTGAGGATGCAAAGCCCGCGGATGAACCCGAAAAACCTCAGAAAGAAGAAGCAGCCGAGAAACCTGCTAAAAAAACGACAAAAAAATCATAACTGATAATCAACGCAAACCCATGGTTTGCGTTTTTATCTTTTAATATTAATATGGAACAGGAGAAGCATATGTTTATGAAAGACTTGGAAGATATTGTTGATTTCGCCAATTTGGTTTTTAACTTAAAAGGCGAGGACATTGGCGATTTTGAAGAGTTTCTCCCCAAGGCATATTCAGAAGCGGGGGCGCATCGCCTGATGCACCACACAATAGAAGAAAAAGGAAAAATACGCGCACTTATTGACCTATATCTGTTTGAGCTGCGGCAGGAGGACTGCGCATTAAAGGCGGCATATGTAGGAACAGTATCGGTACATCCCAAAAGTCGTCATAAAGGTTATATGACAGAGCTTATGCGCAGGGCGCAGGAGAGTGCCAAATCCCAAAAGTGCGACCTGATGCTGCTTGACGGGCACCGCCATCGTTACCGTTATTATGGTTTTGAGAGAGCAGGTATAAAATATAATTATAATATAACACGCGACAGCATACGTCATTGCTGCCAAAATACGCATAGCTGCGCCGGCGGTGTAAAAAAACGCTGCCGCTTTAAATTGATAAGTGAAGAGAACGCTGATATAAGCGGTATCATAGATAAACTCTACGCTTTATACAGCCGCAGGAATGTAACGGCAAGAGCGCGGGAGGATTTTCTTGCCGTCTTGAAAAGCTGGCAGGCATGCACGTATGCCGTATATTATGATGAGCGCCTGTCAGGGTATATAAACCTGTCATCGGATGAGCGCAGCATTTTCGAGTTTGAATTTGCGGATATTTCGGTACTTCCGGATGTGATTTATGAGTTCATGGATGAATTTGACAGTGATGAGCTTGGCGTAACTGTGGGCGCTGACGAGCAGGATAAGACGGAACGGCTTGACAATATGTGCGACTATTTTAATGTAGGCTTATCGCATCAGGTAAAGATACTTAACTATAAAAATGTACTGGAATTTTTGCTGAAATGGAAAAGCAGATACGCGAAGCTTGCTGACGGCGACTGGATTATAAGGATATCACAGGAAAAAAAGAATTTCATGATGAGCGTGCACTGCGGTGAAGTGAAAGTCTGTGAAACGGAGTCTGCTCCTGATATCGCTGTTGACGGTATGGAACTTGTATATATGCTCACAACTCCGTATTTTTATCAGGAATTACAGAGAAGAGACAGCAAAATAAAAAACGCTCCTGCCGGGTGGCTGCCGCTGCCGTTTTACCTGCCCGAAGCAGACGCGTTTTAAATCATCTGTCGTATGATATCAGTCCATATATTTCCATGTGTAGAGATTTACATTCCGGCATTTGCTGCATGGAACGGTGTACTGGTCAAAAATGAACATTTTAATCTTGTCCTCAGGAATATCCGTGTTGACTATGCGGCTCTGTCCGCATGAACACAGGAACAAAATTTTGCGGTTGGTGCGCACTTCAAGGCTTTCACCGCGGATGGTAAGAACTTTTTCGATATATTTTAACTGTTCGTCGTTATGGATGCCGCCGATATCAGCCGCCCATTTATATTCGTCTCTGATAGTGTGCAGCATCTCAGATGAGAGAGAACCATAGCGCTGCTCTAATTTTTGTTCCGTAAACATATGTATCACATCTTCTTTCCGATTTTTTCTGCACTTTACGTGCCCGATGCCTACAGTATAACACAAAAATATAAAATATGGAATAAGTAAAATGCAATTCATATTTTGTTCATATTTCTTTTTAAAAATGTTCAAGAACAAATCACGATTTAGACATTTTGCACGCCTATACTATAAACATAAGGTGATGCGAAATATCACAGCAGTAAAAGCGATCACATTACTTAATAATAACTTTTTCATAATAAATGCCAAGTAGCTGTATAGCTGCTTGGCATCCTCCCTTTTTATAGGGCTTTTTTATTTTTCAAACGGGCTTGTGTGCATTAAAAGCCCCTGTCTGTACGCCATAAGAAGCCGTTCCAAGTCATTTATGGTCTGAAGTATCTCTTTTCCGTTATCCGTGTCCTTTACCATAACGCGTTCAGGTTCTACTTCAAAGAAGTTTGACGTTGACTCTATATCTTTGTTTTCTTCCAGCACTTTTGCTATGCTTTCAAACGGCTGATGTGCTTTAAGGCGCATGCCGTGAGAATTATATATGAGCGTATATCCTGCTATTCCCGTAGTTTTCTGGTACGCCTTGCAAAAACCACCGTCTATGACAATAAGACGGTTATCAGCCTTTATCGGCGACTCACCATGTGACACTTTGATAGGCGTATGACCGTTTATAATGTGTGCCATGGGCGAATCAAGACCAAATTCATGCAGTATCTTTACACAGTATTCTTTCTGCCTGTAATATCTGTAATACGGGTTTTTCGGCTCTTCGTATGTGCTTTCGTCCGCCACGAAGGTGCGCTCGAAAGTTTTTATTGTCCTTCCTGACAGCGGTGACTTCCTGCCGCACCACAGATACCACATAAAATCAAGTTCTGACTGGCTCGGTTCACCGTAAAACGCTTTTCTTGCTATCTTTGTAGCATAATCCATATATGCTTTGCCCCGGTAGACTTTGCCGTCAACTTTCATTCCGTCAAAATCGCCGTTCTCGTCAAGAGGAATACATCCATGGAACAGCAGATTGCCGTTGTGGCAGCGGTAAATATTACCCTTTTCATACAAAAAACCGATATGGCGTTTTAAAGTCTGGCTGTTTATGAACGCACAGCGCAGATCGTCCATGACCTGACGTTCACGCTCAGTCAGAGTGTACGCGTCATTCACGTTCAGCGTAGGGAATGCGTCGTCCTTAAGCGCGTATTCTCTGCCGTCTATCCTGACTGTGCCTCTTCCTTTATCTATCTTGTCAAGCAGCAGACGATCCACCATGTCGTATTCGGGATGGCGCATGATTATCTGACCTTCAAGCTTAAACAGCATAACCGAAATTGCTTTCAGCGCTGCCTGCATCGGCGGAAGTGAGGGGTAAGTCTGCTCTGCAAAAAGCGTAAGTGAACGCAGACTTATGGCATATGAATTTTCCAGTATTTCTATATTATTATATTTGATGTTGTTTCTCAGCACATTTGCAATGCATGCCTCGCTGCCGCATGCCGCGCCCATCCACAAAATGTCATGATTTCCCCATTCGATATCGACGCTGTGATGGTTCATAAGCAGGTCTATGATACGGTCGGCGCTGCCTCCTCTGTCAAATATATCACCGACTATATGCAGCCTGTCCACGGCAAGCCGCTTTATAAGGCGGCTGAGCGCTTCTATGAACTCATCGGCGCTGTCAATATCGATTATAGTGTCGATTATCTTTTCATGGTATACGTATTGGTTGTTGTCCTCATCAGGCTGCTCATGCAGAAGTTCGTCGATTATGTAACTGAACTCTGTCGGAAGCGCTTTTCTGACCTTTGAACGTGTATATTTTGAGGAAAGAAGCTTGGCAAGTTCGATAAGGTTTTTCAATGTTATCTTGTACCAGTAGGGCGTGACTGCATTCTGTTTTTTCAGCAGCTTTATCTTCTCGGCGGGATAATAGACAAGTGTGCATATTTCCTGACGCTCACGCGAAGAAAGCCTGTCTTTGAATATCATGTCCACTTTCTCTTTTATAACGCCTGCCGCATTATTCAGTATATGATGAAATGCTTCGTATTCGCCATGCAGATCGCTCATAAAATGTTCTGTGCCTTTTGGAAGGTTAAGTATTGCCTTAAGATTTATTATCTCACGGCATACCGCGGGTATCGACGGATATTTTTCTGATAAAAGGCTCAGATATTTTAATTCCTCTTCCGAGACAGCCGTAACATTTGGTGACTCCATATTACCCTCCGTTTATACTAAGCTTCACTCATAAAATATGCGCCTGTGTCCTGTTCTGCGCCGAGAGTGCTGTGCGTGCCGTATTTGCTGTACGAATACAGCAGAAAACCGTCCTCCCTGTGAGCGTCCAGCCTGTCGAAATCCGTTGCCGGTTCATAAAAGTGCTTGTATGTGCGGTACTGATAGCGCGCACTCTCGTCGTTTTCAAGCGCTTTGATAAGCTTTTGCGTAAACTCACGTGAGAACTGTTCTGTCGTTGCTTTATGTGAAGTTTTTAAAAATCCTCCCTGCCAGAAGCACCAGTCGATCGTATCGCATATCCCCGATAAAAATATCGCTATAGCCGCCTCTATCGTCATAACGGCGATCGGATGTCCTGTCTGCTGTACCTGCCCGCCGTCTGATGCGGGATTATCTGTATCATTTATGTTTCCGATACGCGAAAGCCTCTGCAGGTCTGTTTCCCGTCTCTTATTCATTTTTACCTCATTCCCGCACTGTCTTCGCGCGTCCGGATTTTCTGTTTCCTAATTATTATATCGGATTTTATTACAGATTTTTTAGTCTATATTAAATTATCAATTTTCTAATGCTTTTTCAGGTTCCGGATAATCTTCCCCGAAAGTTTCTGCCGTTACGGTTTTCATCACCTGATCTTCAAGCGGCCTGTCGCTGTAGTCTGTTGCGGTTTCGGCGATGCGGTTCACTACATCCATACCCTCCGTCACCTTGCCAAACGCCGCGTATGCGCCGTCAAGATGCGGGCTTGTCTTGTGCATAATAAAAAATTGTGAACCTGCCGAGTCGGGCATCATACTTCTTGCCATTGAAAGCACGCCCTCCGTGTGTTTTAAGTTATTTTCAAATCCGTTCTGCGAAAACTCGCCCTTTATAGAGTACCCCGGACCGCCCATACCGGTGCCGTCGGGACAGCCGCCCTGTATCATAAAGCCGTTGATAACGCGGTGGAAGATTAAGCCGTTGTAAAATCCCTTGTTTACAAGGCTCAGGAAATTGTTTACAGTGTTCGGGGCTATATCCGGATATAGTTCAGCCCTGATAAGGTCTCCGTTTTTCATTTCGATAGTAACGATAGGATTTTTTGCCATAATTTTAAATTCTCCTTTTTTGTGTTTGAATTATTAGATTTATGTAGTAAAATATATATATGCTGATATTAGCATTGTACCATAAAAATATGGTCATGTGGGGGAATTTTATTAAATATGGAAAAATCCAAAGCTGTCAGGATAACGGACAAGCCTGATGAGGCGCAATATTACCATGATAACAATATTCCGTATATTGTATGGCTTAACGAGAGCAACCGCGGGGAACATTTCCCCAACGGGGCTTTCTGCGTCGAAAATAAAGAAGACATAGACGACAGGTACATTGACAGGGTATACAGGCGCGCTCTGGGGATAGCGTGGGATATACTTTCGACTAAGCGTCTTATTATAAGGGAGATAACAGTGGAGGATGTACCGCGCCTTTACGAGCTTTATTCCGACAGTGAAGTGACAGAATATATGGAGCCTCTTTTTGATGATATAAATAAAGAAATAGAATATACGCGGGAATACATAAAAAATATATACGGATTTTACGGTTATGGTTTATGGGTGATAGTGCTTAAGCAGACAGGAAAGGTCATAGGACGCGCGGGGCTTGAATGCAGGGAAGGTTTTGACGGGCTTGAACTTGGATTTATGCTTGGGAAGGAATATCAGCATAAAGGATACGCGTATGAGGCATGCAGCGCGATACTTAAATACGGTGCGGATGAACTTGCCCAAAGGAGCTTTACCGCAAAAGTCCATGCAAAAAACGAATCGTCAAGGCGCCTGTGTGAACGGCTTGGATTTGAAGCGACGGGCGTGATAACCGAAAATGGTGAAAAGTACATAGAATACAGTAATTTTCTGTAAAAAAATTTCTTTGAAAAATTTTGGAAAAAATAATTGACATTAATGTAAAGTAGTGGTAATATAAATTGCATAAAGCAAAGGTGCTATGAGTGAAAACTCGTAGCACCTTTTTTTGCTTAAAATTCAGAAATGAGGAGGAAAAAATTATGACAGAGGAAATTTTAAACGCCATAAACGGAGAAGTATTTGGCGTGTGGTTTCTGATCGGCGCTGCATTGGTATTTTGGATGCAGGCAGGTTTTGCTATGGTGGAGGCAGGCTTTACCAGAGCGAAGAATACAGGAAACATCATTATGAAAAATCTGATGGACTTCTGTATCGGTACATGTGTGTTTATTCTGATTGGTTTTGGCTTATTGTTTGGCGAGGACATGGTGGGATTGATAGGAAAGCCGGGCTTTGATATTTTCACAAGCTATGGCGATTTTGACTGGTCAAACTTTGTGTTCAACCTTGTTTTCTGCGCTACAACGGCGACGATCGTTTCAGGTGCTATGGCTGAGAGGACAAAATTCCTTTCATACTGCGTTTACTCGGGCGTCATCTCGGCGCTGATATATCCTGTCGAGGCTCACTGGATCTGGGGCGGCGGCTGGCTTGCACAGATCGGTTTCCACGATTTCGCAGGTTCCTGCGCGATACATATGGTGGGCGGTGTTTCGGCTTTGATAGGAGCTAAGCTTTTAGGACCCCGTATCGGCAAGTTTACAAGGGATAAACAGGGCAACATCACAAAGGTGAATGCGTTCCCCGGTCACAATCTTACGGCGGGTGCGCTCGGAGTATTCATCCTTTGGCTTGGATGGTACGGATTTAACGGGGCGGCATGTACGTCAGTTGAGCAGCTTGGCTCAGTGTTTGTGACGACAACCATTGCGCCCGCGGTTGCGACAGTCGTATGTATGGTATTTACATGGATAAAGTACGGAAAACCCGATATTTCAATGTGCCTTAACGCATCGCTTGCGGGACTGGTGGCAATAACAGCACCCTGTGATGTGACGGATGCGTTCGGTGCGATAGTCATAGGCGCTGTAGCAGGTCTTTTGGTAGTGTTCGGCGTATGGTTCCTTGATTATAAGCTTCGTATAGATGACCCTGTAGGTGCGGTAGCGGTTCATTGCTTAAACGGTATATGGGGCACGATCGCTGTTGGTCTGTTCGCGACTACGTCAGCACCCGGAAACGATACATATACAGGACTTTTTTACGGCGGCGGATTCAGCCTGCTTGGTACACAGCTTTTAGGTATGGTCTGTGTCATTGCATGGACGGCTGTCACGATTACGATCACGTTCCTTGCCATTAAGGCAATATTCGGTTTGAGAGTTTCGGAAGAAGAAGAGATAATCGGTCTTGACTCTACAGAGCATGGTCTTCCGTCTGCATATGCAGGTTTCAGTATGATGGATATCTCAAATACCATGATAATGGAAGAAAACGAGAATACACAGCTTGGCACGGACAGCTATGCGGAGGCGTCAGAGGCGCAGAGGAACGCGGCGGTCAAGGTCGCAAGAGTGCCTGTGGCTTCAGAGTCGGGCATCTACAAAGTGGTTGTCATAGCAAAGCTTTCAAGATACGATGTGCTTCGTAAAGCTATGAATGAGATAGGCGTTACAGGTATGACCGTTACACAGGTAATGGGATGCGGCATCCAGAAAGGCGCGGGCGAGAAATACCGCGGCGCCGAAATCGATGCAACGCTTCTTCCCAAGATAAAGGTTGAAGTCGTAGTTGCAAACATACCTGTTGAAAAAGTTATTGAAACGGCAAAGAGAGTGCTTTATACAGGTCATATCGGCGACGGTAAGATATTCGTATACAATGTTGATAAGGTTGTCAAGATACGTACAGGCGAGGAAGACTTTGCCGCGCTTGCCGATGTTGAATAACAGCAGGTCCATTCCCATATAAACTTTATATATTTTTCAAAGAAAGCTTCATTGTCTTATTTGCATAAGGCGGTGGAGTTTTCTTTTTATTAAATGTTGATTTTAACGGTAGATAATAATGTAAAAATAATTTTTTTGTACTTTTTTGTGCATATGGTGTTGAAAATTTGTCATTTTATGATACAATAATTTATTATAGCCGTTTTCTCTGCTCTGATCAGACAAAACGGTGTCTTAAACAATGTCTAAGGAGGAGCAAAAATGAACAAAGACGCACGCAGAAATCCTTTGAGCGGCATCAGAGCCCAGCTTCTTGCCATGTCTATTTTACCGCTGCTTATCGCGAGCGTAGTCAGCATTTGGGCGGCAATCGCCAGTATGAAGAGCGGACTGCAGGAAGAAGCATTAGATCAGTTAAAATCCGTATGTGTAGCCGTGAAGGCATCATTTGACACGATGAATGCGGATGATTATGCGCTCAATGAGGCAGGCGAACTGATTAAAGGTGATTTTAACATTACCGCTAACACGGCTGAACTGGATCAGCATGTTGAGGGAACGGATACGGATGTCACATTATTTTACGGTGACACAAGAAAGGCTACGACGCTTATTGACGCCGTGAGCGGTGAACGTATAATAGGAACTACCGCGTCGGAGGCAGTTGCGAAGGCAGTGCTTGGCGGCGAAGAGTATTCGGCTTTAAGCCTTACGATCAATAATGAAAATTATTACGCTTATTATATACCTCTCAAAAACCCGGACGGTACTATAATAGGTATGGTATTTGCGGGGGCGCCAAGCGCGACGATAGACAGGTTCATATCTTTCAGGTGCCTGTTCCTTATCGGAGTAGTGGTTGTGGTAGCCGTTATAGCGTTTATAGTTATAATGATATTGTCGGGAAGACTTGTAAAAGCGGTAAACAACGCAAAGGAAGCGATAGATTCACTGGCGGCAGGCGACCTTACATATACTATTGACGACAGTGTCCTTCAGAGGAAAGACGAGATAGGCGATATGGTGCGCGGCGCTAAGGAATGTATAGACCATCTCAATTCGACTATAGGCGACATCCAGAATTACGCGAAGGATGTCCTCACCAATGGTGAAGCGCTTGAAAATATGGCACTTGAGACGAGCGAAACATCGACAAATATCTCTTCAACTGTTGACGACCTCTCAACGGGTGCGGTATCGCTTGCCGAGGATATCGAGAGTGCGACTCTTAGAATTGATGAGATGGGTCAGCTTATCGAGAGCATTGTCAGCAATATCGAGAGCCTCAACAGCACATCAGCCGATATGCGCGATGCAAGTGCAAAGGCTATGGATATAATGCATGAGCTTGACGTATCGAACAATAAGACAAGGGAAGCTGTCCTGAACGTTGCCGAGAACGTGGCTGAGACTGACGAATCGGTAAACCGCATTCAGGATGCAGTTACCATGATAATGAGCGTGGCGGCGCAGACCAATCTGCTTTCACTCAACGCGGCGATAGAGGCGGCAAGAGCGGGCGAAGTCGGCAGAGGTTTTGCCGTAGTTGCTTCGGAAATACAGAAGCTGTCGGAAGAGTCAAACAGCTCGGCGCAGCTTATATCGGAGATAATAACAAAGCTTTCGGCGGCGTCTCACAATTCTCTTAAGATGATGGAAGAGGTAAAGGCACGCATTCAGGAGCAGCAGGATAAGCTTGAAAGCACCAAAAATCAGGTAGACAGTGTAAATGACGGCATACGTACTTCAAATGAGAGCACGGAGTCGATAAACGGTCAGGCACAAAGCTGTGACAACGCAAGGGGCGGTGTGATAGATATCATACAAAACCTTTCCGCTATTTCACAGGAGAATGCGGCGTCAAGTGAGGAGACAGCTACATCGATGAGCGAACTCAACGAGACGATAAGGAGAGTTGCGGAAGCGGCAGAGCAGCTTAAAGGTCTTGCCGTAGCACTCGACGAGGGCACGCAGTTCTTCAAACTTAAATAACTGTTTTTGGCAAAGTACAGCGGAAGCCTTTTGGCTTCCGCTATATTTTTATATTTTAATCTGTTTTTAATCTTTTCCACATTTTGATTTAATATTTCCTGGATATGATAGTAACATAAAGCGATTGCTTTTGATACTGAAAAATGATTAAATATTAATGGAGGAGAAGAAGATGGAAAACTTTGAAAAAGTAGAAAAACTCAGGGAACATGCAAACGTAACATACGAGGAGGCAAAAGAAGCGCTGGAAAACAGCAACTGGGATATCCTCGACGCCATGATATGGCTCGAAAAGAACGGAAAGGTTAAAGACGAGCATACGGCAAGTTACACTACGGCAAGCGAAAGGAAAGATGAATTTGATTTTGGCGACAAAGACGAAAAAAAAGTAAGTCTCGGACAGCTTATGAAGAGATTTTTCGACTGGTGCGGAAAATGGCTTGAAAAAGGCAATAATAACAGCTTTTGCGTGTCGCGTCATGGGAAAGAAGTTTTCAGAATGCCGATAACGGTTCTGGTCATATTGTTTTTGATATCTGCCGGAATGGTCATATGGCTTATCATTATAGGATTATTCTTTGATATGCGCTATCACTTTGTGGGACCTGACATTTCCGTTGTCGATATAAACAAAGCGTTTGACAGTGCCGCTGATGCGGCGGACACTATTAAGAGCGAGTTCAGTGAAGCAGTATCAAAGGATGAAAAATAAATGGACAGTATGAATAAAACGATATTGATCGTAGAGGATGAAGAAAAGATAGGGCGTTTTTTGGAACTGGAGCTTATCCACGAAGGATATTCCGTGTTAAAGGCGCTAAACGGCAGGGATGGGCTTGAAATGGCGCTTGGCGGTAAAGCCGATTTAATGGTGCTTGACATAATGCTGCCCGAGATAAACGGGCTTGAGGTACTGCGCAGACTACGAAAAAGTTCGGATATGCCTGTCATAATGCTTACAGCAAGGGATGAAGTCATGGACAAGGTGGCAGGGCTTGACGGCGGAGCGGACGATTATATGACAAAACCGTTTGCGATAGAGGAACTTCTTGCCCGAATACGCCTTGCGCTTAAGAAACACACTGCAAATGCCAAGGACAATAAAAATCTGCTTACATGCGGGGCGCTTACCATGGATATAGCGCGTTATGAGGTGAGTTATGACGGCAGCCGCATAGAACTTACGCACAGGGAATTTGAACTGCTGCGCGTCCTGCTCGAGAATAAAAATATCGTTATATCAAGAGATACGCTGCTTGAAAAAGTATGCGGTTATGATTATATGGGCGAAACCAACATCATAGACGTATATGTGCGCTATCTGCGCAGCAAGCTGGACGATGTATATGGTATCAGGCTTATCAGTACAGTGCGCGGAGTAGGCTACTGCATTAAAGATTAAATACTGTGCCGCGAAGGCAAAATGGAGGAGCAATATGGAAAAAAAGGCGGAAAATATCAAAGTCACTTCGATTGCCCGAAAAATAAATTTCCAAAATGTACTGCGGCAGCTTGGCATGTATATAGCGATTGACGTTTTTGCCGTGACAGTTTTTGCGGCGGCGTTTGTCTATTCGGCTGATATGGTATTTGCGGACGGTTTTTCGCTTTTTAACAAAAGGGAAATAACACGCGACGCTGATAACGGTACAATATACAGCGTCAGCAGATATGAAAGGAATGCCGGAACAAAAGATATAGAACATCTCTATGAGATAAGGCTTGACGGATGGCTTGTACCGCTTAAGACTGCGGCATATTTGGTTTTAATATTGGAGTGTATGGAGCTTGCGGGCGTTATGGCGCATGGAACGCGCGGCGTCAGGGAAAAATTAAAACCGCTCAATGAGATAGCGGCGCGGGCGCAGGTGCTTAGCGAACTTGCTTTTGACGAGGCTAAATACCGTAATCTTGAAGATGCTATTTCCAAGTTAAAGGTTGAGACTATAGATGCGGGAATACATATGCATGATAAAGATCTGAGGGGCATAGAGACAGCTTTGAACGGACTTTTGGAGCGCATAAGGACAGCATACAGGCAGCAGGCTCAGTTCGTATCCGACGCGTCGCATGAACTCAGGACGCCGATAGCGGTCATACAGGGTTATGTAAATATGCTTGACCGTTGGGGCAAAGAGGATGAAGCGATTCTTGAGGAGTCCATTGAGGCGATAAAAAATGAGTCAAATCATATGCAGAAGCTTGTGGAGCAGCTTCTGTTCCTTGCCAGAGGAGACTCAAACAGACAGAACCTTGATATGAAAAACATCTGTCTGAATGATATTATGAAAGAAGTCTACGATGAGTCGGTCATGATAGATGAAAAGCATCATTATATATATGAAGAGACGGGCAGTGCCGATGTATATGGCGACTGCGATATGCTAAAGCAGTCGGCGCGCATCCTTATTGATAATGCCGCAAAATATACCGATGAGGGCGAGGACATCACGATAAGAGTCGGAACGCGAAGCGATATGTCGCCCTATTACGGAATACAGGACAGCGGCATTGGCATGAGCGCGCAGGATATGGAACACGCTTTTGACCGATTTTACCGCGCGGATGCCGTGAGAAACAGCAATACAGGAGGCACGGGTCTTGGTTTGGCAATCGCAAAGTGGATAGTTGACAAACACGGCGCGTATTATGATATCGTGAGTAAAGAAGGTCTTGGAACGCGATTTAACGTAGTATTTCCGCGCATCGGAGCTTAAGAAGTATCATATAAACATATAAAAAACAGGAAATCGTTTTGATTTCCTGTTTTTTGTTAAATCGGGTATTATTCTGAGACTGTTTTTTCAAGGATTTTAGTGCATAGCTCTATGCCGAGCCTGCCGCTGTCAAGGCATATCTCAAAAAATTCAGGATTGCCCCATTCCCATTTGGTAACGGATTCATAAAAACCTTTTCGACGTTTATCCGTCTTTTTAAGGGCGTTTTCGGCATCGGCAGGAGTCATCTTTTCACGCTCTATGACTCTCTTGAGGCGCTTATCCTTATCTGCATGTACAAATACGCGCAGGCAGTCTTTCCTGTCCTTTAATATATATCCCGCTGCGCGCCCTACGATAACGCATCCGCCCTCGTCAGCCGCTTTCTCGATAATGCGCTTTTCTTCGGCAAAAAGCTTCTCAGCCATAGGCAGCGAATTTTCGTTTGCCGTGCCCTTAGCTGACTTGGAGAGATTAAAGATAAAGCTGCCGGAACTTGTCTCTTCAAGATTTTCGATGTAAAGCGGAGAGATGTTAAGGTTTTTTGCGGCTTCGATAAGGATATTCCTGTCATACAGTTTATATCCGAGGGCTTTGGCAAGCCTTTCCCCGATTTCGTTGCCGCCGCTTGCATAAGAACGTTCGATTGCGATAATATGATACATACAGTCAACCCCTTTCTAAAATATATTGAGAATGTTTAATTGTTATATTAATTATAATTCAAATATGCGTTACATTGCAATATGTTTTTGCCTGTATTCGCCGGGAGTGCAGTTATAATAATTCGTAAAAGCGCGGTAAAAACTCGACAGTGTGGAATATCCCGACGCAGTGGCTATTTTCTCATAATCAGGTGTCCCAAGCTGCAAAAGCTTCGCGGCGTTTTCCATGCGCAGCCTGTAAGTAAGGTCGGCATATGACTGCCCCGTGCAGCTTTTGACTATGCGCCCTATCTGGCGGCGGCTGTAGTCAAAACGGGCGGCGACTTCGTCGATCGTGGTAGAGGCATAGTTTTTCTGTATAAAGTCCAAAATGGCGGAAAATTCCTGTTTCCAAAAAAAATCGGGACCTTTCGGGATGCGGGCGCTTGCGGCATAATTTTTTACAAGCGATGCGGAAAATTCGCTCATAAGGGCATTTAAAAGCTGAGAACCGTATGCCTTCGGGTGAAAATATTCCATATAAATCTTGCAGAGGATATAATATAATTCGATGTCGGCATCTGTCTCAAAATGTATAAAAGAAGCCGTGCCGCTGCGTTCAAGCGCTTTGCGGAACGTAGAGGCGAGCAGATTGCCGCCCTCTTCCAACTGCTTCCAAAAAACCCGCTCAAATGTATTTTGACGCATTGAAAACGCCAAAAGAACGCCTGATTCGGAAAAACATTCTGCCGCACACAGCGTATCGGGCGCGGCAATTATAACTGTCCCCGGGGAAACTTCGACGGTATCGCTGCCGATATACAGCGTGCACACGCCCGAGAGCGCATAGTATATTTTAAAATAACCGATGCGCTCTCGGCACGGCGGCATAAAACGCAGCATTCGCGTGACGGATAAAGTGTCATGTGACCTTTGTATCTTGGGATCGTTGGCAAGAAGCTGCGGCAATGGCAGATTTTTGTTGTGAGTGAGGAAATCGGGAAGCTCATCGGGTGACAGCATGATATCATTTCGGGGCAGGAAATCCATAAGCATTTTTGAAATGTATTCGTCAAGTTCCTTGGGCGACAGTATCTTTGCGTTGTAATCTTTATGTGTATCATTCCAATATTGTCTTAAAAGTTCTTCAACCTTAGTCATTGAAAGGTCAGGCATAAGTTTCCTGTTCATATTCATCTTATCTCCGTATGTCGCAAAATGCGAATGATATGTTACATTTATATATTTTACATGACACAGTGCAACTTTGCAAGCATTATGCTTTTATATTTTATATGATTTGTGTTATAATGTGTTGAGTGATATACAGATGTGGAAATGAGGGATCATTTATGGAACTTCCTGTTATAAAAAATCTTGATGTGGCGGAAGGCGTAAGGAATTGCGGCACATTAAAATTGTTTTTAAGCCTGCTGGGCGATTTCTACAGACTTATAGAGCCTAAGAGTGAGAAACTCGAAAAGTGCATCGAAAAAGAAATGCTGCGCGACTACACGATAGAGGTGCATGCTCTTAAAAATACAGCGCGGATGATAGGGGCAATGGAGCTGTCAGGACTTTTTTATGAGATGGAGCAGCTTGGCAACGCTGGAAATATGGATGAAGTGAAAGCGCGGACGCCAAAAGTTTTGGAATTGTACAGGAGCTATAAGGATATTCTGGCTGAGTACGCAAAGGAAAACGAGACGGAAAAAATAGAGGTGTCGCCCCAAGTTATAATGGAAACGCTAAAGCGGCTTTATGATTCACTTGATGCTTTTGATCTTGACGGAGCGGACAGTGCGGCAAAAGAGATCGAGCAGTATGTTTTTCCCGAAGAACTTAAGCCTTTGGCGGATAAGCTTCTTGTATTTGTCACGGATGTGGCGATGGAAGATGCCATGAGCACGGCGCAGCTAATGTGCGAAAAGCTCAAGGAACTGGGTGAAAACAGCAAGCCGCTCATTTTGGCGGTCGATGACGATGAGATAAGCACGCGCGTGGTAAAAGAAATGCTGAGCGGGTATTACTGTGTGATATCAGCCGCCACAGGCGCCGAGGCGCTGAAAATGCTCAAAAGCAATATGCCCGAACTTATCCTGCTTGACGTACATATGCCCGATATGGACGGCATTGAGATAATACGCAGACTCAAAAAGAGCGAGGAATATGCGCAGATACCTGTCGTGTTCCTCACGTCCGATTTGGACGAAGACACGGAGATACGCGGATTTTATGAAGGGGCGGTTGACTTTTTGAGGAAGCCTTTCAGAAAAGACGTAGCGGTGCGCAGAATACAGAGGATATTGGAGCTTGAATACCTCAAAAAGAAACTCGAGGATGAAGTAAAAAAACAGACTGCGATCGCCGAGAGCAGGCGTCAGAGCGTGGAGCGCATGTCGCTGCAGATGGTGCACGCACTGGCAAATGCCATTGACGCGAAAGACTCATATACCAACGGACATTCCACGAGAGTGGCAAAATATTCCGTTATGATAGCGCAGAAAATGGGATATACAGGTGAGCGCCTTGAGCGCCTGCAGTTTGCGGCGCTGCTTCATGATGTCGGTAAGATAGGTATTCCCAAGGAAATAATCAACAAGCCGTCAAAGCTTACCGATGAGGAATACGATATAATAAAAACGCATCCCGTGATAGGCGGGAGCATACTGAATGAAATAACGGAGATACCCGAAATAGCAACAGGTGCGAAGTGGCACCACGAAAGATACGACGGCAAAGGCTATCCCGACCGCCTTTCGGGTGAGGAGATACCTGAGCTTGCAAGGATAATCGGGGTTGCGGATGCGTATGACGCCATGACTTCAAACAGAAGCTACCGCGGCGTCCTCTCGCAGGATATAGTTCTTGGTGAAGTACAAAAGGGCAGGGGCAGCCAGTTTGACCCGCACATAGCCGATATAATGATAGAGTTGATAAAAGAGGACACTGACTATACTATGCACGAGTAAGAAAAAGCATAAGCAGTACAAGGACAAAGAGCATAGCTATATTGGCTGCGGTAAATACGGCAAGATATTTTCCCTTTAACTTAGGATATCTGCCTGCCACCTGCTTATATGATATCAGGCTTGCCATTGACGCGATAAGGGTTCCCAAACCGCCAAGATTTGTCCCGATGATGAGCGCTTCCCAGTCGGAGCTGAATCCCGACAGCAAAAGCGCGGCGGGAACATTGCTTATTATCTGACTTGACAAAATGGCGACGATCTCTTCGTTTCCTGCAAGGATCTGTTCAAGAAAACCGCAAAAGCTGTCGATGCGCCCCATATTGCCGATAAATATGAAAAAACATATAAAAGTGCCAAGCAGAGAATAATCTATTTTGGCGAAAATACTTTTGTCCTTTATTATAAGAAACACTGAGATGACAACGGCGGCTGCAATCGGGGGAAGAAATTTTGCCACGCATAAAAGACAGATAAAAAAACCTGCCATATAGCATATGCACAGAGGGATATCAAGCTTTTCATCATTCCTGTCTGTCATAGACACGGATATGCTGCCGCTCTTTATAAGCATTACAGCGGCAAGAAGAAATAAAGCCGATACGATGCTGTAAGGGAGCATAAGCAGCACAAAATCCACAGGCGACATACCTGATTGTGCGTAAAGATAAAGGTTTTGCGGATTTCCCATCGGCATAAGCATGCTTCCGAGATTAGCGGCGATGGTCTGCAGAACGACTAACGGTATGATGAGCTTTTCACGCTCTGACATGCGCAGCACTATAAGCCCGAAAGGAACAAATGTGATGAGCGACACATCATTTGTGATGAGCATACTGAAAAAAAACGGCAGGAATACGAGTATTAAAAGCATCTGACGCGTATTTGAAATCCCAAAGAGCAGCTTCCTGCCGATAAGCGAAAATACGCCAAGCTTTTGCAGACCTGCCATTACAGCCATGAGGCTGTAGAGCAAAAGCAGGGTATTCCAATCGATATATCCGAAGTAATTTATATCAGGCGGAATAATGAACGCCGATATTACGGCAAGCAGAAATGCCACTGACAGGACAGCTTCTTTTTTGGCAAAACCAAACAGTTTTTTGAACATAATATACCTCTTTTCGGTGGTGCATAATAAGATATTATCGTTTTTAACGATATTAATATTACAATAAAAATGATTTTTTTTCCACAACAATTTTTCCGCAAAAGGAGGAGCACAATGAGTAAACAGGAAAACACAAACAAAACCATAGACATTTATGTAGATAAGCTGTATCGATGTCCTCGTCCTGCCGAGCCCTGTTATATAGGCATACCGTTAAAGCAGGGAGAGCTTTTCAAACTTGACGGCGTAGAGATATTACAGGATGGAAAGCCCGTGCCTGTACAAAAAAAGATAACGTCGCGCCATAAGGACGGTTCGGTACGTTTTATGTTTTTGAGATTTCTTGCTGATCTTCCTGCTAACAGGGGTGTGGTGCTGAAATGCGTACTTTCATCCGATAAGCAATCAGGCGCGCAGGATATAAAAACGGTTGTGACCTCTAAAGGGATAAGCGTCGATACGGGAGCGGTTTCCTTTGAAGTGGAAAATGGCAGCAGTCGTTTGTTCTCATGGGTCGAGAGCGGTGGAAGGCGCTATGAAAGCAGGCAGTTTGACGGACCGATTTTGAGCGACGCGGAAAACGGGAAGTACAAAATGAGCATAGGCGACTGGCGGATAGCGGAGACGGGTGCGGTATGTACTATACTGAAAGCAGACGGCACAAATGAGGCTGAGAATGGAAGCGGCAGACGGGCGGATTTTGAGTTAAAGCTTACGGCATATGCGGGGAAGCCATGGGTCGAAGTTTCATACAGGATAATAAATACGGATGACAGACCGCTTCATCTGTCTTCTCTTATATTCAACATGCGCCTTGAAAGCGATAAAGATGATATGACCGTGGATGCTGCACGGCAGACTGTATACAAAACTGAAGGGACATCGGAGCTTGGCAGAATAGAAGAGATGACGCCTGTGTCACAGGTGCGTACATGCGTTGCAAGTTCAAATTATAAGACGAATTTTGAAATAGGTTCAAACGGCGCTTCGCTTTATAGAGCGGTAGATGCGCAGGATTTGGTCAATGAAGCTAACGAACACTTTGCGGAAGTGTTTTACGGCACATTTTTTGCAGACTGTACAGACAGTAAAGGCGGCGTGTGTGCCACGATATTTCAAGCGCAGCAGAATTATCCGAAAGCTGTATCGGCAGACGGCAGCGGTATTTCAGTGATGCTTGTGCCAAAGGACGTGGGAAATGTTGTTATGGAGTCAGGGATGTCGCGGGAACAGCGCTTTTTGCTGCACTTCCACAAGGCGGATGAGCCTCTTGCGGAACTTGACAGCAGAAGCCTTATCTATCAGATGCCTGACAGACCGTACGTACAGCCCCAAGTCCACGCAAGGTCGGGCGCTTATATTGATATATTCATGGATGAAGGCGATGCGGAAGTGGAACAGGCGCTTATCGCAAAGGCAGACGGTCATGCACGCGCGTACGGTATGCTTAATTTCGGTGACTGCCCCGATATGAATTATACGACGCAGGGGCGCGGCGGCGGAGACCTTGTATGGGTGAACAACGAGTATGACTTCCCGCATGCCTGCGCGCTGCTGTATGTGCGCAATGGGATGAGGCGTTTTCTCGATTATAATATCGCGGCTGTAAGCCATTGGATGGATGTGGATGTATGTCATTACAGCAGTGATCCGATTTTTAAGGGCGGTCAGTGGGAGCACACTAACGGTCACTGCAAAGGCAATGTAAGGAAGAAGGAAGACCTGATGGTCTGCTCGCATCAGTGGGTAGAGGGACTGCTGGACTATTATCATTTTACGGGCGATGAACGCGCGTTTGAGACGGCGGTCGGCATAGGCGAGAATGTCATGCGTCTGTTAGAGCTGCCGATGTACTCTCAGGTAGGCGAGATAAACGCGAGGGAGACAGGATGGGCGCTCAGGACGCTGACGGCTATGTACGTGGAAACGTATGATGATAAGTGGCTTGCCAAAACAGACAGGATAATAAGCGACTTTAAAGCATGGGAGCAGCAGTACGGCGAGTGGCTTGCACCGTATACCGATAATACTGTAATACGGACGGGCTTTATGATTGCTGTGGCTGTCGGAAGCGTGATGCGTTATTACCGAGAGTTTCCCGATGAAGAACTAAAGCGGATGATACTGCATGCGGTCGATGACCTTATCGGGAACTGTTATATGGAAAGGACAGGGTTGTTTTATTATAAGGAACTTCCAAGTCTTAACCGTAACGGAAACAATACGCTTCTTTTGGAGGCGCTCGCCATCGCTTATGAGCTTACCGGAAATGAAGAGTATCTTGTGTATGGTGAGTATACTTTCAGACGTGCGGTAAGCGATACGTCAGGCGGCGGACTTGGCAAAAAGACGGTTTATGGAGATGCTGTGGTGGCAGGAAGCGGCAGCACCAAAAATTTCGGTCAAAGTTTCATCCCGCTGGTGACATATTATAAGGCTGTAGTCGATGCATGGAAGAAAAAGGGATACGGAAGTGAGGAATTTGACACGATATGAAAAACGCAGTTTTTGAGACTACGGCTATACCTAAAGCTGTGGCTACGCTTTGTATACCCACAATAATAAGTTCCCTTGTAATGGTGCTTTACAATCTGGCGGATACATATTTTGTCGGGATGTTAAACGATCCCGTGCAAAATGCCGCGGTAACGCTTGCGGGACCTGTGCTTTTGGCATTTAACGCGATAAATAATCTGTTTGGCGTGGGCAGTTCCAGTATGATGAGCCGCGCGTTGGGGCGGAAAGATTATAAGACAGTTTACAAAAGTTCGGCATTTGGTTTTTACTGTGCCCTCTTTTGCGGTATTATCTTTTCAGTGGTATGCAGCGTGGGTAAAATGCCGCTTCTTAGGATGCTTGGAGCGGACAGCGTCACGATGGATGCGACAGGCGCATATATGATGTGGACTGTGACCTGCGGCGCGGTTCCTGCGATATTAAACGTCGTGTTGGCGTATCTGGTGCGTTCGGAGGGTGCGGCGCTTCATGCGAGTATCGGTACTATGAGCGGATGTCTGCTCAATATTGTACTGGATCCGCTTTTCATACTTCCGCAGTTTCTTAATATGGGAGCGGCGGGAGCGGGACTTGCCACGTTTATATCAAACTGCGTGGCATGCCTGTATTTTCTTATACTTCTCTATGTAAAGCGGAAAAGCACATATGTATGTATACGACCTGACAAATTCGGATTCAGTCCATATATAATCCTTGGCATATGCACTGTGGGAATACCTGCATCGATACAAAATCTTCTGAATGTGACGGGTATGACGATACTGAACAATTTTACGTCGTCTTTCGGCGCGGATGCTGTGGCGGCAATGGGGATCACACAGAAGATAAATATGGTGCCGATGTATATATGTATGGGCATTTCCCAAGGAATTATGCCGCTTGTGAGCTATAATTACGCGAGTGGAAACCATAGGAGGATGAAGTCGGCAATAGTATTCTCGGGAAGCGTAAGCGTAGGTTTTATCACGGCGGCGGCGCTGTTTTATTATGCGGGAGCGGGTTCGGTGGTAAGGTTTTTTATGGACAACGAAGTGATAATAGAGTATGGTACGAGGTTTCTGCGGGGGTTCTGCCTCGGGCTTCCGTTTTTGTGCATGGATTTTCTTGCCGTCGGTGTATTTCAGGCGGTAGGAATGGGCAGGGAAGCTCTTATTTTTGCGCTTATGCGTAAAGTTGCGCTTGAAATTCCCGCGTTGTATATACTTAATCATTTTTTTCCGCTTTACGGGCTTGCTTATGCGCAGTTCTGCGCCGAATTTGTGCTTGCCGCGGCGGCTGTAATAGTGCTTATGCGTTTGTTTTCAAAGTTAAATCGTCAAAAAAGTGATGATTTTGAATGATTTTGCTACACAAACGCTGTTTTATATCGTATAATATAGTTTATTGAAGGGGGAACGATATGACTATATTTGATTTACTGTCCATGGTCGGTGGGCTTGCACTGTTTCTGTATGGCATGCATATACTGAGCGAAGGACTTGAAAAATTATCGGGCGGACATTTGGAAAGGATACTTGAAGATCTGACAAGCAGCAAGTGGAAAGCGGTGCTTCTTGGTGCGGGGATAACGGCAGCAGTCCAGTCGTCGTCCGCGACTACCGTTATGGTTGTGGGATTTGTAAATTCCGGCATCATAAAGCTTTCTCAGGCTATCGGCGTAATAATGGGTGCAAATGTCGGTACGACTGTCACATCATGGCTTTTGAGCCTGTCGGGGATAGAGAGTGACAACTTTTTCATACAGATGCTCAAACCGTCGTCTTTTACGCCGGTACTTGCCGTGATAGGCATTATATTCATAATGTTTGTAAAGAGCGGTAAAAAGCGCGATCTGGGTACTATCTTTATCGGTTTGGCGATTTTGATGTTCGGCATGGAAGCGATGTCGGAGGCGATGTCTCCGCTCAGCGATATGCCTGAGTTTACAAGTATGTTTGTCATGTTCAAAAATCCGGTACTCGGTCTCTTGGTGGGCGCGCTGCTTACGGCGATGATTCAGTCGTCTGCGGCATCGATAGGTATCCTGCAGGCATTGTGTGATACAGGCACAGTTACATATGCCGCGGCTATTCCCATTATAATGGGACAAAATATCGGTACCTGTATTACAGCGATGATGTCAGGCATCGGCGCGAGCAAAAACGCAAAACGCGCGGCGATGGTCCACCTTTTGTTTAATGTTATCGGTACAGTCGTGTTTATGGCAGTATTCTATTCGCTGAACGCGTTTTTGAATTTTGGCTTTATGGAAGCTTCCGCAAATAAACCCGGCATAGCCGTGATACATTCCGCATTCAATATAGCGGCTACCCTTGTGCTTCTGCCGTTCTCGGGGCTGCTTGAGAAACTGTCGCTTATAATCATCAAGCCCGACGAGGAAGAGGCAAAACTTTCACAGGAGAGCAAGGCTTTTGTCAGAATGGACTCGCGTTTCCTGAATACCCCTTCGTTTGCGCTTGAACAGGCGGCATCGCATGTGATCGAGATGGCTGACATAACATACAATTCATTAAAAGAAGCTGTTTCACTGCTTTTCAAATACAAGGATGAAACTGCCGATGCGGTAGAGAGCAAGGAAAATCTTGTAGATCAGTATGATGATGAGATATCGGGTTATCTTGTGAAGCTTTCGAGCAAAAATTTAAGCGTAAAGGATTCACGGCGGTTGAATTTCCTGCGTCAAAGTATAGGCGATCTTGAGAGAATATCGGATCATGCCATGAACATATGCGATCTGGCACGTAAAATGCAGAAAAAAGAGCAGCATTTTTCATCAAAGGCGACTGAAGAGCTGAGAATATTTTCGCAGGCTGTACTTGATATTGTGGCGGCTTCGGTAAGGGTATTCGAAACAGAGGATGAAGCGGCGGCAAATTCGATAGAGCCGTTTGAAGAAGTCATAGATGTCATGCAGAAAGAAATGAAAAAGCGTCATATGAAACGCCTTAAAAAAGGAAAATGCACTCCGGATATGGGATTTGTGCTTATGGATATAACGGGCAACTATGAGAGGATAGCAGATCACTGTTCAAATCTTGCGATCAACGTAATGCAGCTTTATGAAGACGATACGCATGCCCATGAGTACATCGACACCCTGCAGAAAGGCGAAGGCAGTGAGTTTGATATCAAGTATCATGAATATCTTAAAAAATATGAATTGCCAAAAGGAAAACAGGACAGCGCTTAGTTTAAATATGGATAATTGTGACAAGCAAATTTGGTAAATTGCACAAAAATATTCAATGAGGAATATTTTTGTTGTACATAAAAAAGAATTACATTATAATAGAAGTGTTGAGTTTAGCGCTTTACCGCGCCAAAATATATAAAGTTTATAGGACTAAGGAGGATGCTAAAATGTCATATGTAGACGAAGTGTTAGAGCTTGTTAAGAAGAAGAATGCAAGCGAGCCTGAATTTTTACAGGCGGTTGACGAGGTTCTAAATTCATTGAGACCCGTGATCGAGAAGAATGAGGAGAAGTACAGAAAGGAAGCTCTGCTTGAGAGGCTTACCGAGCCCGAAAGACAGATCAAGTTCAGAGTTCCATGGGTAGACGACAAAGGACAGGTTCAGGTAAACACAGGATACAGGATCCAGTTTAATTCTGCTATCGGACCTTACAAGGGAGGTTTGAGATTACATCCTTCCGTAAATACAGGTATCATCAAGTTCCTTGGATTTGAACAGATTTTCAAGAACTCTCTTACAGGACTGCCTATCGGCGGCGGCAAGGGTGGTTCTGACTTTGATCCCAAGGGCAAGTCTGACAGGGAAGTTATGGCATTCTGCCAGAGCTTTATGACAGAGCTTTACAAGTATATCGGCGCTGATACTGATGTTCCAGCGGGCGATATCGGAACAGGCGCAAGAGAGATAGGCTATATGTACGGTCAGTATAAGAGGATCACAGGTTTGTACGAAGGTGTGCTTACAGGAAAAGGCTTGAGCTATGGCGGGTCCCTTGCGAGAACGGAAGCTACGGGATATGGTTTGTTATATCTGACAGACGAGATGTTAAAGGCAAACGGAAAGGATATCAAGGGCAAGACAGTTGCAGTTTCAGGTGCCGGCAACGTGGCGATCTATGCTATTCAGAAGGCACAGCAGCTTGGCGCTAAGCCTGTTACCTGCTCAGACTCTACAGGATGGATATACGATCCCGACGGTATAGATGTAGCCCTCTTAAAGGAAGTTAAGGAAATTAAGCGTGCAAGACTTACAGAGTATAAAGCGGCAAGACCCAACGCAGAATATCATGAAGGCAAGGGTGTCTGGACAGTTAAGTGTGATATCGCTCTTCCCTGCGCTACGCAGAATGAGTTGGATATCG
The DNA here is from genome assembly GCA_947629525.1 of uncultured Lachnospiraceae bacterium. GTDB lineage: Bacteria > Bacillota > Clostridia > Lachnospirales > Lachnospiraceae > COE1. The sequence goes on from CANREB010000029.1 coordinate 33,082, forward strand.
ATGACGCTAAGACGCTTGTAGCTAACGGATGCTTTGCAGTCGCAGAAGGCGCTAATATGCCTACTACACTGGAAGCTACAAAGTACTTACAGCAGAATAAAGTTCTCTTTGCTCCCGGCAAGGCGGCGAACGCCGGCGGTGTTGCAACATCGGCTCTTGAGATGTCGCAGAACAGCGAGAGACTTAGTTGGACATTTGAGGAAGTTGATGCCAAGTTAAAGAACATTATGGTGAATATCTTCCGCAACCTTGACGATGCGGCTAAGAGATACGGCGTAGCGGGTGACTATGTTGCGGGCGCTAATATCGCGGGCTTTGAGAAGGTTGTAAATGCCATGGAAGCACAGGGTATTGTGTAAAAAATAGTGAAAACCCCGGAAGCAGTAGGCTTTCGGGGTTTTTTATTGTCGGAATTGTTTCTAAAGTTGAGATAAAAGCACTAAAAATACGGTAAAAGGTTACAAATTGGTTACAGGTGGGTTGCAGGTAGGTTACTGTGAATATAAACGGATTATGAGGTAAATTCTGTTGGCAGCATATTGACGGCCTCTAATAGCTGTTGCAGCGTCTTTTCTGTATACACATCCACAGTCACGTCATGGGTGCCGCCCGTTTTGAACGCCGTTCCGGATTTGTTTGCAAGAGCATGACCCATTATGATCTTTTTGCATATTTCGTTCATGCCGACTTGGTCAGCCAGTGCAGCGAAAGTGTATCTTGTGTCATGAGGCGCATGATTCATCTGCATCCGAGACATCAGCGTGTTAAAATTGGAGTTATGATATACGGCTCTCGTATAATGGTTGCCGTATTTATTTGTTATCAGATATTCGCGGTTCTGTTCAAGCCTGTATTTTACAAGCGGGATAATGGCATCGTGCAACGGTACTATTCGATCTTTGCCAGCCTCCGTTTTCATGCCGCCTATCATGTATTTTTCTTCCAAATGCACATTCTCAGACTTTATTTCCAAAAGTTCACCTGGTCGCATTCCGGTATAGATATATATTAAGATGATGTCTACGTTGTTAATCGTCCATAAAGCGTCCCATAAAGCCGCAATTTCCGCATCAGTGAACCGTGTATGTATGGGTGTGCCGTTAGGCGCTGCCTCAAAAACCAGGTGTTGGGTAATGTCTTTATCGACATATTCGTTCATAATGGCATATTGCCACATTCCGCGCA
>CANREB010000030.1 GCA_947629525.1 uncultured Lachnospiraceae bacterium
AGCTTATAGCCCAGCACTATGCTGTGAAACTCACGGTTCCTTGCATACTCCTCATACATCTCGTATGTGTCAAAATCGCTGCTGTCTTTGACCTGCAGCTTTTGGGCGGCAGCCTTTCTTGCAAGCTCCATCACGGCGGCATTATTTTTCAGATCGACATTTTTCAGCCTGTATTCACGCGCGCTTGTATAATATCCGTCTTCATCCCGGCAATCATAATCTAAAAGCCCGTCAATGGAAACGGCGCAGCCCTCAAGCTGTGTATCAAGCGGCACATAGGTATCGTAGCCCAACACGTCATACCTGAAAATTATTATGATGAGCGCCGTACATGCCGCGTTGAACAACATGTGTTTTTTATTCTTAAACGCTGCTCTTATATCAAAGCGGAAAATTATCTCCATTACGGCGGACATAATCACAAAACATAAAACCGTGCCAAACACAAACCAGCCGAATGAACCTTCTATGATATCCATAAAGCATATGCCTATCAGCAGCGATGTGGGAATGACTATGAGCGTCTTGAACACAGGCTCGGCACGCCTAAAGGCAACCGCCCTGCCCGCCGCCTCAGACGGTCTTTTCACATAAAACAAAAGGCTGAGCGCGCCATAGTTAAATGCCTGCAGGATAAATGGCAGTACAAAGCCGCCAAGCGCGCCGTAGTTAAATGCCCTGTAGCCCGCTCTATACGAACTTTTTGCGCCATTAACCGCGTGCATAAGCTGCACGATAAGCCCAAGCGGTGAAAAGCTGTACACTTTTCGCTCGCCTATTAAAATACACGTCATAAAAAATTCATTAAAAAGGTTCTCCTTGATGATGAATATAATAACACTGTATGAGATCAGCACGCCGGCAGCAATCAGGCTTATTATTATATTGCCCGTAAGGCTCACCGCCATTACTGTCACACTGTACACCGCCAAAAAACCAAGCAGCGTATAAAACGCATAACATACCGCATTTGCAAGCACCTGCACCGTGAAAATGCCGTTTACCGCCCCGATAAGCAGGCATATGGCGATATTAAGCGCAAACGGCGCTAAAAACTGTAATATTCCCGACAGAAATTTTGAGGCAAACATCGTTGTGCGTTTTACGGGCATGCTGTTATACGCGTCTACCTGTGTCTTTGAGTGCAGCCAGCAAAAACCGCTTACCGCGCATAATACCGCCGTCAGGCATCCTCCGACTATCGCTCCTTCAACGCCGCTGCCAAAAAAATAATGCTCAAAGAAAATTGCCGGCGTATATGAATACCTGTCGGAATATTGCCTCATTGTGTCAAGTGTCATAAGCAGGCTTATGTCCATCGCTATAAAATATACTATAAATATGATTATCGGGCACCATATCCTCTTTTTCCAGTCCTGCTTAATAAGCTTAAAAAATAAGTTTTTTGATGTCATATCCGACTACCTCCGTTTCGCTTATGAATATTTCCTCGAGTGAAAGCGGAAGGATTTCCGCAAAAACAGGTTCAAAAGAATTTACTTTCTGCATTATCTCATCCTTTTTTCCTCTTACCGTGATAAGATTTAACGAGCCTCGCTTTTCTGATTTTACCATGTTCAGAAGCTGTACAAGTGCTTTTTCGTCTTCGGGGTTTTTGAATACGCACTGCACAGTGTGGATATTTAGTTTCATTTCCTCCAAATCTTTCTGCATAAGCACTCCGCCCTGATGAAGTATACCCACGCAGTCGCAGATGTCCTCAAGCTCCCTTAGATTGTGCGAGGCTATTATCGGCGTAAAGTCGCGGCTTGTAAGTTCTCCCACAAATATGCTCTTTACCGCCTGGCGCATCACGGGGTCAAGTCCGTCAAATGTTTCGTCGCAGAGCATATATTTAGTGTTCGCGCATATGCCGAGGATTACCGAAAGCTGTTTTTTCATACCCTTTGAAAATGTATTTATTTTTCGTCTTTTATCAAGACTGAATTTGGCAAGCATATCATAAAATCTTGTCATATCAAATCCCGCGTAATAATCGCCGTAAAACTTCGCCATATCCGCAGGCGTGGCGTTTGGCAGGAAATACTGCTCGTCTGATATATAGAATACCTCGCTCTTGGCAGCAGGGTTTTCATATACGGGCTTATCGTCTATCGTGATAGTACCGCTGTCGGGCTTTAACACGCCGCTCAGCATGCGCAAGAATGTGCTTTTACCCGCACCGTTCGTGCCGATAAGTCCAAAGACTTCGCCGTTTTTTATGTTTACAGAGATATCCCTGACAGCTTCTATGCTGTCGAAAGATTTACTTATATTTGATGCTGTTATCATAATTTTTCCCTTTCCGATGCTGCTATACATCTTTCCATCATTTGGCGCAGCTCATCAGCCGTTATTCCCGAAAGCATTGCCTTGTCTATGCTTTTCTGCAGTTCGCCCTCTATCTCGCGGTGCTTGTTGTCGGCTGCGGCAGACAGCTCGCTCACAAAACTCCCCTTGCCCTTAATAGTGTATATATAGCCCGTATGCTCCAACGCCTGATACGCGCGCTGTATGGTGTTGGGATTGAGCGACAGCTCCATTGCGAGATTTCTGACCGAGGGCATCGGCGAATGCGGCTCCAGCGCCCCGCACAGTATCATCTGCTGCAGTTTCTCTATTACCTGCTCGTAAATCGGGCGCCTGTCCTTGTAATCTATTAAGATCATATTGCTCACCTCCTGCCTTATCAATCCTGAGAAGTTATTTCTTTATACTGCGTTTTTTAGTTCGATAACTGTATTAGTACATTTAATACAGTATAGGTAAAGCTAATGGCTGTATATAACAGCCATATCGCATACAGTATACTTATAACATAAGCTAATTATACAGAAGCCTGGCGGAAGTGTCAAGAGGCAAATTCGGAAAATAATACGCGTCATATCTTTCCTGCTTCATACAGTTCGTTTGCGTACCGCACTGAGCCCATAGCGTCTTTTGAATAAAAATCCGCTCCTATCATATCAGCGTATTCCTGCGTAAGAACAGCGCCGCCCACCATGACCTTGCAGTCGGGAACATTCTCACGTATAAGTTTTATCGTCTCTTCCATGCTGACTACTGTCGTAGTCATAAGCGCACTTAATCCCACCAGCTTTACATTATGTTCTTTTACAGCAGCAAGTATCGTCTCGGGGGGCACGTCTTTTCCCAAATCGAGCATGTCAAATCCATAATTTTCAAGCAGGGTCTTAACAATATTTTTGCCTATATCATGTATATCGCCCTTAACGGTGGCAATAACTATCTTTGCCTTGCTCTTGCTCTGTCTTCCCTGCTTTGAAAGAGTGTTCTTTATCGCCTCAAACGATGCCTTTGCCGCGTCGGCGCTCATAAGAAGCTGCGGCAGAAACATCCGCTTTTCCTCAAATCCCTTTCCGACTATGTCAAGCGCAGGAATAAGTTTATCATTTATTATCGTAAGAGACTCCGTATTCTGCTCAAGAAGCGCTGTCGTCGCCTGATATGCGCTTTCAGACAGCCCCTTTACTATCGCGTCCTCAAGCGTCATTGCGTTATCCGCTGTGCCTGCCGCGCCCGAATTATCCGTCTTTTTTGTTTTTTCGGACGACTGAGAACATTTTTCTATATATTCCATGCACTGTTCGTCAACACCAATAAGCGCGTTAAAGCTGTAATACGCCGACATCATAGGCTCGCTCAGCGGATTTACTATCCCCGCGCTTAAGCCGTTGTTCATCGCCATTGTAAAAAATGCCGTATTTATCCGGCTTCGCTCCGGCAGTCCAAAAGATATATTGGAAACTCCAAGTACTGTATGAAGTCCAAGCTCATAACGTATCCTGCGTAAAGTATCAAGTGTTATTTTAGCATTGTCCTGCCCTGTGCTTATAGTCAGTACAAGCGCATCCATAACAAGGTTTTTCTTTGGTATTCCATACTCCTGTGCAGTCCTTATTATTTTCTCTGCTATGGCAATGCGTCCGTCAACCGTTTCAGGTATACCGTTCTCATCAAGGCACAGGCAGACTACGACGGCGCCGTATTTTTTTGCGATTGGAAATACGCTCTCCATCGACTCGCGCTTGCCGTTTACGGAATTTAACATGGGCTTTCCGTTATAGCACCGCAGCCCTCTCTCCATAGCTTCCGTGTTTGATGTGTCTATCTGCAGCGGAAGATCTATAATAGCCTGTATTCCCATAACGGCTTCTTCCATAAGCCCGGGTTCGTCTATTTCGGGAAGCCCGACATTGACATCAAGAATATGTGCTCCGTTTTCTTCCTGTGAAAGTCCCTCTTTGTATATATACTCCATATCATGTTCACGCAGCGCCTGTTTAAACTTTGATTTTCCTGTCGGATTTATCCTCTCGCCGATTATAAGCGGTCTTTCCGAGAAATACACTGCATGATTATATGACGACACTACCGTAAGATTTTTGTCAGACGCCTGTATGACGGGCATACCTTTGCATGCCTTGACAAGCGCCTCTATATGCGCGGGCGTAGTGCCGCAGCACCCTCCTACTACGCTTGCTCCCATTTCAACAAGCCTTTTCACGCTCTGGGCAAATTCGGGCGGCTCCACATTATATACGGTTTTGCCGTTCACAACTGCGGGCAGTCCCGCGTTTGGATTAATAACGATTGGTATTGAACAGCATGCAGTCAGTTCAGGCAGAAGCTTTTCCATCTGTTTCGGACCCAGTCCGCAGTTAAAACCTATGGCATCTGCGCCAAGCCCTTCCAGCATTGCCGTAATGCTTGCCACATCGCCGCCCGTAAGCAGTTTTCCGTTCTCATCAAATATCATTGTGACTATCACAGGCAGGGAACTGTTTTCCTTTGCGGCAAGAACCGCGGCTTTTATCTCATATGAATCGCTGAGGGTCTCAAGCAGTATAAGATCAGCCCCCGCCTTGTCACCTGATATCACTATCTCTTTAAACGCGTCATATGCCGCGGAAAACTCTATCTCGCCCAACGGTTTTAAAAGCTTTCCGAGCGACCCTATGTCAAGAGCCGTATAGATTTTGCGTTTTTCTTGAGAAGCGTCTGCCTTAACGTCGCTTATCGCTTCTTTTACAAGCTTTATCCCTGCGCTCACAAGCGTATCGACATCATAGTCAGTGCCTTTACATTTAAAACAGTTGGCTCCAAATGTATTAGCCTTAACTATATCGCAGCCTGCAAGCAGATATTCCCTGTGTATCTGCTTTATCTTTTCAGGATGAAGTATATTCCATGTCTCAGGTATCTCACCTGCCTGCAGACCGCGCGCCTGCAGCAGTGTACCCATCCCGCCGTCAAAAAAAAGCAGTTGTTTTCCTAAACCTTCAATCATTTCTAAATTCACACCCCTTATTATCGCACGCGGCACATTTATCGGCATTCCTGCTGTAACAGCCTCGTGCATTTGTTGTAAGACCTATAAATGCAGTAACGCTCTTTGTCGGATACATAAGTACGCTCTGCGTCAGTGTCAGACCTATGCGCTTTGTACATTCAAGTACATTAAATATATCTCTCTGCGTATCAAGTCCCAAATCACCATATCCCGCGCTGAAACGCGGTCGAAGATACATTTTCTCTTTTCCTGCCCATTCACGTATCTCTTCCTGAATGATATTGCAGTACGCCTCTATGCACTCGGCGCCGCACGCCTGAGCTATCGAAGCTTTAGCCATATTTATAAGTTCATATCTGTTCAGAAGCTTGTCCGCCCCTATACCAAGTGTAGCCGCCATAAGCACAGCCTGCTGACACTGCGCCATATTTACTGATAAATCCCTGCTCGTCGCCGTAAGGTACTTTTTTTTATATTCCATGTCATACAGACTTACCTTTTCGTCCGACACATTGCACGCAAACCGCATATATATGTTCTTAGGTTCTATGGCATTTAAAAGCTCGTCCAAGACCTCATCTGTCATCCTGCATACGCTTTCATCGGGGATTTTTCCCTGATAACCCATGTATCGATATATTTCTCTTTTATTGACGGCTTTTCCGATAGCCGCAGCATCCGGTGACACATCATCACCCCATTCCCGTTGTGTTTAATTCAAGGCGGAACGATGTGTCCCGCCTTGAAAATTTACTGGTTATTGTTTTGATTGTTGTTATCATCAAAATTGTTCTCACATGCGTTGGTGCCGACACTCGCAAATCCCGAGAAATTCCTCGGCTGAATATTGTCTTCACATCCGCATCCGTTACCGTTCATTCTCGTACTGTTGTAACCATTGTAATCATCATTGTCATAACTTCTGCCGTTACCGCCGCAGTTTATCCCGCTGCCGCTATTATTACAGCAGCAGCTAAGTAAAAGTAAGATCCATATCAGGCTGTTCATTTTAAAGCTCCTTATATTTTACCGCTTTTAAATTAATATATGGAACTTTTTTTAATGTGTTACTTAATATCCAGCCGTCCATGCGAAAAGTGCCTGCGTATATACTTCATCGTCTTTGCCTCTCCGTATTCAGCATTCATCTTAAGCAGAAATTCGAGTTTATTTCTCGTGTCTTTGTGCATAAACCGCCACGGCTCTCCCGACATATAATATTTTAACGGAATATCGTCGCTGTAATTATGAATGTTGTAGTTCTTTGCCGCCGCAACCCTGTCAATAAACATTTCCACAATGTATCTGTCGGGCATCTTAGCGGGGATTATGCCTTCGCCTTTTCTTGAGCTGTAGTCAAGCCAGTACTCATAGTGATGCCTGTTGCGTCCTTTGTGGTGCAGCCACGCCGCCGAATAGCCCTTATCGGCACGCTCGGCGTTGTTCGGGCTTTGTGTGCCCTGATAGTACCTGGCTCCTACCATAAATTCGCTCGGCATATATTTTGACAGGTCATGCATAATTCCCTGTCGGTATAATCCTACAGAAAAACAGCCTTTCATCACCATCATCTTGTGATGCGTAATTTTCTTAAAATGCTTCCAAAAATGCAACATTTTTATTTAACCTGACTTTTAACCTGTTTTTTTGTCCTTTTTTGTCTGACTGTGCCTGAAACCGCCTTAGGCTGTGTTTTAGGCTGCGGCTTAGGCAGTCTGCGTCCCTTGAGGATGACGACGCTGCGCGGCGGAATATCCGCATAACACGACGTCTTATCTTTCGCCACGGCAAGCGGCTCCGCATTGGTGTCAAGCACTGTGACCCACTCATAATCCGCAAGCGAAGGAAGTGCAAAACGGTGGGTCTCCCAATGCATGTTATATGCGATGTATATATAATCGCCCTCGTTATTATCCTTATCTTTGCCACAGTACATTATGCCTATATGCCTGTTATAGTTTTCAAGCTGTACTTTCCACGCTTCCTCGCCATGATATGACAGGTCGGGATATCCGTAACCATACCTGTCAAGCATTGAAAGCTCATTATCAAGATGCAGTATGCCGTGCGCATTTCTGAACCTGATAAGTTCTTTTGTAAATTCATATATATCTGTGTTTTTGGCAAGTGCGCGCCAATCCAGCCACCCCGTCTCATTGTCTTGGCAATAACAATTGTTATTGCCCGACTGGCTGTTGCCAAATTCATCGCCCATCCAAATAAGCGGCGTTCCCTGTGCGGTAAAGATGAAAGAAAGCGCATTGCGCATCTGCTTTTTTCTGAGACGTTTTATCGCCTTTTTGCGCGAAGACCCTTCCATTCCGCAGTTCCAACTGTAATTGTTGTCGTTTCCGTCTGCATTGTTCTCGCCGTTTGCCTCGTTATGCTTTCTGTCGTATGATACCAAATCGTTAAGCGTAAATCCGTAATAGTTGGTCATATAATTGATAACGCCGCAGCTTTGATTATGGTTGCGCAGATGATACTGCACGGTTCTGAGCATATTGCTGTCGCCTTTTAAATATCTGCGCATATCGTACATAAACTCATCACGATAATAAGCAAGATTTTTGAATGTCGGTATCTCTCTGTCGGCATATATCTCATTCAGGCAGAAATATTCGCACATTATCTTTGCGTTCGCCAAAATCGGTTCTGTCGCGATAAGCGTCACCGGAACCCTGCTTCCCTTAAGATGTACGCCGTCTATCTGGTATTCAAATACCCAGTGTTTTATTATATCAAGAATATAACCGGGTTTAATATGGTCGGGAAAATAAAACTGCATTATGACCTCGATGCCGTTCTTGTGAAGTTCCCTCACCATACGCTTAAATTCAATACATGGATCGTCTCCCGCCGCATATGACGCTTTCGGTGCAAAATACGACGCTTCTTTGTAGCCCCAATAATTTAGCTGACGCGAATGGGGCGGATTTTGCGTCGAAGCGAGTTCTTCATCAATATGCTCCACCTGATATTCTATCGTCTGCTCAAGCGCAAGCATCTCGCTGCTGTCCCATTCACATTCCTCAAATTCATACGCGGGCATAAGTTCTATTGAATTGATGCCAAGCTCTTTAAGATATGGTATCTTTTCGATAATTCCCTCAAAAGTGCCTTTATTCCTGACACCTGACGAGCGGTGCTTCGTAAATCCTCTTACGTGAAGACAGTACATGATGCTGTCATTGTACGGAATATGAAGCGGCGATGTATCCTGCCAGTCAAATTCAGAGTCATAAAAACCTCCGCGCAGAAACGGTCGCTTTGTTTCACCGCTTCTCCATTTTTCATTGCCCACTATACGTTTTGCGTAAGGGTCTACAAAAACCTTGTCGCCTATACAGAAATTATATTCGTAATCAGTCGGGATTCCTTCTATAAACATACATGAAATATTACCGATCCTGTGACTTTTGTCAAAAACTATGCGTTCTTTCTGTTCGACGCCTTTTTTGTACAATACAACACTGCAGTCCTCGTTTGAGCTGTTTACCATTGAAAAATTTATGCCGTTATTTTTGACACAGGCGCCAAGAGGATAAGGCTGTCCTCTTTTTATTTTATATTTCTTTCTCATACAAATCCTCATCTATGTTTAAATCAAATCGTTATTCAATAATAAGCGGCAGTATCGCCTTGATCTCATCCCTGATAACATAATGCGCCTTACTCTCGCTCATAAACGCTTCCTTGGAAAAAAGCACCCTGAGCTGGCGGCTCTCCGGAAAATTGTTATCGAGCTGATCGGAATACATATTCTTGCCTAAAGTAAGTATTACATCCGCATTGGCGCACGCGGCAACGGCATTTGTCATAAGACCGGTATTGACACGCTCTCCTAAAAGCCGTATATTTGGACGTATAGCTATATTGCACTGTTCACACCGCGGTATTGTGTCCGCATTTATAACGTAATCAACACCGTATCGCCTGTTGCAGCGCGGACATATATTATCGCGGATATTGCCGTTGAGCTCAATGACATTGTTAAAGTATACATTGGCGGGAAGACCGTGGTAATTCTGATTGATGACCGCCGATAGCCTGCCCTGCGCCTGAAGTCTGAGAAGCGCGTCATATGCGGGCGTTCCCGATACATTCATCCCAAGTATCTCTTTTTTGTAAAATCGATAAAATTTTTCAGCCTTTGAATTAAAAAAGCTTGCGGATAGCATCTCTTCGGGGCTGAATCCATAATCGCTCTCAACTCTGTATGTCTCGTCGTTGGAATCCAAATCGTAACCGCCGCCCTCTACGAGCATCTCAATTCCCAAAATGGCAACTATGTTTCCTGCTGACCGAATTCTCTTTTTAATATAATTTAATACACTCTCTTCCGTCGTCAGTTTCATTTACACGCCCCCAAACACACGCCACCAAACAGAAAACTGTTCTACTATTAAATAATACTAGGTTTGTATACAACATGTCAAGTTAATTAAAAAAGTATCTTGCTTTATGGCTTCAATTTGGTTACAATGATATTGTGTTTGTGCTTATGCCGCATGCACCAAAAAGCTTTTGCATATGCAGCAGGAATGGAGGAGTTATATGGCACAAAAGAACAACAATGGATATGACGCCGAAGAAATGACCGTAGAGATTGAACTTGACAGCGGTGAAACAATCGTTTGCGCGATAATCACAATATTGACAGTAGACGCGCAGGACTATATCGTACTGCTTCCGCTTGACGAAGACGGTGAAAACGAAGACGGTGAAGTATGGTTTTACCGCTATTGCGAGGACGAAAACGATCCCGATGCCGAGCCCGCTCTCGGGTACATAGATAACGATGAGGAGTATGAAAAGGTCGAAGATGCTTTTGACGAATATCTCGACGGCGTTGAATTTGATGAACTGGTAGAATTAGCAGACGATGAAGAAACGGAGGAAGATTAAAATGGATAAAAGTGACGAGAAAACATTGATATTGGACAGAAATTACACTTGTCCCATATGTGACAAAAAGATCAAAGCGAAGGCTGTTAAGACAAACAGTGCCAAGTTTGTCGAAACAAAGGCGGATCTAAGACCCATCCACAGCAACATCAACGTAAATAAGTACGAGACAATATGCTGCCCTAACTGTGGTTTTGCGGCTCTAACCAAAAATTTCACCAACACAACACAGACGCAGAGACGGCTTATCCGTGAGAATATACAGGCTAACTATAAATCCCACGAGGAGACACCCTGTGATTTTTATACTACGGAAATGGCTATAAGCCGTATGAAGATGACACTTTTATGTACTGTAAAAAAACAGGCTAAGGACAGCGAAATCGGCAACGTATGCCTCAAGCTCAGCTGGCTTTATCAGGATTTGGCAGACGAACTGCCCGAGGATGACCCTGCATCGGCAAAAAAGAGAGAAAATTATCTCAACGAGGCAAACAATGCCGCTATGAACGCATACGAACACCTCACAAAAGCACGTATGAACGAGGATTTCCCTATCGCCGGCATGAGCGAGACTACTCTTGACTATCTTCTCGCATACTATTCATATGTAAGAGGCGAATATTCAACATCTATGCAGTATCTTTCAGGGGTTGTCTCAAACAGAAGCACATCGCCCCGCCTGAAAGATAAGTGCCTTGAGCTTAAAGATCTTGTAAATGCCAAGCTCCATCCTTCGGAATAAATTATTATTTTAGAATAATTACATAATTTCTTCTATGAAACGTGAGGGCAGGAACTTTCCTGCCTTTTCTTCATGGATATAAAAGATAAACAGATATTCCTTTGCCCGCGTCAAAGCTACATAAAACATTCTCCGTTCTTCCTCAAGTTCACTGTCCGTCACGGCTTTTTTGTGTGGAACAACACCTTCGTTTATATCAGGCAGTATGACCATCTTCCACTCAAGTCCCTTTGACGCATGCATAGTCATGAGTGTTACTGCGTCTTTCTCTTCCGCAATAACGCTGCTATCCTGTTTATGATCCTTTGACAGCATCTTTTCGATATGTTCAAGCCACTCCTCTATTGTCTCAAAGTCCTTTGCCTGTTCCTGAAGCTCGTCAAGCGCCTCAATATCGGACTCCCTGCCCTGTTTCTTTAAGTACTCGTCATATCCTACGCCTTTTCTTATATAATTGACCGCTGAAAACGGCTGTAAATGACGGATAAATTGCAAGTGGCTGTAGAATTGTGTTATGTTCTGTATTACATAGTCGATTTCCGCGTTATTTTGAAGCAATTCTTTCATTTTGAACGGTTTTGTCGGCACACTGCTCCGTTTTATGTATCTTACAGGACGATTCATGATCCTGTAAAAATCTGCGACATTGTCTTCTTTCAGCGCATATCTCAAATACGCGGCTATATCTTTTGACGTCTCGCTATCATATATGCTGCGGGGCTTTTCTTTCATGACAAACGGGATATTTGACCTTACAAGCCTGTCAACCGTGCGCATCATGCCTGTACTTGTACGGAACAGTATCGCCATATCGCTGTAGCGCGCGCCGTTCATCTGCATATATTGTTTTACCGCCTCATCTATCCCCTGTGCCTGTTCATTTTTCGATGTAAACGAATATATTTTTGTAATTCCGCGTATATCGTTTCCCGACTCTATGCGCTTGGCAAAACGCATACTGTTATTACCTATAAGCTTTCCCGCCGTCTCTACTATTGAGCTTCCGCTCCTGTAATTTACGCTAAGCGTCACTTCATCCGCATCAGGATAGTCGTTCTTAAAGTTAAGCATGATCTTAGGGTCTGCACCTCTGAAACCGTATATCGACTGATCATCGTCGCCTACGATAAATATATTGTCCTGCGGCTTTGCAAGCATTTTTACCACTTCATACTGTAATGGTGAAATATCCTGAAATTCGTCTATCAGTATAAATTTAAACCGTTCCTGCCACATTTTTAATATTTCGGGTCTTGAACTGAACAGTTCTATGCACATGAGCGCCATATCGTCAAAATCGATAAGCCTTTTTGAATTCATGACATGCTTGTATGCTTTAAATATATTTTCAAAATCAGCCTGTGCGATAAGTCCGCCCTGATACGTATCAGGCGATGCTCCGCTGTTTTTGATACGGCTTATCTCCTCAAGCATATGCTGTATAAGTTCGTTGTTACATTCAATATCAATGGAAAGTTCCCGTATTATCTCTTCAAGTATACTGTATTTGTCCGGCTCTCTTATTATATTTTCCGCGCCGAATTTGTAAGCATGCCGCAAAATCTGAAAGAAAATGGCATGGAAAGTGCCGAAGTTCACCATGTATGCCTTATTTTCCACAAGTTTTGTGAAACGCGCCTGCATCTGCTTTGCGGCGGCTTTTGTGAATGTGATGACAAGTATCTGTTCAGGTCTTACGCCGTATTCTTCTATTAAGTTTTTTATTCTGTGGGTAATCACAAGAGTTTTTCCGGAACCGGGACCTGCTAAGACCAGCATAGCCCCGTTTCCGTGTCTTATGGCTTTAGATTGAAATTCATTTATTTTCAAGCAGTTCTATTCCTTTTTTTATTCTGGCAATGCTTTCATCTTTACCGAGTATTTCCATTATTTCGGTAGCGCCCGCGGGCGTCATCTGAAGTCCTGAAACAGCAGTTCTTATCGGCCACATCACATAACCGTTCTTGACACCCTTTTTCTCAACATACGATAAGAGCATCTGATAAAGTGCGTCATTAGAGTAATCCTCCTGAGCTTCAAGCAGAACAATCACTTCTTTCAGCACTTCGAGAGAACTCTCCTGCGTGGTTTTCATCTTCTTGTGGGCGTACATTGCCGTATCATATTCGGGAAGCTTGTCAAAAAAGCTGAGCAGAGCCGTTATATCAGGGAATATCTCTATCCTTGTTTTGACCATGGCAGCCAGTTTTCTGTAATCAAACGCCTTGTCGTTCACGGCTTGTCTGATATACGGCAGCGCCATATCGTAAAAGCGCTCGTTGTCCATCGCCTTGATATATTCCCCGTTCATCCATTTGAGTTTATTCATATCAAATACGGCAGGCGACTTATTTATCCTTCTGTAGTCAAACTCTTTTATAAGTTCATCCAATGTGAACATCTCGCGGTTGTCTTCAGGACTCCATCCCAACAGCGCGATATAATTCACTATCGCTTCCGCCAGAAAACCGTTTTTTATCATTTCCTCAAAAATATATGAGGCGTTGCCGTTCCTTTTGGCAAGTTTCTTATGATCCTCGCCTGTAATCAGCGGAAGATGGACATAGACCGGACTCTCCCAGCCGAACGCGTCATATAAACGCTGATATTTCGGTGAAGATGAAAGGTATTCATTACCGCGTACCACATGCGTGATGTTCATAATGTGATCGTCCACAACGTTTGCAAAATTGTAAGTAGGATAACCATCCGACTTTATCAGTATCATATCGTCCAGTTCAGAGTTTTCCACAGTGATATCGCCGTAAATCTCATCATGAAAAGTCGTAGAGCCTTCCGTCGGATTATTCTGACGGATGACAAACGGCTTACCCGCCGCAAGATTAGCTTCGACTTCTTCTTTTGACAATCCAAGACAGTGCTTGTCGTAAACGGTGATCTCTTTTCCCTCCACTACTTCTGTTTTCAACGATGCAAGACGCTCCTTATCACAAAAGCAGTAATAAGCTTCGCCCTTGTCGATCAGTTCCTTTGCGTACTTCATATAAATGCCTGTCTTCATGCGTTCGCTCTGCACATAAGGACCATAACCGCCGTCTTTATCAGGTCCTTCATCGCAGACCATACCTGTCTTGTCAAGCGTCCGGTATATCATTTCCGTAGCGCCCTCGACAAACCGCTCCTGATCCGTATCCTCAATACGCAGAATGAACTCCCCGCCCTCATGCTTTGCGATAAGAAATTCATACAGCGCAGTACGCAGATTACCTACATGCATCATTCCCGTAGGACTGGGTGCATATCTTGTTCTTATTTTTTTCATATTTCTCCTCCAACATCATTTATTTATTATCCGGCTGCCGCACATCCGCGTCGGGAATCTTTTTTTCCGATGAGTTTTTGAAATCGAGCAGATCCTTTGCGGCGACAGCTATAGGTATATTTGTACCCGCTCCCGCGACACATCCGCCGGGACACGCCATTCCTTCAATAAGGCATCCCTGCTTTTTGCCTGCCTTGGCAAGCATAAGCATCTTCTTGCACTCCGAAAGGCTTTCGGCATGCTCTATGTTTATTTCGGTATCGGGATAATACTCTTTGATGCATGCTTCTATTGCACTTGCCACGCCGCCCGCAACGCCATATCCGCGTCCTGCTGCCGTAGCTCCTTCAAGCATATCAAGCGCTTCTATCTCGTCAAGCAATATTCCCTTTGCCTCGAACATTCCCGTAAGTTCCTCAAAAGTTATTACAAAATCCACATCCGAGCGCACTGTCCGTCTGCTCGCCTCAAGTTTTTTGCTTGCGCATGGTCCTATAAACACGACTCCCGCATCAGGATGCTGTGCCTTGATGACCCGCGCCGTCGCAACCATTGGGGTAAGCGCATTGCTTATCTTGTCTATCGTCTCGGGGAAAAATTTTTTGGCAAGCATTGACCATGACGGGCAGCAGGATGTAAGCAAAAACGGAAGTTCTCCTGAAGCCACTTCCTTTACATAATGCTCCGCCTCCGTCATAGCGCCCATATCAGCGCCGATCGCCGTTTCATACACATCATAAAATCCAAGCTGTTTTAGCGCCGTTTTTAACATATCGGGCGTGACTTTGGGACCAAACTGCCCTGCAAACGACGGCGCCACTTGCGCTATTATCTTTCTGCCTGTCTGCAACGCCCGTATCAATTGAAAAATCTGTGATTTATCCGCTATCGCGCCAAACGGACAGCTTACCATGCACTGACCGCACGAAACACACAGCTCGTTGTCAATGACCGCTCTTCCATAACTGTCTGATTTTATCGCATTTACACCGCAATGCGCGACACATGGTCTTTGCTGATGTGATATGGCATCGTACGGACATACTGTTTTACATTTTCCGCATTTGATACATTTCTGTTGGTCGATGACCGATCTGCCGTTTACCATAGTAATAGCCCCGCGCGGACACACTTCATTGCACGGATGTGCAAGGCATCCCATACACTTGTCGGTAACTTCATACCTGTTTTCAGGACACGCGTTGCACGCTGATGATATTACCTGCATCAATGGGGGTTCATAATATTTTTCGTCTATATTGCTCTCTTCCACGCCCTGACTTACCTGTACAGGCTCATCCTCGGGTCTGAGTGACATACCCATTGCAAGGCGTGTACGCTCCCTGACTATTTCCCTCTCCCTGTATATATTGTCCCAATAAGGGGAATTTTCAGCATCGACAAGCTTATACGGCAATGCCTCCATATCATCGACAAGATTGGTCGAACGGTACGCCATATTTGCCACTTCCCTGAAAACCGCGCGCCTTATTTTGCGTACCTGTGTATCTATCCCTCTCATAACAAAATGATCCTTAACTGTTTTCGTAAATATTTTTTATATGATTTAACGCTTCAACCGCGTTTTCGGGCTTAGTGTCCTCAAGAGTCGCATGCATAAACGGCTTTTCTTTCTTCATATACGGGATTATCCTCTCCCAGTGGCATTGTCCCTGTCCTACGGGAACAGACACAAGTTTGTCATCCTTTATCACAAAGTCCTTTACATGAAGCACCGCAACATCTTTCCCCAAAAGTTCGATCGCTTCGTCAATTATCTCGTCCTGCTTCTCGTAATTATATATTTCAAGCAGGTTCACGGGGTCAAGTATTATGCGCAGGTTAGGTGAATCGATTTCGTCAAGGACACGTCTTGCCCGCTTCGGGTTGCACACTATATGTCTTACCACAGGTTCTATCGCCACAAGCACTCCCATCTGTTCCGCATATTTTACTACAGGTCTTAAATTCTTTATGAATATTTCAAGCGCTTCATCTGACCAGCATGCCTGCTCAAATTTGTACTCAACGTTTGGCGCACCTGTCTCCGTTCCTACCACGCCGGCGCCCAAATGCGCCGCAAACCTGATATTTGCAAGATATTTATTTTGTATCTCTTTAAGCTGTGCAGGGTCGGGATTGGCAAGGTTTAAATAACATCCGAGCACCGCAACGTCAAGCTCATTTTCCGCAAACAGCCGCTTTAAATACATAGCATATCCCGGGGTAAGCGCCCCCTCTGCCACGGAATTTTCAGTTATGACCTTTGACAGCGCCACATGGGCACACTTAAATCCCTGCTCCTTTACTGCTTTAAGACGCTCCTCTAACGGAAGCTTGACCGCATCGTGTAATCTGATACCAAATTGCATATTTACCTCCTTTTTTATGCCAGCAAACCAAATTTTTTTAATATATCTGCCAGATTTTCGTCATGCCAGCAGTGACCGCCGTCATGAATATCGTGTACTACTCTCTGCTCCGCGCCGTACAGCTCATACGCTTTCCTTATAACTGCAAGCTGTTCGTAAACATTTTCAAGCCCTCTGCTGCCGTTCAGATGATCTTCTCTGCATGACTGTATCATAAGATTTCTCGGCGCTATCAGGCTGCCGATGTCGCCCATATCAAAATGCTCCCACAGATGCGGAACATAATTGCAGCTGCAGTTGCCGTTAAGTATCATGAGTGAATCTTTAAATCCGTACATATATCCGCTTATAAAGACATTTTTTATCCTGTCATCAAGAGCCGCAAAATAAAGCGTCTGCATCCCTCCGCCGGAAAATCCAAGGCATGATATGTTCGCCGCATCCCAATCCTCACCGTCTGACGCACGCTGCTCTATATAATCCGTTATCTTCATCAGATCCCATGTACACATGCCTATTACCGTCTCGCCTATCGGTTCAGCCATATGTGCAAGATGAAAGCATGATGATGTGAGAAAACTCTCATCGTCACTGCCCTGTTTCTTTTCGTCGCGGCGTTCACCGAAACCGCGGCAGTCGGGGCACACCACAACAAATCCAAGTCTTGCAAGCTGCATCCCGTAATCATAATTGAACTTTTTTATCGCGTCTGCCACTGCCGGTATATCATAAAATCCCGCGACTGAATATTTGCCCGCTCCCTGATGACCCGGGGGTGCTATAAAGACCTGCCGCTTCGTGCCGCCGTTATCCGAGTCCGTCTGTGGAATAAGGATATACATAGGTACCCACACATCGTTTTCCGATTGGATGATAACTTTCTCCCTCAATATGCCGTCATCAAGTCTTACGCTCTCCAAAACCTGCGGCTTCATCGGTGCGTCCGTGTCCATCTTGTCAAGCCCGAGCAGCCCCCACAGTGTTTTTCTTACGTTTCTTTTCCATTCTTCATATTGTGCCGTATCAGAACCTTTAAAACAGTCTTTGCGCGCAAAACGCTCGTATTTATGAAGCATATTTTCAAGACTTCCGTAAAATCTGTTTATCTGTATCGTTCTCGAATTAGGGTTTTGCATGTTCTCCTCCTGACATTTGAAATCTGAAATCTAAAATCCAAGCACATTTTCTCTTGTACATTTCCGCGCCTGCTCTGATGTCAGCATTCTGACATAAGGCGCGCGCGCCATACCCGCACCTGCGCCGCTGTTATTATATTCGGCAAAAAACATCGTATCCCATGCTTCTTTTTTGTTCCAATCGTCCCATCCTTCAC
Source organism: uncultured Lachnospiraceae bacterium (assembly GCA_947629525.1). Taxonomy (GTDB): domain Bacteria; phylum Bacillota; class Clostridia; order Lachnospirales; family Lachnospiraceae; genus COE1. The sequence goes on from CANREB010000030.1 coordinate 17,956, forward strand.
CGCGTATATGCGCCCCGATATCGGAATTAATAATGACACACTTGGCAAAATTCCTCCATGGACGTCCTAAATAACATGACGCATCAGGACAATCGCTTGTAAAACGGCATTTATTAAACACATATCCGTACTTTTGTCCCTCAAACGTAGAGGGCGCGGTAATATATCCCTGCGGTCTGCCTGATATATCTTCTCCTCTTTTTTTTGAAAATATCTCGCAGTTCTCAAAATAAGCAACGGCTCCGCCGAATATAAAATCAATATTGCCCGCTATATAGCAGTCCTTATATAAGTGCCGCCCTACTTTCCTTGGCGCATACTGTTTAGGTCCTTTAAATCCTCCCGGCTGTATTTCCTTTTTGGGAAGGGGTGCTGTAAACAACGTGTCCTGAAATCCGTCAAAACGGCAGTTTTCAAATATCAGCCTGTCGCCGTCCGCGTACATGGCTATTGCCTGTCCGACTATATCGCCCTGTCCCGCCTCGTTGCTGAAAGTAATATTCGACGCATAAAAATCGTCCGCGTCTATAAAAACGGATGCCGTCCTGAAAGTACCTCTTTTATCGCCCTCAGGCATTACTTCATTGGCATAATGCGAATATGTTATCTTCGTAACGCCGTCCTCTGCTCCGATGAGCGAGACGTTATCCTGCTCAACGCATACGCGTTCATTATATACGCCCGCCGCGATATATATTATGACTTTCATCCCCGAATATCCGCGTGCGGCAGCGACTGCGTCCGAAACCGTGCGGAAGTCTTTATCCGTATCGGACGATACATACAGTTCTTTTATTTCCATTGCAGTAATTACCTCTGTTATTTTTCAAGTCTGCACATTTCGGCATATGCAAGCAAAAACGGGGCTGTCCCCTTTGCGTCGTCCTTCACGACAGGCTCCGACATATAATATTCATATGAGCCGTCACGTCTTTTATTCGTCTCGGGTCCAAGTCCTGCCACAAGGCATATACCGCCGAGACTCATATTTCCGTCTACTTCCGAGAGATATTTGTCACATATACCCTTAAACGCCCTGACACCGTGCTCACTGTACTCTTTGGGAAGATATCCCAAACGCGCTCCTTTCATAAGACAGAAAGCTATTATGGAACTTCCGCTCGTCTCAAGATAATTCTTATCACGCCCCGGGAAGTTCGGCACCTGATACCACATGCCCTCGGGCGACTGGTATTTGAGCAGTGAGTCCATTAAATCCCTGTACATATTTAACAGATGCTCATAGTCCTCCGTCTTTTCATCCGCTATCGTAAGCGTATCGAGCAGCGCCATTGAGAACCACCCGAGCGCTCTTAACCAGAAATTCTTTGACAGCCCTGTCTGCGGATCTGCCCAAAACGCTTCACGCTCAGCGTCATACGCATGATAATAAAGCCCTGTCGCGGCATCTCTGATATTCTTTTCAACATTGAAAAACTGATTATAAATATCCTTGTAATTTTTTCTGTCGTTAAAGCGCTTCTCATATTCCATATAATAAGGCTGCGCCATATAAAGCCCGTCAAGCCATACTTGATTCGGATATATCTTCTTATGCCAGAAATTGCCTTCTTTTGTGCGCGGCATTTCCAATATCTGCTGATAAATGTTTTTTGTCGCTTTCGCGTACTTCTCTTTTCCTGTCAGGTCATAGAGCGTAAACAGGTTTTTTCCCTCGTTTATGTTGTCAAGATTGAGATCGTCCTTTTTGTAACCGATTATCGTGCCGTCCTCGGTTACACGGTGGTCAATATATTTCTCGGCAAAGTCAAAATACTTTTTGTTCTCCGTCACACTGTAAAGTTCGAGCAGGGACATTATCATACATCCGTCGATATAATCCCATGTCGCCTTTTTGCCCTCCCTTATCTTTTCGATGTTCCATACAGGCTCATCCAGCGTGCTCCTGTCAATAAGCCCGTTCACATACTTTTCTACAATCTCAATAGCCATATCATACTCTCCTTTATAATTACTCGAAAACATAAAAACACAATTTTAACCCTGCCTTATAATGATAACACAAATCAGTGCCATCCGACAAGATATGTCATGTTGATTAATGGTATTTTTTGGGTTATTATTTTATTAACAGATATATTTATTGTCACGGAGGGGTATATGAATACTAAAAAAGATTTGGAAAACGCAATATTAAACGCTGATATTAAGGAAACATCACATCTTCTGACGCTTGAACCGTCCGCCATAGACTACAGGACTGACGACGGCGTACCTTTTGCGCTTTTGGCGGCAAAAACGGGCAATCTTAAACTCATAAAATACATCGTCGAATATTCACGTGCAAGCATGAACCTGCGCGACGACCATTACCGCAATATACTCCACTACGCCGTTTTATCGGGAAAAGCGGACGCTGTTCCGTATCTTGTAGAGCGTGTCGGGATGTCTGCGCTTGACGGCGATTACGATCTTATAACGCCATGGGATATTGCCCATACAAACAAATATGCCGCCATTGAAAATTATTTTGAAAAATATTACGGGGTGAAATACGAAGATACATATCATAACCCTATCCGCACGGGAATGTACCCTGACCCGTCCATAATAAGAGTCGGAAACGACTTTTATATGGCAAACTCTTCGTTTATTTTCTTTCCATGTATTCCGATATCCCACTCCACGGATCTTATCCATTGGGAAATCATCGGGCATGCCATAACTAATCCCAAATGGGCAAAAATTGACGATCTTGAGGGCGGACGCGGTTACTGGGCGCCTGACATCTCATACAAAAACGGAAGATTTTATGTGACTGCCACATACCGTATGAATGATACGGGGGCGGTAATACGGAGACAGATAGTCGTATCGTCCGACAAGCCGGAAGGTCCTTATAATGAGCCTTTTTATATTGAAGAGGACGGTATTGACCCCTCGCTTTTCCATGACGACGACGGACGTTCGTATATGCTGTTAAACCGCGGCGCCCGTATCTTTGAGATAGACCTCGAAAACGGCAGACAGCTTACGCCGGCATCATTATTATTTTACGGCGACCAAAAGCGCGCTCCCGAAGGACCTCATATCCTGAAAAAAGACGGTTGGTATTACCTGTTTGAAGCAGAGGGCGGCACCGGGGCAGGACATAGGATAACCGTATCACGCTCCCGCACACTTATGGGGGTATATAAACCCTGCCCTTATAATCCCATCATGCGTCAGTGGATACCCGAAGCTCCGATACAGCGCTGCGGTCATGGCAAACCTGTTGATACTCCCGACGGCGACTGGTATATGGTGTATCTGTGCGGCAGGATGATAGACCAAAAATACAGTATGCTTGGACGTGAGACCTCCATTGACCCCATTACATGGACAGCAGACGGATGGCCTGTTGTCAATAATCTCCAAGGACCGTCATGTCAGCAGATAAAACCTAAAAATTTAAACGGTAATAACTTAAAAATGACTTCGGAAGAAGGCTTTGGCAGCAGCAGACTCTCATTTGAATTTATGACGCCGCGCACACCCGATGCTTTCGGAATAAAGGTCTCTGACGGTGTCCTTACTTTAAAGGCAAGCCGTGAAGACTTAAATTCAATGCATGCCAAAAACATTGTCGTCCGCAGACAGACATCGTTCAAATTCAATTCATCGGTTATAATGGATTTTTCTTCTCTTTCTGACGGAAGCGACGCGGGTATGACGTGCTATTATGACGAGAATACATATCTTAAATTCGGAATGTATCGGAATAACGATAAATATACCATCGCCGTTTTTGAAAAAATCGACGATGATGAGCATATATCATATTCCGCCGATATCACAGAACAGGTAAAAAAACTGCTGTCCCGAAACGATACATACATCCTGCTTCAAACAGATACAGATTATCTAAAGAGGACTTTTCGTTACGGTTTAGGCAGCTCTCCAAGCATGACACCGCAATGTCTTGGCACGCTTGACAACGTATATTATCTGTGCGATGAGGGCATCAAAAAAGGTAAACGTTTTACAGGCGCTATGGTAGGCGTATACGCATATGGCGCCAAAACCTCATCAGATATAAAGTTCAGAGATTTCAGCTACCATATGCGATAACGTTTATACGGCATCATTTGAATAGGAAACTATTTCCGCATTTGTCATAGTACATCTTCCGTCAAAGCATGCGCCTTCATCTATGACGATCGATTTTGCCGAAATGTTTCCTTCTATCACGCCCGTGGATAAAAGTTCTATCTTTCCGTCAGCATATACATTGCCCTCTACCTTGCCCGATATCCGGACACTGCGGGCATTTACGTCGCCCTTTATCGATCCGCTGCTCCCGACGATAAGCTGCTCTTTACATTCACAGTTGCCATTGAGTGTACCGTCCACACGGATCGACTCGGGGGCAGACACGTTGCCTTCAAACACTACATCTTCGCCGATAAGCGTAGACACTATCTCCGCACCTTTATTCTTTCTCATAAATATTATCCTCCATTTCTTTTTCGCACTTAGCCTTTAGCCTCAATAACAGTCAGCGGGTCTATCGGATTATCCTCATATGTTATCTGATAATCAAGCTGCATATTCTCTGCATCGATTGCAAGCAGAACATCTCCCGCCTCTACCTGAGCGCCTTCCGCTGCCGATATCTCCACCACGCTGCGGAACATATAACGCGTCCTGTAATTCTTCTTATGTTCGATTTCAATGATAACAGGATATGTGTCGTCGGAACTTACCTGTACGACCATACCGCTGCCTGCCGCTACTATAGTTCCTCCCGCCTCTACACTGATAGACAGATACGGCGTCTCTTCCGAAAAAGACGAAAGCACCGTACTTCTTCCCGACGCGGGATAACGGCGCGGAATGTCCTCATCCTCGTCTTCATCCTCAGCGCTGTTTGGCGCTTCACTTTCCGTACTGTTCTGCGCAGCGCTTTCATTTTCCTGACGCAGCAGCGCGTTATCAGTTTCAAGAGCCGCTTTTTCCTCTTCAAGCCGCTTCACCGTTTTCTGAGCGTCGGCAAGCTGCTCATACAGATTTTCCTGTTCTTCCGCGCTGCCCTTCGGTGAAAATATCCATCCCGACGCGCATACGCCGGCTAATATAAGAACAACAAAAGCAACAAGTATCTTAAATGCCGTCCGTGATATATGAAATTGTCTGTTACCCTGACCCGTATCGGATATCATTAGTATGGAAATATATTCCTTATGTTTGTGTCCTTTACGTTTCATATTGTTCTCCGTTTCAAAAGATTATTTGATAAATGTATCTATTCCGTCGCTTATGACTTCCCCGCCAATCTGTCCGGAAACAGTGACATTTTTAAGTTCAAGCGTTTCAATATTCTTTGCGAAGATACCCGTATTAGTCTGTTTATCTACCCCATCCATCATTGCGGGCACTCCCGCTGTCGGATTTTCCGCGAACGAAAAAGAAGCGTTTTCAAAAACCACATGGTGGATCTTCTGCTCAGGAAGTCCATACATATACGACGCCGCTGCATGACAGTTGGTCGCTTTAAGGTTTTTGAAAAGGAAATCGCCAAGGTAGGGCGTCCTCTCGTCAACAGGATGATATTCTTTTGACTGCACGTAATCCGAGTGTCCGTCGGCATCGCAGAAATAAAATGAATTTATGACAACAGGCGTCATAACGTTATCCATAATGATATTTTCAAATTTTATGCCTGTGACTATGGCGTCCTTGCCGCGTCCGCGTCTTGTCTTGATGCGCAGTCCGCGGTCTGTATGCAGAAACAGACAGTTTTCAACATTTAAGTTCTTAACGCCTCCCGCCATCTCGCTTCCTATTGTGATAGAACCGTGCCCGTCGCGCATGCAGCACTGCCTTATCGTCAGGTTTTCCGAGGGTGTCTTATACTTTGAACCCATATATATCTTACCTGATTTTATGGCTATGCAGTCGTCACCTACCGAGAAATATACGCCGATTATATCAACATTTTTGCATGATTCGGGATCTAATCCGTCCGTGTTGGGCGAGTCTTTAGGTCCAATCACCGAAATATTGATAAATTTCAAATCTTCCGAAAAATACGGATGTATATTCCATGACGGGCTGTTGCACACGGTAATTCCGTGAAGTACAATATTTTTGCAGTGGTTGAGGAAAATCATCCTCGGTCTCCATGCGATGCGCTTTACCTTAGGATTGTCCCACCAGTTCTCACGGCTTGCGCATCCGTCTATCCTGCCCTGTCCCGTGATAACGACATTCTCAACATTTATTCCCGTAATGATACTGGCGAACATATCAAGAGGATCGCCCTCCCATGTGCCGAGAAGATATTCTTTTTCTTTATCGACGCACTCTATCCTGCCCGGAAGTATCGGGAACTTGGTCCTGTCGGTAAATGCCGATAACACGGCGTCTTTACCTATCTCAATAACCAAATCGCTTTTCAGGAAAAGCGGATATATCTTATATGTACCTGCCGGGATGTAGACACGTCCACCCTTCGGGCATGCATTAATGGCGCACTGTATAAACAGTGTATCATCCGTCTTGCCGTCGCCTTTTGCTCCAAAGTCTTTTACATTCAACGTAACGTATTCATCGTTTGTCGTCACGGTAAATGACCCTGTTTGGTCATTGCCGCATTTTACGTTTACTTCATATGCGGTCGAAGGTTCAAGCCCGAATACTGTCGCGACGTTCCTGTTGCTCTTTTCTGCAAGTTTCCCGTCCACGTATATTTCATGCTCTGTTTCAGACTGAAAATATCCGTTGTCTTTTATCTCGACAACAAAGCCGGTAGATGTTTTATAAATGATTTCGCAATCCATTAAATGCCCTCCTCGTCTTAATAAATGTTTACTATATTAAAATAACATATTTATTGTCAAATATCTACCATAAAATGCAAGTGATACGCACAAAGGCAAAACATTTATGCTTTGATGCCGAATATTTCCAAATCTTTATTTGCTAAATTTTGCTAAATATCAAAAAAACAGATAGCTATTTTTAATCTTATGTTCTATTATATTAATGTATTCTCCAACCGGGGATTTTATTATTAGTTTATACGCAAAAAGCGCAGAAATGGGGAAAAACAATGAATATATTAAAAAAAGACATAAACCGTGACCTTATTCTGAGCGGAAATATGCTGCATGCGATCATGTCCATCGCAATTCCCGTAGTCATCAATTCGTTTTTGCAGACTATGTACAATCTGACCGATACTTTCTGGCTTGGAAAGATTGGCACTGAACAGCTTGCCGCCATCAATCTTGTAACGCCCGTGCAGAATATAATACTGAACTTCGGCACAGGAATAACTGTCGCAGGCTCCGTGCTTATCGCGCAGTACATAGGCGCAAGGGACGACAAAAACGCAAGAAGCATGGCTGACCAAATCTTCGCGTGCGCGATGATATTCGCATTTACATGCGCCGCCATATGCTTTGCAGCCACTCCCGGGATCGTAAAATGGCTCGGCGCTGACGGCAGTACATACGGCTATGGAAAGATATATCTGCAGATAGTGGTGCTCGATATGCCGCTCTTATATACGATAAATATTTACAGTGCAATCAATCAGGCGCAGGGCGACACCGTGCGTCCCATGCTCTTGAACTTCCTCGGGATAATCATAAATATGATACTTGACCCGCTGCTGATGATCGTATTTGACTTAAATATCATGGGTGCCGCGCTTGCAACCCTGCTTGCGAAAGCGCCATCGGCAGTCATCGCCTTTTATTCACTGACGCGCCCTGATAAGCTTATACATCTTGATCTAAGGCATCTGAAATTTCAGAAAGATAAGATGCTTTCGATATTGAGGGTAGGACTTCCTACGGCTGTCGGCGGCTCTACCATGCAGCTTGGCTTTCTGCTTATGAGCAAGAATGTATATGTGTACGGCACTCAGGCTATGGCGGCTTACGGCATCGGAAACAAGGTAAACAGTCTTATCACTCTGCCGTCAAACGGCGTGGGTTCTGCCGTCGCCACTATTGTCGGGCAGAATGTCGGCGCCAATCAGTATGGACGCGCCGACAGCGGGTATAAGATCTCCCGCAATATAAGCATCGCGTTTCTTTTTATCGGCGGGCTGATTTTGTCATATATGCCTGTCTCTACCGCCATTGTAGGCATTTTTTCAGAGGATGCCGAGGTTATCGGCATGGCGGCGGAATTTTTGAGTATAATGGCATTCTGGTGCTGGACTAACGGCATTTACAACTCCACTATGGGACTGTTTCAGGGTACAGGGCATACGGAAGTCACTATGATAGTGGACGCGTCCAGATTGTGGGTATTCAGGTTCCTGACGCTTTTCGTATGCCAGTCCGTTCTGCATATGGGCGTGCAGAGCATATGGTACAGCGTGGTCATCAGTAACGGTATTTCCGCGGCGATTTTGTATGTGCTGTACCGCATGAAAATCTGGAAAAAGCCTGCGTTTAAAAAATCAGTCAAAAATCCTAAATAGCCATTTCGCAAGTCGTCTCAAAATCATATACTGCGCGCAAAAGTTCGCATACGCTCCATGCCTGCGCATAACACCCTCTCGATACTGTGGGATTACCGCCGTCGTATATTTCCGCGATCTGAGCGACGCACCCTTCTTTGAGCCATGGCTTTAGGTTTTCCAAGCCTTCCTTTACTTCGGAAATGAGCATCGCTCTTTTGTCCTCAGAGCCGCACTCATTGGCAAATCTTATCGCCGCTCTGTAATACGCGCCAAGCGGATATGCCCACACCGTGCCTTGGTGATATGCCCTGTCGCGCTCCTGCATGCTGCCAATATATATTTCGTGAAAATTTGTATCATGTTTTGAGAGTGTGCGCAATCCTATCGACGTGTACAACTCATCTTTTACTTTTTTGAGCACAAGCCCGCATTGGTCGGCAGACAGCATTGTAAACGGCATCGACAGCGCCCATATCTGATTGCATCGTATCTGCTCTTCCTCATAATTCCCTGAAAGCACATCTTTCAGGCACTTTTTGTCTTCATTCCAAAACTTTTCCGTAAATGAAACTTTTACCTTTTTTGCAAGGTCTTTATATTCACTGTCACCTGTGAAATATTCCATTATCATAAGGGCATTGTACCAGTAGGCGTTTATCTCGACAGGTTTTCCGTGGCGCGGCGTAGGCAGGAAATCGTCTACACGCACGTCCATCCACGTAAGCTGTTCAAGTCCGCCGCCTGCGCTGATGAGCCCGTCGGTGTCCATTTTTATATGAAAATCCGTGCCGTTTTGATAGCTTCGCACTATCTGCTCCATCACGGGCAGAAGCTCCCGCGCAAAAGCTGCATCGTTTGAGAAATTTACATATTCATATACGGCATTTATAAATAACAGCGGCGCATCCGCGGAATTGTACATCGGCTCGATATCGCCCTCGGGAAAAAGATTTGGCAGAAGTCCGTTTTTCACATACTTTGCAAATGTACATAAAATACTCCTGCACTCGTCAAACCGTCCTGTCACCATTGTCGCACCCGCAAGTGCTATCATAGTATCTCTGCCCCAGTCCTCAAAAAACGGATATCCCGCTATTATACTCTTTCCGTTCGTTGAAGCGCGCTCCACTACATATGCGTCCGCGCTAAGCGCAAGCTGTCTGCCTAAGTCCGATTTGAGCAGTGCTTTGTTTATCAGGCTTGCTCTATAGTCAAATTCCCTGTCTGCAAGCTTCATATACGTGTCTTTGCCGCACTCATAAGGTTTATCGCTAAAAATGACAGTAAGCGAATTGTCGTCATCTGCAAAGTTTTTTGCTATATATGGATTGATATACGCGTCGCCATAACACTCGCGTCCGTCGCGCTCATCCTGTGAAAAATACATCTCTCCAAAAAGCTGTCCGTCTGCGGATAATGACTTTATCTCTCCGTCAGCACAAATGTACAGCGTATACCCGTCATGTGTTATTTCACAGCATCCGTGCCGATTTTGGCAGGAATCTGCCTTAGCGTCGGCATCAAAGTTTTCTTTTTTTGGCGTAAGCCTTATAAGCGGCGTCACTTTAAGCTTTATATCTTTTAAGATGTCCTTATTCGGGGTCTCGACAGTATATCTTACCGCAACAGTGTTTTCTCCGTGCACCATTAAGAGTGTTTTGTACAATGTTATGTCCTCTATCCGATATTTCCATACGGGAACCAATCTGTCAAAATCATCATAGATAAATTCATCAAGATATCTAAAGCCTTCATAGTTCCTGCCCGACTTCATGCGCTGTGACATAAGCGTATATTTTCTGCCTCCTGCCGTGAGTTCTTCAAGGACATTTGTCACCATATGCCATCTGACATTCGGCGCTTTTCGCGCCGCCATCAAGAGTGCCTCGTCGCCTCTTGCTGCCGCGCCCGTTATTGAAAGGCTGCAATATCCGCCAAGCCCGTTTGTGAGCAGAAAGCAGTCCTTTTCGCCCTGCTCTATCGTCATCCAGTCATTGCTGTTAAATGTAAAACGCATATTTTTGTGTTCCTTTCTTAAGATAATAAAAATAATATTGCAAAAATTTTTTTTAATGCTATAATAGACAGCTAAAGGGGGCAATTGAATATGAATGTCGAATATGATTTGTGTTCTGTGGGGATTATGGTTGGTGTCATCTCTTTTCTTGGGTTTGTCCTTGAAAATCTGTGGCTTCTTGTTACAAAAGGATATATCAACAACAGAAATATGACCGCGCCTTTTCTGCTCGGATATGGACTTTTGGTCGTGGTGATATATTTTCTTCTCGGTATTCCGTCGAAGACTGCAATTTTGGCATTTTCAAATAAAAAAATCAGCAAAAAACTTAACATTGCTCTTTATTTCATCGTATGCATGGTAATCGTAAGCGTCGGCGAGATACTGCTTGGAAATATTGTTGAAAAGCTTTGCGGCATTGAATATTGGAACTACTCATATCTTCCTATGCACATCGGCAAATATACGTCCATTCCGACAAGCATAGGTTTTGCCGCTATAATCACGTTTTTTATGGACAACTGCTTTATTCCGATAATGACGGCAATATCCAATATTCCGCCTGATATGCGGCGTATCATAGCTGCCGTGCTGATTATCGTTATGACGATTGATTTTATACAAAGCTTCCGAGTAATGATAATTACACACGATTTCAACTGCAGATGGCAGGTATCTGTACATTCAGGAAGGAAATTTTTGTGGAATGGGAAATAATTCTTTAAAACTGTCGGAACATTTTTACATTAAGATTTTTCTCATTATACTGATTTTGCACAAAAGCCTTGTTGTCAAATAAGCTCCTGCTGCTGCCACGCCAAAAAACGCCGCTTCGCCGATTCCTATCGGCAGTATGTCAGGGAATACATGCATCACCTTGTTAAGCACATTCAGGAAAAACGGATGTATCAGATATATCCCGAATGAATATTTAGACACTTGGCTTATCAGTATATTTTCACTGCATTTTTCAAGGAAACGGCTATCTGCAGACAATGAAAAAATGGCTGTGGAATACAAGGCAGCAAAAAGATTTTCAGGCTGATTGCCTGCCTCTAATATTGAGCTTATCGTCAATCCCAATGTCCCGACTGCAAGGCATAACAACGCATAATTTCTTTTTATCCCATACTTTCTGATATAATATCCCATTAAAAAATAAAACGGATAAGCTATATTTATCGGTATAAATATTTCTATCGCCGTTTTGAAAAATCCGTTTATTGTCGGTCTTACTATTGTCATCAAAAACAATACGATAAGCACAAACCTGTATGTTTTTTCATCGGCACTTTTTGTAAACGCCCTAAAAAGCGGCAGCATAAGGTATAAGCCAAGCATCATATATATGTACCACATATGAGTCCAACTGCGCCCTTCTATCAGGTTCTTAACAGAAACAGCAGCCACGTAAGGTATATTTTCCAAACCTTCGTTTGCTGCCGCTTCCATAAAACAATAGGCAAGTCCAAATGTCAGCAGGACGGAAATCATTTTTATGATATATTTTTTCAGTTTTTGAAAACCAATTTCTTTTTTATCATCGAGCAGAAGAAAACCGCTAATCATTATAAAACAGGGGACTGCCCAGCGCACGCAGACCTGTATAAATACATAATCAAGATACCAACGCGCTCCTGTTATACCCCCCCCCTGTATGGATGAGGTCCAACCGCCTATGACATGGATAAATATTATTGATAACGCGGCAAATCCGCGAAGAGCGGTTATCCATTTATAGCGCTGCTGCGATAGATCCATGTTTTATTCTCCCTGACATTTTTTGTTTAAATCATATCCATTATAACTGATGCTGTCAAAAAGTCAACATTTCCTGTATCCTGCGGTATTCCATAGATTACTTATAAATTTCTATAATGACTTTATCCGCAACAAATTCTTCGCCTTCAAAGTCTCCCTCTGCCTCAATACCGCTGCCTTCTTTAATGTCCGAAAAAACAGCGTCTTTTGTGTCAATGCCTGCTCCGCCGCCTTGGATTGTCCATAGTTCAAAATCTGTGGACTCTGTGCAGCAGATTGTCACAAGCTGTTCGTCGGCGCTCCCTGATTCGGGCATTGTAACCATGCCTTCTTCGTCTATCAACGTGCGGCTTATTACAATACTGTCAGAAGAAACGCTCCGTACTTTACCACCGATTATTTCTGCGTCTTGTGAGATGTTTAGGTGTTTACCTGTCGGCTCATTCTCAATGTCCTGTACGGCAGATGTATCAGTTTCGGTTTGTGTTTCATACTCGCTTGACATTTCAGCATCATTTTGCTCGTCATTCTTTCCTTGAGCATCATTTTTCACATTTTCTGTATCTTCTGCATTTTCTCCAAATGTGACTGTTTCCAAAGCTGTTTGAGTTTCACTCTCACCGCCTTGTCCGCTTGTGCAGCCTGCCAGAGACACTGCCATTACAAGCCCGATGCCTGCTGATAAAAAGTATTTTTTCTTTTTCATTTCCAGTTCCTCGCTTTCGTTTTTTTATTTTTCGATAGAGATTTTTCTGCCATTTACAGCAATACTGGAAATATTATAGATGTACAGGCTCTAATTTTTCTCTAATTCAAATTTGACAAAACAGTTCACTATTTATCTCTGTAATGTGAACCACACTGAACTATTTTTATTATATCGCCGTCTATACGGTATACAATACGGTTTGCGTCGTCTATACGTCTGCTCCAATATGCGGACAAATCACCGCTTAGACGCTCCGGTTTGCCTATGCCTTGATAGCCGTTACGGTCAATGTCCTTTAGCAATTGCATGATACGATTAAGTGTCTTCCTGTCCTGTTTTGTCCAGTATTCAAAGTCCTCCCATGCCTCATCTGTCCATGCTTTAATCATCTAAATCCACCTCATGTACAGTACCTCCAGTTGCCTCCATCTGTGCGATGGATTTTCTAAGTCTTGACATATTTTCATCAGAATAGAACGGATCTACAGATACTTCAAATGGTATTCTTTTTTCACGCGTCATTTTTTTTGCAAGCATGGTAACAGCCGTTGTCATAGATAAGCCCAACTCATTGCAAACATTGTCAAATTCTTTTTTTAAAGCATTGTCCATTCGTATGCTTACTGTAGTCTGTGCCATAGTGCGTCACACTCCTTTTTTCTTAATTATAATATGCTGTTGCTACACCGTCAATACATTGTAACCAAAAAGTATAAGACTTTCGCATAAATATTGATGATGTTTAGCTTTACACTTCCAACCTTATTTGCTATAATGAAATTGGTAATTAACAGTTTAACCATTTATCTCAAAGAATTAGTGTGAAAAGTATTTCTAATCGCTCACAGCAATGTTCACACCAAGAAACGCAAGTACAGTGTTTTTTGTTTTTTAATGAAACGGGGAGGGATTTACATGACTGAAAAAGAAATGATAAAAGTTTCAATAGAAGAATTTTCAAGGCTTCAAACATATATGTTGGAGGTCGAAAAAAATTCAAACGCCTACAATACCATGAAAAGACGGTACATTGAATTAAAAGTTTTTCTGCAGGTTTCGGGAGTTAATCTTACCGAATTAGATATGATTAAAGAATGATTTAGCAGTTAATTTGTAATTAAGCAAAAAAAGGTGTAAGACTTATTAATTTAAGCCTATACACCTTTTTTATGTCAACTGCCACTGCGGGGAGTAAAACTCTGCCTCACGGAAAACTGCCTCCGTTTTTTTTCACATACAAAACGCCGCATAAAGCGGCACAGCGAATACCCCTTCGCCATATCCAAAGTTCTTCTCCGACAAACGGATTGAAATCTCAGGATCATACAGGTTTCGATAATGATTCAGACTTTTAGACTTGACATTCTCACCTGACTTAACCTCCACAGGAATTACCTTTCCTTCCTTCTGCAGTACAAAATCAATCTCAGCCACGGGCGAATTATCGGTCCAATAATACAGCTCATATCCGTTTGCCTTAAATGCCTGCGCCACATAATTCTCTGTAAGCGCCCCGCGAAAAAGCTCCGAAAGCTCATTCTTTATGACACTATCGGGTGTAATGCCTGTAAATGCCGAAAGAAGCCCCACATCAGACATGTACAGCTTGAACGACGATACATCTCTGAATGCCTTAATCGGAAGTTCAGCCCGCGTCACCCTGTCACACTCAAGCACTACTCCCGAAAAGACAAGCCACGCGATCGAATCTCCAAAAAGCCCTGCCGTCGCGCCCTTTCTAATCAATTTATACTGGAATTTTTTATTTTCTTTGGCAAGCTGCGCAGGCATTGAGTTGTAGGCATTTTTTATCTTTGTGCTTTCGCTGTCGCTTGTATATTTTGCCATATCAGCAGTGTAAGTGTTTATTATCATGCTTTGAATTTCAGGAACATTTATAATTGAATTTCTTTCAAGGTACTGATTTACAGCGGCAGGCATGCCTCCTACAAAAAGATATCTGCGATACCATTCAAGCAGCTCATTGTGTGTCGCCTCAGGCATCTGTACGCGTTTAGCATAACATTCCCTTATCATCGACACCATATATTCCTTGTCCATCGCGCGCAAAAACTCATCAAAACTAAGCGGATAAAGCGTTTTAACAATTACCTTGCCCACAGGAAACGAAGAATTATCACGACTGATTGCGACACCCAAAAGGCTCCCCGCCGCCGCGATATGGTATTGGGGCGCTTCCTCGCAAAAATACTTTAAAGATGTAAGCGCCCTCTCACACATCTGTATCTCGTCAAAAATAATAAGTGTTTTATCAGGCACTATCTTTTGCGCAAAATATTCCTCCAACAGCATTATTATCCTGTCAGGATTGAGCTCCCCAGTGAAAAAATCCGCAACTGTCTGCATACGCTCAAAATTTACATATATGCAGTTTTTAAAATATCTGTCACCAAACTCCCTAAGTATATATGTTTTCCCCACCTGACGCACTCCATACAGCACAAGCGGCATTCTTCCTGACCGCATTTGCCGCCATTCGATAAGTTCAGCCATTATATTTCTCTCCATAACCATGCGCCCCCACAGCATTTTCTTTTAGTGTAACTTAATATTTATAATTTTGCAACAAAAAATCACTTCAAAATGATTTTTTTATAAAAATAAATCATTTCAAAGTGATTTTTATGCATGAACTAAAACTCCGCCTCCCGCAATCTCTCCACAATCGACTTCTTAGCCGTTATCCTGTGGACTATGAGCGGTACGGCTA
>CANREB010000031.1 GCA_947629525.1 uncultured Lachnospiraceae bacterium
ACAATAGCTTTAGAGGGTGTGATACTCGTTATTTATCTAATGACAGCAACACTTATCTGCTTACAGATAGAAAAAAACAGCAAAAAATAAGAAAAATCCCCTTTGTCGATGTAAGACGCCCGAAAACAGCCCGAATATACAAAAACGCGTTGCTGCTGTCGCAATGCACCGCTTATTTTGTACATTCGGGCTGTTTTCTACCCCATCTACCTAAACTCTTGAAATTCCTTTAATAATTCAACCACGGAAATAAACAAAAAAGAACCGAAAAATGAAGCCCCACCGATGACATGCATTGTATTCAGACCTTCAAAAAGCGTCGGCACTTAGCGAAGCAAGCTGTAAGGCGCCGCTGAGCTTAGTGTCCGCTACGCTTTTTGGGAGCGCAAGCGTGTCTGAATATAATGCATGTCATCGGTGGGGCTGGAGTATCGGGTCTGACCAAACCTACGCCAAAGCCGCCGTAATAATAGCCATCGAATACACCTCAATAGCATTACACCCGCGTGACAGATCATTAATAGGAGCATTAAGTCCAAGAAGAATAGGACCATACGCCTCAAAATTACCCATCCTCTGCGCAATCTTGTAACCAAGATTTCCCGAATTGATATCAGGGAAAATAAAAGTATTAGCGTGACCCGCAACCTCAGAACCGGGGCACTTTGTACGCGCTACACGAGGAGAAACCGCCGCATCAAACTGTAACTCACCCTCAATAGGAACATTCGGTATCTGAGCCTTTGCCTTGTTTGCAGCATTCCTCATCTTCTCAACCTCAGGACCCTTGCCCGAACCAAGAGTAGAATAGCTAAGAAATGCAACCTTAGGATCTACACCGAAAATCTTTGCGCACTCGATCGTCTCTGACGCGATTTCAACAAGTTCATCCTCGGAAGGATTGATGTTGATAGCGCAGTCGCCCATTGCAAGAACCTCGTTCTCACCGGTAGCACTGGGGCGGACAAGAATAAAGCATGATGATACGATGCTGTGACCGGGTTTAGTCTTTATTATCTGTAATGCAGGACGAACAGTGTCGGCAGTAGAGTATGTAGCGCCGCCAAGAAGCGAGTCCGCAACGCCCATCTGTACAAGCATAGTGCCAAAATAGTTGGGCTGTGCAAGTATCTTCCTTGCCTCTTCAGGTGTCATTCCCTTGCTTTTCCTAAGCTCGCAGAACTGATCGACCATCTCGTCAAAACGGTCATAATGGTTGCTGTCGATAATCTGCGCGCCACGGATATTGTAGCCCGCGTCTTCGGCTGCTTTTAAAACATCATCTTCATTACCGACGAGAATAGGCTTTAAGAAATTACCTGCCAAAAGACGTGAAGCCGCCTCAAGAATACGAGGGTCGCTGCCTTCCGTAAATACGATCGTCTTGGGGTTTTTCTTGAGCTGCTCAATCATTGTACCAAATCCATACATAATATAAATCCTTCCTTTACTTTGAGATTTTGAATGTTGAAGCGCGGCATTGAAAGCGCTTACATTATCTATATATTATTGTATACAAACTTTGCCTTATTTTCAATGGTTGTATTAAAATAAATACACAAATTTAAACCAAAAAATAATATTTTTGTTTCAGAAATGCGAAAGTTTGTGCTATAATATGATAAGTTTGATATACAGATATCGGAAAGGTATGGTTGTTAAATGGCTGATAATTCAGAAAATATATATAATGCCTCAAGCATTATGGTACTTGAGGGCTTGGAAGCGGTCAGGAAAAGACCCGGAATGTACATTGGAAGCGTATCAACAAAGGGACTTAACCATCTAATTTATGAAATTGTTGACAACTCGGTCGATGAACACCTTGCAGGCGTCTGTTCACAGATACGCGTCACGCTTGAAGCTGACGGTTCGGCTACGGTTTCTGATAACGGACGCGGTATTCCCGTCGGCATGCACGAGAAGGGAGTAAGCGCTGAGCGTATCGTATTTACTACATTGCATGCCGGAGGTAAATTTGACAACAGCGTGTATAAGACAAGCGGCGGTCTGCATGGCGTAGGTTCGTCCGTTGTGAATGCACTTTCAACACAGTTGACCGTCACAGTCAAGAGTGACGGGCTTATCCATCAGGATAAATATGAATACGGCAAGCCTGTCACTGAACTTATTGACGGACTGCTGCCGGTGATAGGCAAGACAAAAGAGACAGGCACTACGATAAATTTTACGCCCGATCCGTCAATATTTGACAAGACATGGTTTAAGGCGGACGAAGTCAAGAGCAGGCTTCACGAGACGGCATACCTTAACCCGAAGCTTACGATAATATTTGAGGACAAGCGCGGTGAAGCGCCTGAGAAAATAGTGTATACTGAGCCTGACGGCATCATAGGCTATGTCAAGGATCTGAATAAAAATAAAGAAGCAATACACGATATCGTATATTTTGCGGGTGAAAGCGACGGCATAACCGTCGAGTGTGCTTTTCAGTATGTGAATGAGTTTCATGAGAATGTACTTGGATTTTGCAATAATATCTATAATGCGGAGGGAGGCACCCACCTTACCGGATTTAAAACAACGTTCACCAATATCATTAATAATTACGCGCGCGAACTTAATATTCTGAAAGAAAAAGACGTCAATTTTACGGGTGCCGATGTCCGTAACGGCATGACAGCCGTGATTTCGATAAAGCATCCTGACCCGAGATTTGAGGGACAGACCAAGACAAAGCTTGACAATCAGGACGCTGCGAAGTCGGTAGGCAAAGTGACGGGGGACGAGCTTCCGAGATACTTTGACAGAAATGTTGAAGTGCTTAAGAATGTTATCGCCTGTGCTGAGAAAGCCGCCAAGATACGAAAAACAGAAGAAAAAGCAAAGACAAACATGCTCACAAAGCAGAAGTTTTCCTTTGACTCTAACGGTAAACTTGCAAACTGCGAGTCAAAAGATTACAGCAAATGCGAGATATTTATAGTGGAGGGAGACTCTGCGGGCGGCAGTGCCAAGATGGCGCGCGACAGAAGCTATCAGGCGATACTTCCCATACGGGGCAAGATTTTGAATGTTGAGAAAGCAAGCATCGACAAGGTGCTTGCAAATGCCGAGATAAAAACCATGATAAACGCTTTCGGATGCGGCTTTTCGGAAGGATATGGCAACGACTTTGATATTTCAAAACTAAGGTATGACAAGATAGTCATCATGACCGATGCCGATGTTGACGGCGAACATATAAGCAATCTGCTTTTGACGCTTTTTTACCGCTTTATGCCCGAGCTTATATATGAAGGACATATTTATATAGCCATGCCCCCGCTCTATAAGGCGATGCCGTCAAAGGGGAAAGAGGAATATCTGTATGACGACAAGGCGCTTGAGACATACCGCAAAAAGCATAAGGGAACATTTACGCTGCAGCGGTATAAAGGACTTGGAGAGATGGATGCGGATCAGCTTTGGGAGACGACGCTCAATCCCGAGACAAGGATATTAAAGCAGATAGAGATAGAGGATGCGAGGATGGCGTCTGAGATTACGGAGCTTCTTATGGGTACCGACGTCCTGCCAAGAAGAGATTTTATCTATGAGCATGCTACTGACGCCGAACTTGATATTTAATGTGTTTGAGCCGCTTAAGCGGAATGGAGATTGATAAAAAATGGAAGAGAAGATCATAAAAACCGAATATTCCGACACCATGCAGAAAGCGTTCATCAATTATGCCATGAGTGTCATAATAGCAAGGGCGCTGCCGGATGTGCGCGACGGTTTAAAACCTGTGCAGAGGCGTACACTTTATGATATGCATGAACTTGGCATCAGATATGACAGACCGTACAGGAAAAGCGCGCGTATAGTCGGAGATACAATGGGTAAATATCATCCCCATGGCGACAGTTCCATATATGAGGCGCTTGTCGTGCTCACGCAGGATTTTAAAAAAGGAATGCCGCTCATAGACGGTCACGGCAATTTTGGCAATATCGAGGGCGACGGAGCCGCGGCTATGCGTTATACCGAGGCGAGACTGCAAAAGATAACGCAGGAAGCTATTCTTGCGGATCTTGATAAGGATGTAGTCGATTTTATGCCTAACTTTGACGAAACGGAGACTGAGCCGAGCGTACTTCCATGCCGTTTTCCAAACCTGCTTGTAAACGGATCCGAGGGTATTGCCGTAGGTATGGCGACAAGCATACCGCCGCATAATTTTGCGGAAGTGATAGACGCCACGAAAGCGTATATACTGAATGAGAATATTACGACAAAAGAACTTATGCGGTATGTTAAAGGACCCGATTTCCCGACAGGAGGCATTGTCTGCAATAAGGATGAACTTCTTTCAATATATGAGACAGGAACAGGAAAGATAAAGCTGCGCGGCAAGGTCGAAGTCGAAAAGGCAAAAGGCGGAAAGCTTAACCTTGTGATAAGCGAGATACCTTACACGATGATTGGCGCTAATATAGGCAAGTTCCTGCAGGATGTGGCGCAGCTCTATGAGCAGAAAAAGGCGCCCGAGATCGTTGACATTTCAAATCAGTCTTCCAAAGAGGGCATAAGGATAGTAATAGAATTAAAAAAAGACGCGGACGTTGAAAATTTTAAAAATCTTCTGTATAAAAAGACACGTCTTGAAGACACTTTCGGCGTAAATATGATAGCCATATCGGACGGACGTCCTGAAAC
Source organism: uncultured Lachnospiraceae bacterium (assembly GCA_947629525.1). Taxonomy (GTDB): domain Bacteria; phylum Bacillota; class Clostridia; order Lachnospirales; family Lachnospiraceae; genus COE1. Next base: position 4,663 of record CANREB010000031.1, read on the forward strand.
GCTGAGCCTTAGGGACATTATCGCGCAGAACGTTGCTTTTCAGTATGAGATAGCGACCCGAAAATACACGACGCTGTTAAATAAAGAACTTGAAAAGCGGGAAATACAGGAAGGGCTTATAAGAGCATGCAATATCATTGATCTTATTATCGAGATAATACGCGGTTCAAAAGACAGGGATATGGTTAAAAAGTGCCTTGTAAGCGGCGATACGGACGGAATTAAATTTCGTTCCAAAGAATCTTCCATAATGGCTGCACAGCTTAACTTTACAGAACGTCAGGCAAATGCTATACTGGACATGCGGCTGTATAAATTAATAGGACTTGAAGTGGAAGCGCTCATAAAAGAGAATGAGCAGACTAACGCGAATATATATAAATACGAGGATATCCTTGACAGGCGTGACTCGATGGCGCAGGTCATCATACAGGACTTGGACGCGTTGAAAAAAGAATATTCACACAAGAGAAAGACAGTTATAGAAAATTCCGAGGAAGCAGTCTATGAGGAGAAAAAGCCCGAAGATATGGACGTTATGTTCCTTATGGACAGGTTCGGATATTGCAAGACAATAGATATGGCGGCATATGAACGCAACAGGGATGCAGCTGATACCGAGTTTCGGTACGCCGTCAAATGCCGCAGTATGGGTAAGATTTGTATTTTTACCAATACAGGACAGCTTCATACGGTAAAGGTTTCCGATATCCCGTTTGGTAAATTCAGGGATAAAGGACTTCCAATAGACAATGTAAGCAATTACAATTCCGCAAACGAGAATGTAATAGCGGTGACAAGCCAGTCGGAGATGAATTTGTACAGGCTGTTATTTGTCACTAAGCAGTCAATGTGTAAGATAGTGAGCGGCGGTGAGTTTGATGTATCGAAGCGTACCGTGGCGGCGACAAAGCTTGGCGACGGCGACGAGGTAGTCAGCATAGCGGTGCTTGGCGAACAGCAGCATATCATTATGCAGAGCAGGGAAGGGTTCTTCTTGCGTTTTAACATAGAAGAGATAGCCGAACTTAAGAAAACCGCTGTCGGTGTGCGCGGTATGAAACTTGGTAACAATGACTGCGTTGAAAATGTATATTACAGCAGTCAATTTTCAGATGCCGTTATCGAGTACAAAGACAAACAAATCGACTTAAATAAAATAAAATTAACAAAAAGAGATACAAAAGGAACAAAAATCAGAGTATAATATCAAGCAAAGAATGGAGTGCTTTATAATATGAGAGTAATTGCAGGAACGGCACGCAGGCTTTTGTTAAAAACCCCCGAAGGTGCGGACACGCGTCCTACGACTGACAGGATAAAGGAGACACTGTTTAATATACTCATGCCGTATCTTTCAGGCGCCGTATTCGTCGATCTTTTTTCGGGAAGCGGCGGCATAGGGATAGAGGCGCTGAGCAGAGGGGCAAAAAAAGCTTATTTTGTCGAGAACAGCAGCAAAGCATGCGACTGCATCACGTATAATCTTGAACACACGCATCTTGGCGACAAGGCAGTCGTTATCAGGCAGGACGTATTTACCGCGCTGCGCGGAAGCATCAAAGATACGGCGGACATAATATTTCTTGACCCGCCCTATGGTCAGGAGTATGAGAGACGGGTCTTGGAACTTTTGAGGGATGCGCCGTTTGTCAACGAAAATACGCTGATAATCGTTGAAGCAGCATTGAAAAATGACATGGAGTATGCGCCGGCTCTTGGTTTTGAGATAACAAGACAGAAAAAATATAAAACAAACAAACACATATTTATAAAGAAAATAAATAAAAATGCCGATTAAAGGTAATGCCGGAATATGGCATACTTTTATATGGCAGGAAGGAATAATGTAGATGATAGCTGCTGTTTATCCCGGTAGTTTTGACCCCATGACGTTGGGACATCTTGATGTTATCAAAAGGGCTTCCAAAATGTTTGACAGCCTTACCGTAAGTGTTTTGGACAATAAAGCTAAGAATGCGTTGTTTTCTGTCGAGGAACGTGTTAATATATTAAGAGAGGCTACACGCGGTCTGCCGAATGTATCAGTCGATTCATTCAACGGACTGCTGATAGATTACGCGAGGGAAAAGAATATACACATATCGGTGAGAGGACTGCGAGCCATTACCGATTTTGAGTATGAATTACAGATAGCGCAGACTAACCGCAAGCTTTCGCAGGGCGCGCTTGATACTGTATTTCTTACGACCAGTCTGGAGTACGCATATTTAAGTTCGTCAAGCGTTAAAGAGATAGCGGCTTTTAACGGCGATATTTCCCAGTGCGTGCCCGAGTTTGTGGCAGAGCTTGTCAAAGAGAAATTTAAGAACTTGTAATGTAATACATGTAATATTTATTAACATAAAAACAAGAAAGGGATAGAGGATTAATGAGTAGCAAGATTGAGCAGTTGATTGATGAAATGGAAGAGTACATAGATAACTGCAAGTACAAGGCATTTTCCACTGATGTTATCATGGTAAACAAGGCAGAGATAGACGATCTGCTTCGTGAGCTTAGAATGAAAACACCCGAGGAAATTAAGAGCTGTCAGAAGATCATACAAAACAGAGAAGCTATCATCGAAGATGCAAAGCAGAAAGCGCAGAAGCTTTTAAATGACGCGGCGTTACAGACAAATGAACTTATAAGCGAGCATCAGATAATGCAGCAGGCTTACGCGCAGGCGGAGTCGATAATCACAGCTTCAACAAACAAAGCGCAGGAGATACTTGACAAAGCTACGATCGAAGCTAATACCGTCAAAGAATCCGTTATGCGGTATACCGACACTATGCTTGCCAACCTTGAAAATATCGTAAAGCAGTCGATAGAGCTGACGACAAAGGACTCACAGACATTGCTTAACAATCTGATGGAGATAGACCATGTGGTGACGGCAAACAGAGCGGAGCTTGTGCCTGAAGTTATCGAAGAAACAGTATCGGGAGACGGCACTGATAAATTAGATGTAATTTAAACCTTTTAACAACAAATAACCCGCAGCTTATCCTGTGGGTTATATGCGTTTATTATGTTTTATTATTATAATTTATAATGGAGGCGTTAGTATGAGGAAATTTGTGTTTGGAGCAGTATTGTGTCTTGCCGTTGTTTTTGGATTTAGCGGCATTAATGTAAAAGCCGCGGAGCCTGTCGTTGTGGTCATAGACCCGGGACATGGCGGTTCAAACCTCGGCACTGATTATCTGCCCATACCCGAAAAAAATTACACGATGATGGTTGCGCTCTATATGAAGGAGCAGCTTGAGACCTACAAGGATGTCAAGGTATATCTTACGCATACGGACGATGTTGACATGTCGCTTGCGGAGCGTGCCGAATTTGCTCAAAACGTGGGCGCGGACTTCCTTTTCTCGCTTCACTTTAATATGTCTATATCGCATACGCTGTACGGAAGCGAGGTATGGATACCTTCGCTTGGAGAACTCTACAGCCAAGGCTACAGCGCAGGCAATGAATTTATCAAACAGTTTAGTGAAATGGGACTGTTTAACAGAGGCATAAAGACAAGGATAGGAAACAGCGGCACTGATTATTACGGTGTCATACGCCAATGTGCAATAAGGGATATACCCGCGATAATAGTGGAACACTGCCATGTCGATAATATAAATGACATTGCAAATATCCAGTCGCCGGAAAAGCTTAAGGAATTTGGCGTGCGTGATGCCGAAGCGGTCGCGAGATATTTCGGGCTTATCTCTAAAGACGGTAACACCGACTACAGCACATATGCGCCGCTTGCCGTTCCGGTACCTGCCGCCAGAGTATGCAACGATACCACAGCGCCGCTTTATCTCAACGCGAAACTGATAAATTATGACAGGACAGAAAAATACATCACTGTTGAATTAAACTCGCAGGACAATGAATCCGCACTTCAATATTATGCTTATTCGATAGACTCAGGGGCAACATGGTCTGCTTATCAGCCGTGGATAGGCAACGGCAATATTATGACTGCCACGGTCAACCTTGGCTTTGGCAAAAAATCAAGCATAATGTTTAAAGTGACAAATAAATACGACCTTGAAGCAGTGTCGCCCGCTATCAGGCTAAACTGATTACAACAGCGTAATAAACAGCCGATATGGCTGTCAGCACCAGTTTGTCTTTTAGATAGACTGCAAAAGAAAATTTTGATTTTTCAAGGAAAGCGCCTGCCTGTAAAATGCATGAGACGCCGCCAAAGCACAGTGCCGTCATAATCCAAAATATTTTGACCGAATTAGTCATAGAAGATAAGTATATGGACTGCACACCGCCGATGATTTCAATAAAGCTTGAAATAACTGACCTTATATCAGACGAAAACGGTATAAAGTCAAGCAATATCCTGAAAGAGTTGGTGAATGTGATATAACCGCCGAGCAGGATAAGCGACTGCGTGTTTTCAAAACATGCCTTTTTGAGTATCGCGGGAAGCGCCATTGAGGGCTTATTGTCATCCGTCCTTCGTTCCGTCCGGGCAGCGTCCGGCGAACCGCTGTATATACGGCTTAGTATTATACCGTAGAGGGCAGGTATGCCGTACATTCCAAAAATGAATAAATATATGCGGTCATATCCGCAGGCTTTCAAAACAGGCAGGATTATCCCGAGGAAATACGCAGGACCTATATTATTGCAGAACCCAAGCAGCGACTGTGCTTCAGATTTTGAGATTTTGCCGTTTTCATACAGTTCGCTTACAACTTTAGCGCCCATCGGGAAACCGCAGAAAAAACCTATGAATATGGCATACAGCCCGTATTCGCTGTAGCGGTATACGCGTTTAAGCGCGCAGCTTATAAGCTTCCCAAGTTCAATATCGGCGCCGCTGTATATCATTATCGAACTGATCATCATAAACGGAAAAAGCGTTGGCACCATTTTTACAGCCCATTGGCACAGCCCGTCATAGGCATACTGAAAAGCAGAGTCGGGGCGGCTCAGCACAATTATGATAAGAAGCAGATAAACCAATGTCTTTACGCGCATTACAATTTCCTGTTATTAAATGTATCATTAAATAAATCCTATTATCACAAATCCGGATTTATTCACCCTGCGGAAAGAAACGGTGAAAATTATGAGACTGGACAAGTATATGGCTGATCTGCAGCTTGGCACGAGAAGCAATGTGAGAACGCTTATACGGCGCGGACAGGTCACAGTAAACGGCAATATCATAAAACAGCCTGAGTATAAGATTGACGAGGACAATGATATTGTCGATTTCAACGGCAGGCGTCTGGTATACAGCAGATATAAATATTATATGCTTTATAAACCGTCAGGTGTTGTGACCGCTTCGGCTTCAAAGGACGCATCCGAGACGACGGTGATGGATATCCTTCCCTCAGACATTGGCAGGAATTTATCGCCCGTAGGGCGTCTTGACAAGGATTCGGAGGGACTTTTGCTCATAACAAATGACGGTGAACTTGCACACAGGCTTCTTTCGCCTAAAAAGCATGTATTCAAGACCTATTATGCCGAATGTGACGGAATTATCACACAGGAGAAGCTTCTTGCGCTTGAGAGGGGAGTTGACATAGGCGACGACAAACCGACCTTGCCTGCGAAAGTAAAGCTTCTTGAAAGTTATGACAATGGATATAAGATTGAACTGTCAATATCAGAGGGCAGATTTCATCAGATAAAACGTATGATAGAGGCTGTAGGAGGAAAAGTCACATATCTTAAGAGATTGTCGATGGGAAACCTTAAGCTTGATGAAACGTTAAAAAAAGGCGAATTTCGTGAGCTTAGCGCCGAAGAGCTTCAGATTTTGGAAAAGACTATGAACTGAGGAGGCAGAAAAGATTGTCACTGGCAAACGGATTTCTTCCGATCACCATGGAAGAAGTGGAAGAACTGGGACTTAAACAGCTTGATTTTGTATATGTTACAGGTGATGCTTATGTAGACCATCCGTCTTTTGGTGCGGCAATAATCACACGTCTTTTGCAGGCTCATGGGTACAGTGTCGGCATCATATCGCAGCCGGACTGGAAAAATGACGACAGTATCAGAAAACTTGGGGAGCCAAGACTTGCTTTCTTAGTTTCGTCAGGGAATATGGACTCAATGGTAAACCACTACTACGTGTCAAAAAAGCACCGTGAAAGCGATGCCTATACACCGGGCGGCAAAGCATATATGCGTCCTGACCATGCGACGGTGGTATACAGCAATCTCATACGCAGATGCTACAAGAAAACGCCTATCGTGATAGGCGGTATAGAGGCAAGCTTAAGGCGCATGGCGCATTATGACTATTGGTCAAATTCGTTCAAGCGTTCAATCCTGCTTGACAGTCAGGCGGATATCATCTCTTACGGAATGGGCGAAAAGTCGATAGTCGAGATCGCCGATGCGCTTAACAGCGGTATAGATATAAAAGATTTGACATTTATCGCGGGGACGGTGTACAAAACTAAAGACATATCGGGACTGTATGACTATGAACTGCTGCCGTCATATGGCGATATGCTTTCCGATAAAAAGCTGTATGCAAAGAGCTATAAAATACAGTATGACAACACAGATCCGTTTAACGGCAGAACACTTGCAGAGCCATATCCAAACGGTATATATGTAGTGCAGAATGTACCGCAGACACCGCTCACCATGCAGGAAATGGACGACATTTACGCGCTGCCTTACAAACGCGATTACCATCCGTCGTATGCCGAAAGCGGCGGAGTTCCGGCAATTTCCGAGATAAAATTTTCACTGATAAGCAATCGTGGCTGCTTCGGCGGATGCAATTTCTGCGCCCTGACTTTTCATCAGGGACGTATAATACAGGTAAGAAGTCATGAATCTATTATAGAAGAAGCAAAGATAATAACACAGGATAAAGACTTTAAAGGGTACATACATGATGTGGGGGGACCGACTGCCGATTTCAGAAAACCGTCATGTCAAAAGCAGCTTCATTCGGGAGTGTGCAAGCACAGGCAATGTCTCTGTCCTAAGCCATGTCCCAACCTTGAGGTGGATCATTCGGATTACCTTACGCTTCTTCGCAAGCTAAGAAAGCTTCCGAACGTAAAAAAAGTCTTTGTGAGATCGGGGATAAGATTTGACTATCTGATGCTTGACAAGGACGACACTTTTTTCAAAGAGCTTGTCGCTCACCATATAAGCGGACAGCTTAAAGTAGCGCCGGAACACATATGCGACGCTGTCCTTAGAAGAATGGGAAAGCCTGAAAATGCGGTATATGAAGCGTTTACCGAAAAATATAAACGACTGAACCAAAAGGCGGGCAAAAACCAGTTCCTTGTCCCTTATCTGATGTCGTCGCACCCCGGCTCTACATTGAAAGAGGCTGTTGAACTTGCGGAATACCTGCGCGATATCGGCTATATGCCTGAGCAGGTTCAGGACTTTTATCCGACGCCGTCAACGATGTCAACAGTCATGTATTATACGGGTATCGACCCCACAGATATGACGCCGGTATATGTATGCAGAAATCCTCATGAAAAGGCGATGCAGCGCGCGCTTATCCAATACCGCAATCCGAAAAATTACGACCTTGTATATGAAGCGCTTAAAGCGGCACACAGAGAGGATTTGATCGGCTTCGACAAAAAGTGTCTGATAAGACCAAAAAAGACACAGCCGCCCAAGGAGAAAACGCCGAAAAAGGAAGCGAAAAAGAAAAAGACGATACGCAATACGCATAAACCTAAGAACAAAACCTCAAAATGAAAGAGATAAGACTATGAAAGAGATAAGATTATGAAAAGGATAAGACTATGAAAGTGAAAAAGGGTGAATTTGGATATCCCGCATATCAGACAAGATTTGTCATGCTAAGGACTATATTTTATTTTGCGCTTTCAATCGCAATTTTTGTTATGGGTTACATATCAACAGGCACAAAGGAAAACCTGCTGACTGTCGTTGCCGTACTGGGGCTTCTGCCGGCAAGCAAGAGCCTCGTTTCATTGATAATGTATCTGCGCGTCCCCAAGTTTGACAAAGATATTTACGAAAGGCTCTCAAAAGCCGCCAAAAACCTGAATACCTTATACAGTCTGTATCTTACGTCATACAAGAAAAATTTCCCTGTGAGCTGCTTTTGCGTTGTTGGAGGGAATATCGCAGGTTATACGGAAAGCAGCAGCTGCGACACCGCGGCGGCAGAGGCGCATATTAAGGAAATTTTAAGTCAGAACGGTATAAAGGGGTACACGGTAAAACTTTTTGCGCCGAAAGAACTCAAACGCTTTGAGGAAAGAATACACCAGCTTGAAAAACTTGAACAGACTGGGAATGAAATTCAGGTAATGGAGCTTCTTTGCGACATATCCTTATAGACGCAGGGAGGAGTAAACGTGGTCTTATTGGAAATAGGCGAAAAAGATGCGCAGCAGCGGCTTGACAAATACCTTAAAAGACTGTTAAAATATGCGCCGGACAGCCTTATTTATAAACAGCTTCGCAAAAAAAACATAGTCTTAAACGGCAAAAAAGCCGACGGAGGCGAAAAACTTGAAAAAGGCGACACGGTTAAGATTTTTTTCGCGGACGAAACATACCAAAAGCTCACAGGAGCGGCGCATACGCGTTCGGACGATGACATAAAGCAGTATACCGACGCTTATGACCGATTAAAAAACGATATATCTGTCGTGTATGAAAATGAGCATATTCTTGTGGCAGATAAACAGGTCGGAGTACTGTCGCAAAAGGCAGGAAAAGACGATGTCAGCGTAAACGAATGGCTGATAGGTCATCTGCTGAACAACAAAAGCATTGACAGGGATTTTTCAGGTATGTTCAGACCGTCAGTGTGCAACCGCCTTGACAGGAATACATCGGGAATGATAATATGCGGTAAAACACTCGCGGGCAGCCGTTATATGAGCGAAATAATAAGAGACAGAACACTGGAGAAATATTATTACTGCATTATTAACGGCAGTGTCGATATTGACAGGCGTGTCACGGGATATCATTATAAGGACAGGGATGCCAATAAAGTTGAAATTTATACGGATGCCGATGAAATACCCTATGACAGGAAAGATGACGCAGACTTTATCGATACTTATTTTAAAACTGTCCGTATAAACAGCGGCGTCACGCTTGTCGAAGCAAAAATATACACAGGCAGGGCGCATCAGATAAGGGCGCACCTTGCCTCATTGGGGCATCCGATAATCGGCGATGCAAAATACGGCGACGCCGATATAAACAAGGCATATAAAAAAATCGGAGTGCACAGCCAGCTTCTTCATTCACACAAGCTCGTGTTTCCCGACACAACGGACGAACGTTTCGCGGATATTTCGGGTCTTGTCCTTGAAACGGGAATACCGCCTTTATTCAGGAAAGTAATGGGGGATGAATAATGGCAACGTGGAATTCAAGAGGGCTTAGAGGTTCTCTTTTGGAAGAGATGATAAATCTTACAAACGATAAATACCGTGACGGGGGACTGGCGCTTATACAAAAAGTACCCACACCTATCACGCCGATAACTATAGACAAGCAGACGAGGCATATCACGCTTGCTTATTTTGACCAGAAAAGCACGGTTGACTATATAGGCGCGGTGCAGGGTATACCTGTGTGCTTTGACGCCAAGGAATGTGCCGTCGATACCTTTTCGCTGCAAAACATACATGAGCATCAGGTGAAATTTATGCGTGATTTTGAACGGCAGGACGGTGTTGCGTTTTTCCTGATATATTACACGTCAAGAGACGCGATGTATTATATGCGGTTAAGGGAACTTAACATATACTGGGACAGGATGGCGCAGGGCGGCAGAAAAAGTTTTCGGTTTGAGGAACTTGACGGGAGATTTTTTATGAAACCGCACGTCGGTCAGATGGTACCTTATTTGGATATGATACAGCTTGACTTAAACGACAGAGGTTGACATGCGAGTCGAAAAAGTGTATACTACGGATAATGCACTTCGTTAATTTAGTAACGAATTATCACTTTAAAGCAATAAAGGAACAGAAGTTGATGGAGGATTGGTTTTGATGGATTATATAGGCAGACGGCTTGTACATACGCCTGAGGGAGTACGTGATATATATGGGGCAGAATACGCCTGCAAGCAGAATATCGAGAAGCTTTTTAACGATAAGCTTCACAGCTTCGGCTATCAGGATATACAGACGCCTACTTTTGAGTTTTTTGACGTATTCAGCCGTGAAGTCGGTACTACGCCGTCAAAGGATCTGTACAAATTTTTTGACAAGGAAGGCAATACGCTTGTATTAAGACCTGATTTTACCCCCTCGATAGCGCGATGTGCGGCAAAATATTTTATGGACGAGACAATACCGCTCAGATTTTGTTATTCGGGCAATAATTTTATAAACACGGGCGATCTTCAGGGCAAATTAAAAGAGACAACGCAAATGGGTGCTGAGCTTATAGGCGACGCCTCGCCCGAAGCGGACGCGGAGATGATTGCCATGCTTGTTGAAGCGCTTTTAAACTCAGGGCTTAAGGAGTTTCAGGTGTCGATAGGGCAGATCGAATTTTTTAAAGGGCTGTGCGGACATACCGGTTTAAGCGAAGACACGGAACTCGAACTTAGGGAGTTTATTTCTAACAGGAATGACTTTGGCGCGCAGGAGCTTTTGATAAGCAAAGGTGTCCCCAAGAAATCAATGGAAGCGCTGCTTAGCGTCAGCAGTCTTTTCGGCGGCTACGACATACTTGACAGGGCGCTTCAATATGCCGACAATGAGCGCTCGCTCAAGGCAATAGAGCGCCTCAAACAGATATATGAACTTCTGAAACTGTATAACGTTGATAAATATATTTCATTTGATCTTGCAATGGTCAGCAAATATAATTATTATACAGGCGTCATCTTCAAGGCGTACACATATCAGATGGGAAATGAGATCGCCAAAGGGGGACGCTATGACAGGCTGCTTGAGCATTTTGGCAAATCTGCACCCGCCACGGGTTTTGTAGTCATTATAGATGATTTGGTGACAACGCTCACAAGGCAGAAAATATGTCCGAAACCTGACAACAAAAACCTGCTTCTTGTATATTCGGACGATACGGCAGAGGCGCTGTGCGAAGCAAAGAAATATCGTGACGACGGATTTAACACGGTACTTATGAAAATGGAAAAAGGAAAAGACGACTATGTTGAATTTGCCGACAGGAACAATTTTTCACGGATTTTGTTTATTTAGGGGAGAGAGAAAATGAGATATCTGACATTCGCGCTTGGCAAGGGAAGGCTGGCAAATAAAACGCTGGAACTGCTTGAAAAAATAGGCATTACCTGTGAAGAAATGAAAGATAAAGACTCAAGGAAGCTTATTTTCGTCAATGAGGAACAGAAACTTAAATTTTTTCTGGCAAAAGGTCCCGATGTGCCTACATATGTTGAATACGGCGCCGCCGATATAGGCGTCGTCGGCAAAGACACCATTATGGAAGAAAACAGAAAAGTATATGAGGTGCTTGATCTTGGATTTGGGAAGTGCCGTATGTGTGTGTGCGGTCCTGCTTCGGCAAAAGAACTTCTGCGTCATCATGATATGATACGCGTCGCGAGTAAATACCCGAAGATAGCCAAGGATTACTTTTATAATCAGAAGCATCAGACGGTTGACATCATCAAGCTTAACGGTTCGGTAGAGCTTGGACCTATAGTGGGATTGAGCGATGTGATAGTTGATATAGTCGAGACAGGTTCAACGCTTCGTGAGAACGGACTTGACGTACTTGAGGAAATCTGCCCGTTATCGGCGCGGATGATCGTAAATCAGGTGAGTATGAAAATGGAAGCCGAAAGAATAAAACGGCTTTTGCAGGCGTTAAAGGAGGAATTATGAGGATAGTAACATTGAACGGCAGCACTAAGCGGAATTTGCTTGAAACACTGCTGAAACGAAGTACAAATGACTATGGCGAGTATGAGAAGACCGTTGACGGCATTATTTCCGATGTGAAACAAAGGAAAGAAGAAGCACTGTTTGAATACGCGCTTAAATTTGACAAATGCAGCATTGACAGAGACAATTTCATAGTGACAAAAGAAGAGATAAAAGCGGCATATGCACAGTTGGACGAGCGCTTTATACAGGTGCTTAAAAATTCCGCTGCCAATATCAGGGAATATCATGAAAAGCAAAAGCGCAGCAGTTGGTTTGACGCCAAGCCTGACGGTACGATATTGGGACAGAAGATAACGCCGATGCAGACAGTGGGTGTCTATGTGCCCGGAGGGAAGGCGGCTTATCCGTCCACAACTCTTATGAATGTCGTTCCCGCAAAGGTGGCGGGGGTTCAAAACATAATAATGACGACGCCTGCGGGCGTCGACGGCAAGGTCAATCCCGCAACGCTTGCAGCCGCCGATATCGCGGGAGTTGACGCTATCTACAAGACAGGCGGTGCGCAGGCAATAGCGGCGCTTGCATACGGTACTGATATGATACCTAAAGTTGACAAGATCGTCGGTCCCGGCAATATTTTTGTCGCACTTGCAAAACGAGCCGTGTACGGACATGTGAGCATCGACTCTATCGCGGGGCCTTCGGAAATTCTGGTGCTTGCGGATAGCAGCGCAACGCCAAGATATGTAGCTGCCGATCTGCTTTCACAGGCAGAGCACGATGAACTTGCATCGGCTATACTTATAACTACAAGTATGGAACTTGCCGAAAAAGTTTCCGATGAAGTAGAGCGTTTTGTAAACATGCTTGAACGGAAAGAAATCATCCAAAAATCGCTTGACAATTACGGTTATATACTCGTGGCTTCCAACATGGATGAGGCTGTTGACGCCGCCAATGAGATTGCTTCCGAGCATCTTGAGATATTGACTGAAAATCCGTTTGATATTATGACGAAAATAAGAAACGCGGGCGCTATTTTCTTAGGCGAATATTCGTCGGAACCGCTTGGGGATTATTATGCAGGTCCTAACCATGTACTGCCTACAAACGGGACGGCAAAGTTTTTTTCGCCGCTCAATGTGGATGATTATGTCAAGAAATCAAGCATTATCTCATATTCAAGGGAAGCGCTTGAAAAAGTACATAAAGATATCGAAATTTTTGCCGAGCATGAGGGATTGACGGCACACGCGAACTCGATCCGCGTCAGATTTGAACAATAATAAGTTACTATTAATGAGATAGGAGATTGATAATGAAAAAAGAAAGAACAGCAAAACTGACAAGAAACACTAAGGAAACACAGATAGAAGCAGAACTTAATATTGACGGTACAGGTAAATCAAACGTTGATACAGGTATCGGATTTTTCAACCATATGCTTGAGGGATTTGCAAAGCATGGATTTTTTGACCTTAATATATCGATATGCGGCGATCTGTATGTGGACGGACATCACACTGTCGAAGACGGCGGCATAGTCATCGGACAGGCAATCAGAGAAGCGCTTGGCGATAAAAAAGGAATAAAGAGATACGGTAATTTCATTCTGCCCATGGATGACGCGCTGGCACTTTGCGCCGTCGATCTTTGCGGGCGTCCGTATTTAAAGTTTGACTGTGAATTTGACCATGAAATGGTAGGGGATCTTGACACCTCGCTTGTAAAAGAATTTTTCTATGCGCTCTCGTATAATGCCGGAATGAACATACATATCAAAGTTATTCACGGCGAGAACGATCATCATATAATAGAAGCCATTTTCAAGGCGTTTGCCAAAGCGCTTGACGAGGCTGTTTCATATGACGAAAGGATTGCCGATGTACTCTCAACAAAGGGAAGCCTGTAACACACAACAACACTGTTAAGAGGAGACAAGACAATGAAATTTACCAGATTTTTCTGTATCCTGCTTGCAGTCTGCATGCTTTCGGGCGTACCTGTTATAAAGTCTGAGGCTGCCCCGATAGAGCGGGGAATAGACGTATCAAAGTGGCAGGGACCTATCAACTGGGCGGCTGTAGCGCAGAGCGGAGTGACATTTGCTTTCATAAAAGTCGGAAGCCTTAAAAGCGGAATAGATGATTATTTTTACTATAATATTTTGGCGGCGCAGGCAGTCGGGATAAAGACAGGCGTGTACATATATTCATATGCGACAAGCGTTGAACAGGTTGCTACGGAGGCGCAGTTTGTAATCAACGCCCTACAGAATGTTCAGGTATCATATCCTGTCGTATGGGATATAGAAGACAGCGTACAGCAGGGGCTTACCCCGGATACGCTGTCGCTTATGGCAAATACATTCTGCGCGCTTATAGAGGCTGAAGGGTATTACCCGATGGTATATGCCAACAAGAATTGGTTCACAACCAAACTCGGCGTCATTTTATACGATAAGTGGGTCGCACAGTGGGGAACGGCATGCGAGATCCCCGACGCCTCTGTATGGCAGTACACCAGTTCAGGCTCAGTGCCGGGAATAAACGGAAGAGTCGATCTTGACTATTCGCTTAGGGATTATTCCACAAGTATCGTAAACACGGGATGGGTCGCGCGAAGAGGATTTCTGTATTATTACATTAACTATAAGATGCAGCGCGGATGGCTTGATTTAGGGCTTGCAAAATATTATCTCGATCCGATGGGAAGAATGATAACCGGGTGGCTTCCTCTTGCCGACGGTATCTATTATTTACAGCCTGACGGCAAGATGTCTGTTGGATTTACGCCGGTCGGGGCGGGACTGTATTATTTTGGCACAGACGGCAAAATGCAGACGGGATTTCAGGCTATTAACGGTCTGCAGTATTATTTCGCGGCAGACGGCGCTATGTGTACAGGGCTTGTTGATTTCCCCGACGGAAAGCGTTTTTTTGCGGCGGACGGTCATATGATGACAGGGCTTTGTGCGATAGGCGGCAAATCTTATTATTTTGACGCAAACGGAATTATGCAGTTCGGCAGTCAGAATATCGGCGGATTTACATATCTGTTCGGTGCCGACGGCACTATGTATACCGGTTGGTATAATGACGGCATTTCGGCAAAATATTATGACGCGGACGGCCATATGGCGACAGGGCTTGTCACTATCGGAAACAATGTATACTATTTTGATTTATTGGGTAATATGCAGACAGGACCTGTCGATATCGGCGGTGTAGTTCATCTGTTTGACGTGGACGGTAAAATGATTATATGAGAAAACTGGCATTAAGCGATGAAATCCTTATGCAGGTCGAAAAGCCTGCGCGTTATATAGGAAATGAAATAAACAGCGTTATGAAAGACGCTTCGGACGTAGACATCAGGTTTGCCATGTGTTTTCCTGATGTCTATGAGATAGGCATGTCGCACCTTGGCATACAGATAATATATGATATGCTGAACAGATACGAAGATACATGGTGCGAACGTGTCTATTCGCCGTGGGTTGACCTTGACGCCGTTATGCGACAAAAAGACATACCGCTGTTTGCGCTTGAGTCACAGGATCCTGTCAGGGACTTTGATTTTCTCGGTATAACGATACAATACGAAATGTGCTACACAAATATCCTGCAGGTTATCGATTTGGCAAAAATACCGCTTATTGCGGCAGACCGCACTTGGGAGCATCCGATCGTCATAGGCGGGGGGCCCTGCGCCTACAATCCCGAACCGATAGCGGATTTTTTTGACATCTTCTATATAGGAGAGGGCGAGACACAATACCGCCCGCTTCTTGATCTGTACAAGGAATGTCGCAGGCTTGGCGTTTCAAGGGAAGAATTTCTTGCAAAGGCGGCAAAGCTTCCGGGCATGTACGTTCCGCAGATGTATGAGGTCAGATACAATGACGACGGCACTATTGCGTCATTCTCGCCCAAACGCGGCGATATCCCCGCCAAGGTCGTAAAAGAACTTGTTACAGATCTTACCGATACATATTATCCCGAAAAGCCTGTCGTACCGTTCATCAAATGTACACAGGACAGGGTAGTGCTTGAAATACAGCGCGGCTGTATACGCGGGTGCCGTTTTTGTCAGGCAGGTCAGATTTATCGCCCCGTCAGGGAACGCGATGTCGATATGCTCAAGAAATACGCATTAAAAATGCTTGACAGCACAGGTTATGAGGAAATCACACTGAGTTCGCTAAGTTCAAGCGACTATTCAAAACTTGAAGAACTTGTAAATTTCCTGATAGACATCTGTCATGAAAAAAAGGTGAACATTTCACTTCCGTCGCTCAGAATAGACGCTTTTTCACTCGATGTAATGGAAAAGATACAGGATATCAAAAAGAGCAGTCTGACTTTTGCACCCGAGGCAGGAAGCCAGAGACTCAGAGATGTCATCAATAAAGGATTGACCGAGGAAGTCATACTCAATGGGGCGACAATGGCATTCAAAGGCGGGTGGAACCGTGTAAAACTATATTTTATGTTGGGACTGCCGACCGAAACGGACAACGATATCAGAGAAATCGCGGAACTTGCGAACAAAATAGCAGCGGCGTATTATGAAACTGTCCCGAAAGAAGAACGCAGCGGAAAGGTTCAGATCGTGGCAAGCACATCATTTTTTGTCCCTAAGCCGTTTACGCCGTTCCAGTGGGCGCCGCAGTGCACAAAAGAAGAATTTCTTGACAAGGCATACAAAACAAAAAAGGCAATAATGGAACAGCTTAACCAAAAAAGCATCAAGTACAACTGGCATGAGGCTGACGCAAGCGTTATGGAGGGGATATTTGCAAGAGGCGACAGAAAACTCTGCCGCCCGATACTTGAAGCATATAAAAAGGGCTGTATATTTGACGCGTGGGGGGAGTATTACAAGCATGATGTATGGATCGAGACATTTAATGAATGCGGCACAGATATCGGCTTTTATACGACCAGAGAGAGAAATGCTGACGAGATATTCCCGTGGGATTTCATCGACTGCGGCGTCAGCAGGGAATTTCTGCGGTGTGAATGGGAAAATGCAATGAACGGCAATGTAACGCCAAACTGTAAGGTCAAATGCAGCGCATGCGGAGCGGCTAAGTTCGGATGCGGCGTGTGCGTTGAAGAAAGGAAAAGCTGCTGATGAAACTGCGTATAAAATTCTCAAAGCATGGAGTCCTTAAATTCATAGGTCATCTTGATGTTATGCGGTATTTTCAAAAAGCGATAAGACGCGCGGGTATCGATATCGCATATTCGTCGGGATTCAGCCCGCATCAGGTCATGTCGTTTGCAGCGCCGCTCGGCGTAGGACTTGAAAGCAACGGCGAATATATGGATATAGAAGTAAATTCGCTTACAAGTTCCCAACAGGTAATGGACGCGCTTAACGGACAGATGGCAGACGGAATAAGAGTGCTTGAAGTAAAACTTCTCGGCGACAATTCGGGCAATGCCATGGCAAGCGTTGCCGCCGCGTCGTATTCGATACGTTTCAGGGAAGGGCACAGA
Organism: uncultured Lachnospiraceae bacterium; assembly: GCA_947629525.1. Classification (GTDB taxonomy): domain Bacteria; phylum Bacillota; class Clostridia; order Lachnospirales; family Lachnospiraceae; genus COE1. The sequence continues at coordinate 22,028 of CANREB010000031.1, forward strand.
CCGCAGTTTCTAAGCGCCGAGAGTTTGAATGACTTTTGCGGTCAACAGGAAATAACCGTGACAAAGAAAACAAAACGCAGCGAAGCGGTATTCGATATGAAGCCGTATATATACGGGCTGAGTCTGGATGAAGACGGCAGTACCATACATCTTACCGTTGACGCAAGCAGTGCAAACAATCTGAAACCTTCTCTTGTAATGAAAGCATATTTTGAGATGAACGGCAGTATACCTGACGACAATGCACTGCTGATAACAAGGGAAGAAACATATCTTAATATCGGAAATGACATACAGCCTGATTTTAAACCGCTCGGATATATTGGGAGTGACTATTGATGATCGAACGCAAATATATATTGACAAGATATATGGACGGGATTTTGTCATTCACGCTTGATACGAAGTCAAACCGCCTTACGTCAATAACTTTCAGTGAAGACTGCGTACAGGAAGACGGCATAAATATCGGAGATATTTTTATCGCCAAGGTCAAAAATGTTGTAAAAAACATTAACGCCGCTTTTATAGAGTACGCGGATAAAAAGACAGGCTATCTGTCGCTTGAAAACACATATGAGCCGATAATAACGAACCGTACATACGATGGAAGGGTCGTTGCGGGAGATGAGATAATCGTACAACTTGAAAAAGAAGCCGTGCGTACAAAAGAGCCTGTCTTTACGACAAATCTGTCGTTAGCGGGAAAATACTGCGTGATAACGAGCGGAAAGCTTGAAAAAGGCGTATCAAAGAAATGCACCAAGTCGGAAAAAGAATGTCTGCTTGCGCTCATACCCGACAATATAAAATACGGTGTCGTAGTCCGCACAAACGCCGCGTCGCTCTTGGACAGTGAGGGCGGCATACTTAAAGAGGAATGTGCCAATCTCTGCGCTCTGATGGATAAACTGCTTCATGAAAAGATCCACAGGACATGTTACAGCCGCATATACAAAGTACCGCCTCTGTATTTTACGGCACTGCGGGACGATGGCAGCCTGATGCACAACAGCGGAGAATGTCAGATCATCACAGATGATGCGCAGCTTTATGATGAACTTAAAGAATTTGTCTCATTAAACATGCCTGAAAATCTTCCGTATACCGTTTTGTATGATGACAGTTCTTATCCTCTGCAAAAACTGTACAGTGTGGAAACAAAACTAAAAGAACTCACTTCGCCTACAGTATGGTTAAGATCAGGCGCATATCTTGTGATAGAAAAGACAGAGGCTATGTACGTCATCGATGTCAATTCGGGTAAAAATATAGTAAAGCGCGAAAATCAGGAGTACATCTACAATATTAACTGTGAAGCGGCGGAAGAGATAATACGCCAGATGCGGCTGCGAAATCTTTCGGGCATAATAATGGTCGATTTTATAAATATGGGAAAAGAACATCAGGAAAAGCTTTTGCAGAAGCTTAAAATGCTTGCGTCAAAAGAACATATACTTACAACGATAGTAGATATCACGCCGCTTGGCATCGTGGAGATAACAAGAAAAAAGACGACAAAATCACTCAGCGAACAGTTGAAGATCCAAAAAGTAAAAATGTTTGATATAAAAGCTTGACTTTTGACGGTTTGAATGTTAGTATATATGAGTATGCCGCATAATAAGGTAGAAGTATACATACAAAATATGTATCACCAAAGTTAGCGAGTAATTATTTTAGGAGGTGCAATATGTACGCAATTATTGCAACAGGTGGAAAGCAGTACAAGGTTTCCGAGGGAGATGTCATCCGCATTGAGAAGCTTGACGCAGAAGACGGAAGCACTGTAACTTTTGATCAGGTTATCGCTGTTAGCAATGATTCTCTTAAGGTAGGCGCTGATGTTGCCAACTCTACTGTTACAGCCACAGTACTCGGACAGGGAAGAGGTAAGAAGATCATCGTTTATAAGTATAAGAGAAAGACAGGCTATCACAAGAAAAACGGTCATAGACAAGCATACACGGAAGTTAAGATTGATAAGATCAACGCTTAATATATGACTACGGTTACAATTTATAAATCCAATGATAACAGTTATAAACGCTTTACCTGTGCAGGACATTCGGGGTACGGCAAAGCAGGAAACGACATTGTGTGCGCATCGGTATCGATGCTCGTCATCAATACGATCAATGCCCTTGAAGCTGTTACCGCAGAAGAGATAGATGTCGAGTCCGATGAGGATAAAGGATTTATCGGCTGCAGGTTCAAAAAAGAGTTAAACAGTGGTTCAAAGGTTCTGATGGACGCAATGGTATTGGGTTTGCAGACTGTTGAAGAACAATACGGCAGCAAATATTTAAACCTGAAATTTAAGGAGGTGTAAAGTATGATGAAGTTAAACCTTCAGTTTTTCGCTCATAAAAAGGGTGTTGGTTCTACAAAGAACGGCAGGGATTCAGAGTCAAAGAGATTAGGTGCCAAGAGAGCAGATGGTCAGTTCGTAAAAGCAGGCAACGTTTTATACAAACAGCGCGGAACAAAAATTCATCCGGGTGTTAATGTCGGCAGAGGCGGCGACGATACATTATTCGCATTGGTAGACGGTGTCCTCAGATTCGAGAGAAAAGGCAGAGACAAAAAACAGGCTTCTGTTTATCCTGTAGAGGCGAAATAAGACGTATACTTCTAACGAATTTTAAGGCTTCAGGCACTACCTGAAGCCTTTTCGCATAAATTCAGAAAGGTTGATAATCAATGTTTGCAGACAGAGCAAAAATATACGTCAGAAGCGGTAAGGGCGGCGACGGACATGTATCATTTCGACGTGAGAAGTATGTCCCGAACGGCGGACCTGACGGCGGCGACGGCGGCAGGGGCGGCAGCGTTATCTTTGAAGTGGATGAAGGCTTAAACACGCTTACCGATTTCAGGCACATCAGAAAGTATTGCGCACAAGACGGTGAAAACGGAAGCCAGAAGAACCGGCGCGGCAAAAACGGCAATGACATTATCATCAAAGTCCCGGAAGGCACTGTTATAAAAGAATTTGAGTCAGGCAAAGTCATCGCTGACATGTCGGGCGCTAATAAAAGACAGGTACTTATAACAGGCGGCAGAGGCGGCAACGGCAATCAGCATTATGCAACGGCAACAATGCAGGCGCCTAAATATGCACAGCCCGGGCAGCCCTCAAAAGAATTAAATCTGCTGCTTGAACTGAAAGTAATAGCAGATGTGGGACTTGTAGGTTTTCCGAATGTCGGCAAATCAACTCTGCTTTCACGTGTGACCAATGCAAGACCAAAGATCGCCGACTACCATTTTACAACACTCAACCCCAATTTGGGGGTAGTTGATTTGGAAAACGGCAAGGGATTTGTGATTGCAGATATCCCGGGGCTTATTGAAGGAGCGTCGGAGGGCGTAGGATTGGGATATGAATTTCTGCGCCATATTGAACGCACAAAGGTACTTATACATCTTGTGGACGCAGCTTCCACAGAGGGAAGAGACCCGGTTGCGGACATCTATGCGATAAACAAAGAGCTTGAAACATATAATGAAGAAATTGCCAAAAGACCGCAGGTAATAGCGGCAAATAAAATAGACGCCATATATTCCGACGGCGGAGAAGACCCTGTTCAGAAAATACGTGATGAATTTGAACCAAAGGGCATCAAGGTATTCCCTATTTCCGCTGTTTCGGGTCAGGGGCTTAAAGAGCTGCTGTATTACGTGCACGGTCTTCTTGAACAGATAAATGAACCGCCTACAATATTTGAACAGGAATTTGATCCCGAAGTCGATATTGTCACAGGCACGGAACCGTATACGGTTGAATACGATGACAAAACGCAGGAATATGTTATCGAAGGACCCCGCATCGAAAAAATGCTTGGATATACAAATATCGATTCAGAGCGCGGATTTATATTCTTCCAAAAATTCCTGAAAGACAACGGTATACTGGATGAGCTTGAAGGGCTTGGCATTCAGGAGGGAGATACGGTGCGTATGTACGGTCTTGCCTTCAGCTACTACAAATAAAGGAGAAGAATTGGGAAATGGGAAATATGACAAGTAAACAAAGGGCATATTTAAAAGGGCTTGCAATGAATATCGAGACTTCGTTTCAAATAGGAAAGTCATCCGTCACCCCTGAGAATGTACAGGCAATTTCGGAAGTGTTCAACACGCATGAGCTTGTCAAGATAGGTATATTAAAGAATTGCATTGATGACCCTATGATGATAGCGGATGCTATCGCGGGCAGGACACATTCACAGGTAGTTCAGGTAATCGGCAGAAAAATCGTGCTCTATAAACCTTTTAAAGACAACCCGAAGATTATTCTGCCAAAATAACAAAAATATGTTTGACGCGGCATGGAGAAATTATGAAAACAGGTATAATGGGAGGCACATTTGATCCTATTCACAACGGGCATATTTTGATAGCGCGCAGTGCCTATGAAAAAGTCGGACTTGACAAGGTATTGTTTATGCCAAGCGGCAATTCATATATGAAAAAAAATGTGCTTGATGTTTCAAAACGCGTAGAGATGGTTCGGCTTGCGATTGCCGATTTCCCGTATTTTGAGCTTTCATCAATAGAAGCGCAAAGGCAGGGAAACACCTACACTTACGATACTTTGGAACAGCTTACCAAGCAAAACCCAAAAGACGAGTATTACTTCATCATGGGCGCTGATTCGCTTTTCAGTATTGAATTATGGCGGAAATTTGAAAGGATCTTTGAACTTTCAACAATAATATGCGCTGTGCGCGACAACTACGATATGGATATGCTTAAGAAAAAGGGAAACAGCCTTTCGGCAGCCTATGGAGCAGATATCATATATCTTGATATGCCGAAAACGGATATATCTTCTACGGACATAAGAAATAACGTTAAGAATAATCTTCCGATAGAGCATCTTGTCCCGTCAAAGGTAGCCGATTACATTATTCAGGAGTGTTTGTACAATGAAAAAAATTAAAAAGTATCTGAAAAAACATCTTACAAAGGACAGGTATCATCATACTTTAGGAGTGGCATATACGGCAGTTGCGATGGCTATGAAGTACAATCCCGATACTTCAAACGCCGATTTCATAAAACACGCCGAGACCGCGGGACTGCTTCACGATTGCGCCAAATGTATGAATAATGACAAGAAGATCAAAATCTGTGATGAACATAATATTTCATGCAGCCTGTTTGAAAAACAGCATCCGTATCTGCTTCATGGCAAAATCGGGGCGTACATTGCAAAGAGCAGATTTGACATATATGACGAAGATATCCTGAACGCCATCACATGGCACACTACGGGACGACCTAATATGTCGCTGCTCGAAAAAATCATATTTATAGCTGATTATATCGAGCCTTCAAGGAAGCCTGTCCCCGAACTTGACCTGATACGCAAACTTGCCTTTGAGGACATAGATACGGCGCTCATTAAAATACTTTCAAACACATTGAAATATCTTGAAGAGAAGAATGCCGACATTGACACTATGACAAAAATGACTTACGACAGTTATGTGAAAAATAACGTAAGCCAAATAGAAGACTACAAAAATATGAAACGGAGGAGTTTATGAATTCGGAAAGTTTAGATAAAGTAAAGATAATTGTGAGCGCGCTTGAGGATAAAAAAGGCGAAGACATTCGTATCATAGATATAAGCGAGATATCAGTGCTTGCGGATTTCTTTGTGATAACCAACGGCACAAACAAAAATCAGGTACAGGCGCTTGCCGACAATGTGGAAGAAAAACTCGCAAATGACGGCATCTATCCTAAAAATATCGAAGGTTACAACAGTGCAAACTGGATATTGTTTGACTATAATGATGTTCTGGTTCACATCTTTGATAAAGAAAACCGCGAATATTATGATCTGGAACGGATGTGGCGTGATGGGAAGATTGTGGAAATATAAAATAAAATCCCTGCTTTAGCGGCAGGGATTTTATCTGTTATCAGTTTTTTATCAGCCGGAACACCCCGTATACTTTTCCAAGTATCTCTACATTATCGAGGATGATAGGATCCATAGTGTCATTTTCGGGCTGGAGCCTGTAATGCCCGTTCTCTTTATAATAAGTCTTAACAGTAGCGGAATCATCAACCAAAGCAACAACGGTATCGCCGTTCTGAGCGGTATTGCAGGAATTGACGAATATTTGGTCGCCGTTAAATATACCTGCATTTATCATGCTGTCACCCTTTACTTTAAGAACGAATGACTCACCTCTTGGAACCATCTCTGTCGGGATAGGGAAATATCCTTCTATATTCTGTTCAGCTAAAATAGGAAGTCCTGCGGCAACAGTGCCCACGATGGGAATGCTTACCATTTCATGCCTTACCATCTGAAAACTGTCGTCCATAATCTCAATAGCGCGTGGTTTTGTCGGGTCACGACGTATATATCCGTTTTTTTCAAGTGTTTCCAAATGCGAATGGACAGAGGATGTTGACTTCAGATGAACAGCCTCGCATATTTCCCTTACGGCAGGCGGATAGCCTTTCTGTAAAATCTCTGCCTTAATGTACTCCAGTATTTCTTTTTGTTTAGTTGTAATCTTACCATATGCCATATTTTATGCCTCCTTTTAATACATCATATCATATATTTACCCAAAATGCAAACATATATTCCAAAAATTTGTTCGTAATTTTTCAAAAAATCTATTGACAAACAAACGAACGTTCTATATAATACAATAAAACAGTTGTTCGGAATAAATGTTCTGAAATTATGTTCGACATAATTTCAGAACATAAACAGGAGGATGAGATTATGGATAATAATAAGGTTATGACATCTGTATCGGAAAGAAGAAGAGCAGAGAGAAGGCGCAGAAAGAGATTGCAGCGTCAAAGGCAGGTAAGACGTAATATCGGCATATTATGCTTATCAATTATGTCCATAATGCTTGTGATATCCGCATCCGTATTGTTTATTTCATTTTCATCGCAGGCAAGAAGTATGGACAATCCGCCCTCATATAAATATTTTAAGAGTGTCAGGATAGAAAAAGGCGACACATTATGGTCTATCGCCGACAGCAATATGGACATAGAACATTACGATAATACCTCCGACTACATAAAAGAAGTCAAAGCAATGAATGCGCTTAAGTCAGATAACATTACAGCCGGGGAATATATAATCGTACCATATTATTCAACCGAATATGTATCAAACACCAACTAACGTTTTTCGCGCAGGGTAACAGCCTTGGCAGCCTGACGGCGTCTGTCTTCCTCAAGAGCGGCATAGTGCTTTCTGGTGGTGTTTACGTCCTTATGTCCCAGTACGTCAGCTACAAGATATATGTCACCCGTTTCACGGTACAGGGAAGTGCCGTAAGTGCTTCTAAGCTTATGGGGAGTTATTTTTTTCAGGTTTGTTACGAGTGATGAGTATTTCTTTACAAGATTTTCAACCGCTCTGACAGTTATGCGTCGGTTCTGTATTGATAAAAACAGCGCATTCTCATGACCGTCAACGGGTATGATATGCTCGCGTTGTTCAAGATAATCCTTCAGCGCGGTTTCAACCTCGACGCCAAAATACACAACAGACTCATAACCGCCCTTGCGCCGTATTTTAACACCATTATTGTTAAAATCCAAATCTTGGATATCAATGCCGACACATTCGGAAACACGCAGCCCTGTTCCCAAAAGCAGAGTGAGCAGTGCCACATCGCGTACTTTTGTCTTTTCGTGATATTGAAGCTGTTTTTTTGTAAGTTTTTCGCCTGTTTCGGCGGTGTCAAGCAGTATAGCAACTTCATCGGGATCAAGGCGTATTATTTCCTTTTCATGCAGTTTGGGCATAGGAACAAGCGCCGCAGGATTTTTCTCTATCATTTCATTTCTGAAATAATAGTTGTAAAAACTCCTGAGGGATGCAAGCTTACGTGCTTTACCGCGTTCGTCGTTCATATATTCTTTTCCGTCTTTTATATAATATGTACAGTGTTCAAGGTATTCTTCTATATCAAGGCGTGTGATCTGATCCAGTATATCTATTTTGTACTCTTTGATTGGTGTTTTTTTGAATATGGGATTATTGTCATGAAGGTATTCAAAAAACACACGGATATCATAAGCATAAGCTATTCGTGTTCGTGATGATATATATTCCTGCATCCCTCTGAAATACTGACTGCAGAACGCCGGAAGAGTGTCCAGCAGTTCCCGCAGATGAACTATATTTTTCTTATTTTGCTCGTCATGATAGTTGGCGTTGTTTATTTTCTTTTCCAAAGTAATTTACCCTTTCCAATTTTTGATATTGTGATATAATTATATATTATCTATATTTTATACCAAAATGCGAAATATTCCAATATGATAGGAGTGTAGTTTTTTAAATTATGAAGAACAATAAAGATTGTATCAAATGGGGACTCACGGCATTTCTTGTTATTCTCGGCGGTCTGTTAAGTTACTATATCATTTTCCATTTGGACAGGATAACATCATCTTTAAACGGTCTTATCGCAATATTAATGCCTATAATAGACGGCTTTATTCTTGCATATATATTAAATCCGCTTGTAAACGGCATAGAACGCCGTGTTTTTAAACCTGTTTTTAAACGCCTGAAACTGAATATCAAGAGAAAGCATCAAAGGATATTTGCAATCATGATTACGGATATAATAGCAATCGCCTGTGTCTATCTGTTTTTTTCGATGGTCATCCCACAGATTTATAACAGTATATTGTCTATTATAGAGCAATTTCCTTCATATATAAGTGAACTCAACAGGCTTGTGTCTGATATTTTGGAAAATAACCCGGATATAGAGAAAAGTGTTACAAGCATGATAGACAAATCTTCGATAGATTTGGAAAGAACGTTTGAAACGCGCATTCTGCCGCAGATAAATAACATTCTTGCCACGGTATCTGTTATATCAAGCAGCGTATATTCAGTATTAAAGGAACTTTGGAATTTGATCATAGGCTTTATCATTTCAATATATCTGCTTGCAAGCAAGGAATTATTTGCCGCACAGGCAAAAAAAATAACATATGCGTTTATGCCTCTTGAATCGGCAAACCGCCTGATAAACAATGTACGTTTTGCCAATAAGACATTCGGTGGATTTTTCGTAGGCAAAATTTTGGATTCTATCATAATTGGGATAATATGTTTTATCGTAACTAAAATCCTTCATACGCCGTTTAATGTGCTTATCAGCGTGATAATCGGGATTACGAACATTATTCCGTTTTTTGGACCGTTTTTGGGGGCAATTCCGTCCATATTGCTCATTTTACTTGTTGATCCGGTTCAGGCATTTTATTTCCTTATAGTGATAATTTTGCTTCAACAGGCTGACGGAAATATCATAGGACCTAAAATCCTCGGAAGTTCTACGGGTCTGTCAAGCTTTTGGGTGATTTTTTCAATAACATTGTTTGGCGGTATTTTCGGAATACCGGGAATGATATTTGGTGTCCCTGTATTTGCGATAATATTTGCGTTCTTAAAGTCGCTGATCGAATCAAAGCTTATTGACAAAAAACTGCCTGCAGATACAGGAAGATATTTAAGGCTTCTTTATATAAATACCGAGAATAACAATTTTGTTGATTTTTCTGTTGATGACAATAAGCCGTTCAATAATGTAAATCGGATATTAATAAAACATAAAAAACGCAGGTTTCTCAACACAAATGATAATGAACAGCCGGATAAACCGCACAATATTGATGATGACCTGAAGTGAGCTCAACCCGATATTTTATATTATGAAGTATCGGGATTTTCGATAACTATTCGTTAAACTTGTCTTTTGCGAACAATAAATAGTATGGGTGAATATATTTTTTTCCACTCCACTACGCCAGCCCCACCAGTGACATACATATATTTCAGACACGCTTGCGCTCCCAAAAAGCGCAGCGGACACTAAGTTCAGCGGCGCTTTGCAGCTTGCTTCGCTAAGTGCCGACGCTTTTTGAAGGTCTGAATATAATGATTGTTGTGGCGCAGTAAGCGTCGGATTTGACGCTACAATAACACCCAATCAACTATTAAAACTTTGCTTTAATGCTCAAATCGAATAATCTGTTCATTAACATTTACTGTAGCATTAACCCCAAAAGGTATTATACACCTTGGTTGTGCATGCCCAATATTTACATTATAAACTATAGAAATATTATTATTAATTGTTTCTAACAATATTTGCTTATATTCATCATAATACTGCTCATCAACTGGTTTTCCCACTAATACTCCAGAGATAACATCAAAAATTCCTTTTTCTTTTAATAATTCTAGGGCTTTTCTATATTTCACAGAAGACATTTTTTCTTCACATGTCTCTATCAAAAGTATTTTTCCTCTCCACTCCTCTTTCTTAGGAAATAGTTGATATTTTTCACAAAGTTCCGGTATATCCTCATACCTATCTGTGCAAAAGAAATCATAAATAGAGTCTATGCAACCTCCAAGAATTTTTCCGGAAAAAATAGGATTTCCACATAATAGTTCATAGCCATTGTTAGTGTGTGATTTGAGTGAAGTACCCACTTTATCAATTGAATAATCAGTACGTTCCTCATACCAAATATGGCTAGGACGAACCTCTCTAATTGTCTCTGTTTCTATCAATTCATTAAAATAGCGCTTTGTATAATCAAGAATATCCGGACCAATCTCACAAATATCTGCAAGAAAAGATTGTCCATAAAAAGTATTGATACCAATTTTGTGAAACATAAAATGATTAAATGTGGTATCAGAAAAGCCTAAAAATATCTTGTTTGAAGCCACCCTTTCCAACTCATGGTTATCAAATAAAAAAGGTAAAAGTCGATATGTATCATCTCCGCCAATAGCACATAATACCATATCATATTTAGGTTCCTTAAAGGCATACAGTAAATCCTCAGCCCTTTTTCCCGGATGCTCTCTCAGATATTTTATGCCCTTTAATGCATTAGGCATAAATTCTACATTGATTCCAGCACCCCTCAATCTCCTTAATCCAATTTTCACTTCATGTTCAACAAAATCCTCCCCCAATACTCCTGAGGATAAGCTAACCACTGCTATATTCTTAACCATATCTTAAACCTTCTTATGTATAACGTTTTTTCATTTCCTTAGATAAATATTAGGTTGATATCACGCATATTCCCACCAAACACCGCCTCGCGGATGCCATGATATGACAGCTTTTGAAATCATTTCAATTTTCATCGGCATATTAACTTTGTTATATGCCTTTGGCAGCTTAATTACTTTGAAAACAATTATTCATCTATAAATAATTCCAAATAAGACTGAATTTTTGCTCTGCCATATAGTTCATCCATCAGCC
>CANREB010000032.1 GCA_947629525.1 uncultured Lachnospiraceae bacterium
CTAATAATATTTACTTTTCAAAGTGCTTGCCAGAGTTTAGCTGGCATGAACTACTCAAGATTCCGAGAGTTCATATGAGAATAACGCGCCGCCGCATAGCATAAACGGCAGTGCTGACTTTTGGGTTGCTTTAATGCTGATTATCAGCATATATTAAGTATAACTAATATTTGGAAGAATTGCAATTCAATCATACCGTAACCCCTGCAAATCCTTTGGTATCTTCAGTTCGCTCATACTCATAAGCTTTACCTTATCTTATAAATTTCAGCCTCTGTGCTGCATAATCTTCGTCCGACACCCCATCACATCATTCATTCAATCCTGCTGTGACCCATAATTTTTTTCTTATATTTTGCTTATATAACACTGTAAAATAATTGTTTCTGACTCTTTGGTTTATCGGGAATACTCATCTTTATCACGCCTTTTTCAACCAAGGGCATAACATACGACTGTATTGCATAAGTCACAGAATTTAGTCCTAAATATTCACATATCTCTTTTCGCGTTCTTGGCGTTTTACAGAAAAGTACCAAATCGTTTTCATATAAATTTTCTGCCTTCTCTGTTTTATCTGTACCTTTATGCTTGTATAACTTTACTGTAAAGCTGCCCCTTTCATCCACAAACTCCGGCTCTTCCAAAGCATAATCCTTCATTGCTCTTCTTATAGTCGGAATGCCGGAATAACGGTTTTCTGTGATCTTTAACACTTCAAGTTCAGATGCAAGCACCGGATTTCTTGTGTCAGGCTGAATTTTTCCCAATTGATCTACACGTATTCTTCCATATATTCCGCCCGGATTTTTAATCTCCATCCTGTCGTCATACATTATTATTTGGATCGGCATGCCTTCTGTATGAATACTGTAATCACGATGCACCAGTGCATTGAGGATCACTTCCCTGACTGCCATGACAGGATAATCTGTCCTATCCTCGCGTTTTCCTGTCTGCGGATCAATAATCGTCTTTGTACTCATATTCCTGCGTACAAACTGCATAGCGCCTTCCAGCATTTCAGTTATAGTTCCCTCAATACGCTTATTGTCTCTAAATCTCTCACCCGCTTCCCCTACTGCTCCGATCTCTTTTCCCGGAACCACCATCGCAATAATACATAACTGTGGAAAATATGCCTGTGGGTATGCGCTAAAATTCATAACCGCACTCAATGTAACTTCCCCATCGCGCTTTATACCCATAAGCTCATATATTTCGTTATCCGATATTGCCGCCAGATGCGGCTTCCCTATTTTTAACAGATCAATATACTGCGCTAACAGATCCTGCCTTAATGATGTAAATGCCGCGCGTTTAATGCTTCTTACATCATCCTGATATTTTTTCCTGTAAGCTTCATAGCTGTATATTTCATATTCCGTCATTGGTTCATCGCTGTCCCCAATACGGATATTAGAAAATCCTGACAGAGTATCATACAGGTGCTTGGGACAGCCTTGTTCTGCACTTTTTATCTCAAGAGTTGAAGTTTCGCATTTATTTTTTTGAATCAGTTCTAATTTTTCGATTAATTCTTCAGTTGTCATTTGAGTTCCTCTCCTTTATTTTTTATATTTTACCATTATATTTAAGTTTATGCAATAAACTCAAATATAATTCGTTAAATCTTAAATGAAACTCAAATAATCTCAAATAGAACTCAAATAATCTCAAACGGAACTCAAATTCTCACAAAAAATCACTCAACAACACAAAATTCAGTCATCATACGCCCAAATACTCTTCACCTGCCCCGCGATTTCGTCATAGCCCCATCTTCTTCTGCTCCTTGCCGCGCAGTTTGGATCATTTACCATAAATCCGTCTTCATCATACCCATATATCACGATAAAATGCCCCTCTGTGGTAAAATCACCGCTGCCGACAGCGCATATGATAACGCATCCGTTTTCAAGCGCCCCCACCAGTGCCGTCCGCGAAAGGCTTGGTTTTGTTACCGTCAGTTTATGAAAAGGCACATTCTCCATCAAAGCCCAGGATGTACCCGTGCCTGCGACATAAAAACCATTTTCCATGCTGTATTTTGCAACCTTATCAGGCGTACATGACGCATCCCCTGTCAGATAAAACAGCACCATTGAAAGGCACGTAGGACCGCAGCCTGCAAGCCCGATGCAGCTTTCGCCGTACGGCTTATATCCCCACCGCCTGTCCCACTGAAGGAAAAGCGGATATTTCTGCTCTTTCTCACCGGCAGTAAGCTTTGAAAGCTCATCTGCGGGCGGATCTTTTATATATTCCCTGTAATTAGCGGCAAAATCAGCCATTTCAGGATTATTTGCCAAGGCAAGGATCAGTTCCTCAGGATAATCAGCTTCGTGTTTTGCGATGCGCGCAATATCGTCATTATCGCTGCCCAGTTCTTTAAGCTTTTTAACTGCTTCAGCTCTTGTGCGCTTTACAGGCTTGGCAACCGCCGTCACATTGACGCTCTCCGCGTACGTATATATATCCGCGTCTTTACCCGCAACGGTCAAAAGCTGCTGCCTTTCAGCTTCATATGCTGTCTGTGCATTTTTAAGCGCCGTCTTTATTTCCTCGATCTGCACATTTGTGTCCTTTATTTTAAATGCCATCAGTACAAAGCATACCAATACCAAAACAAAAAGTATGCTTTTCTTTCGTCTGCGTCTGCGCATTTCATAAATGCGCCTTTGCTTTTTGGAACCGGCTTTAGCTTTATTCCTATTCCTGTTATTACTTTTTCCGCGGCGTACCCGTTGTGCCATATCTTCCTCCGTATGAGCATGAACATAAATATGCTTAATGAATTAAGATCATTCTCACATATTTATATCTAAATTAGCTCTAAAACGTAAGTATCGTCAACGTAAAGTATTGTTTTTGTGCATTTGCAGGCGCAAAAAAAGACGCAAAGCATAATATCCTCAACAGCCTTGCGCCTCATATTAATATTTCTATGATATTTTTTGTAATTTTGCACTGTGTTCAGCGATTACCTTTTTCATGATTTCAATGTCTGCAAAGGCAGCCTCCATTCTATCTGCATAATCCTTATACCTATCATATGTAGATGTATAACAGGCTTCTATATTTTGCAGTCTGGGCACAATATTATTCTCTAGTGTCATTTCAACTCTTTTCAGCTTGTTCTCAATCGGCTGCAGCTGCGAGCTGAGTTTTTTATCCATCATATCCGATATCGCCAGCAGCAATTCATTATCACTCATACTGTCACTCCTCCCTTATCTGTCCGCATATATTCAATACTGCCCTATCTTTCCACGCCCGCAAACGCCTGATCGATATCCTCTATCATATCGATCACTGCCTGTCTTGACGCATCGGCAAAATTCAGGGCGCCGAATTTTTCATATTTTTCATTTTGATATGCGGCTATTATTCCTCTTGACGAATTGATGATTGCCCCTAAACGGTTATCGTCAAAGAAATGTATCAGATCCTTTCCTTTGCCGCCCTGTGCGCCATATCCGGGCACAAGTATAAAAGTCTTTGGCATAAGCCTGCGCAGCACGCGCCCTTGCTCGGGATAAGTCGCGCCTACCACAGCGCCGACACTGCTGTAACCATTCTCTCCCACAAGCTGCTCGCCCCATTCAGCCACTTTCTCACCGACTATCTCATAAAGCGGGCGCTCCGTATCTTTGTCTTTTACAAGCCTGTCCTGAAACTCGCCGCTGCTTGAATTAGAAGTCTTTACAAGAATAAAGATACCCTTTTTCTCCTCTTTGCAGATATTTATAAACGGCTGTATACCGTCACTTCCAAGATACGGATTTACCGTTGCAAAATCCTCGTCAAAGCCGGCGCACACACTGCTCCCTACATTGACCCTGCCAAGATGTGCCGCCGCGTATGCCTCCGATGTAGAGCCTATGTCACCGCGCTTTACGTCGCCTATCACTATCAAATCTTTTTCTTTGCAGTAATCAACCGTCTTTTTAAATGCGGCAAGTCCGGCGATGCCAAACTGCTCATACATAGCTATCTGCGGTTTTACGGCAGGTATCAGGTCATAAGTCTTATCTATGATTTCTTTATTATAAAGCCATATTGCTTCTGCCGCGCCCTCAAGTGTCTCGCCCTTTGCCTCAAAGGCAAGCCGTTTTATATGCTCAGGCACAAATTTCATCATAGGGTCAAGCCCTACCACAATAGGCGCGCCTGTCTTCCTTATCTTATCAATAAGCTTATCTGTCATCATATCCATACTCCCATCCGCGGCGCTGCCGTCACTACGTGTTGACTACTTTCATAAAATCCGCATACTTCTTAATATTTGAAACATTGACATACTTCTGACGCGACTGTCCTGCCTCGATAACAAGCGTAGGCGCCTGCATAACACCGTACTTTATGGCAAGTTCTGAGTTTTCTTCCGCATCTATCACGGTATAGTCGATATTTTTCAGATATTCTTTGGCAAGCTTGCAGTTAGGGCAGGTCTTTGTGGTAAACAGAATAGTCTTTGTACCCGAACGCATTGCCGTGCGCCTGTCCTCAGCGGCTTTTTTCTCAACTGCCTTGACATTGAGCTTCTCGTGCGCCTCATAGACGTTATTGCCCATCTTGTATTCCGTTCTGTTGGCATATTCCTGAAGCTTTCCGTCATTCCAGTTCTGCACAGGTCTGTAATATCCCGTGATACGGCTGTAAACCTCAGTTACCTTGTCGCACTTGGGGCATCGCTTCTGCTCGCCGCTTAAATATCCATGCTCCCTGCATATAGAGTATGTCGGCGACATCGTATAATACGGCAGTTTATAGTTTTCCGCGATCGTCCTTACAAGCTTTGCAGCCGCTTTCCAGTCGGGAAGCTTTTCACCCAGAAAGGCATGGAAAACAGTTCCCGATGTATAAAGTGTCTGCAGCTCATCCTGAATATCAAGCGCATCAAAAATATCCGTAGTATAATCAACAGGCAGATGCGATGAATTTGTATAGTAAGGCGTATCGCCCTCTTTTCCCGCCGTTATTATATCAGACCAGTTCTTTTTATCGTGTTTTGCAAGTCTGTAAGTCGTACTCTCCGCAGGCGTAGCTTCAAGATTATAAAGATCGCCGTAAAGCTCCTGATAATCCGACAGACGCTCCCTCATATGGTTCAGCACTGCCTTTGTAAACTCCTGCGTTTCCTTATGTGACAGATCCTTTCTTATCCATGACGCATTGAGTCCCGCCTCGTTCATACCGATAAGCCCTATCGTTGAAAAATGATTATCGAAATTGCCAAGATAACGCTTGGTATATGGGTAAAGCCCCTCGTCCAAAAGCTTTGATATGACATTACGCTTTATCTTTAACGAACGCGCGCTTATGTCCATCAGCTTGTCAAGACGCTTGTAAAAGTCCGCCTCATCCTTTGCAAGATATGCGATACGAGGCATATTTATCGTAACGACACCGACACTTCCCGTACTCTCGCCCGAGCCAAAGAAACCACCTGTTTTTTTACGAAGTTCTCTCAAATCAAGCCTCAGACGACAGCACATACTGCGTACATCCGAAGGTTCCATATCAGAGTTGATATAATTTGAAAAATACGGTGTCCCATATTTTGCTGTCATTTCAAAAAGAAGTCTGTTGTTTTCCGTGTCCGACCAGTCGAAATCTCGTGTTATTGAATATGTCGGGATAGGGTACTGAAATCCTCTGCCGTTCGAGTCACCTTCGATCATTGTCTCGATAAACGCCTTGTTTATCATATCCATCTCAGCCTTGCAGTCCTTGTAGCAGAAGTCCATCTCCTCGCCGCCCACGATTGCGGGAAGCTCCGCCAGATCATTAGGTACTGTCCAGTCAAGCGTGATATTGCTGAACGGCGCCTGCGTCCCCCATCGGCTCGGCGTGTTCACTCCGTATATAAATGCTTCTATACATTTCTTCACTTCATTATAAGAAAGGTTGTCAGCTTTCACAAAAGGGGCAAGATATGTATCGAAAGACGAAAATGCCTGAGCGCCCGCCCATTCATTCTGCATTATGCCGAGGAAATTGACCATCTGATTGCAGAGCACTGAAAGATGCTTAGCGGGAGCAGATGTTATTTTACCTGTGATGCCGCCAAGTCCTTCTTTTATAAGCTGCTTCAGCGACCATCCTGCGCAGTAGCCCGTGAGCATTGACAGATCATGGATATGTATATCCGCGTTTCTGTGCGCGTTCGCTATCTCTTCATCATATATCTCTGAGAGCCAGTAATTTGCCGTGACCGCTCCCGAGTTTGACAGGATCAGACCTCCAACGGAATATGTAACGGTTGAGTTCTCCTTAACTCTCCAGTCCTCAACTTTGACGTAACTGTTGACCACTTCTTTGTAGTCAAGTATCGTAGATTTCATATTGCGCATTTTCTCGCGCTGTTTCCTGTAGAGGATGAACGCTTTAGCCGCGGTAGTATATCCCGCCTCTTCAAGCACCTTTTCAACGCTGTCCTGAATATCCTCTACATTGACCGCCGCGTCATGCACTTTGTCCTGAAAATCCGCTGTGACCCTCAGCGAAAGAAGGTCTGTCACATCATTATTGTACTGTACCTGCGTAGCGTCAAATGCTTTGATGATAGCGCCGCTCACTTTCTCGATCTTAAATTCGGCACGGCTGCCATCTCTTTTGATAACATCAAACATTTAACCTTACTCCTTCCCTTATCCGTAGAATTGTCTGATATTTATAATACACTCCAACTCTAATCATATCAGATAAAAGGAATTAAGTCAATCGAACACCACTAAATATCATATGTTCTTTATTATGCAGGCACAATATATTGTATTTTGGGCATTTATACGCCGCTCTCAGCGCGTGCTTAAAAAGTCCGCCTCACGTTTAGCCTTTTCATCGTCGGGATACGTTGTAAGATATTCATTTACCATCGTCTTTGCCTGTGAAAAATTGCCCATTTTTTCGTTTGCTACTATCAGGTTGTATTTAAGCTCCTGAAGATATCCCGTATCTCCAAGTTCGATCCCTGCCGCAAATGCGTCAACAGCCTCCGCGTATTTCTCCTGCTGCATAAGGCAGATGCCAAGACTGTTGTATATCGCCGCGTCAGGCGAATTGGCGGAAAGATATGTCTGATAGACTACCGCCGCATAATTTATATCGCCAAGCTTCTCATAAGTTTTTCCAAGTATCAGTGAAAGCCCCGGGTCATCGCCGTTTACAAAGGCATCCAAATAAATATGCGCATTCTCATAGTCCTCCAAATAGTAATACATGATGCCTTTCTCACCGTCTTCAAGGTCGTCGCCTTTACTGCTCATAAATTCTTCAAGGTATGTCTTTCCCTCTTCTGCATAACCTGCCGCCTGCATTTCCACAAATGCGTCCGTGACAAGTTCAAGATTGTCCGGTTCAAGCGAAAACGCTTTCTCAAAATCAGCTATCGCTGCTTCATAATTATTTTGTTTAAGGAAAGTGCAGCCTCTCATATAATAAGCGTCAACAGCCTTCTTCTCAAGCCCTATGATAGCCGAATATATGCGCTCTGCCTCTTCATACTGACCCAATTTCATATATGTTACCGCCAGATAATAGTTCGTGTCGTATTCAAGCCCTGTTATGTGGTCAGCATAGGAAATAGACTTGAGAAATGAAGACTTGGCGCTCTCATAGTCGCCAAGACCCATATACGCAAGTCCCTCTCCTCTGTACAAAAGCTGGTTGTCCTCGTTATATACTATCGCCGCTTCAAAACTGTCAAGTGCCGACTGATAATCATACTGCTCGAGAAACTCCATACCCTTTGAAATATTCTCATTGCCTGTCTTACTGCCGCAGCCGCCAAGAATAAACGCTGCCGAAAGCACAGCCGCGCATACCTTTATAAATGATCTCATGAAAATGCTCCGTTCCTAATCACGTCCAAATAGATCCCTTGTATAGATCTTATCCTCCACATCCTTTAAATCTTCAGAAACCCTGTTGGCGATGATAACATCACACTCTGATTTAAAACTGTCAAGATCCCTTGTGACCCTTGAATTAAAGAAACTGTCTTCCTTCATCGTCGGCTCATAAACTATCACCTCAACGCCTTTTGCTTTGATGCGCTTCATTATTCCCTGAATTGCCGAATGCCTGAAATTATCGGAATCGGTTTTCATTGTAAGTCTGTAAATACCTACTTTCTTAGGCTTCCTGTCCAGTATCATCTTCGCTATATGATCTTTACGCGTAGTGTTTGACTCCACGATAGCCGATATAAGATTGTTCGGCACATCGGCATAATTGGCGCGAAGCTGCTTGGTGTCTTTTGGCAGACAGTAACCGCCGTAACCGAACGAAGGATTGTTATAATGAGTGCCTATCCTCGGATCAAGGCATACGCCGTCGATTATCTGTTTGGTGTTCAGCCCTCTGACCTCCGCGTAAGTATCAAGCTCGTTAAAATAAGCTACACGCAGCGCAAGATACGTATTGGCAAAAAGCTTGATTGCTTCCGCCTCCGTTGAGCCTGTAAACAACACATCGATATCTTTCTTTATCGCACCCTGCTTAAGAAGATCCGCAAACACTTTTGCGCGCTCAGACTCCTCGCCCACAATGATGCGCGACGGATACAGATTGTCATAAAGCGCCCTGCCCTCCCGCAAAAATTCGGGTGAAAAGATGATATTGTCTATTTTATAACGTTCCCTCAGCTTTTGGGTATAACCTACCGGGACAGTTGATTTTATTACCATCACAGCCTTTGGGTTCACTTTAAGGACAAGCTCCACGACTGCCTCGATAGAACTTGTGTCAAAATAATTCATATCTGGATCGTAATTCGTCGGAGTGGCTATAATGACATAATCAGCCTCACTGTATGCCTTTTCACCGTCCGTAGTCGCGCTGAGGTCAAGTTTTCTTCCGCTTAGATATTCCTGTATTTCCTTATCAACAATGGGCGACTTCCTGTTGTTGATCATATCTGCTCTTTCCTGAACAACATCTACCGCAACTACTTCATTATTCTGTGAAAGCAGAACAGCGTTTGAAAGTCCCACATATCCGATACCTGCTACTGCAATTTTCATATAACTCCTCCATTTTGCCAAAAGGCAGTTCATTTTTTTATTTAAGTTTACCACAGCATGTACCGCGTTGTCACTATAAAACTCATATGCTTTTTATCTCTATGCTTCTTACGGATTCATTCACTACAAGATGCGCATCGTAAGTGATGTGCCTGTGTTCTGACCTGCCTGAGATAATATTAAACAGAAGTCTTACTGTGTCCTTTGCCATCTCCTCTGTCGGCTGGCTCATCGTAGTAAGTCTCGGAATAGTATAATTTGAAAGTTCTATGCCGTCATATCCCGCAACAGATATGTCCTTTGGGACTTGCAGCCCTGCCTCATACAGCGCTCTTACCGCGCCTATCGCGAGAGTGTCCGCCACTGCGTAAAGAGCGGTAAAGCTTTCCCCGCTCTCAAGAAGTTTTTTTGCCGTGGCATATCCGTTCTCCATCGAAAAATGACTTATGTTATTATTTGCATGGCATATGAGCCGTTCATTTATCTCTATGTTGTTGGCAGCAAGCGCATCGCAGTACCCCTCAAGGCGGAGTTTCCCGACGCTTTCCTCGTCAGCCTCCGCTACAAGTATCGCTATTTTTCTATGCCCGCGGCTTATCAGGTATTCCGTCATCCTAGCGCTTTCCCTGCGGTCATCAACGCCTATGTGGGAATAAAAGCTTTTGCTTATATTATCCGATAATATAGCCGTAGTGCTGAATACAAACGGCACTTTCAGCTTCTTAAGCTTTTCCTCCGAATGTGAAAACAGCCCGCCTAAAAATATGATGCCGCGCAGACGCTTTTCCTTGACGACCATCTGCGCCACATCAACTTCGTCTTCATCCGCCTCTATGTGCAGAAGTACCATTGAATAATGCTTTTTCTTGCACTCCGCCTCTATTACGCTTATCATGTTCGTAAAGAACGGATTGGTGATACCCTTTATGAGCACCCCGACTGCCTTGGTATCCGAACGTTTAAGATTACGGGCGCTATTGTTTGGCACATAGCCGTATTCTTCAATAGTATGAAGGATTTTTTCTTTTGTCTCGGGATTTATATCGGGGTGGTTGTTTATCGCCCGCGACACTGTGCTCACACCCACTCCGCAAAGTTTGGCTATATCTTTTATTGTAGGTTCAAACACCGTCATACCCCTTTTCCCTTACGGCGCGGCGCTCTGCCGTAAAGCCGCGCAAGTTCAAGCATCTCATCCTTAAGCTCCTGCGTGAACGCCTCTTTATCCACTCGCCACTCCCAATTGCCGCCCAGTGTTGACGGCGTGTTTATCCTCGCCTTGCTGTCAAGCCCAAGATAATCCTGCAAAGGTATCACAGCAGTGTCAGCCACACTCGCAAGTGCCGTGCGTATAAGGCTCTTACAGATATCGCTGTTGCGGCGTACACCTAAAAACTTTTTTGCAAACCTGCGGTCATTTCTCGATATCGAGGGAACCCACCCCGCGACTGTGTCATTGTCATGCGTTCCTGTATAAACCACGCAGTTCTTTGGATAATTGTATGGAAGATAATCATTTTCTTCCCTTGAGTCGAACGCAAACTGAAGCACTTTCATCCCGGGATATCCTGTCTTTTTTACAAGCTTTAACACGCTTGGCGTAAGAAATCCCAAGTCCTCGGCAATGACATCACGATTGCCGAGCTTTTTTTTCATAGCCGCAAAAAGCCTGTAACCCGGACCCGGACGCCACTCTCCGTTCTCCGCCGTCTCATCGCCATAGGGAACCGCCCAGTATTCGTCAAATCCTCTGAAATGGTCGATACGCACTATATCGTATATCTTAAAGCAATACGCAAGACGCCTCAGCCACCAATCATAATCCGTCTTCTCGTGGTACTCCCACTTGTATAACGGATTGCCCCAAAGCTGTCCCGTCGCCGAAAAAGCGTCAGGCGGACATCCCGCTACCGCCGTAGGAATGTTTTTCTCATCAAGTTGAAAAAGTTCGGGATTTGCCCATGTATCGGCACTGTCGAACGCTACATATATAGGGATATCGCCTATTATGCTTATCCCCTTTTTGTTCGCGTATTTCTTAAGCGCATCCCACTGCAGCGCAAACAAATACTGCTGATAGCAGTAAAAATCAATGTCTTTTTTAAGCTTTCTGCCATATGAAGCGATAGCGCCGGGCTTTCTGAGCCTTATATCCTCATCCCACTCTATCCACGATATGCCGCCAAGCGAGTCCTTGACAGCCATATACATAGCATAATCATTAAGCCACTCTTTATTTTCATCGACAAATTTCAGATAATCGTCGTTTTTACTTATATCAGCCCTCTCAAACGCTTTTCTTAAAAGCTTAAATCTCGTTTTGTATATCTTCTCATAGTCGATCTTCTCCGGGTCGTCGCCATAGTCCGCGCTTTCGCACTCTTTTTCGCTAAGAAGTCCTTCGTCTATCAGGCTGTCCAGACTTATATAATACGGATTGCCCGCAAATGTGGAAAATGACTGATAGGGCGAATCGCCGTACCCCGTAGGTCCAAGCGGCAGTATCTGCCATAAAGTCTGACCTGACGCCGCCAAAAAGTCCACAAAATCATACGCCTCTTTTGAAAAACCGCCAATCCCAAATCTTGACGGCAGACTGGCTATCGGCATCAAAACACCACATCTTCTCATAAATTACCTCCGATATCATTTATATGTATATGTCGGCAACGTTTTCGGTAACGTTTCCATCGTTAAAATTATGATATCATCATAACCCGTTGATTACAATACAGAATTGTGCATAAAAATATTTTTTATTTTATAAAAATTGCACAAAACGGCGGAGAGATGCCCCCCGCCGTTCTGCCGCAATACGTATTAAACTCAATTCAGTTTCCAAATGTCATTGTTATATTCGGCAATCGTCCTGTCAGATGAGAAGAAACCTGCTTTCGCTATGTTTACAAGCATCATGCGCTTCCACTTCGCCTCATCCCTGTAATCCTCAAACATACGGTCTTTGACTGCGATATAATCTTCAAGGTCAAGCAGCGTCATAAACCAGTCCTTATTGATAAGTTCTTTCTGAAGCCTCGTAAGGCGTTCAACATTTCCTGCTTTCAGTACTTCACTGCTTGTAATGAAATCAACCGCTTCTCTTATGACCTTGCTGTTTTTGTAAAAGTCTTTTGCAACATAATCCGATTTTTCATAATGCTCGATGACCTGCTCGGATTTTTCACCGAAGATATATATATTGTCGTCGCCCACAAGCTCATTTATCTCAGCGTTAGCACCGTCGCTCGTACCAAGTGTTACAGCACCGTTAAGCATAAACTTCATATTGCCCGTGCCGCTTGCCTCCTTTGAAGCAAGCGATATCTGTTCTGAAATATCGCAGGCGGGAATAAGCTTTTCCGCGTAGCTTACGTTGTAATTCTCTACCATTACCACTTTCATATAGTCTTTTACGTCAGGGTCGTTGTTCACTATCTCCTCAAGCACGAGAAGCAGATGTATGATATCCTGCGCTATGATATACGCGGGTGCCGCCTTTGCGCCGAATATAAATGTGACAGGCGTTGAAGGTTTCTTTCCTCTTTTTATCTCAAGGTACTTGTGTATAATGTAAAGCGCGTTCATCTGCTGACGTTTATACTCATGCAGACGCTTGATCTGAATATCAAATATTGAATCAGGATCTATCTCCTGTCCCTCATTCTCCCTGATATGCTTTGCAAGCTCTTCCTTTTTTGCTTTCTTGATTGCCTTTATCTCTGAAAGAAGCGCCTCATCATCTATGTGCCCCAGCAATTTTTCAAGTTCCTTTGCATCCTTTTTATACCCGTCCCCTATGGTTTTTGAGATGCATGCCGCAAGCTCCTTGTTGCATGATAACAGCCATCTTCTGAACGTGATACCGTTTGTTTTGTTGTTGAACTTCTCCGGATAGATCTTATAAAACCGATTCAACTCACTGTTCTTTAAAATCTCCGTATGGATAGCCGCAACACCGTTTACTGAAAAACCATAATGGATATCGATGTGCGCCATATGCACTCTGCCGCTCCTGTCAATGATCTGCACTTTCTCGTCAGTGTATTTAACGGCTATACGCCTGTCAAGCTCCTTGATTATAGGCATAAGCTGCGGAACTACTTTATCAAGATATTCGACCGGCCATTTTTCAAGCGCTTCCGCAAGTATCGTATGGTTGGTGTATGCACATGTCCTGCTCACGACATCGATCGCCTCGTCCATGCTGAACCCTTCCTGCTCAGTAAGGATGCGGATAAGTTCGGGAATGACCATAGTCGGATGCGTGTCGTTTATCTGTATCACCACGTGCTCGTTAAGTTTATGAAGATCATATCCGTTCTCTTTTAATTCTTTGAGGATAAGCTGCGCACCGTTGCATACCATAAAATACTGCTGGTAGATCCGCAGCTGCTGCCCTGCCTCATCAGAGTCGTCAGGATAAAGGAACAGTGTAAGGTTTTTGTCAATATTCTCTTTGTTGAAATCTATGCCGTCCTCAACAATGCTCTCGTCAACGGTTTCAATGTCAAACAGATGAAGCTTATTGACGCCCTGATCATATCCCACCACATCAATATCGTAAAGCCTTGACATAACTTTTTTGTTGCCAAAATACACAGGGAAAGAAATATCCGTCTTTGTAAGCCATGACTGCTCTTCTATCCAGTCATTTTTCTCTGCCGTCTGCATCCTGTTCTTAAATACCTGCTTGAAAAGCCCGAAATGGTAATTCAGTCCGATGCCGTCCCCCGCAAGCCCGAGACTTGCGATAGAGTCGAGAAAACATGCCGCAAGCCTGCCGAGTCCGCCATTGCCAAGAGAAGGTTCAGGCTCTATCTCCTCAATAACGCTAAGCGACCTGCCTTCTTCTTTCAAAACCTGCTCCAGTTCATCATATATCCCGAGATTTATCAGATTGTTGGATAACAGCTTACCGATAAGGAATTCCGCGGAAATATAATAGACCTTTTTATTTCCTCTGATGCGCCCTTTGCCGTTCATCATATCCTTGGTCATATTAAGGACTGCATAGTAAAGCTGCCTGTCGTCAAGCTCCCTTATGGTCTTTCCGTACATTTTTTGTGTTACTGATTCAAGATCTGCCTTTACACTCATCTTTCATTCTCTCCTTTTCCGCGCCTTCCGCGCAATGTTTCATAATGTGTGTTATTTTAAGATATTACATCAAGATACTTGATCCTGATAAGTTCATGCGGCATTATGACCTCCCTGCCGCTCCTGCCCTCAATAAGTCCCGCAAGCTCCTCTACGGCGCATGCCGCGATATTTTGGAAATCCTGCTTTACCGTGTGCATCTGCTTGCCAGCATACCCCATAAGGCTCACTCCGTCAAAACCACATACCGGACGGTAAATATCCATATCTATCAGCGCTTTCATCGCGCCTATAGCCATCAGATCCGACGCGCATATTATCGCGTCTTTATTTCCGGCATACTTCATCGTTATCCTGCGTGCTTCCAGTTCGCTGAAACCTCCTGTCCTTGTGTATACCGTAAGCCCAAGCTCCCACGCAAGCCTCTTCATACCGCGCATACGTTCCTCGGACACATATCCGTTCTTTTTGCCCGCGATATAGAGTATCTTACTGCCGCCGCTCTCCAGTACAAATTTTTTCGCCACCTCATATTGGGCAAGCTCATTATCGATATGAATGCTCGACGTATCATTTGAAACACCCGGGGCGTCTATCAGGACCGTCTTAAACCTGCCGCTTCTGACCACTCTGCGTATCGTTACATCCTGCTTTGAAAGCCCGCATACGATAAGCCCCTCGATACCCTGCGACTGAAAATAACGCACGGTCTCGTCAACATTCATCTCCTGTATCATTGTAAAAAATACCGTGATGATATCCATGCCCAGTTCTTTTGCCTTATTTATAGCGCCTATAATGTACTGCATCGGGATTTCATCAACGCTTTGGGCATGCCTGTTCACATCGAGAAGCAGCGCAAGCCTGCCTGTCTTTTTGGAAGAAAGTGCGGAAGCTATGGTATTTGGCACAAAGCCGAGTTCATCGATTGCCGCGTTTACCTTTTCTTTTGTCTCCGCGCTTATGTTGGGGTAATTATTTAACACCTTGGAAACTGTCGAAATGGCTACGCCTGCATGTTTTGCCACATCTCTGATCGACACCAAATCATTTCCCACCTTTTAGCTGTTGTTTGTTTGGAAAACGTTTTCCAGAAAACGTTTTCTTAATAATACACCAAAAAAAAAGATTTGTCTACCGTTTTTTTTAATTTTTTTGCTGTGATTTGCATTTGCCGCGAAGTCAAAAAAGCCACCGGCGCAGATGATATGCGCCGATGGCTTTTTGATCATATTTTTTTATTGTCGGACACCGGATTAACCGAGTAATGAAAGTACTCCCTGATTTGACTGGTTAGCCTGTGCAAGCATTGACTGTCCTGCCTGTGCAAGGATATTAGCATTAGAGTACTGTACCATCTCTGTCGCCATATCCGTATCGCGGATCGCTGACTCTGCTGACGTTGTGTTCTCTACTACGTTATCCAAGTTCTTAATTGTATGCTCTAAGCGGTTCTGTACTGCACCGAGTGCTGAACGCTGTGTAGATACTTTCTGTAATGCGTCTGCAATTACATCAATTGCATCCGTAGCGTTATCTCCGCTCTCGTCAACTATACCGATTGCCGTGCTTGCAAGCTTGTTGATACCGAGCGCTGCTGCTGACATTGACTGGATAGTTGTCGTTATCTTGTTGTTTCTTGCTGAGTCTGCACCTACATGGAGGCTGAAGCTTAAGTCTTCCGTAACCTCGGCTGTGTTCTTTGTGATGAAGTCTTTGATAACAGGAGAGTCACCGTCTTCTTTAGCCTTAACTTCCTTTGTAGCCTGACTGTCTTCATACAGACCGCCGATGTAATCGCCCTTGTCATTGAAGTATTTGTTGAGTGCTACGCCTGATACTTCCTTGCCGTCCGCATCATAGAGCTTCTGCATTGACTCGTTGCCCTTGAAATCATCCTTGGTCAAAGCCGTACCGGTATAATCTAATTTACCTACATCTTTTCCGCCTACTTTTTGCAACACTCTGTATCTGTCATCAAGTTCCCCAAATGTTCCCGTGCCATCTTCCTTTGCATTAAAGGTCTTGATATAAGCACTAAGGTCTTCACCTGCACCAATCTTTATTATCTGATTTGTCTTTGTGTCAAAAATGTAGGTATCATTTGTGGAAGTTATTGTACTGTTATTAGAATCTTTTGTATAATTTTCAGCCTTAAACTCTGCATTCTTGAATGCAACATATGAAGTCGCGCTGACTGCCACATTGTTCTTTACTGCGGCGTTTTTATCTACTCCACCTGCTGAAAGATATTTTGTAACATCATCGCCTTTTTGAATAACATTAGCCGTAAGAGGCATATTCTTATTCATTTCCGTGATCGATGCAGATACGATATATACATTATCTTCGCCTGCATAATCGATCTTCTTCTCTACAGTCCCTTTGTTGCTGCCAAGATTCTTTGTATATGTAACAGAATAATTCATTGTATATACTTTAGTAGTGTCCTTTGTATCATCGCCCTTTAACAGATATGTCTCGTTGAACTTTGTCGTCTCTGCTACACGGTCAATCTCTGTTACAAGCTGATCGATCTCGTCCTGAATGTACTGACGGTCTGTCGTTGAGTTTGTGCCGTTTGCCGCCTGTACTGCAAGCTCGTTCATTCTCTGAAGCATATCAGTAACTTCCTGAAGCGCGCCTTCTGCCGTCTGTACAGATGAGATACCGTCCTCTGCGTTTGCAGACGCCTGTGTAAGTCCCCTAATCTGCTTTCTCATCTTCTCTGATATAGAAAGACCTGCCGCGTTATCTGCCGCACGGTTGATCTTATAGCCTGAAGAAAGCTTCTCTGTCGAGCCTGATAATGTTCCCTGTGTAATGCCTAACATTCTGTTAGAGTTCATTGCCTGTAGATTGTGCTGTACTACCATAATATTACCTCCTTGTTTTGCCTTTACCTTAAGGAGCGGACTTTGCTAAGTCTGCCCCTAAGGTTTGGCTTTCTAACGGGAATTTCCGTTTCCCGCCGTTTTGTTTTTAGTTTCTTTATTTAGTTTTTATATTACTTATCACTCAGTTCTGTTAAAGCAAGGATTAGCCGAGTAATGAAAGTACGCCCTGATTTGACTGGTTAGCCTGTGCGAGCATCGACTGTCCTGCCTGTGCAAGGATGTTAGCGTTAGAGTACTGTACCATCTCTGTCGCCATATCCGTATCGCGGATTGCTGACTCTGCCGATGTCGTGTTCTCTACTACGTTATCCAGGTTCTTGATCGTATGCTCTAAGCGGTTCTGTACTGCACCGAGTGCTGAACGCTGTGTAGATACTTTCTGCAATGCGTCTGAGATAATATCTATCGCATCCGTAGCGTTATCTCCGCTTTCGTCAACTATGCCGATTGCCGTGCTTGCAAGCTTGTTGATACCAAGCGCCGCTGCTGACATTGACTGGATAGTTGTCGTAATCTTGTTGTTTCTTGCTGAGTCTGCACCTACATGGAGGCTGAAGCTTAAGTCTTCCGTAACCTCGGCTGTATTCTTTGTGATAAAGTCCTTGATAACAGGTGTCTTATCCGTAGCTGCCGCACCTGCCGGCTTTGCAGCCTTTACTTCTTTTGTAGCCTGACTGTCTTCATACAGACCGCCGATGTAATCGCCCTTGTCATTGAAGTATTTGTTGAGTGCTACGCCTGATACTTCCTTGCCGTCTGAGTCATAGAGTTTCTGCATTGACTCGTTGCCCTTGACTTCACCATTTATTGCCCACGCAGCATCAGCATATTCAGCCTTTGCAGCAGTAGCACCACCGACATGCTGAAGCATTCTATACCTGTCGTCAAGCTCTACGAATGTACCCTTGCCAGCATTATCGGCATTAAATGTCTTAAAATAACTGCTCAGGTCTTCACCCGCACCAACTCTTATTATCTCATTGGTTTTAGTATCAAAAATATAAGTATCGTTATCACCGTCAGATGTTATTGTGCCCTTATTTTCATCTTTCTTATATTTATCAGCTTCAACTTTCACATTCTTAAATGCCATATATGAAGTTGTGCTTATTGCTGCACCTGTAACAGTTGCATTTTTGCCCACAGTACCACTTTCAAGATACTTTGTTAAATCGTCACCCTTTTGAATAACATTAGCCGTAAGGGGCATATTCTTATTTGACTCTGAAATTGATGCAGACACAATGTATAAATTATCCTCGCCTACATAATCAATCTTATTTTTTACGTCGCCGCCTGCAGCTTCGCCATTGCTGCCAAGGTTCTTTGTATATGTAACCGAATAGTTCATTGTATATACTTTAGTAGTGTCCTTTGTATCATCGCCCTTTAACAGATATGTCTCGTTGAACTTTGTCGTCTCTGCTACACGGTCGATCTCTGTTACAAGCTGATCGATCTCATCCTGAATATACTGACGGTCTGTCGTTGAGTTCGTGCCGTTTGCCGCCTGTACTGCAAGCTCATTCATTCTCTGAAGCATATCAGTAACTTCCTGAAGCGCACCTTCTGCTGTCTGTACAGATGAGATACCGTCTTCTGCGTTTGCAGACGCCTGTGTAAGTCCCCTAATCTGCTTTCTCATCTTCTCTGATATAGAAAGACCTGCCGCGTTATCTGCCGCGCGGTTGATCTTGTAACCTGAAGAAAGCTTCTCTGTCGAGCCTGATAACGTTCCCTGTGTGATGCCTAACATTCTGTTAGAGTTCATTGCCTGTAAATTGTGCTGTACTACCATAAAATTACCTCCTTGTTTTGCCTTTGCCTTAAGGAGCGGACTTTGTTAAGTCTGCCCCCAAGGTTTGGCTTTCTAACGGGAATTTCCGTTTCCCGCCGTTTTTTAGTTTCTTTATTTAGTTTTTAATATTACTTATTACTCAGTCTTATCAAAGTAAGAATTAACCAAGTAATGAAAGTACACCCTGATTTGACTGGTTAGCCTGTGCAAGCATTGACTGTCCTGCCTGTGCAAGGATGTTAGCGTTAGAGTACTGTACCATCTCTGTAGCCATATCCGTATCACGTATCGCTGACTCTGCCGATGTCGTGTTCTCTACTACATTATCCAGGTTCTTGATCGTGTGCTCTAAGCGGTTCTGTACTGCACCAAGTGCTGAACGCTGTGTAGATACTTTCTGTAATGCGTCTGCAATGATATCAATTGCATCCGTAGCGTTGTCTCCGCTTTCGTCAACTATGCCGATTGCCGTGCTTGCAAGCTTGTTGATACCGAGCGCTGCTGCTGACATTGACTGGATAGTTGTCGTAATCTTGTTGTTTCTTGCGGAGTCTGCGCCTACATGGAGACTGAAGCTTAAGTCCTCTGTAACCTCGGCTGTGTTCTTTGTGATGAAGTCTTTGATAACAGGTGATGTATCTGTAGCTGACGCCTTTTTAGCCTTTACTTCTTTTGTAGCCTGAGTATCTTCATACAGACCGCCGATATAATCGCCCTTGTCATTGAAGTACTTGTTGAGTGCTACACCTGATACTTCCTTGCCGTCTGAGTCATAGAGCTTCTGCATTGACTCGTTGCCCTTGGTTTCAGCCTTTATCGTATCGTTGCTCCAATCGTCATCTTTATAGTCAACTTTGTCTTTTACGTCTTCCTTTCCACCGACATACTGGAGCATTCTATATCTGTCGTCAAGCTCTACGAATGTTGCAGTTTTGCCAGTATTATCGGTTTCAAATGTCTTAAAGTAGTCGCTAAGGTCTTCACCCGCACCGATTTTGATTACCTCATTTGTCTTGGTGTCAAAAATGTAAGTATCATTTTTAGAAGTTATTATGTTCTTATCTGTGTCCTTTTCATATTTTTCCTTCTTAGCCTCTGCATTTTTGAATGCCACATATGAAGTTGTGCTGATTGTTGCCTCTGTAACAGATGCATTTTTATCTACAGTACCCTTTTCAAGATATTTTGTTAAATCATCGCCTTTTTGGATAACATTAGCTGTAACAGGCATATTCTTGTTTGACTCTGTTATTGATACAGATACGATATAAAGATTATCCTCGCCTACATAGTCGATTTTCTTCTCCACATCATCTTTATTGCTGCCAAGGTTCTTGGTATACGTAACAGAATAGTTCATTGTATATACCTTAGTGGTGTCCTTTGTATCATCGCCCTTTAACAGATATGTCTCGTTGAACTTTGTCGTCTCTGCTACACGGTCGATCTCTGTTACAAGCTGATCGATCTCGTCCTGAATGTACTGACGGTCTGTCGTTGAGTTTGTGCCGTTTGCTGCCTGTACTGCAAGCTCATTCATTCTCTGAAGCATATCAGTAACTTCCTGAAGCGCACCTTCTGCCGTCTGTACAGATGAGATACCGTCCTCTGCGTTTGCAGACGCCTGTGTAAGTCCTCTTATCTGCTTTCTCATCTTCTCTGATATAGAAAGACCTGCCGCGTTATCTGCCGCACGGTTGATCTTATAACCTGAAGAAAGCTTCTCTGTCGAGCCTGATAATGTTCCCTGTGTGATGCCTAACATTCTGTTAGAGTTCATTGC
The DNA here is from genome assembly GCA_947629525.1 of uncultured Lachnospiraceae bacterium. Lineage (GTDB taxonomy): Bacteria > Bacillota > Clostridia > Lachnospirales > Lachnospiraceae > COE1. The sequence continues at coordinate 20,608 of CANREB010000032.1, forward strand.
CTGTAGATTGTGCTGTACTACCATAGTATTACCTCCTTGTTTTTGCCGCGGGAATTTCCGTTTCCCACCGTTTGTTTATATTTCCTTATTTAGTTTTATTTATAATATTCAAGGCTGTCTGCGTCACGGCGCGCCTGCTTCCCACAGACAGCTTTGCCTATTACCTTTGTTGTTCCTGTCGATCCTCTCCTGCTGCCGCACGGTTTGCTGCACGCTTTGCCGCACGTCTCTTTATAGCCCTGCCGCGCGCTATGTTCACATCCCGCGGCGCGTCTATCATTATCCGCAATTGATTGTTATTGCCTCCTAAGAACGTGATCTTAATATCCTTACCGATCATCAGATACTCTTCCTTTGGCACTGTCAGCATCAGCATAATAAATCCTCCTTGATTTATGTTTTTGGTATGCAACATTTTAAATAAACTGTTGCATTTGGCGAAATTTAAATTATATTTATAGAAAGGGCTGAAGTTACAAGGATAGTGCTTTAGGAGGGTAAATGCAATGAGTACAATGACACCTATAAAAAACAAAAGAGAGCTGGAAGCTATGAAAAAATACTTTCTGAGGAACGGCGAGATACGTAATTATGCGCTTTTCTGCACCGGAATAAACACCGCGCTGCGCATAAGCGATATCTTAAACATAAGATGGGGAGATCTATACGACTTTGACAAAAAAACTTTTAAAAAACATGTCAATCTGAAAGAAAAAAAGACAAAGAAAAGTTCTGAGATATTACTAAATATATCAGTAATAAAAGCATTGACAGACCTGATGGATTTTTACGTTCAAAATAATGTCGCGGTCAAAGGTGACGTCTATGTTTTTCTTGGAAGAATGAACAAAAATAAACCGCTGAGCCGCTCGCAGGCATACAGGATAATAAAAAACGCCGCACAGCAGGTAGGCGTGGAGGGCAGGATAGGCTGCCATTCTCTTAGGAAGACTTTTGGTTATTTTGCGACAAAATCAGGCATTTCACCTGTTATGATAATGAACATATATAATCATTCATCTTTCCCGATAACTAAACGTTATCTCGGCATAGAGCAGGACGAACGCGACGACGTATTCATGAAAATAGCCTTATAGCATAACAGGATATCATAGTCTTTTTAAACGGTATTTTCAAATCAGGGGATGTTTATGCCCTTTTTTCACGGTTCACAAAAAAATCCCAAAAAATTAAGCAGACAGAGGTAAAGTATTTTGAATATAAACCGATATATAAAGTGTAAGAAAACAATCAACAAATAAAAATGCAACAGTTTATTTAAACTGTTGCATTTTTATTTATTATTTCCTTATTATCTTCCGCATATAATAAAAAATTCCCAAAACCATATATTACGGTCTTGGGAATTTTGCTCTTATCGTGATAACACCTTATCTATCGCAGCGATAAGTCTGTCTTCCTCAAACGGCTTGACTATAAAGTCTTTCGCACCGTATTGGATGGTCTGCGCCACCATCGCCTGCTGCCCCATAGCCGAACAGATAATGACTCTGGCGTTGGGATCGACTTCTTTTATGCGTTTAAGCGCCTCCACTCCGTTCATCTCCGGCATCGTTATATCAAGGAGCACAACATCAGGTCTGTATTCCACAAATCTCTTAATGGCTTCAATACCATTCTCAGCCTCACATATTACAGTGTGTCCATGCGGCTCTATCATCTTCTTGATCGTCATCCGCATAAATGCCGCATCATCTACTACCAATACATTTGCCATAAATACCCCGCCTTTCTCCCTTATATATAAAACCAATAATTATGATAACACATTTTGCCGGATATTGGAATATCTAATTTTCAAAATGTTTATCCACAATAGCGATAACGACACTTCTCGGACACATAAGCAGCGTATCTTTTCCCGTCCACTTCGTGAGCGCATGATAATCCGTGTCTGCCGTATGCTCAAACTCTGTGTTCATAATTACGCGCCACTGTCTTCCCAAAGGAAGGTTGGGAAGCTGAACATCGCAATTTTCCCAAAATGTATTTATTCCTATATATATAATGTCGTCCTCAATATTTCCCTCAGTACGCCCCGCGAACATAATGCCGATCGTGTGCGTGTCAGGCGTGCATACGCTGTTCCAAGCTTTTGTGTTGTGGACAGATACTTCAGGGAAACCGCATCCGCTGGGACCTGAACGTCCGCGCAGTATAGGGTGTTTCTTGCGCAGTGCTATCATAAACTTACAAAATTCAAACATTTCCCTGTTCTTCTCTTTGCGCGTCCAGTCAAGCCATGAAATGATATTGTCCTGGCAATATGCGTTGTTGTTGCCAAACTGCGTATTGCAGAATTCGTCTCCCGCAAGGAACATTGCCGAACCGCGGCTGCACATCAGCACGGCAAAGGCATTTTTGCGCATACGGTTTCTGAGCGCAAGCACTTCCGGATCATCTGTCTCTCCTTCAACGCCGCAGTTCCAACTGTTATTATCATTCGCGCCGTCCGTATTGTTCCAGCCGTTTTTCTCATTATGCTTATTATTGTACGCGTACATATCGTAAAGCGTAAAGCCGTCGTGGCAGTTGAGGAAATTCACTGTCGCGTTCTCGCCGCGGTTTTCCTTTCCATAGAGGTCAAGCGAACCTGTTATCCTGTTTATCGCCGCCTGTGCCATACCGTAATCGCCTTTAAGGAAACAGCGCATATCGTCACGGTATCTGCCATTCCACTCTGACCACCTGTTCCATGACGGGAAGCTTCCTACCTGATAAAGTCCGCCCGCATCCCATGCTTCCGCTATCAACTTGACCCTGCCAAGTATCGGGTCAAACGCAAGACTCTGCAAAAGCGGCGGCTTATTCATCGGCGATCCGTCCTCGTTCCTTCCCATGATGGAAGCAAGGTCAAATCTGAAACCGTCTACCCTGTAATTAACGACCCAATAGCGCAGACATTCAAGGATAAACTGCTGCACTATAGGGTGGTTGCAATTCATAACGTTGCCGCATCCGCTGAAATTATAATACTTTCCGTCAGGGGTGAGCATATAGTAAATGTTGTTGTCAATGCCCTTAAACGAAAAGCAGGGTCCCAGTTCATTGCCCTCTGCCGTGTGGTTGAATACCACATCAAGGATAACTTCTATGCCGTTACTGTTAAGTTCGCGCACAAGCTCGCGGAACTCTGTTCCCTCTTCATTGTACTCATGCTTTGACGCATAGCCTGTATTCGGCGCAAAGAAACACACAGGACTGTACCCCCAGTAATTTATCAGTTTTTCACCGTCAACTACTCTTGTGTCCTCAAGCTCGTCAAATTCAAAGATAGGCATAAGCTCGATCGCATTTACTCCAAGTTCAAGCAGATATGGTATCTTTTCCCTGATGCCGTCGAAAGTGCCTTTGTTTATGACGCCCGAAGACGGATCCATCGTAAATCCCCTGACATGCATCTCATATATGATCATGTCTTTAGGCTCAAGGTTAGGACGCTCAAAATTGCCCCAATCGCTGCAGTCTTTTACCACTCTTGCCTTGTAAACGTGCTTTTTGCTGCTTTTTTTCTCTCCCCATGTACCTTGGTCTGACACTGCGCGCGCATACGGGTCAAGTATATATTTGTTCTTGTCAAATATAAGTCCTTTCTTTGGGTTATACTCACCGTCGAACTGGTATGCGTAGTCAAACTCGCTCGGGTTAAGTCCTAAAACTACCATGGAATATGTGTTGCCTATACGGTATTTCTCCGGAAACGGAATGATTGCATACGGCTCATCCTCATACCGTTTGAACAGGCACAGATTGCATGATGTCGCGCCGTTTGAATGTATGGTAAAACTCACTCCGTCGTCAACGATAGCCGCGCCGTTCCTCAGATATTTCCCGGGTCTTACCTTAAATCCGTTTATTATGTCCGTCGGCGCATAGATATCTTTATTATTATGTATTGTCTGAAACATTTGCCGTTTCCCCCTTGCACGGTAATATTACATTCCATTATAATCTTACTTTATTTTAACATTTTGTGCAACATATTATGGCATTTTTTCTTATTTTTGCTCATTTTAGGACAAATTATCAAAAAGGCGTCCGCTTATGGCGAACGCCCTGTATTAAAAGCCGGCGGATAAATTACATCAGATCCTGCATGCCGACTCCGTCCATATCATCAAAGTCCTGATTTTCGCCTACCATACCCCATATAAAAGTATATGCGCGGCTGCCGCTGCCCGAATGTATCGACCAGCTTGGCGAAATGACTGCCTGTTCGTTTCTCATGACTATATGCCTCGTTTCCTGCGGTTCGCCCATATAGTGCATGACAAATGCGTCCTCGGGCATGTCAAAATAGAGGTAAACTTCCATCCGTCTGTCGTGTGTGTGGCATGGCATTGTGTTCCACACGCTTCCGGGTTTTAACGCGGTCATGCCCATGACAAGCTGGCAGCTCTCGACCTGTCCCGGCAGAATGTACTTGTTTATCACTCTGTGGTTAGCATCCTCAAGACATCCGAGTTCTACCTTATTTTCATCCTTGATGATGACTACATCGTCGCCCGGCTCTCCCTGCGGCTTTATGAGCTTGGTGGGATATGAGTGGTGCGCGGGCGCGCTGTTTAAATAAAACTTTGCCGGAGCAGAAGGGTCTGATGAGGCAAATGTGATGTCCTTTGCCCCCATTCCTATGTACATGCCTTCTTTATGACCTACTTCATACTTTTTGCCGTCTATGGTTATCGTTCCCGCAGGTCCTATATTTATAACACCCAGTTCACGTCTCTGGCAGAAATATTCAGCCCTCAGCTCGTCCCCCGCGGTGAGCTTTAACGGCTCGATCGGAACTGCCGAACCTGTGATTATCCTGTCAATGTGGCTGTAAACCAGTTTTATCTCTCCTTTTTTAAACAGATCGTCGATTAAAAATTCTTCCCTTAATCTTTGTGTCGTGTAATTTTTTACATCTTTTGGCGATGCCGCTGTGCGAAGTTCCATAAATCTCAACCTTCCTTTTCTTCTTATTGCTTGTAAGCACTTACATTTTATCGCATTGTACCGCCATAGTCAATAAGAAATTGCGCATATATCGGTATAAATGTTCGATAAATATTCCTATTTTACGCTTGATTTTAGTCGGTTTTCATAGTACAATTTACTTGATTTATGGTAGTGCTTACATAATTTGTGTAAGGAAAGGAAATTTATGACTATATATGACGTTTCTGAAAAAGCGGGCGTATCGATCGCAACTGTTTCGAGAGTTTTAAACGGTTCTGACAATGTCAGCGCACAGACCCGCCAGCGGGTCCTTGCCGTGATTGAGGCATGCGACTACACACCTAATGCTTTTGCCAGAGGCCTTGGTCTTAATACAATGAATACTGTCGGCATTTTATGCGCCGATTCGACCGATCTGTATGTTGCGAACGCAGTATACAATATCGAGCGGGAACTTCATGAAAACAACTACAACTGTCTGTTGTGCTGCACGGGGTACAACGTTGAGGATAAGCAGAAATATCTTAACCTGCTTGTAAACAAAAAAGTGGACAGTGTTATACTTCTCGGCTCTAATTTTATTTCCGACAATGACGACGAGAACGAATATATACGAAAGGCGGCGGGGGAAATTCCCGTGCTCCTGTTAAACGCCGACTATGACTACGAGAACGTATATTGCAGCATATGCGATGATTTTAAATCCACGCTGCAGGCGACAAATTATATACTTGATACTGGCGTCGAAGATATACTGTACCTTTATAATTCAAAGTCATATTCCGCACTCAGGAAGCTTTCGGGTTATCAGAGCGCGCTGACGCAGAGAGGTATACCGCTTCGCGCCGAATATATGCAGTATTTTCCCGGCAGCCATTCCAATCTCCCTGCAGTAGCGGATTTTCTTATGGAGATAGACCGCGCTGTAGAGTATCATGCTGTGGTTGCAGGAGACGACAATCTTGCCATCGGAGCGATGAAGTTTGCCCTAAAAAAGGGAATGTCTATTCCCGAAGACCTGTCAATCATCGGCTACAACAATTCCATTTTGAGTACCTGCTGCGAGCCGGAGCTTACGACAGTTGACAATCGCCTTGAGGTGCTGTGCCATCATATCGTCAAAACACTTGTCGGCATCCTCGATAACAAGGAAATGCCCCAAAAAGTCATCTTTTCGGGCGAATTGATAAAAAGAGGTACAACTCTTTAAATAAAATAATATTTTTAGGAGGAATTTAATATGAAACCATTTATGGATAAGGACTTCCTGCTCCAGACCAAGACGGCATGCGACCTTTATCACAAATTTGCGGAAAACACTCCCGTGCTTGACTATCACTGTCACATAAATCCCGCGGAGATCGCAAATGACCGCAAATTTGACACCATCACTCAGGTATGGCTTGGCGGAGACCATTACAAATGGCGTTTTATGCGTTCATGCGGTGTTGACGAAAAGTACATCACAGGAGATGCCTCAGATAAAGAGAAATTTTTCAAATGGGCTGAGTGCGTCGGAAAGGCTATCGGCAATCCACTCTATCACTGGACGCACCTTGAACTGCAGCGGTATTTTGGCTACAATGGCATATTGAATAAGAACACGGCTGAGGAGATTTGGAATCTCTGCAATGCCAAGCTTAAAGAAAGTTCAATGAGCGTGCGCGGATTGATCAAAAGCTCAAATGTCACTCTTATCTGCACAACCGACGACCCTATCGACTCACTTGAGTATCATAAACAGATATCTGAGGACAAGAGCTTTGACGTACAGGTACTTCCGGCATGGCGTCCCGATAAGGCTATGAATATTGAAAAGCCTGATTATTTTGATTATCTTGCAAAGCTAAGTTCCGTAAGCGGCATTGCGATAAATACATTTGCAGACTTGAAACAGGCACTTTTAAAGCGGCTTGATTTCTTTGCGTCAATGGGCTGCTCAGTTTCAGACCATGCTCTTGAATATGTAATGTATCAGCCTGCTTCCGATGAAAAGATTGAAAATATCTTCGCAAAGAGAAAGAGCGGCGCTGCCGTGACAAGACAGGAAGAACTGCAGTTTAAGACAGCATTTATGCTGTTTGTCGGCAGACAGTACCATAGGCTTAACTGGGTAATGCAGCTTCATTACGGCTGCAAGAGAGACAATAATACTCTGCGCTATGACCAGCTCGGTCCCGATACAGGCTATGACTGCATCAATAACTATGCGCCTTCTGCAGAACTTGCTGATTTCCTCAACGCATTAATAAAGACCGATGAGCTGCCTAAAACCATTATATACAGCCTTAACCCTAACGACAATCAGGCTATCGGCACTATCCTCGGCTGTTTCCAAGATTCTACGGCATGCGCCAAAATACAGCAGGGCAGCGCTTGGTGGTTCAATGACCATAAGACGGGAATGCAGGATCAGATGATCTCACTTGCAAACCTTGGCAATCTGTCGGGATTTGTAGGCATGCTTACCGATTCAAGAAGCTTTTTGTCATATACAAGGCATGAGTATTTCCGAAGGATCATGTGCAACCTGATCGGCGGCTGGGTAGAAAACGGCGAGTTCCCCAATGACACTGAAACACTTGAAGAGATCGTAAAGGGCATTTCTTACAATAATGCCGTGAAGTATTTCGGTTTTGATCTGAAAACTGTATAAAAAATATAACTCCGGAACATGACTTTGTAATGTTCCGGAGTTTTTTATTTTAGCATTGCACTGTTATTTATCAGAACCGTATTATACATAAAAAGTATATCGGCGTTTTCAAAATTTACATGATCGCCTATAAGCGCCGAACTTATATATCGCAAGTCTATGAGCGTTATTTCACTGTAAGCATCCAAAAGCAGCGGCGCTATACTGCTCGCGTATGAATCACGGAATATTATCAGACGTCTGTCCGTTGCGGCTTTGGGGCTTTTTATCACTTGAAGTGCCTGCGCGCCGCCAAGAAAAATGTCGTATTTATCTACGCTTTTTGGATCTTCCAATCTGCTCAGGTCATAAACCGAAGTTGTAGTGTTTGTTTCAAGATTCCATACTGTCGCTGCCGATATTGTGTCATTTGTAAGGTATGTGAGCGTATCGGGCGCCATCGGAAGCGCTGCCTGTCCGTAATAAACACCGTAAAAATCCGCGATCGTATTCGCCGTATATTCTGCGTTTTCTGCTGCGAGATGTTCTCCTGCGCCTAAAGCGTCCGCGATCTTTCCTGCCACAGAAAGGATCGATTCCTGCCGCCAGTGGGTATCGGTATGATAGTAATCGTCAAGCGTCAACATATCAAAAATATCTATATATCGATAGTCATTTTCCGACAGATTTTCACGCATAAGGGATGACATTTTATCATAATCTATCGAAGGATAACTGTTTTGTGCCGCCGCAAAGTAGTTTTTGTCCGGAATTATGCTGTAACAGGCTTGTGTGTCCGGAAAGTAACGTGCCTTTATGTCTGTCATTTTTTTTGCCGTATTGACGACTGATGTTTCTTTCAGCGGGTATTCAAGTTTTATGGCGTTGTCCCGGATAATATATATATTGTTATTTTCTTCCTGATGCATGATATTACAGGCGTATACGGCTTTCAGGCGACGAAAAAATTCACGGGACGGAAAATGGTCTAAAAGATATTTTTCCATATCATCCATGAAAGTTTTTGTACGGATATCTTTGACCGTAATGGTTGGAAAAGCGGCAAGACGTCGGCGTTCGGACAGGAAAATGCCTGATTTTGGCGTCATTACCAGCAAAACCGGCAATATAAAAATCAGTATTAAAAATGTTATCACGGGTAATGAAATTCTTTTTGAATGCGGGATATTACTTTTCATTTATTTGTTTTAATATGTCCTCTTTAGGGATCTACCGCTTCTTCCATTGTTAAGCCACTGTCTGCGTATTCCATCGGGAAGATAAAAGTTTTTTCCCATAGAGATGCCCATATATGGGCTTGGTATCTTTAAAAATCAATTGATTTGTTCCATAAGATGTACTATACCATCCGCCTAGACATATGACAAGCGATTTGTCAAAAATAGTGTCTGAAATATAAAAAATAGTACATAATCGTCAATATATGCAATTCAGGGAACAAATTTTGCATATCAGGGACAGCATATGAATATTTAAACATGCAAAAAAAGGAACCGGCAGTTTAATGCTGGTTCCTTTTTTATGGTCATACTTATCAATTGTGCAATGATTAGCCAAGTAATGAGAGTACGCCCTGATTTGACTGGTTAGCCTGTGCAAGCATTGACTGACCTGCCTGTGCAAGAATATTGTTGTTAGAGTACTTAACCATCTCTTCTGCCATATCTGTATCACGGATTGCAGACTCTGCGCTCTGAGTATTCTCAACAACGTTATCAAGGTTCTTGATCGTATGCTCCAATCTGTTCTGAACAGCACCAAGAAGTGAACGCTGTCTTGAAACTGTCTCGATTGCGTCAGATATCGCATCGATCGCATATGTAGCTGCTTTTCCTGTAGCGTCGTTTACATTCAGGTTCTTTACGCCAAGTCCTGCTGATGACATTGTGAGGATATTAACGCCGATCTTATTTGTCATATCTGCGTCAGCGCCTACATGAAGGCTGAATGACAGTCCGTTGTCTACCTCGACCTTGCCCTGTGTGATTTCAAATGTACCGTCGCCTTTGTTCTTAACAGTAGCCGATATATCTGCTCCGATACTTGAAGCTGCCTCAAGCTCATCTGACATCATTTCATATGCTTGCTTTAATGAAATATCAGTTTTTGAGTCTGATGCTGAAGGAACTGCGTAATAAAATGTGCCGTCATTAAGATCCACATATTGCCCTTCCTTTAATCTCGCTGCAATATCATCTGCTGTCATTGCTGTGCCGTCTTCTTTTGTGGTAACGCCTACTGTAAAGCTTTCTTTTGTCGCATTTGCACTGTCATAAAAATCAACTGTATCACCATCTGCTAACGCCCTGATAGCGTCCTGAATATCAGATACTGTCTGTATTCCCTGATTAGACAAAGAACCTTTCTTTCCTGTCGCTGCTATAGTGTACGTATCACCAGCCACGGGAGTATACGCTGTATCACTCGCTGTGTTGCCTACACTCTTATAAAAACCGGTAGCTTGACATTTAACCCCATTAAGAAATGCGTTTCCGGTATTAGCAGTGCAATCAACATATGTATACTCTACGCCATCTTTGTCAACTATTTTGTCACCTGCTTTCCAAGTAGGTATTGCATGAGCAGCAGTACCACTCATATCAATAGTATCACTACCCACTAGAGTATATGTACCTCCATTTACCGAGTTCTTATCAGTAAGTATAGCTCCTTCTTTTACTACCAATGTAATACTGTTTCCGTCAGAGTCCTTAACTGCAATACCTGCTGCGTCAGACATATCACCCGCGCCAACAGCGGCATCTACAGTATATTTTACACCATCCTGCTCAATAATATCGCCCACTTGAGCCGTTGCAGTCGCCATATTCATATAATCATTTGTTCTTGTAGAACCAACAATATTATATTCCGTACCGCCGATATTTACGGAATCGCCCGCTTTTAATGCTTCTGCCGTAAACTTAGACTTTCCGTTTCCTAAAGACTCAAGCTTTCCTTTAAGACCTGCATCATGCGCCTCAAGTGTCTTAACGCCCTTTGTGCCATCGCCTTTTAACAGATAGATCTCGTTGAATTTTGTCGTCTCTGCTACACGGTCTATCTCTGTCGTAAGCTGTGAAATCTCATCCTGAATATACTGACGGTCTGTCTCAGACTGTGTGCCGTTTGCCGCCTGATTTGCAAGCTCATTCATTCTCTGAAGCATATCATGTACTTCTGTCAATGCACCTTCTGCTGTCTGCACTGCACTGATACCGTCCTCAGCGTTTGCAGATGCCTGTGTAAGTCCTCTGATCTGCTTTCTCATCTTCTCTGATATTGCAAGACC
>CANREB010000033.1 GCA_947629525.1 uncultured Lachnospiraceae bacterium
TTTATCAGTATCGACTGCGCTTCGGGGAAAATATGCACCTGAGGGTAAAGCTCCAAAAGCTGTGTCCATTTATCTTCTGTAAGTCTGCCTATCGGTTCCTCTTTTACTTCGTCCGCTTGGGCGCGGTCTTCTTTGGGGGCAATGCTTTCGGAATTGTTCTGTGCACTGACTATATCAGACTGCTGCCTTATGACGCACTTGCCGATACGCGAGCCGTAAAGCGGTATTTCAACGCCCAGACAGTCCATAAAGTTCACTTCTTTTGTCCAACTCAATTTTTCCATACCGTATCCGTTCCTGACGGACACTTCTCCGAGCAGACAGCGTTCTCCAAGGCAGTTGAGCGCGTATACTTTACACCGTCCGCCGCACTGCATGGGAACGCCGTGCAGCCCGACACTTATACCGTCGCTTTCCACTCTCAAAAAACCGATGTTTCTCTCTTTTTTATTTCCGTTCATATAGTCAATATAAAAAAACTGCATTAAAAATCCCCCTCTTGCGGAATTAAATTATTATCTGAATAATCTAATGTATGTCCACAAGCAGGGGGGTATGACATTTTATTTAATGTTTTTTATTCAATAGAATCAATATACTTCATGTAGTTGACTACCATAAGCGCAATTTTGAAGGTCAGCGCATCATCAAACTTTCTGATATCAAGCCCTGTCGCCTGATGAAGCTTCTCTATTCTGTAAACGAGAGTGTTACGGTGCACAAAAAGCTGTCTTGATGTCTCGGACACATTCAGGTTGTTATCAAAAAATTTCTGTATCGTAGTGAGCATTTCATCATCAAGCTCATCGGGGATATCGTCTCCAAATACCTCCTGAATAAAGATACGGCATAAATTTACGGGAAGCTGATAGATCAGGCGTCCTATACCGAGTGTATTGTATGCTATTATGGATTTTTCCATATAAAAAATCCTGCCTACGTCAAGCGCCATCTTTGCTTCCTTGTACGACTTTGAAATTTCTTTAAGTTCGCCGACTATCGTGCCGTACGCTACTTTTGCCGCAAGCATCCCCTCGGTATTGAGCATATCCACAATTATCTGCGCTGTCTGCTCCACTTCGCTATAAGCGTCTTTACTCCTTACATCCTTGATAAGTATGATGTTTTTCTGCTCTACTGCTGTAATCGCACAGCCTTGCTGTTCTTCAAAAATATTTTTCAACAGCTCCATTGAAATATTATCGTTGTCATGCTGAACTTCTACCAAATACACGACTCTGGGCTTTTCCGACTCAATGTGAAGCTTTTTTGCTCGGTTATATATATCGACCAACAGCAGATTATCAAGCAGCAGATTTTGGAAAAAATTGTTTTTGTCAAAATGTTCCTTGTACGCAATAACAAGGTTTTGTATTTGGCTTACCGCTATTCTTCCTACCATATACGCGTCGCCGCCTATGCCTTTGGCAATCAGCACATACAAAATCTCTCCGTCCTCGAATATCTTCAGCATATGATATCCATTCACTATCTGACTGTCAGCGGGTGAACCTATAAAACCTGAGATTAAATTCCAGTCAAACGACTCATCGTTAAAAGTTGTGGCGACAGTAATTCCTTCCATATCCATAACACACAAGTCTGTTTTAGTAATATTTTTCAGTTCATCTATGCTTGTTTGAATTACCTGATTTGAAATCATCGTGATAAACCTCACTTTTAATAAAGCAAAGACCCCGCTGCAAGCAACGGGGTCTTAAATTTTTTAAATCACTATATACTAGTTTGTGATAATCTTCTCTGTTTCCTTATCGAATACGTGGATCTTCTCAACATCGATAGCAAACTTAACCTTATCACCGGGTCTTGCTGTAGTTCTCGGATCAACTCTTGCCGTGATAGGGAACTCAGCTAAATCAGCATACAGGAATACTTCTGCACCAAGAAGCTCATATACACGGATAGTCGTCTCAAATGTGCTGTCAGCCTTAGCTTCAACCATCATCTGTGAATCATAGATATCCTCAGGTCTGATACCGAATGTAACTACCTTTCCGTTATAGCCGCCGTCGATAAGCTTCTTAGACTTAGCAGGTGGAAGTGCGATTGAAAGTCCTGCAATCTTTAATGAAGCAACATCGCCGTTTACTTCTACCGTAGCGTCAAGGAAGTTCATCTGCGGTGAACCCATAAATCCTGCAACGAACAGGTTCTGAGGCTTCTCATACAGGTTCTGAGGTGTATCGACCTGCTGAACAACGCCGTCCTTCATAACTACGATACGTGTACCAAGAGTCATAGCCTCTGTCTGGTCATGTGTAACGTAGATGATAGTAGTACCAAGTCTCTGATGAAGCTTAGCTATCTCGATACGCATCTGTACACGAAGCTTGGCATCCAAGTTTGAAAGAGGCTCGTCCATAAGGAATACCTTAGGGTTACGAACGATAGCACGACCCATCGCAACACGCTGTCTCTGACCACCTGACAAAGCCTTGGGCTTTCTGTCAAGAAGCTTGGTCAGGTCAAGAATCTTAGCTGCTTCCTTAACCATCTTGTCGATCTCATTCTTAGGAACTTTTCTAAGCTTAAGTCCGAATGCCATATTGTCATAAACTGACATATGAGGATAAAGAGCGTAGTTCTGGAATACCATCGCGATATCCCTGTCTTTAGGCTCTACATCATTTACTACTCTGTCTCCAATCTTAAGTTCACCTGATGAAATGTCCTCAAGACCCGCAATCATACGAAGTGTTGTTGACTTACCGCAGCCGGAAGGTCCAACGAAGATGATAAACTCTTTGTCGGCGATCTCGAGGTTGAAATTCTTAACAGCCTCAAATCCGTTAGGGTAAACCTTGCAAATGTTCTTTAATGATAAACTTGCCATTTTAACTGCCTCCCAAATATAATTTTGATTTTAATTGATGCTTCTAGTATAAATTAATTTTTGTCAAAATTCTATGCCACAATTCACCAAAGTTTTTTGTATCCTTATGTAAAAATTGCTTATCAAGGTTATTTTGATAAGCAATTTGTCTAACAGTTTTGCGATTTAGTGTACATATTGACGAATATATTCAGTCGGCAGCATCCTCGTCACCCGATGCCGCATCATCCTGCGTATCTTCGATCTGCATCTGTACATCCTCCGCCTGCGCGTCTTCTTCATCCGCATTTACAAATCCCTCTTCGTACTTTCTGAAGACTTTTAACAGAAGAAACGATTTAAAGTAAATTATGGCGCCGAACGAAAGCAGCACAAGCGCGGGAAGAAGCTGCGGTATAAAAATGAGTATCGCTACAGGCACAGCATATATCGCGATAAGCAGAAACGAAGTCGGCAGATGCGAGAGTGCCATTAAAAGCGCGTTCTTCATTGTATTTTTTACGGTATTGGTGTAGCGCGCCTGAAGCGGGAAGAGAAATACGACTCCCATAGCGATAACTACCGTCACAACGATCATGGCTATACGCATATAACTGTTGAACGCTATCCCCGAATACATGATGATACGGTAATCGGCGGCGATAACCCCCGCTATCAGAAGGACAATGAGCCAGATTGCCGTCGCCTGTTTGAAGTTCTCCTTAAATGATTTGAAAAAGCCTCTCACGATATAGCTTTCTTCATTTTTTACCATTTTGTAGCCCATATAATATCCTGCAGTCAGCGCCGCACCCACGGTAAATATCGGAATACTGCACACTAATATCAGGAAATTCAGTATCATTACATCGGCAACTTTATTGAGGAAATTCATAAGCGGGCTGTCAAGCTTGAACATAATAGCATAACCTCCAATTCATTATCATCTTATACAAAGCTCTTATAAACCTGCTCATAATTTCTTTGAAGCTTTTGGTATGTGATGAGTGCCGCCTCAGCTTTCTGAGCCGCCTTAGCCATTATCTCGTCATAGTTTTTGAGGAAAGTATCAGCGACGATACCGTCGTACTTGCCTGAAACGATACCTTCGTTCAGATCGGACGTGATCTGCTCGTCGGTGTAAGCGGGCCTGTAAGGTTTAGGCTCCCTTGCATTTACGACAAATTCCGCAACCTGCAGTATCGCCTGCCTGTTATCCATAACGCTTCCTTTTAACGCCCTTGGATATCCGCTTCCGTCAAAACGCTCATGATGCGCGCCCGCTATCGATATAATGTTTGTCGAAAGCTTTCCCTCAAGTGTCTTTTCCATAATCTCAACATGGGTGCGGATGAGATTTTTTTCTTCTTCGTCAAGCACTCTTGGCGCGTTCAAAAGCTCTTTAGGCATTTTGAGCATTCCTATATCATGCAGCAGCGCGGCGTAGTAAATCTCGTTTTTGTCAACTTCGCTTATCTTAAGCTTACGCCCAAGCTCCCTGCATATATATATGATAGCCGTTGTATTCGACACTATCTCCTCATTTTTAAGACCTGTGCAGTACATAAGCATCTTGAGATATTTATCTTTTTCCTCGTCCGATAGCAGGACATATTCAAGGCTGTCATAAAATTCATCCTTGTAACTTACGTCCCTTAACTTGTTCAGTATATCATATTTGTCCATCGCCTCTTTCAAAAGTTCGACAGCTTCGGGATGGAATTTTGTCCCCGCGTATTTATCAATGACGCTGTAGTCAAAATCCTTGCCAAACGCTTTCTGCCATATATCCAATATCTCCGCAACTTTGAGTATTTCCAGTTCAAAGCGGTAACGGTAATCAAGATCCTTTGTCTTTGTGTAGTCCATATGATGATAAAGTATCATCTTTGACTGTTCCTCAAGCGGCGAAAGATATTTAAGGAACAGATAACCGTATACGGAATGAGGTATCGGCTTTTTGGCTTCGTATGTCAACTGCTTTCGCACATCATCGGTCTTGTATGCTCCAATGTCATGCAGTAGCGCAAGTACCATAAAATCAGCTATCTCATATTGTTCATAGCCGCCCCTGCATTCCAACATTTTTGACATGATGTAGCTTACTCTTCTGCTGTGGTGTGCCACTCCCTTGTTCATCAGCCTCAATGTCTGATATATCAGAATGCTCATATTTTTACTTGTAACATATTCTACTGCCATTGTTTTTTCCCTCCTGTTTTTATGAATGTTTAATGACGCACTCCATCGGTGTATACCTTATGCCATCATTTGTTTCTTCTTCGTTTGTATCATAAAAGCCTACTTTGTGGTAAAAACCCACAGCGTACGGCGCGGAATTGACGGTGATACGGTCGTGCCCTTCCTCATTTAAGACGTAATCCATTATATATTCTATCAACTGCCTGCCGATACCCCGCATATGATATTTGCCGTCAACAAACAAAAGCGATATGTGGGTCTGGTTTCTTAAGCTTATCATCCCTATCATCTTATTGCCGTCAAAGGCTCCGAAAAGCTGATAGGAACCTAAGACAAACATCCTGTAAAGCACGGCGTCAGTGATAAACTCCTGAAAACTCTGTATGCCTCTCGGCGTATAGTCGTCTGCCTCGAACTGCATAAACGTGCGCCACGCAAGCGCCATGGCATCATCCCACTCATCACGCCATACAGGTCTTACTGTTATCCTGACCGGTTTTATTATATTATGAGAAGTTATATTATGCCCTGCAAATGTGTGTCTGCTTTCCATATATAATAAATGCCTCCTCGCTAAATCTCATATATCATCAATCATCGGACGGCGGCTGCACCGCGTTTTTAAGCTCAATGCCTTTTTGCACCGCATCCGCGTTTTCAAGCGTTACCTTTGCTATCGCATGTACCGCTTCTTTTGTGAAAAAACCCATGTGCGATGTTATCAGCACATTGGGAAACGTTGACAGGCGGGCAAGATTTTCGTCATCTATAATGTCATTTGAACGATCCTCATAAAACACGCCGCCCTCTTCGTCATATACGTCAAGTCCCACGCCTGCGAATTTTTTGTGCAGAAGTCCCTCTATCAGATCATCGGTCCGTATTAAATCGCCGCGTGAAGTGTTTATCAGATACACGCCGTCTTTCATAAGTTCTATCGTCTTCGCCTCGACTATATGCTTCGTCTCGGGCGTAAGCGGACAATGAAGCGTTATGACATCTGACTTTTTGAAAACATTCTCTATGGAAGTGTACTCCACATCCAATCCCGAAACGGGATATGGATCGTATGCGATAATGTCCATACCAAATCCTTTGAGAATACGTATCATAGCCTGACCGATACGCCCTGTGCCGATAACGCCCGCTGTCTTGCCGTGCAGGTCTGTCCCCATAAAGCCGTTGATATTCATATTGAAGTCTCTTGTTCTGGTAAATGCTCTGTGCGTATGCCTGTTGACCGTCAAAAGCAGCGCCGCCGCAAACTCGGCTACTGCCTCCGGCGAATAGCTTGGAACTCTCAATACGGGAATATTGAGCCTCGCGGCTGCTTTAATATCCACATTGTTAAATCCCGCACACCTTAAAAGCACTGCCTTGATACCCATTTGGGACAACTGTTCAAGCATGGCTTCGTTAAGATAGTCATTCACAAATATGCACAGCGCGTCATACCCTGCTGCCAGCATAACGGTCTCTTTGTTACATGGAACCTCGAAAAAATGTATGTCTACATCATAATCGCTGCTCATAGGTTCAAAGTAGATCCTGTCATAAGGTTTCGTTGAATAAAATGCAATTTTCATAGCTTTCCTCCATATACTGTTTATTTGGCAAATAATAGTTTATGTAGAAAAGCCCAAAGTATAAATTGATTATATCACATTTGTTTTGATTTGTGTATATAATGAATAACAGAGCGTGCAAAAACTTACCACGCTCTGCAACATACAGTATATTTGCTGCCTAGCGGCAGATAAGAAATTTCTCCAAAGAGTCAACAGCGTCCGCTTCATCATTGCCATCCGCCGATATGGTGACATTCATCCCCTCGGAAGGGTTGAAAGCTATGATCCCCATAATGCTCTTTGCGTTTATCCTGTACTTATCGTACTCAAGCAGGACTTCGCTTTTGAACTGGCTGGCTATCTGAACGATCTCTGCCAGTGGATGGTCATATTTTTTGTCAATGTCTTTTACTGTTACTTCTCTTTTTATCATTACAATGCCTCCGTACTGAAAAACTTAACTTATAACTTAAAACTATCTTATTTTCCGCCTTTTAACGCAAAAAGTCAACAATTTTTTACAAATCAATTAAAAACCGTGTTTTTAACTAAAAATCTGCTTATTTAAGATATTTAATTAGTATTTTCTGCAATACGTCAATGTCTATCGGCTTGGTCATATAGTCGTTAAAGCCCTTTTTGAGATAATCTTCCCTCGCTCCGACTACAGCGTTGGCAGTAATCACGACTATCGGCGTAGTATAGCTTGCACTCTGCTCATTGCCTTTGATATACTCCATAAGTTCCGTACCGCTCATACCCGGCATCATATCATCGGTAAGCACAAGGTCAAACCGCTGCACGTCAAGCTTTTCGATCGCTTCTTTGCCGCTGTCCGACTTATCCACATCAATGTCAAGCATCTCAAGTATACCCGCAAGGACATCGATATTCATACTGTTGTCGTCGATAACAAGCACTTTCTTATCCGGAAAACGCATATTCTCAAGGCTCTCAAACGTATCTTCCTGATTTTCGTTTGAAAGACGCTCAAAGCGCTTCTTGTAATCGCCTATAGGGTCATGGGAAACTACCTTTTGAGGAATAACGACTGTAAAGCATGTGCCCTCGCCGTATTTGCTTTCCACGCTTATTTTACCGCCCATAAGCTCTATGAGCTGCGACGTTATGCTAAGCCCCAAGCCCGTACCCTCTATGCTGCGGTTTCTCTCTCTGTCCAAACGCTCAAATTCGGTGAACAGCTTCGACTGTTCTTCCTCCTTGATACCTATGCCGCTGTCCGTCACTTTTATATAAAGAAATACGTCTTCACGCTCGTCCAGATACTTGGAAGTATAGGCGGTATTTACGCTGAGCTCTATCCAGCCTTTCTGCGTATATTTAACGGCGTTGGTCATAAGATTTAGCAAAATCTGTTTTATCCGTATCTCATCACCGCGAAGCACATCGGGCATATCCTTGTTAATGTCAAGCCTCAGCTCCAGATTTTTCTCCGCCGCCCTGTCCTGTATCATCAGCACTACATCATTCAGTATTGACGAAAGCGAATAATCGGAATTTATTATATCCAACTTTCCCGTTTCTATCTTTGAAAAGTCAAGCACGTCATTTATCAGCGCAAGCAGCGAATTGCTCGCCATCTGAATGTCATTTGAAAATTTTCTGATATTCTCAATGTCCGTCTCATGCCTTATGCGCTCGTTCATGCCAACAATAGCGTTGAGCGGCGTCCTTATCTCGTGCGACATATGCGACAAAAAACGGCTCTTCTGCTCGCTCGCGTCCTCTGCTTCCTGCTTGCCGCGCTGCATAAGCACCAAATCGACTTCCTCACGCATCTTTCTAAGTTCAGAATTACTCTTGACAGTCCAAAGAAGCATGCATAATCCAAACACCACCAGACCGTAGCCGAACAACATCGACGCGGGATAGATCAGTCCCTCCCAATATCCCACTATGCTCACGGCAGCCGTGACGCATATCGCCGAATAACCGATACAGACATACATACTCGGCAGTATTTTCTCCTGAATAAAACTTATTACGCAGCATATAATGGCAACTCCTATCAGCACATGAACAAGCATATAAGAGTTCGCTATATTATATGCCATAGTTATGTAACCTATGATACTAAACAGCGCTATAATAAAATTTATGAACGCAAGCACTTCATAACGGTGGTGTCCCGGGAAAAAGGCATACTGCGTATACAATATAAAAGGAATAGGAAGCATAAGAAGCGATACGCATCCAAGCCAGTTAGTAAGCGCCATACGCTCAAGATACATCTCCATACAGCCGCTGTCCATACTTATATAGACTATTGCCGTGATCAGAAATATCGCCAGCCACTTTAACGCCTCCTCGCTCTGCGTTTTTTCGTCAAGCAGAAGTGAATGCCTCACCATCAGGACAAGCACTATAAGCACTGCCGCAAAAACGCACACGTAAATATTAGGCATCGCCTTATTTAATATATAATGCGACAGCGCATATCTGTCACCGATCGCAAAATACTGGATTATAAAATAATCCGCGCTCTCCGACGAAAGTTCAATGGTTATATTGTCGCCTTCCTTTATCCCCGCCATCGGAAGCTGATGAAGCATATACATCCTTATGGTGTATGCCCTCTCCTTTTCCGAAAAAGCATGATTATAGTAAAGTTCGCCGTTCACATACAGGTTTACTTCCTGCGCCCTTGCGCGGAAACACATATATTCATCGTCAGACGGCGTAAAGTCAATGGTCTTTGTAATGCTGACGCGGTCATCATGCGCCGCAAGGCGTATATAATGCTTATGGCGCGGTATTATGCGGTCAATACGGTCAATACTGCCGTCGTCATTAACATACTGCCATCCGTTGCCGAACCAGACATCGTTCTTTGACAGGTTCTTAAAATGCGACTGTACGGGCGACGCTATCATTATCCACAGCGAAACAAGCAGCACAAACGCTACAAAAAAATAATATATTATACTTGCCGCCGTTTTTTTGTCAGCGCTTACTACTTTGTTAAAAAAATTCCTGTCCATGCCGTTTATTCCACCTTAATAACAATAGTCATAATGATTATAACATATAAAAGGCATTTTTTGGTAGTATTTTGTGGATTTTTAATTTTTTGATTCGTTAAGCATTTCCATAAGGCATACGGCAATTCCCACCTTTCCGGTCATAAGTCCCGTGAAATATTTGTCCTGCACAAGCATTTTGCCGCAAAGCACAGTGTTTACTATGCTGTCTTTAAGGTATTCCATATTGATGCGCTGCAGCTCGGTAAGGTCATGCGCCCTTTCATACAGCTTCATTATAATATAGTTTCCTGCCATACCATGGCAGAGGCACAGTCCTTTGCGCTTTGATTTTGCAAAAAGCGTTTCGGCGGCGTTTTTAATATCTTCCTTTATCTGCGCGTTATCCCTGTACTCGTCAAGTTCTTCAAGTTTGATCCGCGACAGAAGTATTCCCGCCGCCCCATGGCACCATGCATTCGCATATACGCTGCCGCCGCCGTTCTCAATACGCAGGTCTTTCCAATTCTTCTCCTCTTCACAGTACATTGTGTTCTCATGCGCTATGAGACTGTCTATGATTTTTACATATCGGTCGTCGCGGGTATTTTTTAACAGGTATGAATATGCCGTTATAAATCCGCTGCTGCCATGCGACATCCCGCTGAGCGGCTTATTATTGCCCCTTGCGTTCCAACCATAACCTGTGTCCTGTTTTACCGCCTTTTCCCAAAGCCACCCGCCTATTTTTTCGGCAAGCGCAAGCTGCTCTTTCTTTCCCGTCACTTCATATAAAAGCGATAATGCCGTTATCGCGCCCGCATTACCGGAAAGCAGGTCAAATTCCGTATCGGAAGTATAGATATCCTCCAACTCAGGTATCTGCTTTTCGGCACACTCTATAAACATTTTATCACCGCTTATTTTATATAGAAGCAAAAATGTATAAATAAGCGAACCTGCTCCCACAAAAAGCCCTGTATGCGTATGCTCCGCGTTATCCGCATGACGGCATAACGCGTCTATTGCCGCATTATATATCTTATGGTCGCCCAAATATCCATATTTATCAGCCAGCGCAAACATCACCGCCATACCATACATACCGTCATACAGGTTCATTTTGAGCGGTTCGATATTCCAGATATTTTCACCTTCAAGCTTTATCGTACTCCAGCAGATATCATCATGGTATACTACCGCGGTATCTTTGAGCTGTTTTATGAGAAGTCTGAGTGCCGACACTGTATCTTCCCTGCTTTTTCTTTTCGGTACTGTTCTAAAACCCGAATATCTGAAATACTTATTCTGCACTTCAGCAAAATCTATCAGCTCCATTGATATCTTTATCAGTTCGCGCTGCTCGTTAAGGATTTCGCTGTTTATCCTCCCGGCAAGACGCATATGTGTATCATAAGCGGAACATCCGTAAAACGCGACTGTTTCATCTCCTCTGCACGTCAAAAGAGGCGTGTCCATATCCATAAGAGCGGCAAGCTCGTCTCTTATAATATCAGTATCAACGTTATTTTTCTGCAATACCTGCAGCATCAAAAGGCGCGCTTTCGTATCTTTTAAAAATACAGGGTGGGTAGAACTTGATATATACATCGTGTACTGCTGTGTATGTCTTATCAGATACCGGGTGTCAAGCGACTTAAAGCATGCAAGCGACTTTTCGATATCGTCTTTTTCTTCTATATATAATTTCCCCGCTGTCAAAAATCCCTCCTGAATTTCGTCCGTATACTGTGCGGGATCGATTTCTTCATTATTT
Organism: uncultured Lachnospiraceae bacterium; assembly: GCA_947629525.1. Taxonomy (GTDB): domain Bacteria; phylum Bacillota; class Clostridia; order Lachnospirales; family Lachnospiraceae; genus COE1. The sequence continues at coordinate 11,362 of CANREB010000033.1, forward strand.
AGTGTGGGCAGGCTGCCTTTAGCGTCAATTTTTAAACGGTCATATGCAACATACATATTTGATGTTTTTGCTTCCTTTATTATAGGAAGTTTTACTGTTGAATATGCTTCGCCGCCACTGTGAAGCGCGCTTATTATGACGCCTTTATCTCCCACGCGCCATATAGGTATCGGAAGTATTCCTGTTTTAAGAACAGTCCATGAAAGTTTTTCGTTTACTTTGTCCTCCGCGCTCTTTGGAATGTCGCGCTTTTGTATGCCGAAAACCGTCTCGGCATCTACAAGTATCGGATATTCTCCCGATGCCAGTATGTTTTCCTGATGTATATCGCCCGCACTGAGCAGATAGCATAAAAACAGGTGTATTCCCATACGCCTGAAATAACGCTTTGCCTGTTGAATGTTTTCGCATCCGTTTGTGTCAAAGCATTTTGCTATTCCGTATGTGCCGCCGTCAATTATCGGATATTCTATGCTGTCCAAAGACATTTTGGCGCAAAAATCGGAATAGAGCTTATGATATTCTATTTCTTTTTTGAGGCAGTGGGGTTTGTATATTATGCTTTTTTGATTGTCAAGATTACATCTGACTGTCTTTTTGCTGCCGTCATGGCAATCCGAGCCTGTTATGCCAAGCGCGGTTATATGAGAAAATTCTTTTCCGTCACACAATTTTGAAACTATCTCGGATTTGTTATCGTATATGTGCCGCGCGATTTCCGTTATAAATTTTTGAGTGTTGGATAGTCTCGTATAGAGCAGTCTTGTAAGTTCGGGATAATCAGCGCAGAGTTTCCATACATAAGCGCCGTCCGAAAGCTTATCGCTGCAATAAAAATCGTATTCTTCCGCGGGTGTATCTCCGCGAAGTTCATTGTTATGTTTACATAACTGCATATCATAAATGCAGACGCGCATCGGTATGTCGCGTATGCTTTCAAAAAGTACCGTTCTCAACATTTGGGACGGATTTTCCAGTATTTGGTCTGTTATCGGGTCGTGCTTTTCGCCCTCTAAGTATGTCTGTATTATGCGCTTAAACAGCGGTGCAAAGACTTCATTGTCCAAAAAGCCGTATTCGTCGGAAAGCGGCTTGGCGCTTTGGATGTGAAGCTTTTCCAAAAAGGCGTTTGCTTCGGCTTCATTCGAGATTGCGGGCGGGGTTATTATTTTGTCGGGGGTTGACAGTAATTTTTCGTATAATTCTTTACCCAGCATTGACTGCCAAAAATCTTTTGGTTGTTCTAATATTTGTTTCATACAGAGCCTCCTTTATGTTTTGTATGCAAAAAGGGCGCAATCCGATGGATTACGCCCTTAAAACATTTGTGCATTATTTAATTTTTAGTGGGTGTGATTAGCAACAGAAAAGTGTCCATGCTGCTCCACAAGTTACTGTAAATGTATGTATAACTTCATCCTTATTATTTATTGCTTCTGCCTCCTCTATTTCTTCTGTGACATCCCCTGCATAATTCATTAATTCTTTCATTATATTTTACCTCCTGATTATTTAATCAATATTATAACTACTAAGAAAATTCCATTACCATATTTGATATCAATTTCACCATCATATCTGCTTACAACTTCTTTTACATTTTCTATCCCCCAACCATGAAGCTCTTTATCTTCTTTGCCGGACACAAAATGTTTTCCTCTTTTATCAGGCTCTATCAGATATGTATTTTCAATTTTAAGCTTAAACACATTATTAAGCGACAGAATTTGCAGCGTGATACGCCCTTCGCCTTCATTATTTTGTGAAGATGCTTCGATTGCATTATCCAACAGATTAGATAACACAGAAAAGAAATCGTATTCTTCAATTGGTATTTCGACAATGTCTACTTCTATGGTAAATAAAATTTTCTTCTCATCCGCTTGTGCTTTCGCACGATTTATTAGAAAGTCAATGCTTCCATGACCTGTCCAAACAGAATTTTTTTGAATTAAAATGTAATGTCTTTCTTTGTGTTCAATATAATTCATCCCACTATTATAGTCTTTCTGTTTAAAGCAATTATATAAGTATTCCATGTCATGCTTATTATCATGATTTATTTTTCTATTACGCTCTATTTCCTGATTTAATAAAGCATAATCTTTTTTCAAATTATTTTCCTTAGACTTTAGCAAAAGATTTAGCCTAACCATTATATGGTATTCAAGGATTACTATCAAACACACTATTAGTAAAAATAGCATTAGGATAAGGCACAATGTTAGAATAAACGTATGAATGGTAAAGCCATGCCATCCTATATTCATAATGTATATAACTATTACATATTCAATAGCGCCTATAAACAATAAAACAAATTTTTGATGAGATAATTTTTTCAAATGTTTTACTACAAATTCACTCTTTTTATAATAGACCAAAAATATAACAATAAGTAAAATGCTATTAGCAATTCTTGACCAAACTTGAGAATTTCTCACTAAAATATTTGCTAGTGGCTCATCTGAGATTAGTCCTATTATAACTAATATTGGCAATTTTAAAATAACGAATGTCATTATACTAAAAACACACCATGCAATAGTTCTTAGAAATCCCTCACGCACAATCAACCATAATATCACAGCAATTACAGGTATCTCAACTGAAACCACACTTATAGAAAATACATTAATTACATTATTAAAAGTTTTTGAAGCATAGACTATGATAATCAATATTGTTGTCAAAATTTTATAACTCTTATTTAACCGTTCTTCCTTACCATAAGCCTTAATAAATATTCCAAAACAAATACTCATCTGCGCAAACGCTTCAATAGCCGCACATATAACATTCACTATCATTTTTCGTTCCGCCAGTACTCTATTATACGTTCCCGTACCTGCTTGTATCTTGGGCGGCTTATTCTTAGTGAGTCGCCGTTTGTCATAATGATTTCGTCTTTTTTGCAAGATGCTATATGTATTAAATTGACAACGCAGCTTTTATCTATATAAATAAATTCCGATGAATTTAGCTCTTTGAGCATTTCCGATAAACTCTTACGCACCTTTGTCTCACCATGTCTGTGGTGGATCGTAAGGTATTTACTGTACTTGGAAATGTAAAAAATATTTTTATAAAGTATTTTCTCTATGCCTGACGTTCTTTCTATCAGGTATACTCTTTGGTCAAACAGCTCAAGTTTAGGCAGAAGATGATTATATGCCTCCGCCAGCTTTTCACTGAGCATGCTTTTAGGTATATATCTGAACGCGTTTACTTCAAACGCGGGTATTGCGTATTGAACATAATTTGTCACAAATACTATAAACGGTTCCTGATAGCAGCGGCGTATTTCTTTTGCCACCTGAAGTCCCGTTTTGCGCGGCATTTCCACATCAAGGAAAAATATATCATAATATCCGCCTTCCCTGAGCATACTGACAAGCTTGTCACTTTCCGTATAGATGTCCGCTTCGTACTTATATGCTTTGTTATTTTCAAAATAAATGTCTGTCAGGTGCTTTATAAGCCCTGCTTCCTCTTCATTGTCATCTACTATGGCTATATAGCATGTTTTCCTTTGTTCGTCTTCCAATCCAACCTACTCCTTATCTGAATACAGACTCTCTGCAGGCAGCTTTGGCTCTCTGTTTTCAAAGACATAAAATTTAAAATTTTTGATGTCCCAAAAAAAACTTTCACTCTCGGTAATGACAAGTTCGTATCTGTCCGTCTGCATTATGCTGCGGGCGTCTGCATCATATGCGCGGTATGTATATTGATATGAACCTATCCTTTTATTTACCACTTTATCTATTATGTCATCTACCAGCTCCGATATTGTCATCGGCGATGATCTTGAGGGCTTCCACTTGCCAATCATTGAGCGTACCTGAGTCTTTGTGGGTTTTATTTTTTTGCCGCGCTTAAGACTGCACATCTCCATTGAAAAATCTTCCGCAGGAATATTTTCCCTGTTTATAACGGCATCTATTATAGCGTTTCCTTTTGGCATTGAAAAGCCCATATTTATGTACGCTGCGACCTCTGATACCATTATGTCATAGTAACTTTTGCTTCCTGTTTCATTGTACATCAGCATAAGCCACTGCATACTTTGTTCTATAACTTCAATAACCGACAATCCCCCGTGATGTATAACGCCAAAGGTCATCATTAGTGCTTCAACCATCAGCTCCTTCTTTACTGCAATATACGATGAATTCATTTTACCTCTATTCTGCGACAGGTCTGTGACAAAATGTGCGTTATATTTTACTACGCATATTTGTAAATGTACTAGGCGTTTTTTATCTTCACAATTTATATCTATATTGTTAAACTTTTTTTAAAATTAAGGAGATCACTACTGTGGAAAATATCGAAGTCTTAATCGGCAAGCGCATAGCCTGCGCGAGAACAGTCAACAAATTAACGCAAGAGCAGTTAGCTGAGAAATGCTCTATGTCTGTCTCTACATTGAGCCGCATCGAAACAGGTCATAACGCGACGAGCTTAAGAACATTGATGAATATTGCATCAGCTCTTAATGTCGGCATCGATTATATCCTGTATGACCTTATACCCGAAGCCGAAGGACAGCCGCTTACACCTGAGGCACAGAATATAATCCCGATCGTAAATCAAATGGACGCGCGCGACCGTCAGCTTGCGCTTGATATTATTTTGTCCATCAGCAGGAACCGTCATATTTAATTTTCTCTTATGTAATTAAAATATCACATTTTTTTATTTTGTGAAGTGGTCTGTCCCTGTTTTGCAGGATTTTGTCCTCGTATTGCAGTTTTTTATATTTTATAGGCAAAAAAGCAGCCTGCATAATGCAGACTGCTTTTATCAGCATGGAAATTCAATTGTAACTGTAGTCCCGCTTCCTGTGCTGCTGTGCAGATTTATGGACGCGTTATGAAGTCTTGCGGCATGCTTGACTATTGAAAGCCCCAGTCCTGTACCTCCGATTTCTTTTGAACGGCTCTTGTCCACACGGTAAAAACGTTCAAAAATCCTCTCCTGATGTTCGGCAGGGATGCCTATCCCCGTATCGGAAACGCTAAGCGTCACCGAATTATCTTTTTTCTCCACAGTGACCGTGACATTTCCGCCTTTCCTGTTATACTTGACTGCGTTATCACAGAGATTGTAAATAATCCCGTCAAGAAGCTGTGGTATACCATGTACGATTGCATGTTCCCCTTTAAGCGCAATGGTCACATCCGCCTTTTCTGCCTGAGGCGCAAGGCTTTCAACAACCTCTTTTGATATATCGTATATATCCGTATCCTCGCGGCTCATATCGCCCGCTCCCTCGTCAAGATGCGACAATTTGATGATGTCCTCCACCAGACTTATCATCCGCTGGGCTTCATTATATATCTGAACGGAAAATTTTGTCATATCTTCCGGTTTTATCATATTATTTGCCATAAGTTCGGCGCACCCCGAAATCGTATGCAGCGGTGTCTTCAATTCATGTGAAACATTTGCCGAAAACTCTCTTCTAAGCTGCTCCGCCTCGTCGTTCTGCCGCCTGATCTGCATCTGCTGTTCATCTATGCGCCGAAGCATCGGCGTCAATTCCTCATACACGTCATTTTTTAACGGTTCATCAAGATTTAGCCCGTTTAATGGTTTCACTATGTTTTCTGAAAGACGAAATGCCAGCACAAGCGATAGGACAATGGTTATGGCAAGTATTATACATATCGGCTGCAGCATCCCCAAAACAAGGGTAAGCAGCGTATTCTGCACTATGGAAAGCCGCAGTATGCTGCCGTCGTCCAACAGTTTGGCACAGTACAGCGAACGTTCCAAAAGCGTGGAAGAATATCTGAAACTTGTCCCCATCCCTTCCGAGAGCGCCTGTTTTATTTCCTCACGTTCCAAATGGTTTTCCATCTCAGAGCTGTCAGATACACTGTCGTACAGCACCGTTCCGTCACTGTCTATCCATGTGATGCGGTAATCTTTGATATCAAGCCCTTTGAAATATGACGCGCCTTCGCTTTCCACTGCCTTGGCGGCAAGCTCAGTCTGTATTTGAAGCTGTCTGCGCTCCATGCCTGAAAAGTAATCATACAGCACACCCATAAATAATATGACGGACGACGCCAGCACAACAACTGCCACAATGCAGATAGAGCGGAAGATACGCTTTACCATATCTTTGCCTCCATTCTGTAGCCTACGCCGCGGACAGTCTCGATATAGTCGCCGCATCTTTCAAGCTTGGCGCGCAGCGTACCTATATGGACATCGACCGTGCGCGTTTTCCCTATATAGTCTACTCCCCATACACTGCTCAAAAGCTGTTCACGCGTAAAGACCCTGCCTATATTATCCATAAAAAGCCTGAGCAGTTCATATTCTTTCAAAGTCAGCACAACTTTTTTGCCGTCGGCGCATACAATATGTCCGCCCGTGTCCATTTCCAAGCGTCCCACCTTTAGTATGCCTGTATTTTCCTTATATCCGCACCGCCTGAGAAGCGCTCTTACCCGCGATACCATTTCCATCATTCCGAAGGGTTTTGCAAGATAATCATCCGCTCCCAAGTCCAGTCCTGTTACCTTATCATACTCAGTACCTTTTGCCGTCGCCATGATGACGGGAAGCTCCGCCGTGGCAGCGTTAGCGCGCAGACGCTTCAATATGGAAATACCGTCCTCGCCCGAAAGCATAATGTCAAGCATTATAAGCTGAGGCTTTTCCTGCTTTAACGCCTCAAAGAAATCCGTCGCGCCTGAAAATCCCTTTGCCTCAAATCCTGCGGAATTTAAAGCGTATATCATAAGGTCACGGACAGCTTCATCGTCCTCTACACAAAAAATCATTTTATCACTTCTTTCAAACCTGCTTTGTTATAGAGTACCACAAAACATTTCAGTTTGCTATCCTTCTTTGCGCCCCGTAACGGAAAACCTCACCCACTCCGCTATGTTGGCGGCATGATCGCCTATACGCTCAAAATACTTGGCTATCATTATGATATCGACAGCATACTCCCCATCATCAGGGTTCTGCGCTATGGCGTCTATCATTTCCGCCCTTACCTTATTAAAATAATCGTCAACGGTATCGTCGCTTGATATGACATCGTTAGCGGTATTGATATCCTGATTTACATAAGCGTTGACACTGTCTGTCACCATTTTTATCGCCGCCTTTGACATTTTGCTTATCCTGCTCTGCTCGGGCTGCGTGTGTCCGTTTAAAAACGGTATTATCTCTGCGATATCTTCCGCCTGATCGCCGATGCGTTCCATATCGGTTATCATTTTAAGCGCCGCGGATATCTGCCTTAAATCTCTTGCTACAGGCTGCTGCTGTAGAAGAAGTCTCAGGCATATCGACTCTATATCTTTCTCTTTCCGGTCTATATCTTTTTCAAGCGGCGCAACCTTTGCCGCAAGCTCGGCGCTTCCCACCATAAGCGCCGCGGACACAAGTGAAATTATTTCTTCACACAGATCGCCCATCGCGATAAGTTCCTGTTTTAAAAGCGCAAGCTGTTCTTCAAATCTGTCTCTCATCAACCGAACCTCCCCGTTATATAATCCTCTGTCCTTTTATCCGCAGGCTGTGAAAACATCTTTTCCGTATCGCCGAACTCTATAAGCTCGCCAAGCAGGAAAAACGCTGTCTTGTCGGAAATGCGAACTGCCTGCTGCATATTGTGCGTCACGATTATGATAGTATATTTTTCCTTTAAATATATCGTGAGGTCTTCTATTTTAGAGGTTGAAATCGGATCCAAGGCACTTGTAGGCTCATCCATAAGAAGCACCTTCGGTTCGACGGCTAAAGCGCGCGCGATGCACAATCTCTGCTGCTGTCCTCCCGAAAGCCCGAGCGCGTTCTTTTTAAGCCTGTCTTTGACCTCATCCCAAATCGCCGCATCGCGCAGAGAGCGCTCCACTATATCATCAAGCCTGCCGCGGTTGGTAATACCGTGGGTTCTTGGTCCGTATGCAACATTGTCATAAATACTCATCGGAAACGGATTAGGTTTCTGAAATACCATTCCGACTTCTTTGCGCAGCATATTAACATCGATTGACGGGTCAAAAATGTCATTCCCGTTATAGCATATTTCACCCTCGATCCTCACATCCGGCACCAAATCATTCATCCTGTCAAGCGTCTTGAGAAAAGTAGATTTCCCGCATCCCGACGGTCCTATCAGCGCCGTAATGCTCTTCTCGGGAATTGTCATGTTTATATGATGAAGTGCCTGCACACTGCCGTACCACAGGCACATATCCTTTACAGTAATGATATCGCTCATAAGCTTCTCCTTTTTTTGAAATATTTCCCAACAAGGGCGGCAAGCAGATCGATAAGCAGCGTCAGCATCATCAGTATCGCGGCAATCGCAAACGCGACACCAAATTCCCCACGCTCTTTCGCGTATACATACAGCGCCACGGTCAATGTCGCTCCCGCGCTGCCAAGCCCCTCAAAAAAACCGTTCAGCGCATGGGCAAATCCCGCCGTAAACAGAAGCGCCGCCGACTCTCCCAAAATGCGCCCCACAGACAAAATACAGCCTGTGATAATGCCGTCTATGCAGCCGGGAAGGACTACAGTACGGATAACGCGCCATTTACCCGCACCCAGTCCAAATCCGCCTTCGCGGTAGCTTTGCGGAACTGTTTTCAGGCTTTCCTGAGTAGTGCGCATAACTGTAGGTAAATTCATAATGACGAGTGTCAGCGCGCCCGCAAGCAGAGAGGTCTGCATATTCAGGAAAGAGCAGAAAAACAACATTCCGACAAGACCGTATATGATTGAAGGGATGCCTGACAAAGTTTCCGCCGCGTACTCTATCAGCGAGATGATCTTCCTGTTCTGCGCATATTCCGTCAGATATACCGCCGCACCTGCGCCGAGCGGTATCACAACAACAAGCGCCGCTATAATTATATATAGAGTATTTAATATATCAGGTAAAATTCCTATTGTCTGCGACAGATAGCTTGGTTTTCCCGACAGCATCTCCCATGTTATATTCGGAAGCCCTTTTACCAGAACATAAATTACCAAAAACAGCACCAGTCCGCAAGTTATTACGGCTGACAGGATCATCAGGCTTTGCATCATTAAAATATATGCTTTTCGTTTCATCACAACCTCCGTCTGCTATTTTTCATCCGTTCCCTTTTTCAGGAAAAAATTAAGCGTCACATTTATCATCATGATAAACAGAAGCAACACCAGCGCAATCGAGAATAGTGCCTGCTGCTGCAGTCCGCTTGAATATGACATCTCACTTGCCACCGCGGTCGTAAGGAAACGCACGCTTTCAAACAGCCGTGGCATGTTAGGCGCGTTGCCCGACACCATCATAACCGCCATCGCTTCTCCTATCGCTCTTCCCACTCCAAGCACTACCGCAGCCGCTATCCCACTTTTTGCCGCCGGAACTGATACCTTAAAATATGTCTCTGTCGGCGTCGCTCCCAGTGCAAAAGACGCATCCTCATATTCCTTTGGCACAGCTTCAAGAGCAGTTATCGAAACATTCACGATTGACGGCAGTATCATAACGGCAAGCACAATGACAGCGGCAAGAAGGCTTGAACCGTCGGGTATGTGAAAAATCCGCCGTATCGCGGGTACGAGGACAAGCATTCCGACAAGCCCGTATACTACGGACGGGATACCTGCAAGAAGGCTTACAGCCGACGACACAATGCTCTTTATTGCCGGCGGCGCCATTTTAGCTAAATATACTGCCGTGAAAAATCCGACGGGAACTCCAAGCAGGATCGCCCCCGCCGTACCGTAAACGCTTGTCAGAATAAACGGAAGTATTCCAAACTGCGGCTGCTGTGCGGTCGATTTCCATGTTTTTCCAAAAAGGAATTTTAAAAGACCTATCCTGCGTATCGCGGGGATGCCCGAAATAACCAAATATACTGTTATCAAAAGAACGCAGCCTACCGTAATAAGTCCAAGGATAAAAAATATACCGTGGATGAAGTTTTCCTTAAAATCGTTTCTGCTTCTCATAACAGCGCACCTTACTTAGCCGCCACGACACCGGCGCTCGATATAAGTTCTACGGCATCAGAAGATGTGGCAAAGTCGAAGAACTTCTGCGCCGTATCGGAAAGTGCGGTGTCTTTTTTGGTCACAAGCACAAACGGACGCTGTACTACATAACTTCCGTCCTTGACAGTTGACTCGCTTGGGGTAACTCCGTCTACCGAAAGCGCCTTTACATTATCTTTCACCGACGCGAGTGAAGCGTAACCTATGGCGTCAGGGTTTGACGATACCGTTGTTATCACATCTCCTGTGGATGTCAGTTCCTGACGGTATTTGCATGCCTCTTGTGTCCCTGTTATCGTTTCAAAGCCGTCTCTTGTACCGCTTCCCGCTTCGCGCCCTATAACAACTATTTCCGCATCGTTTCCGCCAACCTCGCTCCAATTCGTGACTGCGCCTGTATATATCGCGGCTATATCGTCCAAACTCAAATCTGTTACAGCGTTTTCGTTATTTACGATTATGGCAATGCCGTCATATGCCAAAACGGTTTCCGTTAATCCTTCCGCTTTTTCATCGTCTTTAAGGCTGCGGCTTGAAAGACCTATATCACACCGCCCTTCCTGCACTGCCTTTATGCCTGATCCTGAACCTGTCGGGTTATATGTAAATGTCACGCCTGCATTGGCGTTTTCAAACGCTTCCCCGAGTACCCCGATAACTTCCTCCATTGAAGTTGAGCCGTCGGTCGATACCGTTCCCGAAGCGCCTGCTGCCTGTACGCTCTCTGTCGGCGTGTCTTCTGCGGTATCTGCCGTCGGCGATCCGCCTTTTGAGCACCCTGCAAGTGACGTTACTGTCATAAATGCCGCAAGTGAAACTGCAAATAATTTTCTGTTCTTTTTCATGATCTTACACTCCTTTAATTCCTTCGATTTTTATTTACAAGGTCATTTTACTTTCCGAATATCAAATCTGTTATCGGGGAATTGTAAAGTGAATGTAAAATCTTACTTCTGCCCGTATATATAAGCCGCAAATGTGTATGTGCCGTCGCCGTTGTCCGTAAGTGTCGGAACGCACAGCCCTTCTATTGTGCCGCCCGATGACGACCAGCCGAGCAGCTTCGTTTCACCCGGCGCAATGTCTATCCAGTCGAGAAGCAGCTTTTCGTTACCGCCTGCGCCCGATTCAAGTTCCCACGAATACTCGATATAGTTGTCCTTGTCGGGTGTGAGGATTTGGACTGTGCTTTCCACTCTTTCCAGATATTCCCCTATATTTTCGCCTGTGATTTGGCTCATAAATGCGTCAAGTTCCTTCTCTTCGTCTGACATTTCGGGTTGGCTTACAGGTTTGCCGCTTTTGCTTGGGTGCATTTCGGCGCTTATTTTGTCGATAAATTCCTGCGCCGCTTTTTTGTCTGCGCAGGAATTGTCGATTGGCAGTGTAAACAGAGCGTTTATGCCGCTGTAAGCAGGATTTTTACTTATTTTTCCTGTCGTCTCGTCAAATATATACGCCGAGACGTCATATGCCATGCCTTCGCTTACGCCAATATAAATCGTCCTGTCGGCGAATATGGAAATGTCGTCAAATTCCAACAGGCGGTACTGCACTCCATCCTTCACAAACTCGCTGTAGCCTGTGCCGAGAGTATAGATATTGAAATCCTTTGGCGCAAGCCCCTGAATGTAGGGCGAGGCAAAAAACGCGGATGAACCGCCGTATTCGTCCGAACTTGTATCGGGCATTGGCGTACCGTCCGTTTTTTCCATTGCAAGCACAGCATACATCGTACTGTCGCCAAGCGCGGCATCAGGCGATATATAGTCGCTGATGTCAGCGCCGCTTGCTACGCCGAGAAGCGATATCGTATAGTCGTCGTATTTCTGTGTTTCATTTATGGGTATTGCATCTTCGCCCTCAAATGCTTTTGCCAGTTTGTTATCGCCAAGTTCAAGGGCTGCCTGCGACGGCGTAAGATACTTTAAGGCGGCATAACATGTGACTGTGCCTGCGGCGATAACTGCCGCTCCGATTATGGCTGCGGCTGCGTATTTGTTTTTCCTGTTTCTGAACATAATAATATTCTCCTTTCCCGTTTCCAAATCATCTAACCCATCCAAAGCTTCCAAAACGGCTTCGTGAACTTTTAGCGGCACTTTTGGAAATTTGTCTGACATATTTGATTTTTTCATAGTCTTTCACCAAACCTTTCCTTCAAGATTTTTCTCGCCCTTAAAAGCCGCTGTTTGACGGCTGCCTGCGTGGTACCGAGCATTGCGGCGGTTTCCTTTACGGAATAGCCCTCGATATAGTGCAGTACTATCGGCACTCTGTAGTTTTCGCTTAACTGCATTATCTCGCCAAACAATTCGGAACTTTCCAGCGCATCGCCGTCCGTATCCGTTGAGGGTTCGAAGCGCTCCTCGTACTCAACGGTGTTTTTCCGCGAGCGTATCAGTTTATAGCACTCGTTTATAAGTATGCGGGTAAGCCAAGTATTAAAAAATTCAGGTTTTCTTAAACCCGGCAGATTTTTGTACGCTGTCATTACCGCGTTCTGCATCGCGTCGGCACAGTCGTCATCGTTTTGCAGTATGGCTATTGCCGTGTGATACATACTTTTTTCGAGGGCAAGTATTTTTGTGGTAAACTGCTCCTTGGTCATTTGATGTTTCCTGCTTTCCTGAGTTATTTAGTTTTGTTTCAACCGCGATTGAAATTTTTTGATGGACATATATTAGATGCTTTGGATATGTGAAAGGTAACATTATAATTAAGAAAAAAGCCGTTACCGGAAAGTTTTTCCTGATAACGGCTTTTATATGCTAAGAAGTCTATTGGAATATGCCTATGTATTCTTTTTTTACATATCCCTGCACTGTTTTGCCGTCGTATTTCGCCAAGACTTTGCTATAGCCGTCCTGCTGCGCTATTATACTTACGATTTTTGGCATAACTGACGGATTTACGATGGCGGCAGATGCCTGCGCATTGATGCCTGAACAGCCTGCAGACACCGTTACTGCCGCTGCGGCTATTGATAATGCTGCTAATAATTTTTTTGTTTTTTTCATTTCTTTCCAACTCCTTTTTACTCTTTATTTATCTATGTATTCTTTTCTTACATAGCCCTGTACTGTATCATCATTTTCCAGTGATATTTTATAAAAATCACTGTCGTCAGCCGACGCATCTGTCTGCGGAACCCATACGCCGTCCTTGCCGTAAGGCTGTATCATCCTTACGCTGACACTTGTGTGGTCAAGTTCAAATGTGAATGTGACCTTTGCACTGTTTTCCAAATCATCGTAGTAGGCAGTTTCCGTTTTGACTTTATTAGGGTTGTCAAGTATATTCAGCAGTTTTATTGCCGCCTCATCGGGTTTTAACAGCGATTGACGTGCCACGTTTTCTTCCCTGCTAAAGCTTTCTCCCGCGCCGTTTGCCGTGTAATCCATAATTGTATCGTTTATTATTCCGTCGGGGTAAGCTTTATAAAATTCCTCTGATGTGCATATCGCGTCGAGCATTGACAGATTTTCGGAATTTATGACAATTCCGTCACTTTTCATCTCAAACCCGAGTTCTTCGCGCCATACAGTTACATGCGGATCCGATGTCCATGCATAGTACAATATTACCGCAGAACTGTCAGTACAGCTGATTACTCTGTAGTCTTTGTCCGGACTCCAAGGCCATGGACTTGACCAGCCAAATGACGCATATTCGCTGCCGTCGTCTCGTGTCCCGTATATGAGCATTTGCTGTTCATTAAGCTGTGAACGTATATCTTCGTCCGACATTTCAATGATGGCGGCTCCGTCTCTTGCGCAGAATGCCTGTGCCCACTTCTCTATATAGCTTAATTTTTCCTGAGTTTCCTGCAGCGTGTCAAGCTCATCATCCACCCCGTCAAGTTCTTCCTGAATTTCATACAGCTCGGCAAGTTCATCATTAAGCCTGCTTAGTTCTTCTTCAAGGTTGGTTATCGTTTCCGCGTACTCATTGCTGTTGGACTTTCCCTTATATTCTTCAAGGTCCTTTTTGTATGTTTCTATAACAAGCTCATGCTCTTTTATCTTTGCATTGATCTCGGCAAGCTGTGTGTTGAGCGCTTCTTCCTTTTTTAAAGAGTCTTCGGCGGATTGGTGCTCTTCATCCGATGCGCTCACAGTCAGTTCTTTTACCGACACGCTGTCAAGCAGTCCTATAAGCTGCTCCTGAAGCTGCCTGCATTCGTCTGACGCGGTTTCATTCCATTTGCTGCCGTCCTCCGGCAGAAATAAATAGCAGTACCCGTTCACAGGCTTTGCAACCATCTGTACTTTTTCGGAAGGCAGAGAACTTCCAGTTTCCCCGTCTATGATATACGTATTTTCCGTATTGAAATCCTCTCCCGCTACACCCTGAGTTTTATATCTGTCATCTGCATTTGGCACATTTTCAGGCGTATGGCTTCCGTCCGCATTGGGCAGCGGTGAAGTGCCTCCTTTTTCCACCGCGGTTTCATCAGGCGTATAGTCGTTCCTGACTTCCACTATTTCACCGTCAAAATTGATTATCTCATCAAGCTTGTCATTATATCCGTAACTGCCTATTGCGTAGTATTCTCCCGCGTCCGGGTTAAGTGTACTGTTAAAGGCATCATGCACCTTGGAACTTTCCATCACAGTCATTGTTCCGATTTTATCAGCTCCGTTGCTGTCATAAAAGGCAAGTTCCACGCCGTCCTGCGATTTCCACTGCATTTTCTGCGCAAGCTCTGCCGGAAGCGAAAGTTTAAATACTTTTGAGTCGTCTATATTGACCACTTTACTGACGCTGATGTCATTTTCCTGTGCTTTGTCGTTATCCTGTGCTTCATCTTTTTTCTGCGTCATAAAGCATACGGGTACGATAACACATATCGCAACGGCGGCAGTTACTATCCAAAAGGTCGGCTTTCTGTAATTTAAAATATTTTTCACGCGCGTCTTTATCCCAATCTCACCGAACGCAACAGGGCATGCGGCAATCGTTCTTCTGCTTACGGCACAATCCAAAAGCGCTTCGGAATATTCGCATCTGCTGTCCACGCCCAAATCCTTTATTACTTTTTCGTCGCATGCAAGCTCTATATCCCTGCACAGCAGACAGTACGCCGCCCAAATTATGGGATTAAACCAGTATACAGCCAAGAGCAGATAACCTATGGGTTTTATCAAATAGTCATATCGTTTTTTGTGTGCATTTTCGTGAAATACCACATACTTTAACGAATTTTCTTTGATGCTGTACGGAATGTATATCCCGGGATTTATCACTCCTAACAAAAACGGCGTATCTATCGCGTCGGTACGGTATATTTTGATACCTTCAAATTCATATGGAACGGCGTCTTTCACTTTATGCTTTAAGCGCAGTGTGCTGAATATAAGATATCCCAAGAGCACTGCCATTCCCGCAAGCCATATGCAGGCGCCTGTCATTGACGCTATCTGCATAGGATTAACGCTGTTCTGCGGCTGCGGCGCCATATTCTGCTGCATATAATTATTGACAGGTGTGTCAATTATTGAACTGCCGGTATTAATCTCGGGTACTGTTTCGTACATTATATCTGATGCTATCGGCTGAGTGTTCGGTACAAGGCTGAACATCGACTTTATGGAAAACGGGAATACAAGCTTTACTGCCACCAACAGCCACAAGGCGCAAAATAACGCTTTGGGGGCGCGCTTAAGCACAAGCCGCGCAGCTATTACCGCTATTATGAGGTAACTCGCAGATATACTCATATTTAATATTTTTATAAATATACCAATTATATTTGTCATTCTCTGCCTCCTTTTTTATGGGCGTTTATGAGCTGCTGAATTTCGTTTATTTCGTCGTCGGTAAGATTTTGTTTTCTTGTAAAGGCGGCTATGAAACTAGGAAGAGAACCTGAAAAAGTACGTTTTACTATTTCTTCGCTTTCTGCGGACTGGACGTCTTCTTTTGACACCAGCGCTGTAACTATGGAATTTTCATTTTTTAATACTCCGCGTTCGGATAGGCGGCGGATAACTGTATATGTAGTTGATTTTTTCCAGTCAAGCTTTTCACGGCACAGGCGTACCAGCTCGCTGCTTGTGACGGGTTCATTTTCCCATAAGATTTCGCAAAAGCGGTATTCGCTTTCAAATATTTTCGGTGTCTGCATTTCTTCCTCTTTTCTGCCGTTCTGACGGCGTGATTTTCTTGTTTTGGTGCAGTCTTGACAGCGCTTTAATGTTTTTGGTTTAACATGTTAAACTAATTTATGGTTTTAGTTTAATGCATTAAACTTAATCTGTCAAGAGAATTTCACAGAAAGTTCACAAAAAATATTAGCACTCGCTCTTGAACAGTGATATAACATGTCGAAACGCCTTGTTTTTTAGGAATTGTAAAGATTGTGTGATTATATTTTACCTCAAATTTACCTCAAAATTTTAAGATTAGAAAAGAGTATCGCAAAAAGAAGTGGAAATTAATAACGTTTGGATATATAATAAAAATCATAGTATACGAAAGCGAGGAAACAATCTATGAAAGATAAAAATAAAATTGCAATAATAGTATTAGCTGTAGTATGTGTTATTTCAATAGTTAGCGTAGTTTATTTATATACTGTAAATTCTTCTCTTAAATCTGAAAATGCTGCTATGCAATCAGAATTGGAAAATGCTCAAAGTCCGCTTGAAGAATTGCAAGAAAAAATTACTGAACTTGAAACAAATATTGAAACATTAGAAACAGTTAAAGCAAATATAAAAGTTGAGCAAGCAGCCAGTGAAGCAGCAGCCAGCACCGATGGAAGCGACAGTACAGGCAACACTACCATCGCCAGTGAAAGCACAGACAATGATGCTGAAAGTACAACAACAGGCGACGAAAACGTTGCAGATGAAAGCAATGGTGACGAAAGTGGTGCAGATGAGAGCGGTGTCACAGTTAATTCAACACATGATAATGTTAAGCTTGGTGATGATGAATATAAAGGTGATAGTGAGTTCGATGGCGCTTATGACAGTCTATCTGACGCAGATAAAGCAATAGTGGATCAAATTGTGCAAGATGTTGTAGCAGAATATCCAGAATTGTTTGAAGATAATGGTGACAACAGAGCGGATAATTACTTAGAAGTAGATGGAGTTGTAGACACAGGTGAATTTACAGGACCATCTGATTGGCAAGATCGCTTTGAGAACGGTGATTATTCAGAAGCAGTAGGAGCAACAGTTTATTAATTGGCATAACAGCCGAATAAAAATATTGACTGCAACATCAATAAGTGGTAACATAATTTATAGAAAAGGAAAGCACCCACTCCCATAAGTGGATGCCTCTGGTTGGTTTAAGTGCCCTTATGGACACCACCCCTCTGTTGGCAGACAGAGGGGCTTATTTTTTGTGCTGCTTTTCCTTTCGGATAAAGGCAAGCAACGCTATAATTAAGCTACCAAAGGCACATAACAAAGTTAATATGCCGATGAAAACCGAAATGATTTCAAAAGCTGTCATATAACGCCACCTCCTTCCTATGTACATCAGCAATACGAAATTGCTGATATATCAATGGTTTAGGAGGCTACCACCCTGTCATGGGTACTTTCCTATGGCTTTCGCCACGTCAATAATATATCATTGTTCATGGCATAATTCAATGATTATTTTGCTAAGGTAAAGCAATCATCTCAACTGGGCATTATGTCAAAAATATAATGCCTATTTTATACACGAATATTAGATATTAGTTAGAAAAATTATTTTAATTTTATTGATAGATATGTTAAAATAGTAACGGCAGATAATACAATAAACATAAAACCATATACAGTAAAAGGTCATGTTGGAGCATTAAAATTTGCAAATGATGATTGGGGAACAATAGCTTTTAATATTCATAAAAACTGATTGACGATGCTGCTGAAAAGTGGTAACATACTTTATAGAAAAGGAAAGCACCCACTCCAAAGCGGATGCTCCCGGTTAAGCTAATGTCCTTACGGACACCGCCTATCCTGTGCAGCAGACAGGATAGGCATTTTTATTTGTGCTTTTTCTTTCTCTTTTGGAGAAAGGCAAGCAACGCTATAATTAAGCTACCAAAGGCACATAACAAAGTTAATATGCCGATGAAAACCGAAATGATTTCAAAAGCTGTCATATAACGCCACCTCCTTCCTATGTACACCAGCAATACGAAATTGCTGATATCTTAATGGTTTGGGAGGCTGCCACCCTGTCATGGGTACTTTCCTATGGCTTATGCCACGTCAATAATATATCATTTTTCATGGCATAATTCAATGATTATTTTGTTAAGGTAAAGCAATCATCTCAACCAAGTAACACACATTTCAAAAACTAAAATACACCCAAAACGCATATCCGAAAAACAAGCATCTTCAATATTTAATATTATATTTAATTTTTATAATATTGGAGGATGTAGCATATGCGTAAAGGCAGCAAATCATTAAAACAATGGTTGAATCATTCTCGCCCCACGCGCAGACAGCCGTAGGC
>CANREB010000034.1 GCA_947629525.1 uncultured Lachnospiraceae bacterium
TTTGCCACTGCTGTCGTAAGCACTCTTGCGTCTGTCCTAGGGTATGTAGTCAGCTTCTTTTCGTATAAATCCTGCGCAGCCTGCAAAGACTCATCGGGGCTTATTTTAAAGCGTTTTGAACATTCCGCCTGCAGCTCGGCAAGATTGAAAAGCAATGGCGGTTTCTTTTTGCTTGTGCCTTTTTCAAGTGATTTTACCGTGGCGGGCCTGCCGTTAAGTTTGTCTATAAGCGTTTGCGCATCTGTTTTTTCCTTAAAACCGTTTTCCTTGTAAAGCTTTGGCGTGCCAAAATATTCAGAGCCTTCAACTGCCTTCCACTCAGCCTCGATCGGAGCGTCCGTAAAGCTGCCTACTACGCGATAGTACGGCGTTTCCTTAAAATTGCGGATTTCCCGCTCGCGGTTTACCACCATGCCAAGCACGCATGTCATAACGCGCCCTACTGCTATCGCCGTATAGCTTTTGGTTGCGGCGGCATTGTTTAAAAGTCTGCCGTATTTTACTGACATAACACGTGAAAAATTTATTCCCATCGCGTAATCCTCGATTGAGCGCATAATGCCTGATGCCCCAAGACGCGCGTAGTCTGACATCGGTTTTGCCTGCTGCACTCCGCGGCGGATTTCCTCCTCGGTCTGCGAGTCTATCCATACCCTAAGCTCTGTCATGCCCTTGCGGACTCCGCCGAAGTTCCTGATGTTTTCTTCGATTGTCTGACCTTCTTTTCCTGAGTCGCCCGCCCAGTAAACCGTGTCGATATCTTTCCTGTGCAGCAGCGCGTGTACTGTGTCGTACTGCTGTTTTACGTTTTTGATAATGCCGTATTTGTATGTCTCGGGCAGGAACGGCAGGTCGGCAAGCGCCCATTTTTTGTACTTTATATCGTACTCCTCGGGGTAGACCATCTCCACCAGATGCCCTACGCACCACGTAATCACGTAGTCCTTGTTTTCTATATATCCGTTATTTCTGCCTGATACGTTAAATACCCTCGCGTAGTCCTGCGCTACGGAGGGTTTCTCGGTTATGATTAGTTTTTTTCCCATTGTCTTTACTTGGAAGGATTGTCAAAATCCCTAAGATACTCCTGTGCTTTTTCTATTGAAGTATTCAGCTTCTTTTGCAGCTTGTCTATTATCTCGCTGTCCGTAAGCTTCATATCGCGTCCCATTTCAATAATTCCCGCTGCCTTGCCAGACTGTATGCCCTGTTCTATTCCTTGCTCTATTCCTAATTGTACAAACGCTTCCGCTATCTCACACACTTCCGATTCCTCCTTGCTGTTTTCGCTTATCTGAAGATATTTATCATCTTTTGTAATTGCCGCTAAAGTATATAAAATATCCTTTGTATGTATCAATACCTGCCTGTCATTTTTAAGCAGCTCTATCTGTTCCTTTTTATTATATGATTTTGAAAGGAATTTTGCAATACAGGCAAAGTCCGATTTGAATTTTTCCGCCTGTTCTTTTGTGATGCTCCTAAGCTTTACCATATTTAAACTGTAGTTTTGAATGTATTCCCTGACATCCGCGTCATCAGGCATGTCTATCATATCGCAAATGCTGCACGGCATCTCCTCTGAGCCATAGTAAAGCACTATAGTTATGACCGGTTTCAGCTTTTGATTTGGCAGCAGAGTATTTACATATGCGTTATCACCAACGCTTTTATTCTGTGCCGCGTAATCCTCTATCTGCCTGTCATACGCCGAATAATCATATCCCATTACCTTAAACGGAATGGTATAGTCTAAAACATACTGGTTTTCTATTCCCCATATGATATAGCGCATACCGTTTCGCGTGTCCTCCATGCATACGTCCCGGTATAAACCTCTAAGCTTTCCCGTCGCTTTTGCCGCACTGTTGTTTGTGTAATATGGCTTTAGATTGTTTTTGCCAATTACCTGTTTTCCCTTATATACGGTTGCATTAATTATATCCGCAAATACATCGGGATATGATATTAAACTGTTAGATGATAAATCAGGCTGTCCCATTATACTCCTCCGTTCTATATAGGCAATCATCCTCTCCCCATTGACTGACTGCCCAAAATTATTTGTGACCTGATTATTGTATCATACTATTTCCCAAAATGCAAACATATATTCTAAACGTTTGTTCTTTTTTATCGTCTATACGTAAAAGTATTGTGGAACTGCAATCACATCTCATTTGTTAATATCGCATTGATTTTTCACAACTCCACCCATATCTCCAGCCGCCCATCCATATACTCCGCGCCAATCTTCCCATTCATCTGCTCTGTCAAAGCCTTAGCTATGGAAAGCCCAAGTCCCGAAGACTTAGCCGCGTTATTAACAGTGAAAAAGCGGTCAAACAGCCGCCCCGTCTGTGTCTCATCAAGCGCGGACGCATAATTTGAAAACGTCATTTTCCCATTCTCGAAAAGCCGTATCTCCAAGTCACCGTCGCTGTACTTAATCGCATTGCCGATTATATTTCCAAAAATCCTTGAAAGCGCCTTTTTATTAAGATTTCTGTATATCATAGTATCGGGCATAACGATATCCGGCGTTATGCCAACGCCGTTAAGCGCCGCGTAATATGCCGCGACGCTCTCCTCCAACACTCCGTTTAAACATACCTTCTCCAAAGTCTCATTGTCCTCAGCCGTGGTAAATACCGAATACTTAAACAGCTCCTCGGTAAGCTCCTTTAATGCTTCTGTCCGCTCCCTTATAATGCCAAGATAACGCTCCTCATCGCTCCCGCTTTCAAGCCTTTTCCCTAACAGGTCAAGATACCCGCATATCGCCGTAAGCGGCGTACGCAAATCGTGTGAGACATTTACCACAGCCTGTTTCAGTTCAAAATCGCCCTGCTCATAACGGCGGCGTTTTTCGCGCAGCAGCTTTAGCTGACTGTTGATGTTGTCCGCGAGCGCACGCATATCCTTATCGCGTGACGATATCGACACAAGCGTATTCGTATCTTCCGACAGCCTGCGCGAAAATTCAAGGCGTATCTCACGCGCTGATTTTTTCAACATAAAAATCTTTATGCCAAGCGCCGCGACAACCGCTAAAAACGCCACGACCGCAAACACACAGTAAACCACTTCAACCTCCCTGCACTAATAACTATATAATCGGCACAATCACAATGAAAAACACCGCTTTAAAAAATTTCAAATCCTTTTAAAAATTTCCAACCTTGACATTTTTCTATACATAAATGAAATCTATATGCTTTAGCATTTTGGCAGCAGTTTTTACAGCAAATCTTTCCTGCCAAAACATACGATACCTCCCAATGTCACCACCACGGTTATCACAAAAGAACCGAATATCATAAATGACACATCTGTCACTTCGTTTTGCATAAGAAAAAGCGCCTGCCCCGTCGGCATAAATTCAAGGACCCTCGTATATATCTCCCGCTGTGTCCCACGCACATACATCGGATTTTCAATATACGACGCGTCAGTTATTTTTTCCTCTCCGTCTTTAGTCATCACCATCGTGTATATAGGCTCCACCTCCGGCTCTCTAAGCCGTGAATAAAGATACGCCCCGCACTGAAGCCAGAACAAAAACACAAGAAACGATACGATAACCGCAACCGACCTGTTTGAAAGCAGCATGCCAAATGCCGTAAAAACAGCGGCAAACGCCGTTATCATAAAAAACGACACGGCTAAATACACAAGCACCTGCACAGCATCAAATCCATTCCAGCCGCACACCGGCAAGCCTACCGCAAGCATCGCCAAAATCCATGCCGCTGTCATAACCGCGCCCGCTGCCACGCTTATAATAAGATTTGACATATAAATGCTTTTCCTCGAATGTCCTATAATTATCTTATTCCTTATCGTACCGTCGCTGTAATCCGTTCCGAAAAACAGGCTTGCAAAAATCGAAACCGCGCCGCCGATAATCACCCCATAGCCGAAAAAAAAGTTCGTCAGAGTATCATCTGTTTCCCCTTTAGCAATACATTCCATATGATTTCCATATACCATAAACAGCGACCATAAAAACATTCCCGCTACAAGCGTCCAAAATACCCTGCTTTTCCAAAGTCTCATAAATCCCGCTGACAAAAGCCTACTCATACCTTCACCTCCCCATGCTGTCCAAGAAGATTGATGTAGTAGCTTTCAAGGCTTTCATCGCGCCCGTTCATCGAAAGCACCTCGCATTTATGCTGTGACAATTCCTCCACAAGCACATTGATGCTGAAAGCCCCATATATATCCGCCGTGTCCTCAGATACAGCCTCATACTCAAGTCCCATATCGTCAAGCACAAGACAGAGCGCCTCTATATCACTCACCTTGACGCGCGTGCACTTACGGCACAGGCTTTCAAGCTCCGACGCGCTTATTTCCTTTATAAGCCTGCCGCCGTCAATAAATCCGTAATGCGTGGCAAGCTTGGAAAGCTCGTCCAGTATATGGCTCGAAATAAGCACGGTAATCTGCTTTTCCTTGTTGAGCTTTAATATAAGCTCCCTTATCTCAACAATTCCCTCAGGATCAAGCCCGTTTGCAGGCTCATCAAGTATGATAAAATCGGGGCTTCCCGCAAGCGCGACAGCTATTCCAAGCCGCTGGCGCATTCCAAGTGAAAAATGCTTTGCTTTCTTGCCGCCCGTGCCTTCAAGTCCCACAAGCTTTAATAAATCGTCTATACCCTCGTACGACGGAATGCCAAGCACCCTGTACTGCTCCCGAATATTGTCGCGTGCGCTCATATCCAGATAAACTGACGGCGTTTCCACGATTGCACCCATTCTTCGGCGCGCCTTTGCAATCTCTTCGCTTTTGCTTTCGCACCCGTACAGCGTATATCCGCCGCTGTCAGGCATCTGCAGACCGCATATCAGGCGTATCAGCGTCGTCTTGCCCGCTCCGTTTTTGCCGACAATACCGTAAATCGCCCCTTTCGGTATGTGCATTGAAAAATTGTCAAGCGCCTTATGCTTTTTATATGATTTGCACAGGGCATCTGTAGTTAAGACATATTCCATAGATAATCCTCCTTACAAATAATAACACAGTTTAATCGATTATCGCATTAATGTTTTTATAAAAAGGATTATACGCCTGCATAGTTAAGAAACATATACGGAAAACGGTTAAGAAACGGTAAAGTTTTTTAGTTTGAACCCGATACCCCACACTGCCTCTATATAATCTTTGCCGTTTACCTCTTTTAATTTCCTGCGCAGATTGCATATATGTACTTTAAGCGAGCTTTCCACGCAATCCGGCGTATCGTCGCTTATGCGTTCAAGTATTGAAGTCCGCGTTATGACCTGCGTAGGATTTTGCATAAGCAGTTTTAAAATAGCATATTCCGTCTTTGTAAGTCTGACACTTGTGTCACAAACGCTTACCTGCCGCGTCGCCGTATCAAGCACAATATCATCATAGACAACCTTTGAACTGTCCGCACCATACGGCTTTTTCCTTAGCTGTACGGCTACCCGTGCCAAAAGCTCCTTAATCTCAAACGGCTTCGTAAGGTAATCCGCCGCACCGCCCATCAACAGTCCCACCTTGTCGTCAACCGCCGCCTTTGCACTCACGACTATCACGGGCGTGCCTGACAACTGCGGAAGTATCTCCTCACCATTAAGCCCCGGAAGCATCAGGTCAAGCAGGATAAGGTCAGGCTTTTTATTCTGTTTCAGGTACAGCACCGCCTCCGTGCCCGAATACGCGCGTGAAATGCCATAACCCTCATCTTCAAGCGCCTCCTGTATCATATTGCCGATATGGATATCATCGTCTATCACCATAATATTTTTCATCTTAACCCTCCATATTATTTTAACCTTTTCCAAATTGTTCCTCAGCCGCCATAAACAGGTTGTACGGATAAAATATTTATTGTCCTTATTATACGACACATTTGCATCATAGTTGTATCATAATTGCATCAAAGTTGCATCATTTTTTAATTTTATATAAAATCAGCATAATAAAAGGCGCAGGGCTTTAATATCATTAAAACCATGCACCCCTTATTGCCCTATATACCGTTATTGTTTTATGCGGTCGATATCCGTAAGATTTATGCCCGAACTTGTCAGTATCGCTTTTAAATCAAGATACCGTACCAGCATTAATTTATAAACTGCTGAGTCTTTTTCGCAGGCAAGCATATAATCCTGCAATCTCGAAAATTCTTCAATACTTATTTTTAACATTTCTTTTTCAGGCATAATATCTCTCTTCCCTTATACAATACATCATTTCTTCGCAATATACCCCTGCGCCTTCAGAAGCTCCGCGCAAAGCACTGCGCCGCCTGCCGCGCCTCTTACCGTATTGTGTGAAAGTCCTATAAACTTCCAGTCATACACATGATCTTCCCTGATGCGCCCTACCGATATACCCATGCCGTTCTCATAATCAACATCAAGCGCGACTTGAGGTCTGTTATCCTCCTCCATATATCTGATAAACTGCTTAGGCGCGCTCGGAAGCCCAAGCTCCTGCGGAACGCCTTTAAAGCTTGTAAGCTTTTCGATAAGCTGCTCCTTCGTCGGTTTCTTCCTGAACTTTACAAACACCGCCGCCGTATGACCATTTAAAACAGGCACACGGACACACTGGCATGTGATCACAGGCTCGCTTGCCGGTACGATAACTCCGTCTTTGATCTCGCCCCATATCCTGAGCGGCTCTTTCTCACTCTTTTCCTCTTCGCCGCCGATATAAGGAATAACATTCCCTTCCATTTCAGGCCAGTCCTTAAATGTCTTGCCCGCACCCGAAATAGCCTGATATGTCGTAGCCACTACCTCATACGGTTCAAACTCTTTCCAAGCCGTAAGCACAGGCGCATAACTTTGGATTGAACAGTTTGGCTTGACAGCTACAAAACCTCTTGTCGTGCCAAGGCGTTTCTTTTGAAAATCAATAACCTTCATATGCTCGGGGTTGATTTCAGGCACTACCATAGGCACATCGGGCGTCCATCTGTGCGCTGAATTGTTGCTCACTACAGGCGTTTCCGTCTTAGCGTACTCCTCCTCGATTTTCTTTATTTCTTCCTTAGTCATATCTACGGCAGAAAATACAAAGTCAACCTCAGACGCCACCTTCTCAACTTCGTTTACATTCATAACCACTATCTTCTTTACCGCTTCAGGCATAGGCGTCGTCATCTTCCATCTGCCGCCGACTGCCTCTTCATAAGTTTTTCCTGCGGAACGCGGACTTGCCGCGATTGTCGTTACCTCAAACCAAGGGTGGTTTTCCAAAAGAGAAATAAATCTCTGTCCTACCATTCCCGTACCGCCAAGTATACCTACCTTTAATTTTTCGCTCATATTTTTTCCTCCTCATTACTATCCCAATTTAAGATATTCCTTATTTATTTTTATAATCTCACGCATGGCATCAGGGCTTGGCGCGCCTATAGTCGTGCGCTTGTTTACACAGGTTTCAAGACTTATCGCCTCATATATGTCTTCCTCAAAGACAGGGCATATCGCTTTCAGCTCGTCAAGCGAAAGCTCGTCTATCGCCTTGTCCTGGTCAATGCAGTATAGAACAAGACGCCCTATAATGCCATGTGCATCCCTGAACGCAACGCCGTGGTTCACAAGATAATCCGCCGCGTCAGTCGCATTTGTAAAACCTTTCATAGCGCTTGTCCGCATTATATCTTTATTAAACTTAATAGTTCTTATCATTCCCGTAAAAAGAGCGATACATCCCTTCACCGTATCTATCGCGTCAAATGTAAGCTCCTTGTCCTCCTGCATATCTTTATTGTACGCAAGCGGTATGCCTTTCATAGTCGTCAGCAGTGAAACAAGCGCACCGTAGACGCGCCCCGTCTTTCCGCGGATAAGCTCCGCTATATCAGGATTTTTTTTCTGCGGCATAATGCTGCTGCCCGTCGAATACGCGTCGTCTATTTCCACAAAACGGTACTCGTTTGAATTCCATATGATTATCTCTTCACAAAAGCGGCTAAGGTGCATCATTATCGTGGACATAGCCGCCAAAAGCTCTATGAGGTAATCCCTGTCCGACACGGAATCCATGCTGTTGAGCGTCGCGCCCTCAAAAGAAAGAAGCTGCGCCGTATATTCCCGGTCAAGCGGATATGTAGTGCCTGCAAGAGCGCCCGAGCCAAGCGGGCAGTAATTCATGCGCCTGTATATATCATCAAGCCTCTGCCTGTCGCGCTTAAACATTTCAAAATACGCTCCCATATGATGCGCCAGCGTGATTGGCTGCGCCTTCTGCAGATGCGTAAACCCGGGCATATATGTGTCAGGATTTTCCTCCATAAGCTTTATAAGCACTTCCAAAAGCTCTTTTAAGAGCCCGTTTATCTCGCATATTTCGTCACGCGTGTAAAGCTTCATATCAAGGGCAACTTGGTCATTCCTGCTCCTTCCCGTATGCAGTTTTTTGCCTGCCTCGCCTATGCGGTCGATAAGGTTAGCCTCCACAAAGCTGTGAATGTCCTCATATTCATCAGTAATTTCAAGCTTTCCGTTCAAAACATCACTGTAAATGTCCTCAAGCCCCGACAAAATCTGTTCTTTTTCATCGTCGGTCAAAATCCCCTGTTTTGCGAGCATTTTCACATGTGCCCTGCTTCCCTCAACGTCCTGTTTAAACATCTTTTGGTCAAAAGAGATGGACGCGTTGAAATTATAAACAAGCTTATCGGTTTCTTTTGTAAACCGTCCTCCCCAGAGCTGAGCCATATTTTCAACCCCCTCATATAATATCTCATATTAGCAAAACAATTAATAATAATGTACCATAACTTTGTATTTCTTTCAAGAACCAATAATAAATGTAATGTATATAATATTTTATAATTACCTGAAAGGCGGCGGTATAAATGAAGGACAGCAGACCCTTCCTCCGTCTGAAACACGTAACATTTTCGTATTACAGCGTCACCGGCGAAACACAGGCTTTGGAAGATATAAACTTCTCCGTCCAAAAAGGCAGTTTCGTCGTTCTCGTCGGTCCAAGCGGATGCGGTAAATCTACTATTTTATCACTCATATCGGGTCTTATAAAACCTGTAAGCGGCGACATAACATTTTACTCTGAAGATTTTGCCGCTCCGCGCATAGGCTATATGCTGCAGCATGACCATCTTCTCGAATGGCGCAGCGTATACCGCAACATAATGCTCGGTCTCGAGATAAATAAGATAAAAACTGCGGAAAATCTTGCCTTTATCGATGAGCTGCTTGAAAAGTACCATCTTTCCAACGTAAAAGACTTAAAGCCCTCCGCGCTTTCGGGCGGGATGCGTCAGAGGATAGCGCTTATACGTACCCTCGCACTGCGCCCTGACCTGCTTTTGCTTGACGAACCTTTCAGCGCGCTTGACTATCAGACAAGACTGAGCGTGTCAAAAGATGTGTACGACATTATCAAATCAGAGGGGAAAACAGCCATACTTGTAACGCACGACATATCGGAAGCAGTCGCTATGGCTGATACCGTGATAATGCTCACGAAACCTCCCTGCAGCGTCAAGGGCATTATTCCA
Organism: uncultured Lachnospiraceae bacterium; assembly: GCA_947629525.1. Classification (GTDB taxonomy): domain Bacteria; phylum Bacillota; class Clostridia; order Lachnospirales; family Lachnospiraceae; genus COE1. The sequence continues at coordinate 9,521 of CANREB010000034.1, forward strand.
ATCGAATTTGAAAAATACGGGATAACGCGCGATGAAGTCAGAAATTCTAAGCTTTTTCAGCAGTATTTTGATGAAATATGGGGGGAAATGAAGAATGAAAACACAAATTAACAGTTCAGAAGGCCAGAAAGATTACATGCGCAAAGCAAAGCTTCATAAGATTTTTATATCTTTCAGCAGGGTTTTAGTGTTCGTGGGATTTTTAGCCCTGTGGCAGACTGCGTCAAGCCTGAAATGGATAGACAGTTTTTATTTCAGTTCGCCTTATGCCATTGCGAAACTGTTTGTGCATGACATACACGATATGTCGCTTTTGAGCCATATCGGCGTTACCCTTATTGAGTCGGGCATAAGTTTCCTGCTTATCATAATATTTGCGGTAATTGCCGCCTCTTTCTTTTGGTTTTATCCCTCGCTCGGAAAAATGTTTGAACCGTTTTTGATAGTGCTCAACAGCCTTCCAAAATCAGCGCTTGCCCCGCTCATTATCGTGTGGCTCGGCACCGGTCCGCGCACTGTCATTTTATGCGGTATGTCGGTTGGAATTTTCGGGTGTATCTTAAATCTCTATCAGGCATTTGAGCAGACTGACGCTGAACGCCTGAAGCTTATTGAAACACTCGGCGGAAATAAACTGCAGAAATATACAAAAGTAGTTTTTCCGCAAAATATACCGACGTTTATATCGCTTGCCAAGGTCAATATCGGTCTTGCGCTTGTAGGCGTGATAATCGGTGAATTTCTCGCCGGACGTCAGGGACTCGGATACCTGATTATCTATGGAAGCCAAGTATTCAAGCTGGATATGGTGATACTAAGCATTGTCATACTGTGCGTCATCGCTATGCTGCTCTACGGAATACTGAATTTATTAAACAGGAAAGTTATTGCACGTTGGCAATAAATTTGTACGAAAGCTCTACAAGACCGTTTGTATTGTGGAGCTTTCTATCTAATATTAAAAAGTATCTTCCCGACCTTAGGTATTTTGCTGAAAATTTCCACGCAAATCCACGATATACTAAAAACTGCTATCATTAAAACCCAAAATTTTACACCGTATTTCCATGAATTGGAAAGCATGAATGGTTTCAAAAAATACAACACCAACATATGAAAAAGATAAATTCCAAATGAATTTTTTGACAAATTTCTTATTATATGTCTGACTTTTATGCTTAATTCAATTCGCGGCAAAATTTTAGAAAATAATACCATCATTGTCACCGCACAAATCATCAGTAACACACTGTCATACCAAACATTACAATTCAATCCCATTTTATGCGCATATACCTGCATTTTCACAGTTAAAACAAAAAATATCATGCCAATTAAACCCGCAATATATTTAGGGATCTTTTTAAAAGTACCTTTTTTGATCAAATAGCCGTAAATTATATATAAGCCATATACTCCACCGCTAAACCCCAATGAAAACTGAAGCGATAATGGCATGCCTAATATGCTACTGACCATATTTAAAAAGGGATATCCGAAACTATATGCCGAAAAAACAATGATAGGAAATAACAAATATTTAATGTCAAATTTCTGTAATGCCATTCCAACCATAGGAATTAAAATATACATTCCCAAAATCATAGGCATGTACCATGTATGAGCCAAATCTATTTTTCTGACAAACAACATATCCTCTACAAGACTTAATATGTTAATTGGGATATTATAATACACGGAAAGAAGTACATCATATATAACCCACCAAATTTCTGTGCATACTAACAAACCTCCCCAATTTCGTTTCCAAAATTTCAAACACTTTTTCTGAGTCCAATCCCTATCTATAAGAAGATATCCTGTTATCATTAGAAAAACAGGTACTCCCATACGACCAAACGTATAAGCAACAAACGCAAATACTTGCGAGCCTATTGACAGATCCGTAAATTTTCCTACCGACAGATCATATATATTTTCTATTGAATGATTTAGTACAACACAAAAAATTGCAAAACATCTTGCGATATCGATCCAATCGTGTCTTTCACCACATGCTTCATTTTCCATACTTATTTATATCCCTTTATTTTCTATAATGATTTCTTTATATCATAAGCATGATTTCACGCCGTATCATACGCCGAAACGACCCTGTTTTTACCGTTCTGTTTACCATAATAGAGACGTTCATCTGCATGCTTTATCGTCTCATCGATCGTGCCGTTCTCCCTGTGCGTGGCAATGCCGAGAGTGAGCGTGCAGTGTATTGATATAACATTGTTGGTGAAAGAATGTTTCTCAACGTTTTGGCGTATGCCTTCCGCTATCGGTAATGCCTTGTCGAGTTTTCCATTACATAATATCAGTATCTCCTCACCGCCCCAACGGCATACGTGACCGAAATCCTTTACTTCCTGCTGAATGATCTGCGCGATATCTTTTATCACTATATCGCCGAAATCATGCCCGTACGTATCGTTCACTCTTTTAAAATTGTCAATATCGCACATTATCAGACTGAACTGCTCTTCTTTGGAAACGGCATGCTCCAGAAACATATGCATACTGCGGCGGTTATACAGCCCTGTCATGGGGTCAGTGCTTGCCATATTGTCAAGTATGATATTCTGGTTGTGCAGCTTATTTGTCGCAACCTGTATATCAATAACAAAAATCAACGTAAACATAAACAGCAGGAAAAAATTACATATGGAATTAAATATATAGATAACCATCTCCCACATCGGCGATACGTCAAGATAATAAAAAGAATCGATAAATGACGCAAGCACCCGGCATCCCGTAAATGCGACAGCCGCCCCCAGTCCGAACATAGTGGCGATAAAATATTTCCTGTTATTATCTATCAAAGTAACGCATATGTAATAGCCGAAAGGAATAAGTCCGATAATGTACTGCGGGAACCCGAAACGCCAACCGATGCACAGCGTAGCCGCAAAAGAATGTATGATTATCTCCAAATACGTAATATAAAAAGTATTGATCATTTTCTGCTCATAATCGTATTTGATGACATGTATGCAGTATAAGTAAGCCGCAACACTGCCAATATTAAGTATGATCATTGGAATTACATGGAAAAACCAAAAAAAGAAAACAAGAAGGACATGTACGCACGTAATGGCGTATATCGTCAGCGTATATTTAAATTTGAATGTTTCAGAGACAACATAACGGTCATAGAGCCGTCTTATCTTTTCAATTACAGATTTCATACGCGCATCAGTCCTCTATATCTTTTGACAAGAAAAAAAGCTTTCGAAGGGACTCGAACCCTCGACCTACTGATTACGAATCAGTTGCGCTACCAACTGCGCTACGAAAGCTTAACGTAGCTATTATACATCTTAATCACGTTATTGTCAAATATTTTTTTTATTCACGCTGAAGCGAATGTACCGTAAGCTGCGGATAAGGTATTTCGATTTCTGCCTCATCAAGCGCAAGCTTGATATTTTCAAGTACTCTCCAACGTACCGTCCAGTAATCGGCATTCTCACAATAGCATCTGATACCCATATTCACACTGCTGTCGCCCAATGCGTCAACAAATACAAGCATCGGCTCTGTCTTGATGACATCGGGATCCTGCTCCATGACTTCGCCGATCACTCTCTTTGCGGCTTCGATATCACTGTTATATGATATACCGACAAATAAATCGACCCTGCGTACGGATGGCTCGGTAGCATTTGTTATGGAAGTGTTTGCAAGATTTCCGTTAGGCAGCACTATAAGCTTGCCGTCTCCTGTCATAAGCTTGGTATAGAATATTCCTATTTCCTTTACCACACCTTCGTTGCCGTGCGAGTCTTCTTTGATATAATCGCCGACCCGAAACGGCTTCAGCAAAAGGATAAGTACGCCGCCCGCAAGATTGCTCAGGCTTCCCTGCAGCGCAAGCCCGATTGTGACGCCCGCGGAACCAAGCAGCGCTACAACACTTGCCGCGTCAAATCCAAAGTTGCCCGCCACCATAAGGACAAGCACGATATACAGGCATATCTTTATCAGCGCATCCAAAAACTGGATAACGCCAAGTTCAACGCCCGCATGTTCCAAAGACCTTGCAACTATCTTTCTGATGAGTTTTATTACTTTGGCACCGATAAAGAACAATATCGCAGCTATCAGTACTCTCACGCCAAGATTGAGCGCTTTCTCGGGAAGTTCATGCAAAAATTTTTCAAGCGCGTTCAGATTTTTATTCAGCTCTTCCATTTCCGCTAATAACATATTCTTTCTCTCCGTTTATAAATATTATTTTTTCTTTCGGCTGATAATTCATTTATCGGTCAACTTATATCATGTATAAAAAGCCCACTTCTGAGTTTTGGCTCGAACCATGTAGATTTCGGCGGCATCAGCATATTTGCGTCAGCCACGGCAAAAAGCTCGCCTATCGATGTCGGATACATCGCGAACGCCGCTTTGCAGTCGCCCTTCACACGTCTTTCAAGTTCTTCCATGCCGCGTATTCCGCCTACAAAATCTATGCGCTTATCCGTCTTGGGGTCGTTTATGCCAAGCACCGGCGCTAAAATATTATTTTGAAGCACCGCCACGTCAAGTCCGTTTACAGGGTCTGTGCTCTTATATTCATCCCTGACTTCAAGCAGATACCACAATCCGCCAAGCAGCATGGATATTTCACCTTTTTTTGAAGGTTTACGGCACTGCGCATCCTTTGACAGTATGTTAAATACTTTTTCTATTTCCGAAATAAACTGCGCTTCCGTCAAGTCGTTAAGATCCCTGACAACGCGGTTATAATCCATGATCATAAGCTCGTCGTCGGCAAACAGCACGGACAGAAAATAATTATACTCTTCTTCACCTGTATGCGCAGGGTTTTGTCCACGTCTTCTAAGCCCCACTTTTACTGCGGAAGCACAGCGGTGATGACCGTCAGCTATATAGATGTTGTCAATTCCGATAAATGTGTCGCCGATAGCTTTTATATCGCTGTCATTCCCGATGATCCATACGCGGTGTCTTATATTGTCGTCAGAAGTAAAATCATAAAGCGCTTCATCTTTCTTAGTACGACTGATTATCCCGCTCAGTACGTCATTTGCCCTGTATGCAAGAAAAATAGGTCCCGTCTGAGCACCGCATGCTTCCACATGGCGTATCCTGTCAAGTTCTTTGTCGGCGCGCGTGTTTTCGTGCTTTTTGATGATATTATTCTGATAATCGTCAACACTTGCGCATGCCACTATTCCCGTCTGCACCCTGCCGTCCATGGTAAGCTCGTATATGTAGTACGACTCCTTGTCTTCTTTCACGAACTCGCCCTTGTCTATCATCTCCCAAAGCAGGTCATGCGCTTTTTGGTATACTTTGTCGTCATACGTGTCCACAGACATGTCAAACTGCGTTTCAGCCCTGTCTATGTTCAAAAAAGAAAGCGGATTGCCTTTAACTGCTTTGCAAGCCTCTTCTCTGTTGTAGACATCATATGGCAGTGCGGCTATCTTTTCCTCCAGTCCCTTTTTGGGGCGGTATGCCCTGAATGGCTTTATAATTGCCATAATCCGATAACCTCCGTTTCATAATTAACGATATATAAATATATTAACATGCTTTCGTAAATTTTGACAAGTTTTTGCTGTAGTGGTACAATGAATTATCATAAACCGTTTAATTTTAAGGATTGGGGGAATATAAAATGAACGCAGACGACAAGGCTATGCTTGACAAAATCAACGAATATGCAGACAAAGTACTAAAAGATTTTGACCCGCAGAAAACCAGAGTTTCATTTCAACTTGAAAAAATAAAGCCTGTTATGGAAGAAATTGCCAAAGAAAAGGGAATGACTGTCGAAGAGGTTTTTATCAAGTACATGGATCTGGCAAGCGAACTTACCGTGTCAAGAGAGACGAAATTTCAGAATACTATCGGAAATATGACAAAATATGGCGATGTACACGATGCAAAATGATAACCGCCGGCTTTAAGCCGGCGGTTATACTATTTAACTACGCGTACTCTGAATACACCGTCGATACCGTTGAGTTTTTCGATGATCTTATCATCTGCCGCTTTGTCGATATCCATAAGCGTATACGCATACTCTCCTCTTGATTTGTTAGTCATATCGCTGATGTTTATTCCTGCCGCACCAAACGCTGCCGTAAACTGCGTGATCATATTCGCGATATTTTTATGAAGGATTGCAACTCTGCCTGCAGCAGCGCATATACCCATGTCACATGCGGGATAATTCACACTGTTCCTGATATTGCCATTCTCAAGATAATCTTTTAATTCGTCAACAGCCATTACCGCGCAGTTATCCTCAGACTCTTCCGTAGATGCGCCAAGATGCGGGATAACTATGCAGTTCTTATGCCCCGCTGTAGTCATATTGGGGAAGTCTGACACATATTTCCTTACTTTGCCCGAATCAAGCGCCGCAAGCATATCTTTCTCATTTACAAGCAGGTCTCTTGCGAAGTTAAGGAATATCACTCCGTCCTTCATCTTTGCGATGGCTTCTGCGTTTATCATACCCTTTGTATCATCCATAAGAGGAACATGGATAGTGATAAAATCACAATTTGCATATATATCGTCAACATTGACTACATGCTTGACCTCGCGTGTAAGTTTAAGCGCCGTATCGATTGAAAGGAACGGGTCATATCCGTATACGTCCATTCCAAGCGCCACAGCCGCATTCGCTATCCTGCCGCCTGTAGCGCCCAAACCGATAATGCCAAGCTTCTTACCTGCTATTTCAGTGCCCGCAAAGTTTTTCTTTTCCTTTTCGGCATCCTTTGATATCGTTTCTACGCCCTCATTGTCCGCGACCCACTTTATGCCGCCTACGATATCCCTTGACGCGAGCAGCATTCCTGCGATTGCAAGCTCTTTCACACCGTTTGCGTTAGCACCCGGGGTATTAAACACAACGATACCTTTTTCCGCACACTTGTCAAGCGGGATATTATTTACTCCCGCACCTGCCCTTGCAACTGCAAGAAGGCTGTCGGGAAGTTCCATCTCATGCATCGAAGCGCTTCTTACAAGCACGCCTTCCGCACTTGAAATATCATCTGTTTTTTTGTATTTATCCGTAAATCTCTCCAAACCGATCTTTGAAATAGGATTTAAACAATTATACTGATACATTACGCGTTTGCCTCCTCAAATTTTTTCATAAACTCAACAAGTGCCTGTACGCCTTCAATCGGCATCGCATTATAGATGCTTGCGCGCATACCGCCTACAGTCCTGTGACCCTTGAGGTTCTCAAATCCCGCTTCTTTTGCCTCTTTTACAAATTTAGCGTCAAGTTCTTCACTGCCTGTAACAAACGGTACGTTCATAAGCGAACGGTCCTCTTTTCTTACCGTGCCTTTAAACAGCTTGCTCTCGTCAAGAAAATCATAGAGGATCTTTGCTTTCTTCTCGTTGATTTCTTTCATCTTCTGAAGTCCGCCCATCTTTTTTATCCACTTGAATACCTTGCCGCAGATATATATGCCATACGCAGGCGGCGTATTGTAAAGCGAACCGTTATCGGCATGCGTCTTGTATTTTAACATAGTAGGTGTTCCCGGAAGGACATCGTCCGTAATCAGATCCTCTCTGATAATAACGATTACAACTCCCGCAGGACCGATATTTTTTTGAACGCCGCCATAGATAACGCCATATTTTGTCACATCCACAGGCTCAGACAAAAAGCATGATGATACGTCTGCAACGAGCGTTTTGCCCTTTGTATTGGGAAGTGTCTTAAACTTTGTGCCGTAAATCGTATTATTCTCGCATATATACACATAATCCGCATCCTCAGAAACAGGCAGATCAGAGCAGTCGGGTATGTATGAGAATGTCTTATCCTCACTTGAAGCTATCTTATTTGCCCTTCCGTAAAGACATGCTTCCTGATATGCCTTTTTAGCCCACTGTCCTGTCACAATATAGTCAGCTACTTTGTTCTTCATAAGGTTCATCGGTATCATGGCAAACTGCTGGCTTGCACCACCCTGTAAAAACAAAACCTTATAATTGTCAGGTATGTTCATAAGCTCTCTTAAATCCGCCTCTGCCTCCTTGATAATAGTTTCAAAAGCTTTCGAGCGGTGGCTCATCTCCATAACTGACATTCCTGTTCCATTGTAGTCCAACATCTCATCTGCAGCTTCTTTAAGGACTTCCTCAGGTAAAACTGCGGGACCTGCCGAAAAATTATAAACTCTTGACACTTTTATACTCCTCCTAATATTTTTTATATATACAACATATAAATGTTGAATATTTCAGTTTAATAAAATATGTTAATAGAACATAATAACGGGTGTTCCCTCATCGACCATCTCATAAAGTTCCGACATAATGTCGAGCGGTGTGTTGATACACCCATGCGAACCGTCCGTCAGATATATGTCCCCGCCAAATTCACTGCGCCATGAAGCGTCGTGTATTCCGATGTGGCCATCGACCGCCATCCAGTATTTAACGGGTGTCGCATAATTTGCGCCTCTTAAGACGCGGTTTTTCTGTTTGAAATAAACATAACATACTTTGGACGGCGTATCCCAGTGGCGCGACATATTTCCGGTCACTACAGGCGTTTCTACTTTTAGTCCGCCATCTTTATAATAATACATCATTTGATTACCCATATCAATCTCTATATAGGTATCTCCTATATCATCAGGTCCTTTTTCCATAGCCTCTGATATATACTGCGGTATACGTGTCCCGCTTTCCTTATTGGCGAAAGCCGTCTTTAAAAATTCACTCTCGGCTTTTTTATCTATCTTATTGCCGTAGCTTCCGCCCGATACTTTAACTACATCTCCGCGTGTGGCGTTAAAGCTGCGCTCAGTTCCTACCGTATCATACGTCGCGGACAGGTATGACACATATTCATCTATCAGGCTCTCGTCAAGTATCGGATAATCATTATCATCATACAGTATATTTCCGTTTTCGTCCAGTGCTATCCAGTCAGAAACAACACTTTCGTCGATAACTTCCTGATGACTGCCAAATTCATATACCATACGGAAATTTTGAAAATCCTTTATTCCCTGCCATTTTTGCAGGATATCTTTCATTTCGTCAGTATATTCAACTGATTTATAACATAATTTTCTGTTTTCTGCATCAGATAAGTCAATCCGCTCCTGTTTTTCCGCTATCTTATCGCATATCAAATCTATTGCATCATCTTTCATCAACAGATCTTTTGTCTCGTCAACAAGCATATAACCGGATGCCTCTGTTTTTATGACAGATACTGTTTTATCAGGCGTGTAAAGATTTTCATTAAGCCATGAAAGTTCACCTAGTCTTGCGCGCATTGTATCAAAGTCATAGCTGTACTGCGGCAGTGCATCGTATCTGCGCGTCATTCCGCCGTTCAGTATCCAGCTGTAACCGTTATTTTTCTTAAGCAGATCTTCTATCACAGGTGTATAATCAATACTCACGCCATAATCTTCAAGTGAAAGCTTATGCTCCTCACCCGACAGTGTACGCACCGTCAGTACATCAAAGTTTTCATAATATTTCCCATTCAGGATATTTGAAACTTCATCTGATGTCATACCTGTACAGTATATGCCGTTTATCCATACGCCCAGTGAAAATGTATCTTTATAGTAATATTCACTTAACGCGGCAGCACAGACCATAACAAGCCCCGCCGCCGCGCATATTATACAAAGCAGCCTTAGAAAAATCTTTTTCATCTTGGGTCTATCACACTTCCCATTAATTGCGGGATGCTAAATCCTCCGCGTCAAACGCCTCGCTTATCGGTGCTCCTGCGGGAACCATCGGGAATACCTTATCGTCTTCCTCGATAACGCACTCGATAACGACAGGCTTATTTAACGAAATTGCCTTCTCAAGGGTGGGAACAACTTCCTCTTTCTTGGTGATACGCACAGCTTCGCAGCCTAATCCCTCAGATACCTTTACGAAGTCAACCTTGTCCGTAAGTACGGTCTGTGAATATCTTTTTTCATAGAACAGTGTCTGCCACTGTCTTACCATACCAAGCACATGATTGTTAATAATGATCTGTATTATCGATATATTGTATCTGCTGGCTGTAGCAAGTTCGTTCATATTCATTCTGAAACATCCGTCGCCTGCGATATTTACACAGATTTTGTCAGGTCTTCCGACTTTTGCGCCTATGCATGCCCCGAGACCATATCCCATTGTGCCAAGACCGCCTGATGAAAGGAAGGTGCGCGGTTCGGTATATTTATAATACTGCGCTGCCCACATCTGATGTTGTCCTACGTCTGTCGTGATTATCGCCTTGCCTTTTGTCACTCTGTCAAGCGCTTCTATTATATACGGACATGTCAGTTTGTCGTCCTCGTATTTAAGCGGGTATTTCTGCTTGAAACCTTCTATTACCGAAATCCACTCTTCATGCTTTTGCGGCGTGAGTTTACTGTTAAGCTCCTTAAGTATCGTCTTAAGATCACCTATCACAGATGCGTCTGTTTTAATATTTTTATTGACTTCCGCCGCATCTATATCAATATGAAGTATCTTGGCATTCTCCGCGAATTTCTTAGGATTGCCGATAACACGATCCGAAAAGCGCGCACCGAGGGCTATAAGCAGATCACACCGGCTCACGCCGTAATTTGAAGTCTTGGTGCCATGCATACCGACCATGCCTGTGTATAATCTGTGGGTGCCGTCAAATGCACCTTTCGCCATAAGCGTATCGCAGACAGGCGCGTCTATCTTCTCCGCAAATTCTTTTACTTCTCTTGAAGCTCCCGAAATAATGGCGCCTCCGCCAAGATAAATAAAAGGTTTTTCTGAATTTTGTATCAGTTCGAGTGCCGTCTTTATATCGTCGTCCGAATATGAATTATTAACTTCGGGCGCGTCCGGCTTCATAGGAACAAACTCACACTTGTTCGCCGTAACATCCTTTGTGATATCGACAAGTACAGGACCTGGTCTGCCGGATTTTGCAATCTTGAATGCTTTTCTCAGCGTATCGGCAAGTTTTGTTACATCCTTTACGATATAGCCATGCTTTGTTATCGGCATGGTAACGCCTGCTATGTCAACCTCCTGAAAAGAATCTTTGCCAAGCAGAGGCAGCGTAACGTTTGCCGTGATGGCAACTAAGGGAACGGAATCCATATACGCCGTCGCTATGCCCGTGACAAGATTAGTCGCCCCGGGACCGCTGGTAGCAAGACATACACCGACCTTGCCTGTAGCGCGCGCATATCCGTCAGCAGCATGCGATGCGCCCTGCTCATGTGAAGTCAGGATGTGAGTTATCTCGTCGGAATGTTTATATAACTCGTCATAAATATTCAAAATACTGCCGCCGGGATAACCGAAAACCGTATCGACTCCCTGTTCCTTTAAACATTCTACAACTATTTGTGAACCATTTAACTGCATTAAATTTTCCCCCTGTTATTTGTTCGGATTTTGAAGTATCGCGCCTCTGTTGCCGCTTGTGACCATCTCGCGGTATCTTGCAAGATATCCCGTTGTGACCTTTGGCTCTCTTGGCGTCCATGCCGCCTTTCTCTTTGCGAGCTCTTCGTCAGAGACTTTAAGATTTAAGGTACATTCCGGAATGTTTATTGAAATAATGTCTCCCTCCTGTACAAGCGCTATAGGACCGCCTACTGCCGCCTCAGGGGAAACATGACCTATCGACGCACCACGCGATGCCCCCGAAAAACGCCCGTCTGTGATAAGCGCAACCGTAGAACCAAGTCCCATACCCGCTATCGCTGATGTGGGGTTGAGCATTTCTCTCATTCCCGGACCGCCTTTAGGACCTTCATAACGTATGACTACTACGTCACCTGCCACTATCCTGCCGCCTTTTATCGCATCTATCGCATCTTCTTCACATTCAAACACACGCGCAGGTCCTTCGTGTACCATCATCTCTTCTACTACAGCGGAACGCTTGACAACGCTTCCGTCAGGCGCAAGATTGCCTTTTAATACTGCAAGTCCGCCTGTAGTGCTGTATGGATTATCCAGCGGTCTTATTACCTCGGGATCTTTATTCACGGCGTCTTTGATATTTTCCCCAATCGTCTTTCCCGTTACAGTCATACAATCCTTATTTATCAGGTTAAGTTCTGTAAGTTCATTCATAACAGCGTACACGCCGCCCGCTTCGTTTAAGTCCTCCATATATGTGGGACCAGCGGGGGCAAGATGACACAGATTAGGTGTCTTCGCACTTATCTCGTTGGCAAATGAAATATCAAAATCAAAGCCTATCTCATGCGCGATAGCGGGCAGATGAAGCATTGAATTTGTAGAGCAGCCCAATGCCATATCGACGGTGAGCGCGTTTAATATCGCTTCCTTTGTCATAATATCACGCGGACATATATCTTTTTTGAGAAGCTCCATTACAGCCATTCCCGCATGCTTTGCAAGTTTTATCCTCTCCGAATATACGGCAGGGATAGTGCCGTTGCCTCTTAATCCCATTCCAAGTGCTTCCGTAAGGCAGTTCATAGAATTAGCGGTGTACATACCTGAACATGAACCGCATGTAGGGCACACTTTATTTTCAAATTCGCATACTTCTTCCTCGGTCATCGTACCTGCCGCATATGAACCGACTGCCTCAAACATTGATGAAAGGCTTCTCTTTTGCCCTTTGACCTTGCCTGCAAGCATAGGACCGCCCGACACAAATACAGTCGGAACGTTGATACGTGCCGCCGCCATCAAGAGTCCCGGAACATTCTTGTCACAGTTAGGAACCATTACAAGTGCGTCAAACTGATGCGCTAACGCCATACACTCAGTAGAGTCGGCTATCAGATCCCTTGTGACAAGCGAGTACTTCATACCGATATGCCCCATCGCGATGCCGTCGCATACAGCGATGGCAGGGAATACCACGGGAACGCCTCCCGCCTCGGCAACACCCAGTTTGACCGCGTTGACTATCTTGTCCAAATTCATATGTCCGGGAACTATCTCATTATATGAACTGACTATACCTACCATAGGCTTGTTCATTTCTTCTTCCGTAAACCCAAGCGCATTGAAAAGGCTTCTGTGAGGTGCCTGCTGCATCCCCTTTTTTACATTATCACTTCTCATTTCTTAATAATCCTCCGTTTCAGTCTGATTTATTAAATATGCTGCGCGATCAGATCGCCCATCTGAACCGTGCCGACCTGTCTGACTGCACCGCGGCTGTCCTCTTTTTGCGGCATGATATCTATAGTCCTGTAGCCTTCTTTTAAAACCTGTCTGACCGCATTTTCGATCGCGTCGGCTTCTTTGTCCAAGTCAAACGAATAACGCAGCATCATCGCCGCACTTAATATCGTGGCGATCGGATTGGCTATCCCTTTACCCGCGATATCGGGCGCCGAACCGCCGCTTGGCTCATAAAGCCCGAATTTTGTATCATTAAGGCTTGCCGATGAAAGCATTCCGATAGAACCTGTCACCATGCTGGCTTCGTCCGACAATATATCTCCGAACATATTCTCGGTGAGAATGACATCAAACTGCTTAGGGTCTTTGACAAGCTGCATCGCACAGTTGTCAACAAGCATATGTTCCAATGTGACTTCAGGATAATCTTTTGCCACTTCCTCGACTACCTTGCGCCACAGCCTTGATGAGTCAAGGACATTTGCCTTGTCCACGCTTGTGACTTTCTTCCTGCGTTTCATAGCTATATCAAAACCTTTGACTGCAATACGCCTTATCTCATTCTCTGTATATGTGAGCGTATCGACAGCCGTAACTACGCCGTCAACTTCCTTTGTACTGCGCTCGCCAAAATAAAGACCGCCCGTAAGCTCTCTCATTATCATCATGTCAAAACCGTTTCCTATTATATCGTCCCTGAGCGGACATGCCGCTTTAAGCTCTTCATACAGATAAGCGGGTCTTAAATTGGCAAAGAGATTAAGCGATTTCCTAAGCTTCAAAAGCCCTGCCTCGGGTCTTAAGTCAGGCGGAAGCTTATACCACGGTGAAGTAGATGTATTGCCGCCGATAGAGCCCATAAGGACGGCATCCGCCGCCTTGGCTTCGGCAATGGCATCATCGGTAAGAGGGACTCCGCATGCGTCGATCGATGCGCCGCCCATCAGAATATCCTTATAAGTAATATTGTGGCAATACTTATCAGCCACTTTATCAAGAACTTTTTTTGCTTCCGCAACTATCTCGGGGCCAATGCCGTCACCGGGAATACACACGATATTTAAATTCATTATCCGACAATCTCCTTTAACACTGAATAAATTTACACATATAAAATGATATTACATTCGACAGAAAATTTCAACCTTATTTCATTTTTTTGTATAAAACAAAAGTGCCGCGGCTATGCGGCACTTAAATCGGCTCTCTATTCTTTTTCGGGAAGTTCTACCTGCTCTATGGCAGCTTTCTTCATTGGAATACGGCAGTTTTTGTTATTGCCGAACTCTACAATAACGTCCTCGTCCGTTATATCGATAATAACACCGTAAAATCCGCTTGTAGTGAGTACGCTTGCGCCTACCTCAAGCGAGTTTACCATACTCTGTTTTCTTTTCTGTTCTTTCTTCTGCGGGCGGAAAATAAACAGCCAAATAACCACGCCCCATACTATGATCATAAGTATCAGGGTAACAGGACTTGCCGCCTGTGCCGCGGCAGCCTGTGCTTCCGCGTCCGTCACTGCTTCAGAAGCTAATAATAAATTCATAAGTAAAAATCCTCCATTCTTGAAAATATGCCAAAACGCATAAATATATATTACACAAAAACACCAAATACATCAAGTAAAATCTTTCTAAATCTCTCCCGACTGCATACTTTCCAGTTTTCTCTTCTTATATGCCGCAAATTCTCCTGAATCTATCGCATCTCTTATCTCCGTCATCATAGTGTTGTAAAAGTAAAGATTATGAAGTACGCACAGCCGCATTCCAAGCATTTCCTTTGACTTTAAAAGATGCCGTATATATGCGCGCGAATATCTTTGACATGCGGGACAGCCGCAGCCCTCCTCGACAGGGCGTTCATCAAGCTCATATCTGGCGTTAAACAGGTTTATCCTGCCATAATTAGTATACAAATGCCCATGCCGCCCATTTCTTGACGGATATACGCAGTCAAAAAAGTCAACGCCTCTGTCAACAGCCTCAAGTATATTTGCGGGCGTTCCCACTCCCATAAGGTAGGTCGGCTTGTCTTTTGGAAGATATGGCACTGTTTCATCTAAAATATGGTACATTTCCTCATGTGTCTCACCCACGGCAAGACCGCCTACGGCATATCCGTCCAAATCCATATCCGTTATACGCTTAGCATGCTCTATTCTTATATCCTGAAAGACGGCGCCCTGATTTATACCGAATAACAATTGTTCTTTATTTATCGTATCATCAAGCGAATTTAACCGCTTCATCTCATTTCTGCATCTTTCAAGCCAGCGTGTAGTGCGCTCTACCGAGTTTGCAACATATTGGCGTTCTGCCTTGCTTGGCGGGCATTCGTCAAATGCCATCGCTATGGTTGACGCAAGATTTGACTGAATACGCATGCTTTCTTCAGGACCCATAAAGATCTTTCTGCCGTCTATATGTGAATTAAAGTAGACGCCCTCTTCTTTTATCCTGCGAAGCCCCGCCAAAGAAAAAACCTGAAATCCGCCCGAATCCGTAAGAATAGGCTTATTCCAGGACATAAATTTGTGAAGTCCTCCTAATTTTTTAATAACTTCATCACCTGTTCTGACATGAAGATGGTATGTATTGGAAAGCTCCACCTGAGTACCTATCTCCTCCAAATCAGCAGTAGACACAGCTCCCTTAATGGCGCCGACTGTCCCTACATTCATAAAGACAGGCGTCTGAATCGTGCCATGGACGGTAATGACCTCTGCCCTCTTGGCACGCCCCTCCTGCTTTAAAAGCTTATATATCATCTAATCAAGCTCCTCTACAAACTCCTCAAGCGTGATATCACGCTCCATAATCTCATGCGCGGCTTCTTTGCCGACGTATCTGAAATGCCATGGCTCATACTGAATACCCGTGATATATTCCTTGCCCTTCGGATAACGGAGTATAAAACCATACTCGTCACAATGTTCTTTCAGCCACTGCCCTGCTTTCGTCTCTCCAAACTCGATCTCAAGCTGCGAATATGTAGAGCTTACAATGTCGAGCGAAAGTCCGAGCTGATGTTCGCTTGCCCCGGGAACGGTGACGGTTATGGACGCGATCCTGTATGCTTCAAGGTATGAATACCCTTTCTCCATATAATAATCTATCTTGCGGTTAAACAGCACTGTCTGCCTGTTATAGTCGCGATAGGGAGAACATACCACAAGGTTGATGCCGTCCCGTCTTGCCGCCTGCATCATATCCGTCAGATCATCTATTATCCTGACATCGCACTTCATAGTCCCCTTAATGGTGCCAAGGGTAACAGAGTAATCGTCAGGTATCGGATGCTGCTTGTTGACAAGCACGAGTTTCCAGTCGTCCTTTGAGATCGTTGACGAAGATGACGAAGACGTCTGCTTATCCGTATCGTCAACCTCAGCGCCCGCTTCATTGGCGGCAAGAATATCATCAAGCGAATACCTGTCGATCTGATCCGCCGAAACGTCAAGTTCATCATTATCATATCCCATAATGACATCGTCGTCGTCGATGACCTCATTTTGAGACAGGTTAAAAGTGGTCGGAACATATTCGTAATTCTCCTGAATAGCTGCCCAGTCCTCTTTCATAAGCGCAAGCGCCTGTGCCTGCGGTGAAAGAAAAGAAAAGCTGCTGCTTGCGAAGAAAAATGCCGACACGGCAACAATACTCGCATAACGCTTAACATTACGAGCGAAATAACGTCCGATATTATAAAATATCGTAACCAGTACTATCCATATTGTCAATGGCAGAGTTAAAAACCTATGTTTTTTTATCAGTCCGCGGACAGCAGCGATATGTCTGTCCCTCCACGTAATTCCCATATAAAATTCATCTCCAAAAATGTAAACGCACAATATTCCTGTTTACACTATAGCATAACGCATTTTATTTTGCACTATATTTTGTAAAATAAATATTAATTTTTTATAAAAAGTGTCGGAAACTGTCCGGCTGCTTGATTTTGCAGACGGATTTTGATACTATTACAACGTAAAATAAATAAACAAAGGAGGTAAAAATGGCTGGCTCAACATATGGAAATATATTCAAAATAACTACATGGGGCGAGTCCCATGGTGACGCTTTAGGCGTTGTGGTGGACGGATGCCCTGCCGGGCTCGAACTTAACGAATTTGATATCCAAAGATTTCTTGACAGGCGCAAACCCGGATCGTCGCAGTTTGCTACACAGCGCAGCGAGGCGGATCGTGTTGAAATATTATCAGGAATATTTGAAGGTAAAACAACAGGCACTCCAATATCGATGCTTGTAAGAAACACTTCGCAGCGCTCATCTGATTACAGTGAGATAGCTTCTTACTACCGTCCCGGGCATGCCGACTATACATTTGACCAAAAATACGGTTTCCGCGATTATCGCGGCGGCGGGCGCTCTTCAGGACGCGAAACCATAGGACGCGTGGCGGCAGGCGCTATCGCGTCAAAGATTTTGTCCGAACTTGGCGTCACTGTCACGGCATACACAGAGTCTATCGGTGATATACATATATCACGTGAAAATTTCAGTCTCGATGAAGCCCGCAGCAATCAGACCGGTATGCCTGACAAAGCAGCATCCGAAAAAGCCGAAAAATATTTAAAGGAATGTATGCAGAAGCTTGATTCTGCCGGAGGTGTTGTAGAATGTACAGTACATAACCTTCCTGCGGGGATAGGTGAGCCTGTATTTGACAAACTCGATGCCAATCTTGGCAAGGCTGTCATGTCAATAGGCGCAGTAAAAGCATTTGAAATCGGCGACGGTACTGCCGCCGCTCGCGCCAACGGCTCGTCAAACAACGACGCGTTCCATATTGATAACGGCATCGTCACAAAGATGACAAACCACTCAGGCGGTGTACTCGGCGGTATAAGCGACGGTTCTGATTTAATCTTAAGGGCTTACTTTAAACCCACGCCCTCAATCTTTCAGGAACAGCAGACAATAAACCGCGCAGGCGAAAATATAACCATACAGATAAAAGGACGCCACGATCCCATTATCGTCCCACGTGCCGTCGTTGTCGTTGAAGCTATGACGGCTGTTACAATACTTGATCTGCTGCTCCAAAATATGACTTCACGCTTAGATAAGATTAAAAAATTTTATCGCTGACCAAAACGTATCATGAAAAGAGTGCCGCTTTGACGCGGCACTCTTATATTCATATCTGTTACAGTTCGTGAAATATTATGCAGTTTCCCTGTTTTAACGGAATGTCTTTTCCATCCATTACCATGCACTTATTCTCATAATCTACCCTGAAGAAAGTCATATTATTTGTCTCATGGTTTAAGCTTACTATATGCCTGTTATCGGGGAAAAGCATCGCATCCTTAGGATATTCGCCGCTTACGGGCAGGCAGAACAACATTGTAAGTTCACCGCTGTCCTGATTTATCTCGAAAAGCGAAACCGTGTTTTCGCCCGCGTTCGACGCCAGAATATATCTGCCGTCATTTGAAATATTAAGCGCGCTCGCGGCTACGCCCTGTGCCTCATAATTATCTGTAGTCGGTATCGTCTGTATCAGGTCAAAGAACGGCATATCATTGTCTTCGTGGTAGCGATATACATCTATGCAGTTTTTAAGTTCGCTGATAACGTAAAGGAATCTCCCGTCCTCCGAAAATTTAATGTGCCTTGGCGCCGACTCAATATCGCAGCGGATTATATCGACCTGACGCAGCGTACCGCGCTGATGGTCAAGGCGGTATACCGTGACATAATCAATACCAAGATCTGCTGCACATAAATATTTATTGTCCCTTGTCATCTTGACACAGCTTATGTGAGGTCTGAAACTTCTCTCTGCTACACTGCCAAGTCCTCTGTGGAATACTTCGTCAGTGATCATCCCTACCGCACCCGTCTCCGTGTCAAGTCTGAGTACGGTAATCTTACCGTCATGATAGCCTGCGCAGAACAGATACTGGTCATTGTAGTCGGTAGACAGATAACATCCTCTCATACCATTGATAGATGCCGCATTTATAAGTTCAAGATTACCATCGGGAAGGATTTTGAAACTCTCGACCCCGAAATCCGTTATGGAATATAGAAAACGTCCGTTATGTGAAATCGTAACATATGATGAATTGGTTATCTCAATCCTTGCTTTTCCTGTAAAGCGTCCGCTGTCCATATCCACATCGTATATTTTTATCCCATGATTGTCCCCCATAGTATATGTGGACACATAGGCGACACATTTTGACTTTGCCATGATATCCTTCCTCCTAAAACATATAGCTTAATTTATATCTGTAATTCTATCACAACAAAATCCATTTGTTAATATTTTTTCAATATTATTTTTTATTTAAATCCTCCGCAACAAACTCAGGCGTCTCGCCTTTTATAAAGCAGTATGAATTATAATTCGGGCTTCTCTTGTCATTGCTGCCATGCTTGTATTCTACCCATACCGAATAATATTTGTCATCATATTCATATGAATTATAGTCGCCTGACCATTGGGCAAGCGAGCTGTCCGTCAGCGCTTGGGAAATCTGCCTGATATGCTCCTTGTCACTGTACGTGAGCGTATACCTATCCGTCTGAGCGGTCTCTGCGCCATCACCCTGAGTTGTATATTTATAGCCCGACACCTCAATATATTCCACATTTTCCACGTCAAGCTCTTTGTTGTAATCAAAGCCATATGACTTTGCAAGCGATATCGTATTGGTAAACTGAGGATATACAGGATAGCTCTGCCTATATTCGTCCGGGTAATATGAGCTCCTGCCGTATTCTGATACTAAATCTGCAATGTGTTCGATCCTCGTTGCAAAGTCCAACCGTCCTATCGGCATTGTGTTCATTATGTCGTCAAGCGTAAGCTGCATATAGTCCTGCCTGTATGCCTCAATAAGCTGCCTGCGCTTCTCCTCCTCGCCCAGATCAAGCTCCATATTGTAAAATAAATTTGATAAATATGTCTCTCCAACCACGTTTGAAATATCTTCACTGAAAATCGGCGTAATGCCAAGCTTATAATCCTCGTCCGCAAATACCTCGCTCAAAAACCTGTGTGTATCGGCATCATTTAAGTCAATGATGTACTGCCTGTAAATTGTCTTTCCATGCGCAAGCTTATAGCCCAGCACTATGCTGTGAAACTCACGGTTCCTTGCATACTCCTCATACATCTCGTATGTGTCAAAATC
>CANREB010000035.1 GCA_947629525.1 uncultured Lachnospiraceae bacterium
CCATAAATAAAACCTCCAAACTGTGTAGTATTATCTTACATCAGTTTGAAGGTTTACACAAACTTTGGGATAGTCCCATACTTACACCCTTATATATTATTTATTATACATTATAACCATATATTTTTCTTTTAGTAAAAACTATTGTATTTTATAATGTTTTAGGGACTGATTTGGGCTTTTAATTGCTTAGTTGATAAAAGTATCGTCTAAGTATAAAAAGTCTCAAATTAGCCTTTAAAACATTATTATTTTGTTTATTTTTTATAGTATCCGGGTAGCAGTCCCGGGGGATAGTTTACATTTTAAAATGAATGCTTTATTCTGTGAAAGCGTCTATCTGTTCCATTCACACATCAATTCTGATTTTAAGCATCGAATCGTTATCAGCAAAAAATCCATATTTCACTCAGCCACTAAAAGTATCTTCCTCATAAAAATGCAGCTAAAATTAAAACAAGGTTTTCAAAAGTCATTCATAACATTCAAGCCTTGAATCAGAATATCTAATGTCGCAATTTCCGACTTTTAAATTATAGCTTTCATGTTTAAGCCCTTTCAATCATCCCTCAAATAAAAATATATCCCAAAATCACATAAGCACGCCATACCATTATTTATCTATAGCCTTGTTTTTCAGGTGGGGCATAATATACATTTCCCAAATCAGGAAAATTAGCAATATTTTCTTCAATATGCTTTACCAACTTATTATCAACAGTCAAAAAACTTATTCCATAGTCATTCGCCAAACTCACATTAAATGAATCTGCGCTCCCCAACTCTTTATATGTATTCATCTGCCTTAAGTACGTTTCCTTATTTGCCTCTAGTGGAATCAGAATATCGTTTTTTATCAGTATTCTCAATGCATTGACTGTATTTTTTTCTACCTCGATTATATCCTCATATGTTATCGTTTCAGATTTATGTTTCTTCATATAATGCTCTATGCTCTTATTTTTATCAGTAAGATTCATAATCTCATTTAATACACATGGATTGATATACAAAAACAAAGTCTTGTCCGAATCCTCTGATAAAATGTGATTATTAAACAAGTCTGTTACAACATGACTCCACGCATCATAATTATTTAAATATGCTAACAATATACCTGTATCTACAAGAATGTCTTCGTTATCAGAAAAACCCAAAAAATCATTAGAGCTAAAATCTATCTTTACCATACTTTTGTTCTTCCCTGACTTTGTTAAAATCTATCGGAGAAGTCGCTATTCCTTGTAAGCTTTTTAGAATTTTCTTTTTGTCAACGGTTAATCCAGACAAATTAGATTTATCAATCACCTTAATTGCCATAGTATTCATAACAACATCCTCCTCTAAGTTTTTATATCTATAAACATTTTCTTTACACATTATATCACCTCAGCTACCAAAATTCAATAACTGAGCATAACGGTAAAAATAACCTGCGTTTTTCTTTAATTTTAGTCTACCATATGCCCAGCAGAAAATCAATCTGTTTTTTACATATTATGCGTACTTTTCCTAATAATACACCATAAAAATAAGCTTATAACGAAAAAATAAAGCATATCCGACATTTTTTAATTTAAAACTTAATAACGTTTTGCTACTGAGTTTTAAATCTTTAATATGGTCTTACTTTAATCTTTAGCAATTTATCATATATGTAATCCGGAATGTTCTCTTTATATTTAGCAGCCACCATCAAAATGTCAGCTTGTTTCATAATCTTATACTCTGAAAATGCTTCTTCTGATGTGTTCCATTCTGATAATGTAATTGTTCTGTTCATACCAGTAAACGTAATTTCTCCATAATATTTATCCGTTTTACTGTTATATCTCACTCCCAGAGGTAACGTGTTTTCTGATGTTTCACCCTCTTTATAATGCTTTTTATTATTTGCAAGCAACGTATTCAATCCTTTTGGCAATATGCAGCAGAAATCAGGTGCATACATACCCGAACCATCGCCGAATAAATCTTTATCAACATCCATCTCTTCATCGCTACACTCGTAATAATGTTCAAGATACCATTTAACAAATTTTTTCGGATTATCAATCCACTCTTGGCACATTGTAGATTTATTATAGCACGAATGAATATTATCTTTATCTTTAATATCACCGCATCTTGCCCTTATGCCGTTATATACCTTATATGCGTTATAGCTTGCTTTATTCTGATATTCAATGTATTCTTGTTCAAGATTCAATTTCTGCCATGTAACTTTCCCTGATTTTAACGCCCTGTAATCATCCGGCGTAACCATTAACAGATTTTTATACCAGTTATTCGATTCGTCTCCGTCTTTGTGCCACACTTTGTATCTGCCCCTGTATCTGACGAGGAAAGCATCCACCACTAAATCTTCAGGTGTGGTATCACGTTTCCATCTGCTGCCATCCATTTTATCAATTTCATAAATCGTATAATGGCATTTTCCTTCCTTGTGCTTATAAAATGTATTCTTGTCTTTATGATTCAGATTATTAACGCATCTGCCATAGTTGCTGATCCAGTAATTTTTTGTACCTTCTACTCTGACGAATACTTCAAAAGCATTTTTCAGTTTGTACTTAATCGGATATTCTACCGGTTTACATTGTTCTTTTGAAATTTCCGCTAATTTACTGTTTTCATCTAATATAAATTGCATTTTCTGTTCTAAATTATCCGTAATTATTTCTGTATTCATTGAAAATATTTCCTCTCGATATGATTAATAGATAGCGTCCTAAAATGGCATATTGCAATTTTAAGACGCATTAAAATAGGCGCACCAGAATAGCACGCCTGATTGCTATTTGTAAAATATCACCGCCGACAATCAATGTCGCAAAGTATCTTCCTCAATATCCTCAACTGCGGCTTTTAAATGATTATTTACAACTCTGGACAACTCATCAATATCCATTTTCCCATATAAATGTGATAGCCTGCTTATATTTTCTTCTGTAATTACCGCTATTCGCTCATTTAACTTCACTTTATGCCTTACCTCCACAACTTTTACTTTCTCACGGAAAAACCTTTACTTTTTAAATATTTCAGTGCCATTATTAATAAAGTTCCATTATTAACTGTTTCATCCATTGTATCATCCCATATATGCGGCTTATGGCTTACGGACAAGCCTCCATGCATACCCGTATTAGCCCACTGTGCTACCTGATACCCCGTGGCATTCACATAATTGTTCATGCCTTCATAATCAATATATACAGAAGCCTTTGCTCCACCTTTGTACGGTATGGCATCTACCTTCACCACTGATCTCAAAAAATCCTGCGTCCTTCTGTACGCATCAGGTTCCCAACCTTCATAATAATCTTGCAGAAAATAATTTAATGTTTCATATACCCTTTCTGCTAACTTGTCTGTCATTTTCACAAGCATTGGCTGTAACGCCTTTTCCAAATCGTTCATATTGCTAATATGCCTTGTCATTCTCTTTCTCCCTTCCGCATCCCTAATCACAAATAAACCATGGCATTACTCTTCCTCATCTTCACCTTCGCTTTCCTCACATCCGTTTTCTGCATTCTCCGGAATATAGCCTTCTTTCTTTAAAATGTCCATCTGCTGCCTGCTGAACGGTGTTTTTGCCAGTCCATAGATGCCATTTTCAATGTTTTCTGCCAAAACCTTGTTCATATCATCCTTTAAAAGCTTATTACAATACATCCTTAATTTTGTATATGGCGGATTGCCGCTCTCCTTATTGCACATTGAAAGATTAAAACTGCCTATATGAACTTTTACCTCGGGTATGATGGAACCGACTTTTGTCAGTTCTATCCTCTCACCTTCGATTAATGCTTTACGGCATTCATCCATATACATAAGCAGAATATCTGTAATAAGCCGCTTTGTAACTTTCTTTTTGTCATAAACATTATCTTCCCTATTGTATATGCGTTTTGCCATTTTATGAGCTGACAATGCTTTTATTCTTGCCATTACTTTCCCTCCCTTTCTGAGCGTATGCCACTAAAAACTAATTTTTAAATATAATACTGTGTTTGTGATAAGCTATTACGGCACTGTTGATATTGATTTTCAGGCACTAAAATAAGTCCACAACCAATTATATTTTCACAATTGATAATGGACTTATTCAGATGTCCAATATTCAGTTAATCTGTCATCATATTAAAACTCTTTTTTGTTTTGGTGCAAAGTTGGTGTACTAAGACATTTGCAAATACCTCAAACACCCTATTTTACAAGCATTTCTTCACTAGGGACTTTCACCCTTCCCTGAAGATCTGTTTTGTTTTTATATTAGTCATTATAAGCCATTATATGGCGTTGTACAAGGGGGTTTTTAAATATTTTTCAAATTGGCGCGGCTGAAAAATCAACCTGTTTTTATTCAAAACATATTTACTATACGCTCCGGTTTTTTGCCGTTCTCGACTCTTTTTACGTTTTCCCAGAACATCTCATGGCAGCGTCTGAAAGCTCCGCCCGTGATACCTCCTATATGGCAGCTGAATATTATTTTGTCCTTTACATCGTCAGGCGCAGCCAAAAGCGGATTATCAAGTCCGACAGGCTCACCCGATACGGTATCAAGTCCTGCGCCGGCAATATGACCGTTCTGTATTGCCCTGATAAGCGCATCCGAGTCTACCAAATCACCGCGCGCCGTATTTACGAGAAAAGCTCCTTTTTTCATGGACATCAGGAACTTCTCATCCACTGTGTGATAAGTTTCCGCGTTTGAATTGAGATGAACGCTTATAATATCGCTTTTGGACAACAGTTCGTTTTGTGACACGTATGTCACATTTAACTTATCTTCAAGCGCCTGCCTGCGCGTCCTGTTACTGTAAATCACGTTTGCTCCAAAGGCGTTTAGCATGCGCGCCGCAGCCTGTGCTATATCTCCAAATCCCAAAAGTCCTACAGTACATTCGCTAAGTTCACGCAGGTTTCCGTTTATCATATAACGCTCTTTTATGTTGATTTGTTCACCGTTTCTAAACTGTGCGTCACCTCTTACCACATCGCGCAGAAGCCCCAACATCAATAGGATTGTCTGTTCAGCTACGGCGTCTGCGTTTGCCGCTTTACAGTTACATACATAAATATGTTTTTCCCTTGCCGCATCTATATCAAAAAAATTAAATCCTACGCCCTCGGAATGGATCATCTTAAGCTTTGGCATATTGGAAATCAGGTTCTCTGACACCTTTGCCATAGCATCCGCCAGCATAAAATCCGCATCCTTTCCCACTGCCAGAATATCGTCGTCTGAGCTTCCCATAGGCACATAACTTATATCATAGCTTTCCATATCTGCCCATTGAGGTGCGTATTGTGCAAGTCTTCCCTCTTTGCCGATTACGAGAATTTTCATATATCGATTCCCCTCCTTATACGTTATATTATCAGTTTTTACAGTTTTTATCAATCCCATATCAAAAAGAGCGCTGTTTTTTAATTCCAACGCTCTTTGCCCGATCATTTATCTTCCAAGTATCTCGTGCATTACTTCGATAAACCGCTCATTATCCTCTTTTCTGCCGACAGATACGCGGCTTATGCTCGGCGCACTTATCATTATGCCTGCATCCATTACTTTTGTCCGTACTTCCTGTGCGTCCATATACGTATCAAAGAATATGAAATTTGTCTGTGAATGATATACCCTGCATCCCATATTTTCAAGCTCTTTTTCGATATAATTTATTCCATCAACTACTTTTTTCTTTGCTTCCGCATAATATTCCTTATCGGCAAGCGCTGCTATCGCGCCTGCCTGTCCCGCACGGCTCACCATAGAACCCGGACACTTCATAAGCGCTTTGATAATATCCGGCTGTGCAAGTGCATAACCTACCCTTACCCCCGCCATTCCATAATATTTTGAAAATGTTTTTAACACCACGATAGGTTTATCCGGCATTTCATTTATCAGAGGATACATGCTCACGCAGTCGTCAGCAGTGGCAAATTCCAAATATGCCTCATCAACAAGGATCAGAATATCATCCGGAACCTTCTTTATAAATTCGATAAGTTTTTGCTTTCCTACATATGTACCTGTCGGATTGTTGGGATTGCACACTACTATGATCTTTGTCCTGTCAGTGATTGCAGCATACAGCCCATCAAGGTCGTACGTCATATCCTCATTCAACGGCACTACCACAGGCTTTGCCATACGTATGCCCGCCATATCAAGAAACGCTGCAAACGTCGGACACATAAGCACTTCGTCGCCGGGATTTAAAAACGCGCATCCAACCATTTCAATAATCGGACTGGAACCGGCGCCTGTACAAACATTTTCAAATTTAAGACCATAAAAGTCTGCGATTGCGTTTTTCAACGCTACCGTTTGAAAATCACCGTAAAAATTTGATGTCCTGCTCGCTTCTAATATCGCTTCCAATGCTTTAGGCGACATTCCATAGGGATGTTCATTAAACCCCATCCTCACAAGCTTTGACAAGTCAACTCCTGATGCGATACGGCTTGCCCTCTTGCTCTCCTCTTTTTCCAAAACCGCTTTACTCAATAACACTTTTAAATCCATAATTTTCTCCTCCTTTTTGATTTTTTATGTTATATATTTATACTTCCCTTCGTATATATGCGTTTTCTTCTGCGGCTGCTTCTTTTCCATCCTTCAATCCGGCAAGCCTGCGCATTTCGCATATATACATAATTGTGACGACAACCAATGAACATCCGTCAGAAACTGCGTTAGCATACAACACACCCTTTAATCCCATAATACGCGGCAGAATATACAAAGCAGGTATCAGGAAAATCCCATGCCGCGAAAATGACACGAATGTCGCAATATGGGGTTTACCGATAGCGCTGAAATACATGCTCACCAACATTTGAAAACCGCCGAACAACGCAAATATTTTGCATGCTCTCATCGCCATTGCACCGTATTCAATGAGTGCCTCATCTCCTGAACTGAACAGACTCACCACAAAACGCGGCGCTATCATCATAAAACTCCATATTATCATTGCAAAAACTCCCGCCATCATCTGCGACTGCATCGATGCCCTGCGCACTCTTGAATATTTCATTGCGCCATAATTATAGCTGATTATCGGGGACACTGCCTGATTTATACCCGATGTCGTTGACACTATAAAATTATCCACGGTATTTACGATCGCCACAGCGGATATGCACAGCTCACCGCCGCCCAAAAGCGAATATACAGGATCTAAATCACCATAATACTGAAGTGACTTATTTAACATAATATTGGTTACAAACGAAAGCATTTGAAATATTGACGGTGCTATTCCCATCTTTGCGATATAAATCATCTGTCTGATATCAACTGCCTTAAAACCAGCCCATCTAAGGCTGCTCATACCTGTTACAAAGAAAGCCGCGCTGAATGCCGCTCCCACAAATTGGCTTGCCACAGTTGCAATTGCCGCTCCTTCTATCCCCATATGAAGAACAATTATAAACAAAGCGTCAAGCATTACATTGCATACCGCTCCTATTATATTGGCAAACATTGAGTATTTAGCCGCCCCTTCAGTACGTATGATAGCTGCAAGTCCTTGGTTCAGCATATTAAATACCTGACCAAGAGTAACTATCTTAAGATACGCGACTGCATATCCGTAGGTTTCCGTACCTTCCTTTGCACCGCAAATACTGACAAAAGGATTTGCAAATATAAAGAACAGTGCCGACACTATCCCTGCCATTGCTACTGCCTGAATAAGTATATTTGTAAAAAGCCTGTTCGCGCGTTCATAGTCTTTCCTTCCCATTGAAAGTGATAAAAGCGACGCGCCGCCTACAGTTATAAACAATGACAATGCAATTATCACATTGTTAAAAGGGGCAAGAACTGAAATACCTCCAAGAGCATTTCTTCCCACAAAATTTCCCACAAATATCTGGTCAACCGTCCTGTATAGATATGTAGTAAGCGTTCCGAGCAGCCCCGGTACAGCCATCGACACCAACATGGGAAAAATAGGAGCCGTACCCATTTTCAGAGTTCTTTCATTCACCGCCATATAAAACACCTTTCTAACTTATTACACTTGTGGGACTGCCTGCTGCCCAGTTTTTGAGATTTTGTGAAGCAAGCCTTACTGTCCTGTACCTTGCCTCCAAGGGCGCCCATGCTATGTGCGGTGTTATGACCGCGTTCGGGCAATCCATAAGAGGTATTCTCTCGCTTATCGGTTCATTACACACTACGTCAAGCCCCGCTGCATATACCTTTTTTGATTTAAGAGCAGCCACTAAATCATCTTCGACTATGATATTCCCACGCGCAGTGTTTATAATGATGACTCCGTCCTTCATTTTTGAAATCGTTTCGCTGTTTATCATTCCTACAGTTTCATCCGTTGACGGGCAATGGATTGAAATAACATCTGAACGGTTAAGCAATTCGTCAAGTGAAACCTGTTCAATGAAGTTATATTCTTCTCCCTCTTTTTTGTGCCTGCTGTATGCAATGACCTTCATCCCAAAACCTGCCGCCATTTTTGCTGTCCAAAGCCCTATACTTCCAAGCCCTAAAATCCCCATTGTTTTCTCATATAACTCTATCTGTCTGGATTTCACCCTGAGCCCACGTCCCATATTTACCGTAATATGGTTATCAGCGGCTTCCCTGTAGGCGATGTCCTGAAGGCGTATATCATGGCAGATATCCATAAGAAGCGCCATAGCAAACTGCGCTATAGTAACATCACCGTAAACGGTATTGGTAAAAGTAACTCCATGCCTTGCTGCCGCCGCTCTGTCAATTTTGCCAAAGCCGTGTGCCGTAGTCGCTATGTACTTAAGTTTGGGATGCCTGTCAAAGAAAGCGTCATCGTACGCATTATCTTTGATCCATACTCCAATCATTGCGTCATTATCGCCCGCGATATCATCAACCTCATCATAATTGAAACCATTACGGAAAACTATTTCATCCACCTGTGGGATTTTACCGATCTCCTCACGCCAAAGTGATATAAGTTCCTCTCTTGAGGGTTCTCCTCCGATTGCCTCGCCTTGGCAAACCACAACCTTCATAATAATCCTTCTTTCTGCAACTCATTCTTTATACTTCATTAATTCCCTGCATAGCGTCATATCCCGTTTCACCTGTACGGACTTTTACAGCATCACGCACGTCATATACAAATATCTTTCCATCGCCGATATGACCTGTATAAAGTATCTTCCTTGCGGCAGCAACCACCTGCTCAACAGGTACTTTTGCAACGACTATCTCAACTCTTACTTTAGGAAGGAGCTGTACGTCAAGCGGCACACCTCTGTAATATTCCGTTGCGCCTTTTTGTACGCCGCATCCGAGTACCTGCGTCACAGTCATTCCCGTCACGCCTATTTCATTCATTGCTGCCTTTAATTCCTCAAACTTTGACTGCCTTGCAATGATATCTACTTTGGTAAGCACACCCATCCGATCCGGCACTGCATATGTGCTTGTGTCCCTGATAGGAATTGCCTCCTCAACAGGTACATCCATGATCGCTTTTTTAGCGCCAAGTACATTATCGACCGCACCTGTAAGACTGTCGGACTTAACCGCGGGAAGGAAATCGGCATAAGCATTGTTAAGACCGTGCTCATTTGTATCAAGACCTTCGATTTCCTCACGTTTGCTGACACGAAGCCCTACTACTTTGTCAACAACCTTAAAAGTTATCGTTGCGGTGACGGCAACCCATATTATAACGGAAATTACACCAAGACATTGGACTCCTAAAAACCGTATTCCTCCACCATAAAAAAATCCGTCTTTAGATGCAAATAACCCGGTCATTATCGTACCTATCATACCGCATGCGCCATGAACGCCGATAGCGCCTACAGGATCATCGATCTTAAATTTATTATCTACCATTTCAATTACAAGCACTACGGCAATTCCACATATAAAGCCTATCGCCGCTGCACCTGCGGGAGTAACCAAGTCACATCCTGCCGTAATGCCTACAAGTCCTGCAAGCGCACCGTTAAGCGTCATTGAAACATCAGGCTTTTTGTACCTTATCCATGTAAACAGCATAGTTGTAACAGATGATACCGCCGCTGCCAAATTTGTATTCATAAAGATAAGTCCTGCATTTCCGATGGCATCGCCTTCCATGCTTACAGTAGAGCAACCGTTAAATCCAAACCAGCAAAACCAGAGAATAAATACGCCTAATGCGCCTACTACAATATTGTGTCCCGGTATTGCGCGCGACCTGCCATCCTTAGTATACTTCCCGATACGCGCTCCAAGCATTTTAGCGCCGCATACAGCTGCTACTCCGCCTACCATATGTACCGCCGTAGAACCCGCAAAATCATGAAACCCAAGCGATGCAAGCCAACCGCCGCCCCATATCCAATGTCCCGATACCGGATAGATTACAAGCGAAATGATAACGCTGTATAGACAATATGCCGAAAATTTCGTTCTTTCCGCCATTGCGCCCGAAACAATAGTCGCGCTCGTTGCACAAAACACTGTCTGAAAAATCACAAATGCCCATACTGAAATTCCATCCGGCAGTACCGCATCATAATTTCCCTGAATAAAAAAGTCGATTTTTCCTACGACCGAACCTGATCCGAACATTATTCCAAAACCGACGAACCAATAAATAATGCTTCCTATCGACAGATCAAGAAGGTTTTTCATTATGATATTTCCTGAGTTTTTAGCCCTTGTAAATCCGGCTTCAACCATAGCAAAACCTGCCTGCATAAAAAACACAAGCGCTGTCCCAAGCAATATCCAAATCGTATTTACTGCTGACATGTCCCTTACCTCTTTTCTTCTTAATTTAACCCGGCTCATCAGACGCGTTAGGATTTGTAATTCTCTTTAAGAATTGCTGTGTTCTCGGCTCCTTAGGATTTACCAGAATTTCTTCGGGAATGCCTTCCTCGACAACCACTCCGCCTTCCATAAACACTACTCTCGACGCGACTTCCCTCGCAAAAGCGATCTCATGTGTCACTACTATCATTGTAATCCCTGTCTGCGCAACAGCCTTTATCGTATTCAAGACCTCACCGACAAGCTCAGGATCCAAAGCAGAAGTCGGCTCATCAAACAAAATAACATCCGGGTCTAAAATAAGTGCACGCGCTATTCCCGCTCTTTGCTGCTGTCCTCCCGAAAGCTGCGACGGGTAAAAATCGCATCTTTCCGCAAGACCTACCTTGCCAAGTATCTCACGGCTGACTTTCTCAGCGTCGGATTTTTTATATTTTTTTACAGTTACCAAGCCTTCCATGACGTTCTCAAGAATAGTTTTATTCTGAAACAGGTTATAATTTTGAAAAACCATCGCCGTCTTTCTTCTAAGCTCTATAACCTGCGACTTTGTATGTTTTTTGCAGTCAACAGTAAAGTCATGTATCGTTACGCTGCCCTCATCAGCAGAGTCGAGAAAGTTGATAGTACGCAGAAGCGTAGTTTTCCCCGATCCGCTTGGTCCCAGAATAACTACTACTTCTCCCTTTTTTATATTCATATCAACGCCTTTTAAAATATGGTTTTCGCCAAACGATTTATGTATATTTTTAAGTTCCACTATATTTGCCATAATAATTTGCTCCTTTCCCTGCACCGTAAAATCGCATTATGCCGCGGACGCGCCTGCCCTGAAACGTTTCAGTCTGTTTTCGCAGCCTCTGAACAGCTTATTGAAAATAAAGCTTATGATCTCATAAATTATTGTCGTCATCACATACGCCTCTATGAAATTAAGCGCCGGCATCGCCAGAAGATTAGCGGTCGCCGTAATTTCATATACCCCTACATAGTAGGCAAGCGATGTGCCTTTTACAAGCCCAAGGAACAAACCGCTTAAGTTAGGTACAGCTATTGCCATAGCCTGTGGAAGAACGATCCTTATCAACGCTTGGCTTTTCGTCATACCTACACTGTAGCACGCTTCCATCTGTCCCTCGTCCACCGCTGACAGCGCAGAGCGGAAAATTTCAGATGAATAAGCTGCCTGATCAAGCATTAATGCCAGCACAGCATAAAGCACTGCGGGAATCGCGTTAAGATCAATTTCCCTTCCTATACTCATACCATAATTATAGACAACTACAGGAAGTGCATAATAGGAAATATACAAAAGTATTATCATCGGCACACCGCGCATGAAAGATACAAATACTGCACATATCTGTGAGATCACAGGCACTTTATTTTTGCGTATAAGCGCTATCCCAAGCCCTAGAAGCCACCCCGCCGCAGCCGCCGCAAACGCCATAAGGAGCGTGACGGGTATTGCCTTGATAAGAGCAGGTACAGACTGTACTATAAATCCAAAATTAATCATAAACTCCCACTCCTTTCCGCATTCAGCTTGTCGCTTTCTTTCTGCCTTTTGTATATGCCTTTTCAAAGGATTTACTTAATTTTTCAAGTATAAAACAGATAGCCCAGAATATAAGTCCTGTCGCTATATAAACCTCAAGCCTGTTAGTACCGTAACTTGCCGCGCTCATAGCCCTTGCCTTACCTAAAATATCAATTACGCCAACCGTAAACGCAAGCGAAGTCTCCTTAAAAAGCATGATTATGTTATTTCCCAAAGCAGGTATCGCTATTCCGAAAGCCTGTGGAAAAATAATCCTGCGAAACGCAGTAAATCCCTTCATACCCACACTGTATGCGGCCTCTCTCTGCCCCTTGTCCACTGCAAGATATGACGCGCGCATCATTTCGGCAAAGTTTGCGGACGAGCTTAGCGAAAGACATGCGATTATATACGCTGTCTTGCTTATACCGCTCATGTCAACGCCTATTCCCTGCATTATCTGCGGCAGACCAAGATACAAAAGGAATATGAGTACAAGCGTAGGTATTCCGCGCATAAATGAAATATATCCTTTGGAAACCGCATTCAGCACCTTATTTCTGCCAAGAGAGCCGATCGTCACAAGCGCTGCCAGCGCTAAACCAAATAAAAGCGACAGGAGCAGTATCTCTATTGTAAGGGGGAATGCCTGCATTATTTTAGGTATATATCCCGGTATTGACGCAAAATCATATGTATGTCCCATTATCCCACGCTCCTTTTTTGCTTTTAAATTATTCCGCTACTATGGCGATCATATCCGAATACAGTGAAAATACATCTTCACCGTACCAGTCGTTGGAAATCTTTGAAAGTGTGCCATCCTCAAACATATCCTTTAACGCGGCGTCAACATCGTCGCAAAGCTGCTGCTCTGTCTGCGGAAACATAATATATGTGTCCTCGCACAAAACTACATCCGTAAGATGTAAATTGTCTACTCCTATTTCGGGGATAACGCTGTCAAAAGTAGCCTGATATGTAAGCGACGCATCAACCTGACCATTAGAAACTTTTAAATAACCATCTGCCGTAGACTGATCGCTCACACCTATGACGTTTACCTCCGAACCGGGGTGAGACTCGTTATATGCCATCATGATCTGATACTCATATTGGCTGGGATTTAACTCCATAGTCTTTCCCGCCATGTCCGCAAGAGAAGTTATTTCGCTGTCATTCCTTACGGCAAGCGCCATAGGCGAAAGACAATAGTATTGTTCCGGGAACAGATATTTTTCCTTTCTCGCATCTGACTTCACAAGCTCATGCGCTAACATATTTACCGATCCCGAATCTATCGACACTACTAATGTGGAAAAATCCATAGCCTGATATTCAAATTCATATTGATCAAGCCTTTTATCAATCTCTTTAAGTACATCCAAATCGTACCCTATAGGCTCGCCGTTTTCATCAAGATAGCAGAATGGAGCTGCCGCGTTGCCTACACCTACCACAATTTTCCGTACTCCATCCGATGACGTGTTCGCGGTATCCTGTGCGCTTCCTGCCGAAGCATCGGAAGCCGTGCTGCCGCCTGAACAGCCTGCCATATTGAAAGCAGCAATACCCGCTAATGCCAAACAACTGATTTTTTTCACTACATTCTTTTTCATAATTTACCTCCATTCTGCGCTCTTGGGCGCGGTGTCCTGCACTCCTTCGCATCTTTAATCAAAAAAGCGCCTACTGCAAGACTGAGACAAACACTTACCTTTGTGCCCTCAATCTGTTAGTAAACGCCTTCGTTTAATGTTTCGGATATGCAATTATTTTTGATGATTGTATTATACAGCGTATAAATTATTTGTCAATCACTTTTTTAATATTTTGTTAATAATTACTTTTTTTCTTTTTAACAATTATGTTTTAATATACAAATATGACAATATTTTTATAGTTCATGAAGTCAACGGAGGATAAATATGTCTGAACAGACCAAAAACAAATTATTGGAATGCAGCCGCGAACTTTTTTTCCAAAACGGATACCGCCAAACCACGACACGTCTTATATCAAACCGCGCAAATGCTAATCTTGGATTATTTAATTATTATTTTAACGGAAAGATCGAAATAGGCGCTACTATTTATTATGATATAAGAAATACATTCGACTCTCTTATCATGCAGTATGAACCTTCATTTAATGAAGTAGATCTTTTTCTTTTTTCAAGCGCATTGGAATTATACCTATGCCTTATATATCCAAACTTCGGCAAATTCTTTGTTGAAATATCGCAGGAGCCTCAAATATATAAGCGCACGATTAATTTCATAATAGATACTTTTGAAAAATATTCAACAGTCAACAATGATAAAAATTTTGCGAAACTCGCGGGGATCAGTATCTCCTCAATAAAACCTTCAATAATCAACTACTCGCTCCATAATCCGAATGCCATTGATAATCAGGAATATATCAGATATTATCTTGAACAGCAGCTTCATTTCTTTGGAGTAAAGGCTTCGGAAGCCGATAAATACCTGAACATCATGGATAAGTATTCAATCGCCTTAGACAACCGAATGACGCCGATATTTGTTCCTAGGTAATATCGGTATTGGCGCTATTGGCACAGCACACAGTATGCAAAAACAAAAAATGCTATAGCCAACGCTAAGAACTTAATAATTTTAAGTATTTCCCTCCGTTTTCTTTCCCAAATCAAGTTTTTAAGTTAAAAATTTAAAATAAATTGTTTTTCATCAATATATATTGACTTATTTTAACAAAATAACTATTATTTTTCTAAATTAGCGCGCTGATTAAATATCGAGAAAGATATGAGGAGGAAAGCTATGCCTGAAAAAATTTATGACCCATATGAAAACGTAGTCGAAACTATGACAAAAGCCATGGAAATCGGACACATAAACAAAGCGATGTTTGAAATCATCAAAAATCCACAGCGCGAAACAAAAGTATACCTTCCTGTCGAAATGGATGACGGCACTGTCAGGGTTTTTGAAGGATACAGAGTACAACACTCAAATATCCGCGGACCGTTCAAAGGCGGCATCCGTTATCATCAGGACTGCACATTGAGCGAAGTCAAAGCACTTTCGGTATGGATGTCCCTAAAATGTGCTGTGGCAAACATTCCTTATGGCGGTGCAAAAGGCGGCATCAAAGTTGACCCGCACACGCTCTCTCAGCGTGAACTGCGAAATCTGACAAGACGCTATACCTTTGCAATAGCTCCGATCATCGGTGCTGATACCGATATTCCTGCTCCCGATGTAAACACAAATTCGCAGACAATGGCTTGGGTGCTTGATACATACAGCCAGTTAAACGGAAAACCTTGTCCCGGCGTAGTTACCGGAAAACCTGTAGAGCTTGGCGGCTCCCGGGGGCGAAATTCCGCCACAGGACGCGGAGTTGTGATCAGCACAAAACTGCTCCTTGCAACAGAAGGCAGGGAACTCAAGGGAACTACTGTGGCAATTCAGGGCATGGGAAATGTAGGAAGTAACGCCGCACGGATTTTTTATCATCGTGACGCAAAAGTAGTCGCTGTAAGTGATGTTTCAGGTGGAATCTATCGCGCAGACGGTCTCGATATCGACAAAATTTCAAAATATCTTGAAAGCCCCGGCGCACTTCTTATAAATTACGATGAAAGCGGCATCTCACATATTTCAAATGAAGAAGTACTTACCTGTAAATGTGATGTGCTTGTTCCGGCAGCGCTTGAAAATCAGATAAATGAAGATATTGCAAGTAAATTGCAGTGCAGTTATGTTGTTGAAGCAGCAAACGGACCTACTACCGAGGGCGGCGATGAAGTTCTTGAAAAGCGCGGCATCACCCTGATACCCGACATATTTGCAAACAGCGGCGGTGTTATAGTGTCCTATTTTGAATGGGTTCAGAATATTCAGGAACTGACTTGGGAACGTGAACAGGTAAATGATATGCTCGAAAAACTTATGACCAAATCTTTCCATGACATACGGGAAGTTACAGACGAATGCAGCTGCACTTACCGTATGGCTGCATATATTGTTGCATTGAGAAAGCTGATATACGCTGAAGAAATAAAGGGAATTTTCCCATAGGAAATTCCCCAAAAATTTCTTCTTATAGTTTAACACCTCTATGTTCAACGGAAGTGGAGAACACAATCAGAGTCTTTGTCCTGCCAAATCTTTGAAGTTCATTGATAAAATGGTCAAGCTCTATTGTGTTCTCAAAAAGCACTTCCAACAGCATAGAATAATCGCCTGTAACACAGTTACATTCAACTACGTTTTTACATTGCTTTATGTATGGATAAAATTCTTTCTTTTGGACAGGCGCAACTTCAAGACAGATAAAAGCCTTGGTATACAGCCCAAGCGCAATCGGGTTTACCTGCGCCTGATATCCTGTGATATATCCTTCCGCTTCTAAACGCTGTATGCGGCTCGAAACGGCAGGCGATGAAAGATTAACCTCTTTCGCCACCTGTTTCAATGGCATTCTCGCGTCTTTCTGCAGAATATTTAATATTTGTATGTCAATCTCATCAAGTGTCATTTCTTTCATTAGTGTTATCCCAGTATTTCTCTTACAACCTCAGCAATCTTATCGCACTTACAGTTTGCAAAGAAATACTCCTGAAATTTTTCTCCACTCAGCGCACCCTTGCAAAGCTCTCTGTCAAGTTTTGGCAAAATATCGCAGATGTCCGCATGCGTTACTGTTTTTACTTCGTCAAGTATTTTCTTGTTTCTCTGCTCGGGCACTACACGCTCCTTGGGATATCCGCCGCCGCCCGGCGCACAGAAAAGTTTTTCAAAAATATACTGAAGGTTAAGCTCGCCGCCCCAGCCAAAGTTCTCCGCAAAGGGAAGTGCGACACAGTTACCGTCATTTACCTGCGAAAAAAGGTACGCGTCAAGCGGTGATTCGATATGTCCGCAAAGCACCTTGGGGAAAGAATTGCATGCAAGCATCGCGCCTTCGCCTGTGCCGCAGCCTGTGATTACGAAATCTGCCGCTCCTGAATTTAAAAGCACTGCCGCCAGTATGCCGTTCTGCACATATGTAAGCTGATGCTCGTCCTCCGCTGAATACATTCCGTAGTTAAATACCTCATGTCCCATAGGTTCTACAACCTTTTTGAGTGTTTCGCAGACCATGGCATTTTTAGCTGCCTGACTGTTTTCATTGATTAAAGCGATTTTCATTTTTGCATCCGTCCTTTCTTATTGATATTTTTATAATATAAAAATGCTTTCTTATATTATAGCACTAAATTAAAATTTTATCTAAAAATCTTTACGTTCTATCATATTCATAAGCTTATTGTCATAGCTGTATATAGTAATACCCTGTATTTTATTATATGCTAATAATATGTTATCCACAAAATCAAGTTTATTGTCCGCAAACAGCCCTAACGCACAGAAAGCTATATCGCTGTTCACACAAATTATATTTTTTGAATTTAAAAAACGAACTATGGCATTGGCGGTTTCTTTACGCGAAACATTGTACACCTTAGTCAATACATAAACTACCTCCGCAATAACCTCAATCGTATACATAATTTCCTGTGTTTTACGCATCTTTTCCAGTTCTTGTACCTTTTGCATATCATCGCCTATAATGCATCTTATCATCGTGTTTGCATCAGCCAATACCATGCTTTTCCACCATAGCACGCTCAAATGCCCCTTCCTCGAGTTTTCTTTTCTCTGTGTCAGCATAAGCAGCTAATATTCCGACAGGAAGCTCATCAAATGAGTCTTCTTCATTGTCAGCAAACATAACAATTACATTCTGCTTTGTCTTAGGCGCAGGCTCTAACAGTCTTACCGTATTGCCATCATAATATCCTGCTATTTCTTTCATAATCCCTCTCATTCTGCCGCACCTGCGGCTGTTTAGACAATATCAACCCCTGCTCTCATATTTATATTTTAAAAGACAATTTTCAATGCGTCAACCATTAGTTTATTCACCCTTAAATCCTAAAATTCCCTCTCATGCTCCTTAAAAAAATCATAATACACTCTCACATTTTCAAGCTGTGTCCAGTGCTTTACGTCTACGGGATTTTCATCCATATCGTAGATTTTGGCACCTTTTATGGAAAGGATAAACGGGGAATGTGTTGCTATGATTAACTGGCAGCCAAAGAACCTTGCAGAATTTTCAAGAAATTCAACAAGCTCCTGCTGACGTTTCGGCGAAAGACTGTTTTCAGGCTCGTCAAGAAGATAGAGCGCATTTTCCTGTATTTTCTCTACAAAGTACATAAAGGCACTCTCGCCGTTGGACTGTTCACGGACATTGTCCATCAGGTTTCCCCTGATATATTTTGACTTTGTCTTACTCTTTGCCATATTCACCATTTTGAGCTTTTCGTAGTCGTCAAGCGACTTCATCTGAAAATGCGCATATTTGTTTTCAAGATATTCGTCAGACAATTCCTCCCGCTTTCTGTCTATCCCGTCATTTATGCTGCGCAGATTGAGCATAAAGTCAAATACGTCGTCGCTCGTGATAATGCGGCTCTCCGGCGGCAATTTTCCTTGAAGCTGATAGCTGCAGTGCTTTGTATAATCTTCAAAAAAATTTGAACGATTGTAAAGCGTGTCGCGTTTCAGCGAAAGTTTTTCCGCGATTATATTCAGCGCCGTGGTTTTCCCCGAACCGTTTCCGCCATAGAGTATTGTAACAGGCTCAAAATCAAGCATTTGCAGGTTATTTTTTGTGAACACTTGAAACGGATAATATGTGTCGTAGCAGGTCATTTTCTGCCCGAAAATAAAATCTTCTTCCATCGCAATGGAAGTAAATTCAAAGTGAGTGAGGTAAAGCATTGCAGCAAGCTCCTTTGTGTCTCTATTCTGCGCTTATGGTGGCAAATACATTATAGTTTATTTACTGTAATTTGTAAATTTAATATGATTAAATTACTCAAGTAATCCGAACAGCGGATTATGCACACCCCAACATGAAAAAACTCGTGCATATAAACTTTGACAGCATTCCAACACACTAGCCCGAGCAGGGGCATATATCCCATTCAGACCTTTGGAAAGCGTAGCGGTACTAAGCGCAAGCGGGTCTGAATGGAATATATGCCCCTGCTCGGGCGACCTATTATCAATAATACATCATTTCACAATCAGCAACTTATCTCCTGCCTTTATCTCGTCACTCGTCAGATTATTTATCTCCTTTATTTGCTCAACGCTCACATAATATTTCTTTCCTATCTGCCAGAGCGAATCACCCGGCTTTACGTAGTAAATGGCAAATCCCGGCAGTTTTTCAAGCACTGACGCGTCAATAGGCGCAATTTTCAGATCAGTAAGTATATCCTCCTGCCCGGTGTCATATACAAGCATATGCAGATTAAGCGTTATCCGAGCCTCGACCTGTGAACTGTCTTTGATCGTAATTGACGGGCTTCCTGTCTGCGCATAGAGAGAATACTGCTCTATGTCAGCGTGTTCAAGTCCTTCTACCTGCCTTACGACCTCAAACGGTATTGTTTCCTTTATCGGATAAAACCCTTGCGCATCATCGCTTGACGTGTAAAGCGCACAAAGCATGATATTTCCGCTGATAGTAAGTCCGTCCTCTTTAAACACTGCATCTTCGACTTCAACTTTCGCATCGCTGTGACATATCTGCAGAAGTTTCGGTTCAGTATCTTCAAGCTTTATGTTCCTGACGAGTTTTTCCTCGATGTTCAGTTCAGTGAGAAGATTTCTGAAATCTTTTGAAGCTGTCTGCGCCTGAACTTCACAGCTTACACCGTATACGTCCGCAACAATATATGAATTTTCCCTTGAGAAAATCTTGATTTCAAGCTCCAAAGCCGCTTCCACCCCGATAATGCGCGGTTCGCCGTCTGCATCATCGCGTATGGATATTTCTTCGTGACCTATGTTATAGCATACATCCGCTATCATCCCATCGCGGCTGTTTGGACATTCAATGTTTCCGCTAAACGGTACTGCCGTCTCATACCAGTTTACCTTGTTGCTGTTGTCTTCGATATATATGATAAATATATTAAGTTCACCCATTACAGCAAGTTTCTCGTCGCCCGCATGAAATGCCACGCTTGCTATATCCAGACTTTTCCACAGTACGCTGCCGATATCGGGCATTCCTGCCGGAAGCTTAGCTTCCTCATGTATACGCAGCAGATCTCTCTTTTTTACCTGTGTTTCGAGATAATCTATGGATTTTTTTCTATATTCAAGCTTATTGCCGTTATCGGCATCCGATGTGCCGCCGGCGCCTTCAAGTTCTATGCACAGCTCTTGCGTAACGGTTTCTTCTGCCCTCGGCTCAAGACATATTACCGCCTGTATACTAAGCTTCCTTGAGTTGATGATATTTACTTTCATATCTTCAAGTTTGGAAAGACATATCACTCTGTCCTGCCCTTCCATTTTTTCCAGATAGATTTCTTCCATAAACGCAAGTGCGCCTTCCATTCCTACAGGCTCTCCATTTTCCGCGCTCTCAGCCTGATACAGGACCTGATAGCACAACTGTCCTTTTACCCATATTTTGTTCATACCTGTCTTTATCTCTTCGATCTTAACATCACCGCTGCTGTAAATTATGCGCGCCACATCAGGCTTTGTATCCGATACGTTTATGTCCTCTTCCATAGGTATCTGAAGCATCGCCTTTGACTTTATTTTCTCAGTATGAATATTTTTTTTCAAAAGTTCCATATAAAAAACCCTCCTGAAAATACAAAATGATTACAAGCTGATGTACTTAATTGTATTCTCAAAAGGGCTTATTTATTCCTTGTTTATGCGCTGACCGCACCGATTATTTCAGAAACATTTTTAATATTATAACGCCGCATATAGTCCTCAATGCCGCTTGCGACTTCTCCTGTCGCATAAGGATTAACAAAATTCATCATACCTACAGCAACCGCTGTCGCACCTGCGAGCATAAATTCAACCGCATCGTCCGCATCCGCAATACCGCCCATGCCTATAATGGGAACTTTCACCGCGTTTGCGACCTGATATACCATCCGCACTGCCACAGGCTTTATCGCGGGTCCCGATAAACCACCTGTTTTATTGGCAAGTGCAAATTTGCGCTTATGAATGTCTATCTTCATTCCCATAATGGTATTTATCAGTGAAAGTGCGTCTGCTCCTGCCGCTTCTGCCGCTTTTGCCATCTCCGTTATATCTGTGACATTAGGTGACAGTTTCATTATAATGGGCTGTTTTGCCTTTTTCCTGATTTCCTTCGTTATCTCAAAAAGGCAGTCGGGATCCTGTCCAAACGCTATGCCGCCGTGGCTTACATTGGGGCAGGACACGTTTATCTCAAGCATGTCTACAGGCTGATCTCCCAAGCGCTCGACAACTTCCACATAATCGGTTATGGAATGCCCGCATACATTCACTATTATTTTAGTGTCAAACTGTTTTAAAAACGGTATGTCGCGTTCGATGAACACATCTATTCCCGGATTTTGCAAACCTATCGCATTTAACATCCCGCCATACGTTTCGCACACGCGCGGCGTCGGATTTCCCTCCCAAGGCACGTTTGCCACACCCTTTGTCACTACTGCCCCAAGGCGGTTCAGATCAGTAAACTCTGAGTACTCCATTCCTGATCCAAATGTACCTGATGCTGTCATTACAGGATTTTTAAACTCGACACCCGCTATTTTTATTTTTGTGTTCGGCTTCATCTATGCTCCTCCTATATTTCAACATCTTCTGCCCGATATACAGGTCCGTCTGTACATATCCTGGAATTTTTTACATGGGAATGATGATCTGTCATGCTTGTCTTTGTAACGCACCCAAGACATGCGCCTACTCCGCACGCCATTTTTTCCTCAAGCGATATATATGCTAAAACTCCCGTCTCTTTGGCATAATTCTTGACCGCGCGCAGCATGGGCAGCGGTCCGCACGCATAAATTATGTCTGCCGAAAGTCCGTTTTTTTCTATCACATCGAGGACATTGCCTCTCACCCCCGCACTTCCGTCCTCGGTTGCTATATATGCCGTGCCGTATTTGGAGAGATCCTCTGACAAAAATAACTGGCTGTTTCTATAGCCGAGAATTATATCAACCTCGGAATTTTCCGTTATATCTTTTGCAAGCTGGAGCATAGGCGGTATACCTATGCCTCCTCCTATCAGAAAAGCGCGTTTACCCGCCGCCTTGTCTGTCGGGAAGCCGTTGCCAAGCGTACCTAATATGTCTATTTTATTACCGGCACGATAATCCGAAAATTCCCTTGTCCCTTTGCCTGCCACACGATAAACTATGCGGAGTCTCCCGTTTTCTCTGTCCGTTTCGCAAATGCTTATAGGACGCGGCAGGAGCATAGATCTGTCACGCGCAAATACACTGATGAACTGCCCCGCCTTCGCTTCCCTTGCAAGCGTGGTTTCTATCCACATGTCATAAACATCATCCGCTATCGGCTGTTGTCTGTAAACCACCGCTGTCTCTTTTCTTTTATTCAAAACACTCTCCCCTCCTATCACATTTATACGTCTATTCCACCGCTTTCTCAAACCCATCTGTCAGCAGATCCCTGTATCTGCCGCCAAGCTCCCCAAGCCCTTTGGCTATAAGCCCCGCGTACATTACTGCGCCCTCATATCTCAGATGTGTGTTATCCTGCTTGCCTTCGGGATAATTTTTATAAATATTTTCATCAAAATACATATACCACTTACGACTTGCGGGCTCGC
Source organism: uncultured Lachnospiraceae bacterium (assembly GCA_947629525.1). Lineage (GTDB taxonomy): Bacteria > Bacillota > Clostridia > Lachnospirales > Lachnospiraceae > COE1. Next base: position 23,064 of record CANREB010000035.1, read on the forward strand.
CCGCCTTTTCAAGTTCGACGCGGCTCATACTATACAGATCGACAAGCGGCACATTATTTTTTTCGGCTGTCTGTTTCATCGCCGCCACATATTCAGAGTGCGCGCCTGCGCCAAGATGTTTATCATCTGTAAAACATCTGCGCTCCAGCGGCGTAATCAGAACAGGATAAGCGCCGTGGCTTCTTGCCACATCTATGTATGTTTCAAGGTTTTCAATATATGTTGAAAACGGCTCAGTGTAACGTGTCGGATCCTCTTTCTTTTCGTCGTTATGTCCGAACTGAATAAACAGATAATCGCCTTCGCCGATTTCATCTTCTATCGCCTTAAGCCGCCCCTCATCCATAAAACTTTTGGTACTTCTGCCGTTTTTCGCATGGTTTATCACACGCACGCTGCCTTTTGTATACATTGAAAAAACTTGTCCTATGCCGGTCTGCGGATATGTAGTGATGTCGTTTGTCTGTACTGTGGAATCTGCCGCCCAGTATATTCTGATTTCTTTTTCTGACATAATAGATCATTCCCTTCTCCGGTGCTGCATTTGTACGGTATTGATTTACTGATATCAATCCTGTCTGCGTACTGCAATGCACCTTCTATTAAAACTTCGATACAGTTTTATTATAAGATGCTTTCATTCTTTTTACAAGATACCTTACGTTTTGCTTTTAGGAATTTTTCATATTATTTTTTACATTTCGCGCGAATTTTTACATTTCAATTTGACAAACGCTGTCAATTTTGTTATGTTACTTTTGCTGCGCAGCATTTTTATCATTGCAGTAAAGAAGGTCAACGCCCTATCTGTAAAGATAAATATATAAAATATACGGAAGGATATGAACAAATTAATGACAACAGAAAGTATAATTTTATTGTAAAGATAAGCGTTTTTTTGTATAATTAAAGTATAATGGGGACAGGATATCATATCTTGTACCACAAGTTTTTAGAAATCGAGGTGGTAAGGTGTCAGACGATGCAAAGCAGACACAGGAAGCTAATGGGACACGTCCCAATGCGACACGTCCCAATGCGACACGTCCCAATGCGACACGTCCCAATGCGACACGTCCCATGGCAAAGCGTACCGCAAAAAACAGTGTGTTTTTAGACCTTTTCCAAGATAAAAAGAACTTGCTGAAATTGTATAAAACATTGCACCCGGAAGATACGGACGCAACAGAGGACACGTTGGACATTGTAACGATAGACAATGTTTTGACAGATAATCTCTATAATGATTTGGGCATAATGGTGGGTAACAACAGGTTGCTTTTGTTGTTAGAGGCGCAATCGAGTTGGACGGTAAATATCTTAATCAGAATATTATTGTATTTAGCACAGAGTTACCATGAATATTTTGAACGAACCAGTCAAAGCCTATATAAGAGCAAGAAAGTAAAAATGCCAAAACCCGAATTATATGTGATATACACAGGCAGCAAAGGCAGAAAACCCGATACAATATCTTTATCGCAGGAGTTTTTTGGCGGTGCGGATATTGACATTGAGATAAAAGCCAAAGTGATTTATGAGAGCGACAAGAACAACATTATCAATGAGTACATTGTTTTTTGCAAAGTTTTTAATGAGCAGATAAAAGAACATGGAACGACGAAACAGGCAGTTACAGAAACAATCCGTATTTGCAAAAACAGAAATATCTTAAAACAGTATTTAAGCAACAAGGAAATGGAGGTAGTAACAATTATGATGAGTTTATTTGATGATGAGCAGATTATGAGGACTTATGCGAAAGATATGGCACGAGAAACGACTAAAAGAAATGCGATAACAATGTTAAAAAAGGGGCGAATTTCAGTAGAAGAAATACCCTCTTTTTTCCCCGAATTGACATCAGATGACATAGAAGAAATTGAAAAAGAAGTTATGCAGTTAGCATAAACAAAGAAACAATTAAATATCAAAAAACAGCGAAATGAAACTTTAATTAATTAAACGCGCCAGAAATAACAGTTCTGCTATCTCTGACGCGTTTTTATTTTTTATTCCTTAACTGCACCTATATTAACACCTGTTACGAAGTATTTCTGCAGGAACGGATATAGTATCATAAACGGAAGTATAGCCGCTATAATACCCGCGTTAAACAGTGTAGTCTGCGAAACATTGTATGATGTCGTCGGCGTATCGCCGTCCATAACCATCGTTCTCAGCTTATACTGGAAGTTTGTCTGATTAGGATCCGTAATATAAATCTGAACGGTTGAGTAATCGTTCCATACCGTTACGGCAAACATCAAACCAATTGAAGCAAGCGCTGCTTTTGAAAGCGGAAGTACGATCTTAAAGAATATACCCATCGGGCTGCAGCCATCAATCTTTGCCGCCTCATATAATGAAGCCGGTATACCCTCAAAGAAGTTTCTCATAAGTACAAGGTTGTAAACATTCATACCGTGCTTAACAACAAGTATCCACATACTGTTTACAAGACCTAACTTCTTCATAACCAAATACTCAGGTATCATACCACCCGAGAAGATCATCGTAAAGAGCAGCAGATATGCAAGGAAGTTGCGTCCGGGCATATCGAACTGTACAAGCACATAACCGCCAAGTGTTGAAAGTACCAAACCAAGCAATGTACCTAAAACCGTTGTGATAATAGAATTGATGAACGGTCTGTACAGTGCCGTTGTCTCAATAATAGTTCTGTAACCGTCCAGTGTAAACTGACTCGGCCAAAGCTGGAACTGGTATACGCCAACACGGTTAAGCGAGTCGATAAGTACCTTCCAGATAGGTACCAATATGCAAAGTCCAATTATAATAAATACTATATAATTTACAATATCAAAAACATGAAGTTTCTGTTTCGGTTTGCTTGAAACCTCTTTTGCCATATTAACACCTCCTAGATAATACCGCGACCGCGGGTCTTCTTACTTGCCCAGTTACATACAAGCACGAGGAAGCACCCGACTAAACTCTTGAACAAGCCAACCGCCGTTGAATAACCGTAGTTTGGTCTTGCGACCGCAAAGCTTTGACGATAGATATATGTCGAAACAACATCCGATACGTCATACACGTTACTGTTGTAAAGTACGAATACTGACTCAAACATATTCATAACTTTAGCAAGATTGAGGATCAATACGGTAATAATAGTGTTCATCAATGCAGGAACCGTTACATAACGTATTTTCTGCATACGCGTAGCGCCATCAATATCAGCCGCCTCATAAAGCTCAGGATTGATACCTGACAAGGTTGCAAGGAAGATGATAGTTCCCCATCCTGTTTCCTTCCAAATATTGATTATGTAAAATATCGGACGCCACCAGTCCTTACTTGCAAGGAAGTAAATACCCTGACCGTTCGGATCGATGACACCCCATGACTTTAACATACCGTTTACCAAACCTGTGCTTGACGGAGAAAGGAATAAGCTGAAAATTGATGCTACAACCGCCCACGACATGAAGTGAGGCAGATATATTATAGTCTGCAAAGATTTCTTTGCAAGGAGATTTCCCATTTCATTTAAGAATATTGATACGACAACCGATGAAACAGTCGTAATGATCAACTTAATAACACTTAACTCAAGAGTGTTTTTAAATGATGTCCAAAATGCCGCTGTTTTAAACATGCTTTGGAAGTGTTTAAATCCTACATATGTAGGTGCCTGACGTCCGGGGTAATAATCAAAGAACGAATAACGGATTCCCAACAGAGGCCAGTAATGAATTATGATCAAAAATACGAGAACAGGGATAAACATTATATAGTATCCTCTGTTATTCCAAATACGGAGCTTTAACGGCTTTTCACGAACCACGACGCCGCCCGAGGTTATGACTTCTTTTTTCTTACTCATACCGTTCTCTTCCTTTCCTATTTGCTATTTCCACTAATCTCCACGCCGCTCACAAGGCGATGCAAGCCTTATTTTAAGGAAACAACTGCCCTGCTCCATCCGGAACAGGACAGCCATTTTCTTTAAAAATATTATTCAAATTATTCTGCTTATCCCACAGATTACTCTGCTGCGTTAAGCTCTGATAAGCACTGGTCAACGATAGAACCAACTTCTGATACATATGTTGCCATTGCTTCTTCTACGTCTGCACCATCAACAACTACTGCACTTACTGCCTTAGCCTTAGCTGTAGCGATTGTACCTGACTCGTTTGTAAATGTCTCTGATGAAGGAGAAGAAGGTGCGTCTACACAATTAGATGTGAAGAACTCATTACCTGCTACTGCAAGCTCTGACTCGTCAGCATAACCGTTTGTAAGAGGACTTACAACAAGCGCGGGATCAAGATGATTCTTCTTCCATACTGAGTTAGCGTCGTTAGGAGACTGCTTTAAGTGGAATACACCTTCCTCATAGCTGTAATCCTTCGCGTTGTCAGTACCGGGGTTCGTTGTAAATGACTCTGCATGTGTAGACCAGTGAACGTCCTCTGCACCGTATGTCCAAAGTGTCTGAACTACATCACCGTCAAGCATTGTATCAAAGAGTGCGTCAAATACTGCCTGCTCACGAGAGTCGTCGCCGTCGCCGTCATCAATGATAACCCAAACGGGAGCCTCTCTGTTGAGGTA
>CANREB010000036.1 GCA_947629525.1 uncultured Lachnospiraceae bacterium
GGTCTTGCAATATCAGAGAAGATGAGAAAGCAGATCAGAGGACTTACACAGGCATCTGCAAACGCTGAGGACGGTATTTCATCTGTACAGACAGCAGAAGGCGCATTGACAGAAGTACACGATATGCTTCAGAGAATGAACGAGCTTGCAGTACAGGCAGCTAACGGCACGAACTCAGAAGACGACCGTTCATACATTCAGGATGAGATCGATCAGCTTACACAGGAGATTGACCGTGTAGCTGAAACAACCAAGTTCAATGAGACATATTTGTTAAAAGGTGATAAAAATGCGGAGAAAGGATATGTATACTCTTATGGTATGGGTACGGATAAGAAACCAGATGTTGTAATGAACAAGGATGAGGCAACTGGGTGGACAACATCAGTAGATTTTTCCGGAGCAGATGCTGATATTACGGTAGATGAAAAGAATGCACTGCTTAAAGCACTTAAGAGTCAAGGCATTAGTATTTCGACTTCTACATATGTAGTAAGTACTAATGACAAAGGCGTAAATACAATAGGTTCAAAAATGGCTCTTGAATTGAATGGAAGTGATGCTAAGGCTAACTATTCAGTCAAAGGTGATGGTACTACGAATGGTGCATTTGACATATTTAATGCATCAGGAAAGAAAGTTGCAACTATTACGGTTTCTAATGGTAAGCGGCCTAAAGCTTCCGGTGCCACGAAAGAAGATGTAGCATATGCGATAGTTACAGCAAGTTACGCTAGTGCAGCAGAGAGTAGTAAAGAAGTATACAAGTATTATGATAGTGACGGAAATGCTATTGCCGCAAATGCGTTAAGTGATTATTTTGTAACGGATAAATCCGGTACTATAACAGCAAGAGCAGATGCTAAGAAAGTTTATGATGCACTTGGGAATGAGATAAAACTTGATAGTGGCAAAGTTAAATCTTTAAAGGACAAAACAGCAGCTCTTAATCTTAAATTCCATGTAGGCGCTGATGGCACAAGCAATAATAAGATTTCCATTAACATTGACGCTCTTACAGCTAAAGGACTTGGAATTAACGGATTAAAAGTTAATGGCGAAGACGGCACAAAGGCAACAGATGCAATCTCTGTTATCTCACAGGCAATCAAGATCGTATCAACACAGCGTTCAGCACTCGGTGCAGTACAGAACCGCTTAGAGCATACGATCAACAACCTCGATAACATCGTAGAGAACACGACATCAGCAGAGTCAGCAATCCGTGACACAGATATGGCTGATGAGATGGTTAGATACTCTAACAACAACATCCTTTCACAGGCAGGTCAGTCAATGCTTGCACAGGCTAACCAGTCAAATCAGGGCGTACTCTCATTACTCGGCTAATCATTATTTTGACAAAGTTAAACAGTATGACCATAATAAAAGGGGCGGCGCAAATCCTGCGCCGCCCCTTATTCCTGTCTCGGCATACACCATACTCAGCCCTTATCCCCCACAATACCCCCACACAATCCTGTTTTTATAGCAAATTATAATTGTAAATGTCAGATTTTGTAGTATAATAATAAAATGTATTAATAAAAAACGTGCAAAATGTGCAGCATGGAGGTGTTCTTCATCAAACAATACAGAAACGAATGGAAATATATCTGCAAAGAAGCGGATTTGGCACAGATAAGCGAAAAACTTTCAGGCATTTTGCAAAAAGATGCAAACGGCGACGACGGCAGATACGAGATACACAGCCTGTATTTTGACGAGTTCAAAAATTCCTGCATAATGGACAACAACGCGGGACTCAGCGAAAGATATAAATACCGCATACGCTATTACGGCAATTCCCATGACAGCTTAAAACTTGAGAGGAAAGAAAAATATAACGGAATGTGCTGCAAACAAAGCTGCAATATATCGCAGGACACCTTTCAAAAACTAATGGATAAAAAAACAGAAGAAGTATTTTGGGAAGCCGAAGATAACGTCCTGAAAAAATTCTGCATAGACATAATGACAAAACTGTTTGAGCCAAAAGTGATAATCGATTATGAACGCACGGCATATGTGGAACCGATAACGAACGTGCGCATTACGCTTGACAGGAACATATCAGCCGCTTACGATACGGATAGCTTTTTAGACGGCGGATATCAGCGCTATCCTGTTCAGGAAAAAAACGAACATGTACTGGAAGTTAAATTTGACTATATACTTTCAGGATATATCAAAAACATCATAACAAATGAACTGCCTGCACAGACGTCATTTTCCAAATATTATCTTGGCAGGTCAAAACTGCGGAATATGGGGATTATATAAAAGACTATATTAAGAAAATAAGAAACGAGAGGGAGAAATAATGAATACAATAATACACGCGTTGGAGAATATCGGAAATACATACGAAAATCAAATCATAAACGCCACCGTTATAATTTCCGTCCTGATGATGGTGCTTTTCCTGTCGATATATGTGTTTTTGGTGTATCGTCTGGTGTCACACAGATCTTTTTATAATAAGTCATTTAATATCTGTATAGCGATACTGCCGTTTTTCATAGCAACGATAATCTTATGCCTGCAGTCAAATATCGTGATAACACTCGGAACTATCGGCGCGCTTGCCATTATAAGATTTCGTACCGCTGTAAAAGATCCCGTTGATATGATGTACATATTATGGTCGATTTATATCGGTATCATCTGCGGATGCCAGCTCTATGAGACAGCGGTGCTTACTTCCATCGTGGTCACGGTGTTCCTTATAGTTTTAAATAATGTCTCATTCGGGCGCAGACCTTTTGTCCTTGTACTGCACTGCCGTCCGGAAGATGAGGATAAGATTTTTGACGAGATAAAAACGATATGCAGGAAATACCGCGTTAAAAGCAGGAATTATACATCCAAGGGAATGGATTACGTTATAGAGCTTTCTGTAAAGCAGCCCGACGATTTGGCAAAAAAACTCAGAGAAATCGAAGTAGAGCGTTTTTCCATTATTGATTATGACAGTGAGGACGTGATTTAGTGACGGACAGGAAAAAGATAATAAGCATAATCTTTATTATTTTTTCTATCGGTATATTTGCAGGCGCATTATATTTTTCGGATCGTTCAATGCCGTTTTCCGAGCTTATCGTTGATGCGGACGGATTTAACAGTATTATGTCAACGCGGTCTGAATCGGAAAATGATATTATCAATGCGGTTATCTTCGGCGAAGAGAAATTGTTTTTTGACGCGCAGACAGATACTTTTTATTATTCGCTGCCCGAGGGAATGGTGGGCGCATATGACCCACGCGTGAGGGTGGAGTCAGATAACGGCGCTGCCGTATCCGTGCTTGAAGACAGCATAACACAGGACATTATTGAGAATAACGATACTATAGAACTTATAGCCTTTAATGATGACCTCTATAAACTATACCATTTGAAATGCACTACACTTCCACTTCTTGGTATAACAACGGCATACGAGGGAGAAATAACAGAAGATGATATGCCTGTAGAGATAGCTCTTTTTGATAACAGCAGCAAAGCGCTGAACAGACTTGTATGCTCTGACGCAAATATGCATGTCAGGGGCGGTACGACCAAAGCATATCCCAAATTAGGCTATAAAGTTTCCCTGACACAAATGTCACTTGGTGAAAATGAGCGTCCCAATCATGTTTCCCTGCTTGGGCTGAGGGAGGACGATGACTGGGTATTATATCCCGCGTATAACGATCAGGAAAAAATAAGAAATGTTTTTTCGGCAAATTTGTGGCAGTATTCATGCGCCGACGATAACAGACAGCATGTGAATACAGGCATGGAGTACAGGTATATCGAGCTGTTTATAAATAACAGATACTGGGGGCTTTATGCAATCGGATATCCTATAGACGAGAAGCAGCTTGAGATTGATAAAAACAGCTATGACACGGCGTTGTATCAAAAATATATGTGGGACGACGAGAGCGTGCTGGAATTTGACGGCGCTGCGGTTGACGGATATGAATTAAAGACGATAGGCGACAGGGAAGCGGTTTACGAAACGCTTGTAAAAAAATGGTCTTTGCTGATAGATTATTATAAAAATCTCGGCATCAACGCAAAGAATAACGACGTATTGTATGGCGGCATCGATATTGACAATGCCATTGATACATACCTGTTTCTTAACCTGATACAGGGTGCAGATAATGTAAGCGGTTCATGTATAAAAAATATTTATATGGCGCTCAAAAAAGATAGGGATAAAATAACCGCACTGTACTGCCCATGGGATATGGATATATCATGGGGTAATTTATGGAGTTACGATGCGCCGAATTATACATTGCAGTATGAAGCGCCTGCTGATTATAATAGGGTCATGGAAAGCGGATATCTCAATCAGTTGATCGTCAACCAAGACCCCGATGTGTGGGATCTGATATTAAAAAAATACAGGGAACTTAGGGACACCGAATGGTCTGACGAATATGTAAACAAGCTTCTCGACGAATACGAAGCTGATATATATTTTTCAGGCGCGTATATGCGCGATATGGAGCGGTGGCAGGACGGCACATACAGCAGCAGCAAAGGACTGGACACATTCAGAAAATATGTTATCGACAGATTTAATGAAATGGATGCGTACTATGCGCGTATCGAAGCATTGGACAAAAAAAGCGTGTATATTGTAAGGAGCGCGCAGTATAAAGATTTTCAGGACAGTACGCTCATAATTGAATTAAGCGATAAAACCTTTCTATCGGACAGCAATTTCAGGGATCTGCTTGAATATACAGGCGTTGATATCGACAAGATTACAAATGATGTATTATTTGTAGTCGTCCATGGAAAGCGCGATACCGTAGATTATCTTCCCTCATCGACGGATATAGTAAGCTATATGAAAGAGCAGGGCGAATCACTTAGTCCTGATACGGCAGACAGCTTTGACGCATCCGCGTTTCATTTCCTTGTCATAAATGATGAAACATCTTTTGAACTTGACATGACGCAGGATTATACATTTCCTAAATTAAGTGCATGCACGGATTTAGGATCATACCTTGAAGATTTGGCTGATACCGGTTACAACGCGCTTTTTGAGTTAAAAAATCATGATATACTGCTTGACGGTAAATATTTGGAATTGTTTGAAAATCTTGGAATAAACATTTCAGAACTCACCGACAAGACGGATTTTATAACAGTTGACGGAAAAAACAAAAAGGCGACTGTGATAAATGATATTGACGGATCGGGATGCCATGCGGCTACGGTATTTGGCGAATTGAGCAGATTTTATAACGAATCGGGCGGCTACGGGGTATATCTTGAAAACAGCGAATTGTATACCATATTGCCGCAGGAAAATGAAACAGCGGACATAAGGATATCAATAATAGACATGGATGAATTAAATACATCTAAATATATAAACTTCTCATATTCGTTACAGCCGCAGAAAGAGGGGTATACGTTACATACAACGGGTATGCAGAGAAGAGTATCGTCAGAGTGACGATAAAAAAAGAGTACGACTCCATTTGACGGAGCGTACTCCTTTTATGATTACATTCCTGCGATCCTTGCGTCGATATAACGGCAGATAACTTTAACGCACTCATCGACCCCAAGTTTGCTGCTGTTGACGGAAAGTTCGTAATTTCTTGAATCCCCCCATTTACCAGGGCAGTAGCTGTTGTGATACTGCTTTCTTCTTCTGTCTTTCTCGCACATAGCAGCCTGCGCCTCTACTCTTGACAGACCGTAAATTTCCATAACTCTTTTGATCTTGGCTTCCTTATCGCCAAGAATAAATATAGAAATGAGCCCGGGATTGTCTTTTAAGATAGTTTCGGAACATCTTCCCACAACTACAAAAGACTCGCCTGAATCTGCTTTCTTTTTGAGAAAGTCGAACTGAAGAAGTGCCACATTGTGAGTGGCGGAATTGTTAAGCCCTCTTACAGTTCTTGAAAAAAGCTTGCTGCGTTTTGTTTCGTCCAATGCCCGAAGTTCCTGATTGCTGAGATTGGTTTTTTCAACCATCTCGTCGAGCAGGTTATGGTCGTATAACGGCAGTTTATATATTTCGGAAAGCTTCTGTGCTATCTCATGTCCGCCGCTGCCAAATTCCCTGCCTACTGATATGATTACCTGTTTATCCATATAATCCTCCTATGCCGGTAATGATCAAAAATATCTGACGTAGATCATAACCATTGATAATGCCACTACGATTATAGTAGCGGGCGCCATTACTTTACAATATTTACCCCATTTTATAATATAGCCCTCTTTTGCGGCGGTAGCGATGCCGACTACGTTTGCGGATGCACCTATCGGAGTAGCGCTTCCGCCGATATCGGTACCTATTGCAAGCGTCCACGCGAGAATTGACAAATCTACTCCCTGAGTTGCCGCAAGGCTCTTTATTACAGGTATCATAGTCGCCGCAAACGGGATGTTGTCGATAAATGCGCTTGCGACAGCCGATATCCATATGATAATGGCGATCATCAGCATGATATTTCCGCCGCTTATGGTTCCGATAAATGAAGCGATAACATTCAGAATGCCTGTCTGCTCTAACCCACCGACGACAACGAACAAACCGATAAAGAAAAGCAGTGTCTTATAGTCAACGCGTTTTATCAATGAAAGAGCGTTTCTGCCTGATGTTATCAAAGTGACGGCGGCTATAAATGTCCCGATAAATGCGACAGTCAGCCCCGTCTGCGCATGTGTTACAAGCATTACAACAGCGCACAGGAAAATGACAGTGCTGATAACAAAGCCGCGCATATCCGTAATAGCTTCCTTGGGGTCGGGGAATGATGATGTATCGCCGACATTTTCCGCGCTGCGCTGCAGTTCTTTGCGGAATGCAAGGAAAAAGTAAACTAGCACGGCAACTAGCGAAATACCCGCCAACACACCTGTGTTAGTGATAAAATCGCCAAAAGAATAACCAAGAGATGTGCCGATTATAATGTTGGGCGGATCACCGCACATTGTAGCGGAGCCGCCTAAATTGGCGCAGAATACTTCCGATAAGATCATAGGTATCGGATTGAACTTCAACAACTGTGAAAGCTCAATAGTTACTGCGGCGAGGAACAGTATAACAGTGATACTGTCTATAAACATCGCAAGGAAAGCGGACAATATCATGAAAGTAACAAAAATAGGTATTACGCGGTAATGCACCATTTTTGCTATTTTCATACAGAGCCAGCGGAAAAAACCCACACGCGCCATGCCCTCGACCATTATCATCATACCTGCGATAAATATGATAGTCGCCCAGTTGATACCGCTTGACGATTCGGCGGCTTCACCCGCGGCATACCAGAAAGAAGTGGTGAATATGCTCTTTATGTTCAGGGTTTCGATCGCAGCGTCCACACTGCGCATACCTAAGCCAAACACCAAGAGCAGGGTCAAAAGACCGCATCCCAAAGTGACAATGTGTCTTTCCCATATTTCCGTTACGATCAAAATAAACATGGAAAGAAAAATGATAACTGCTAAGATTTGTGCCAACATTTTATCAACCCCTTTTCATTTTGTATTTCATCATAATTTTTTCAAATGTATATTATACAACTATAATTTTACGATTTCAAACATTAATTAAAAAAATAATATAAAAATAATGTAAAAAACAGGGGCGATAATAACCCCTGTTTTTACATTATCTTAAGTCGTCGCGACAAGATTCGAACTTGCGGCCTCTGCGTCCCGAACGCAGCGCTCTACCAAACTGAGCCACGCGACGAAGCATACACACTTTACTATTATATAGGATTTAAAAAAAAACGCAAGAGCTTTATCAAAAATACTTTAAATATTTCGCCATATTTTTAATTGAAATCCAAATATAGTAGTGCTAAAATCGATTATGGTATAACGGTTTAGCGAAAATGGGGGGAATAAAAATGGAACCGTATGAAGTATTTAAAGATCTTGCAATAATAATAATAGCAGCGAAAGCATGCGGCATTATAGCAAGGAAATTAAAAGCGCCGCAGGTAGTCGGAATGATAATCGCGGGGCTTCTGATAGGACCAAGCGTACTCGGATGGGTGCGCCAGACGGAATTTTTAAGCGAGATGGCAGAGATCGGTGTTATTATGCTTATGTTTTCGGCGGGACTTGAAACCGACCTGAAAGAACTTGTTAAGACAGGACCTGTCGCAACTCTGATCGCATGCGCGGGAGTGCTTGTACCGCTTTTACTCGGTACGCTGCTCTATATGATGTTTTACGGCTGGGCGGCAGTCGGCACGGAAGAATTTTACAAAGCGGTATTTGTCGGATGTATTATGACGGCAACGTCAGTCAGCATTACGGTACAGTCGCTGAGGGAGATGGGGCACCTTAAGAGCCATGTAGGTACAACTATATTAAGCGCGGCGATAATCGATGATGTTATCGGCATTATAGTCCTCACTTTTGTTATAGGATTTAAAAATCCCGATTCGAGCCCGTTTAAGGTCATAATAAATACAATATTGTTTTTTGCCGCGGCAATAGTGTTCGGCATTATTTCTTACAGGCTTTTTAAGATGGCTGACAACCGTTATCCGCATACGCACCGTATTCCGATAGCAGGGCTTGCTTTCTGCCTTCTGCTTGCGTATGTCGCGGAGCGGTATTTCGGGATAGCCGACATCACCGGCGCGTATGTGGCAGGGATAATTTTGTGCAGTATAAGGGATTCAGGTTATATAGAGGAGAAGATTGATATAAACTCATATATGATGTTTGGACCTGTATTTTTTGCGAGTATCGGATTAAAGACGAACATAGACGGTATAGATTCCGCGCTCATACTGTTTTCGATAGCCTTTGTATTTGTAGCGCTTATATCAAAAGTAATAGGATGCGGTATAATGTCGCGGATATGCGGTTTTAAAGGGTACGACTGTTTGAAGATAGGTGTCGGGATGATGACTCGTGGTGAAGTGGCGCTCATAGTAGCGCAGAAAGGATTATCCGTGGGACTTCTGACTTCTCAGTATTTTACAGCGGTAATACTTCTTATAATAGTATCGTCCGTATCCGTACCCATAATATTAAAACTTCTATATATTAAGGCACCTGAAAAAACAGCGTAAATAACAAAAATTAACATACATATGTGATTGATAATTTGTAAATATGATGTTATACTTAAAATTAACCTGATACAAAATAATTAGTTCATTATCTTAAGAGGTTATATCACAATGAGAAAAAACACAAATAAGAACTTTAGGAAAAATTTTTCAAGACACTCTGCTGCGGCGCTTATATTTGCTCTTGCCATGCTAAACAGCAATGCGGTTATCGTTAATGCGGCTCAGGACTGCGGTGCGGGACAGATAATGACCGAAGCCGGAGAAATGGGAGGGTCAGCCTTAACAGGATTGACCGATTCTCAGATAATATCATTTTATGACAATTCTGTATTTGTGGGCGATTCCATTATGCTTGGTTTCCGCAATTATTCGATGAAGCGTCAGGACGATGCGTTTTTGAGTAATCTTAAATTCCTTGCGGCGGGCAGCTTTTCAGTCAATAATTCATTCTGGGATCCAAGTAACAAGAACAGTGTCCATCCCATATATCAGGGTGAAAGACGTTATGTATGGGACAGCATTTCCATGATGGGCAGTAAAAGGGTCTTCATCATGCTTGGGATGAATGACTTAAATATTTCAGGTGTGGAAGGCACATGCAATAAATATAAAGAGCTTATAGGTAAAATAAGAGAGAGCAATCCCGACAGCGAGATTTATGTTATGGGTATGACATATGTAGTCTGCGGACAGGAAAAGGGAAAGCTTCAAAATGATACGATACGGGAGTTCAACAGTGCGCTTGAGACGCTTGCCGCTGAGAACGGATGCGGTTATCTGAATATCGCGGACGCGCTTGCCGACGAGAATGGCGGTTTGGCACAGGAATATTGCAGCGACGGTTTTGCGCATCAGAATGCTTCAGCGTATGAAGTATGGGAGAGACTGCTTAAGGACTTTGCGGCGCAGCAGCTTACGGCTAAGGAGGAAGCGGCAGATGAAATTAAGTAAATTATGTCCGTATCTGCTTTTAGGCGCGATGCTTTTGGGAGGCTGCGGCGCGGCATCAGGCGACTCTTCCGTGCCGGCATCCGAAACACAGGTTTCCACATCGGAAGAAGCACAAAAGTCAGTGCCGGAGATATATAAAGATATCACGGATAATGTCGCACTGATATCGCCTGTTGAGATGCAGGATGAGTTTATCACCAATTATTATGGAATAGATCCTGATGTCCTTGAAGAATATGTCTTTGAGATGTCGGAGGATGCCACAAGCGCGGAGACTGTAGTCATCATGAAAGTAAAAGACGCGGCTGACGTAGAGAACATAAAAAACGCTCTTGGCGTGGTGATAGATGAGAAACGGGCTGAAATGGAAAACTATCTGCCCGAGCAGTTTGAGATAGTGGACAAGAGTCAGGTAGAGTCAAAGGATAATTATGTATGGCTTGTGATTTCAAATAACAGGGACGCTATTCTTGAACTCATCGAAAAAGATATCTAGGAGGGCAGAAGAGCTGTGGTATTCAGTAGTATTCCATTCCTTTTTTTCTTTCTGCCTATTTGCCTGATTTTATATTACATCGTTCCTTACAGCTTCAAAAATACGATACTGCTCATATTCAGCCTTATTTTTTACGCGTGGGGCGAACCTGTATATATTCTGCTGCTTTTGTTCGCCACTTTGGTGGATTACACAAATGGCAGGCTTATGACTAAATTTGGGACGACGACAGCCAGACGGAGGATTTTTCTTTTATTTTCAATAGGGATAAATCTGTCCGTACTGGCTTTTTTCAAATATGCGGATTTTTTGATAAGCACTGTCAACGCGGTCTTTAATACGGAAATAAGACCGCTTGGGCTGTCTCTTCCGATAGGGATAAGCTTCTTTACGTTTCAGACCATGAGCTATGTCATAGACCTTTACCGCGGACAGGTACCGCAGGAGAAAAGCTACAAAGATTATCTGACATATGTGTCAATGTTCCCACAGCTTGTGGCAGGACCGATCGTTCGCTATTCCGATGTAAGAGAAGAGCTTCGCGGCAGAAAGATAAAAAAAGAAGATGTTCAGGAGGGATTTCTGCGTTTCCTTAGAGGATTGTTCAAAAAAATCCTGCTGGCAAATCAGATTGGCGGACTTTGGGAAGAAATACATATGCTTGGCGCAGGTAATGCGTCTGCTGCGACAGCGTGGCTTGGGGCGCTTGCGTTTACGCTACAGCTTTATTTTGACTTTAGCGCCTACAGCGATATGGCGATAGGAATGGGGCGGATGTTAGGATTTCATTTTCCCGAGAATTTCGTATATCCGTTGTCGAGTGTGTCAATTACTGATTTTTGGCGGCGCTGGCACATATCGCTTGGCACATGGTTCAGGGATTATGTATATATCCCGCTTGGCGGCAACCGCGCAGGAAAAGCAAAACATCTGAGGAATATGTTTGTGGTCTGGTTTCTTACGGGACTTTGGCATGGAGCTTCATGGAATTTTGTATTGTGGGGGCTTTACCATGGGATATTATTATCGCTTGAGAAGTATGTATGGGGAGAAAAACTGAAACGTATGCCGAATCTGATACAGCATTTGTATGCTGTTATAGCTGTGGTGGCGGGCTTTGTCATATTTGTATGCGAAGATTTGGGCGATTTAGGCGGATATCTGTGCTCAATGGCAGGCTGTGCGGGCAATCGGATATGGGGAGATGAATTTTGGTGGTACGCAGGTAATTATGGCGTGATACTACTGGTAACTGTAGTGCTTGCATTCCCGTTTTACCCTTGGATAAAGGCGCAGCTTGGACGGTACGAAAAAATTTCCGCAGTCAGAAATGTAATATCTTCTGTCGGGTATGTGGTATTGCTTCTCATATCGACTGCGTTTTTGGTGAGCGATACATACAATCCGTTTTTGTATTTCAGGTTTTGATATCAATGCCGTATAGGGGGGCTGAAAGTGGAAAAGCAGAAAATGCCCGCAGTATATCTGTCGGCTTTTATCATAGCGGCGCTTGCGGTGCTGCTTGTAGTTTCGGATAAAAAAGAATTTTCGGAAAATGAAAACCGCTATCTGGCATCCAAACCGTCTTTTAGTCTTGAAGCGGTAAAAAGCGGTGAATATATGGACAACTGGAGCGATTATTTATCCGATCATTTTCCGTTCCGCGACGTTTTCGTTGGGACAAAAACAGGCGTCCTTAAAGCTGTCGGACGAAAGAAGATAAACGGAGTGTTCCTGACGCGGGACGGCAGGTTTATAGAAGATTATGCCGAGCCGGAAAATACACAGCAGATAAGTAATATATTAAAGAAGTTTTCCGACAAAATCAAAGCAGATACGAGGCTGCGCCTGATGCTCGTTCCGACGGCAGTGTATGTGTACAGCGATAAAATCCCCCGATACGCACCGGTAAGAAACCAAATGGATACGGCACACGAACTGTATGAGATGACGGGAATAACCCCTATTGACTGCAGCGATAAGCTGATGCAGAGTAGATTTGACGGTGAATTGTATTACCGCACGGACCATCACTGGACTACCCTCGGCGCATACGTCGGATATCAGGTATTCTGCGAAGAGATGGGATTTGAAGCCGTGCCGCTTAATGAGTGGGATTTTAAAACCGTGACGGAAGAATTTTTCGGGACGCTTTATTCCAAAGTAAATGATTACAGCGCCGTGCCTGACAGTATTACGGTATATTCGCATCCCGATGACGAGCTGACAGTGAAATATTTGGATACGGGCGTAGTCACAGACAGCCTTTACAACTTGGAATACATCGATAAAAAAGACAAGTATTCGTTATTTTTGGACAACCTTCATCCGCTGATAGAGATTACCAATTCATCATCGGCAGACGACAGGACACTGGTACTTATAAAGGACAGTTATGCTAATTCCATAGTCGCGTTTTTGGCACATCATTATAAGAAAATATATGTGTTCGACACACGTTATTATAAGGAAGGTCCCGCCGCGTTTATCAAGGAGCTTGGCGATGATACTGATGTAGTGCTGCTGTATAATATGAATACACTGGACACTGATTTGGGAATAAGGGGAATATATTAAAAAACAATGGAAAATTATTGCGATATGTAGTAAAATATACATCATAGAAATAAGCTAATGCAAAGCTTGGAAAGGTACGGTGGCGGTATGAGCGATATATTTAATAATCAGTTATTTGAAGCGTTTGCGTCAGCGTCGGATAACGTATACATTTACGTATGCGATATGAAAACTGATATTTCAAGATGGTCAAAGGCTTCAGTTGAATATTTTGCACTTGATGGAGAATATATAAAAAATGCTGCGCAGGTCTGGGCAGAACATATACACCCTGATGATCTTGACGTTTATACGGAAGATATCACAAATGTATTTTCAGGCAAAAAACGCACTCATGACTGCCAGTACAGAGCAAGGAATTTCATGGGAGAATATGTATGGGTAGAGTGCAAAGGAAGCGTCATAAGAGATGACGAGGGAACCCCTATAATTTTTGCGGGGCTTATGACAAGGATAGACGGGCAGAGCAAATATGACTCTCTCACAGGGCTTTTGACGACGCATGAACTTCACCATTTTGATTTTTCCGCACAATCGGGCGCCGCGCTGCTTGTAGGAATAGACGGATTTAGAAGAGTTATCGGCAATTACGGATATAATACAGGCGATGAGATACTCATAGAATTTTCAAGAAAAATAAAAGAGCTGTGCGACAAAGCATGGAAGGTATTCAGATTCAGCGGCGATGAGTTTCTGATAGTCGCCTTTGAAACGGACAAGGAGGAAATAGCAGAGTTTTATGGCAGAGTGCGTCAGGCGGCGGATCTTATAGAACTTAAAAGCGGTCAGAAGATAGGCATGTCCGTATCGGCGGGCGGGGTAGTCTTTCCCGACGATGCTGATACAAGGGAGATCCTTATCAACAAACTTGAACATTCACTGGAATATGCCAAGAATAATCATAGAGGAACATTAGTATTTTTCTCGGATGAGATTGCCAAAAAACATGAGAGGGCGCTTGCGTTAAGAGAGGACTTAAAGCAGTGCATCAAAAATGACTTTAAAGGGTTTGAACTTTATTTCCAGCCATTTGTAAAGCCGGGGACGCACATTATTTCAGGATGTGAGTGTCTGCTGCGTTGGAAAGGTGAAAAAGTTCAGGACTCTTATCCAATGGAATTTATAAAGGTTTTGGAAGATTACGGCGGTATACGCGAAGTAGGTTTCTGGGTAATGGAACAGGCGATAAAACAGCAGGTGGAATGGCGTGAAAAATACGGCAATCTGTGCGTGAGCTTCAATGTATCTTATCAGCAGTTTATGGATGATGATTTTGAGGAAAGACTTGATCTGTATGCCGATAAATACGGTGTAAAGCCTGAGTATATGATCATTGAACTTACTGAGAGCTGTCAGGTGGACAATCCGCAGGAGCTTTCCGCTTTGTTTGACAGGCTTCGCGGCAGAGGTTTTAAAGTGGCGCTTGACGATTTCGGCACGGCTTATGCGTCGCTGGAAATGCTCAAATGTCTGCATGTAGATTATATCAAAATAGAACATTCCTTTGTGCGCGAGCTGTCAGAGCCGGGACACGATATAGATTATGTCATTATAGATAACCTTCTTAAAATGTGCGAAAGCCTCGGATATGATTCCATTATAGAGGGCGTGGAGAACCGCAAAGTAGCCGACATAGTAGGCAAAATGGACGCTACGCTGCTTCAGGGCTATTATTATTCGCGCCCCGTATGCCGCGACGACTTTGAAAAGCTGCTTGAGCACAATTGTCAGGTATCATAAATTATATCCTTAAGAAGAGCGACTGCATCAGGAAACTCTTCCATAGAAACTTCACAGCAGGAAAGCGCGATATGTGCATAGTTCAGACTGTTGTTTTCGGATGCGAAAACAAGCATACCGCGCTTTTTTGCTTTTTCTTTAAGTTCAAGTCCGCTCATACCGCATTTTATCTTTAAATGAACGAGAAAAACAGATTCGCCCATTGAGATTTCCGCGGTTTTACCGAATGATTTTTCCAAAAGCGATGACAAAACTTTAGCCTTGTTTGAGTACAGCCGCTTAAGTTTCCTTATCTGACTGTCAAGATGTCCGTCTCTTAGGAACTGGCACAAGGCAAGCTGTTCCGATTTTGACGCCGTCTGATTGTACAAGGCTTTTTTTTCGTTGTACGCGGGGAGCAGTTCATCGGGAAGTATCATAAAGCTAAGCCTTATCGACGGAAGCAGCAGCTTTGAAAAGGTGCTCAGATATACGACATTATCGCCGCCCGAAAGCCCTTGAAGGCATGGGATGGGCTTGCTGAAATATCGAAATTCGTTGTCATAATCATCTTCTATGATAAGTCTGTGGTGTTCCGCACATTCCTTTAAAAGCGAAAGACGCCTTTCAACGCTCATGACATCGCCCAGAGACGTCATATGCGAGGGAGTCATGTACAAAATCTCAGCATCTTCTTTACTGTTTACAAGCTCAAAACCGTAATCTTCAAAGACTACCATGCCTTGTGCAAAACGCGTGTCATGAAAACATACGCCGCGACGGTCTTTGATAAGGGGGCACAGCAGGTTTATTAACGGCTGGGAGCCTGCGCCGATAACTATGTTTTCAGGCCGGCATATGGCGTTGCGTTTGTTGATGACGTAATTGCAGATAGTCTCTCTAAGTTCATATTCGCCCTGAGGCTCGCCGTAAGTCAGCATACGCCTGTCCTGACGAAGGGTGCTTTTGATATATCTGCGCCACAGGTTAAAATCAAAACTGTCCGCGTCTACATTGTTTGATGTGAAGTTGTATAAAATATTGTTACCGGGTATATTGGCGGGTGCGTCATGTATCATTGACGCGGCAGAATTTTTCTGCGGTCTGCCCGTCACATAATATCCGCTCTGAGGGCGTGAGATAATATAGCCGTCGGCGGCAAGGCATAAATATGCCGTTTCGATCGTAGTGCGGCTGAGCCCAAGCTGCTGGGCGCATCTGCGGATGGAAGGCATTTTTGTATTTTCGGGCAGTCTGCCTGTTGTGATCAGATCTTTGTAATAATCATATACCTTAAGATATTTTGAAGACTGCGCAGAACTAAGATCAAGATTCATATTAAGCTCCGTTTAAAATATTTCCAAAAATATTTTTATGTGAAAAGACAGTTTCTGAATTTTATTATATATATGTATTTTAAATGTGTCAAATCATCAAAGGTACATATACGCAGAGCGCTGATTTGGAAAATAATTGAAGCAGCCGCGCATACATGATATAATAATTCACAAAACAATAAAAGCGAGGATTTTGGATAAATTATGAAAAGCTTACTTAAATATATGAAAGGCTATGAGAAAGAAAGCATATTGGCGCCTTTGTTTAAAATGCTCGAGGCATCGTTTGAACTTATGGTTCCGCTTGTAATGGCGGCGATAATAGACAAAGGCATAGCAGAAAATGATGTATCTTATATCTTCAGATTGGGCGGCGTTTTGATATTACTTGCCGCGGTAGGGCTTGCAAGTGCTGTCACGGCACAGTATTTCAGCGCAAAGGCAGCAGTCGGATTTGCAACGAGACTGAGGGACGCGCTGTTTTCACACATACAGTCGTTATCGTACAGAGAACTTGACACGATCGGCACCAACACGCTGATAACACGGATGACAAGCGACGTCAATCAGCTTCAGAACGGTGTGAACCTTACGCTGCGTCTGCTTTTACGTTCCCCGTTTATTGTATTTGGCGCTATGATAATGGCGTTTACGGTAGACGTAAAGGCGGCTTTTGTGTTTGTGGCAGCGATACCTCTGCTTGCGATAGTCGTATTCGGTATTATGATAGCAAGCATACCGCTTTACAGAAAAGTTCAGTCTGCGCTTGATAAAATACTTGGCAGGACGCGTGAAAATCTTTCGGGCGTCCGCGTGATACGTGCCTTTTGCAATGAGGATGCGCAGACAGAAGCATTCACTGCCGAAAATGAAGAACTGCTCGACCTGCAGGTGTTTGTCGGCAAAATATCGGCAGCGATGAACCCGGTTACGTATATAATAGTAAATATAGCGCTTGTCGTACTTCTGCATACAGGCGCGGTACGCGTGGATAACGGCATTATCACACAGGGCGAGGTAGTCGCGCTCGTAAACTATATGTCGCAGATTTTGGTGGAGCTTGTAAAACTTGCCAATCTTATAATACAGCTTACCAAAGCGCTTGCGTGCGCAAAGCGTATAGAAGGCGTATTTGCGATAACATCAGCTATGAAAGACGGTATACAGCCTGTGGATGAAACTGACGATGACGTCATAAAATTCGATCATGCAGGACTTATTTACGGCGATAGCAGCGAAGAAGCGTTGACGGATATAGATTTTGCGGTAAAAAAGGGCGAGACGGTAGGAATAATCGGCGGTACAGGCTCAGGCAAGACTTCGCTTGTGAACCTTATCCCGCGGTTTTATGACGCGACTGCGGGAAATGTTATGATAAACGGTAAAAATATCAAAGAATACAGCATGGAGTCACTTAGAAAAAAAATCGGAATAGTGCCGCAGAAAGCCGTGCTGTTTAAAGGAACGATAAAAGAAAATCTTTTGTGGGGGAACGAAAACGCTGCGCAAAAGGATATTGAAGACGCGCTTTTTGTTTCACAGTCGAAAGAATTTGTGGATGAAAAAGAAGGCAGGCTTGATTTTATGATAACACAAGGCGGTAAAAATCTGTCGGGGGGGCAAAGGCAGCGCCTGACGATAGCGCGGGCACTGGTAAAAAATCCCGATATACTGATACTGGACGACAGCTCTTCAGCGCTTGACTATGCCACAGATTTAAAACTCAGAACGGCAATACGCCGGATGCGTGATGATATGACAGTGATAATCGTGTCACAGCGGACATCATCGATACAGTCTGCCGATAAAATAATAGTTATGGACGACGGACATATAGCAGGAATAGGCACACACGATGAACTTCTTGCCGGCAATGACATATACAGGGAAATATATGACTCTCAATATAAACGCAGTGAGAATGCGGACTGACAGGCTGTTTATGAAAGGCATGGGATAATAAAATGAAAAAAAATGGAATAAAAGGTATTAAGCAGGGTGCAGGTGCGAATAAAAATATAATAAAAACAGTATTATCACATATAGGGAAATATAAATTTTATCTGTTGTTTTCAGTGATAATGGCTGCGGTCTCAGTTGTATTGACATTATATATTCCTATTTTGACGGGGCGTGCCGTTGACTGTATAGTCGGCGCGGGCAATGTGAATTTTAAGGAACTGTTTGAAATTTTAAAAACCATGGCGGTTATAATCTTAATAACGGCTCTGGTTCAGTGGCTTATGAACACAAGCAACAACAAGATTGCTTATCAGGTTGTGCGCGATGTGCGCAAAGAAGCTTTTGAAAAACTTCAGATTTTGCCGCTCAAATATATAGACAGCCATTCGCATGGAGATATAGTGAGCCGCGTAATAGCTGATGTTGACCAGTTTTCCGACGGACTGCTTTTGGGATTTACACAGTTTTTTACAGGTGTGGTAACGATATTGGGTACTTTACTGTTTATGCTGTCGATAAATGTTTCCACGACAATAGTGGTAGTTATACTGACGCCGTTGTCATTTTGTATAGCAGGATTTATAGCTAAGAGAACTTTCAATATGTCAAAGCTTCAGTCGGAAACAAGAGGGGAGCAGACGGCGCTCATAAATGAAATAATAGACAATCAGAAAGTTGTAAAAGCATTTGTACGTGAAGAAAAAGTAACAGAACAATTTGATGAGATAAATCAGCGCTTAAACAAAGCAAGCGTAAAAGCGATATTTTTTTCGTCGCTGACAAATCCCTGCACACGTTTTGTAAACAGCATAGTTTATGCGGGAGTAGGTATAATGGGCGCTTTCTTCGCGATAAAAGGACATATAAGCGTAGGACAGCTTACAAGTTTTTTAAGCTACGCAAACCAATATACAAAACCGTTCAATGAGATATCGGGAGTCATAACAGAGCTTCAGACTGCGCTTGCGTGTGCGGGGCGTGTGTTTGAGTTGATCGAGGAAGAGCCGCAGATACCCGACAGTGCGGACGCTGTCACGCTTGATATGCCCGACGGCAGGGTGGCAATGGAAAATGTCAGCTTTTCATATACTTCCGAGCAAAAACTGATACAGGACTTTAACCTCAATGTAAAAAAAGGACAGCGCGTAGCGATAGTAGGACCTACAGGCTGCGGAAAAACGACCGTTATAAATCTGCTGATGCGTTTTTATGATGTAAATAGCGGAAGCATTAAGATAGACGGCACTGACATAAGGAACATTACCCGCAAAAGCCTGCGCGGAAGCTTCGGAATGGTGCTTCAGGAAACTTGGCTGCATGCAGGTACTATACGTGAAAATATTGTCATGGGAAAACCTGACGCGACAGACGAGGAAGTGACGGCGGCAGCGCGCGCGGCACATGCACACAGTTTTATAAAGCGTCTGCCAAAAGGGTACGATACTGTGATAACCGAAGACGGCGGCAGTCTTTCGCAGGGGCAGAAACAGCTTTTGTGCATCACCAGAGTTATGCTCTGTCTGCCCCCGATGCTTATACTTGACGAGGCGACTTCGTCTATCGATACGAGGACGGAAATAAAAATTTCACAGGCGTTTAATACTATGATGAAGGGGAGAACAAGCTTTATAGTGGCGCACAGACTCTCTACCATAAGGGAAGCTGACATAATTCTTGTTATGAAAGACGGCAATATCATAGAGCAGGGAAACCATGATGAGCTTATGGCAAAAGAAAACGGATTTTATGCAAAGCTGTACCAAAGTCAGTTTTAATATGATCAAATAAAGGAGAATGGGAAAATGATTAATAATTTTCTAAGTGTATCGGATTACAGTATTTTGGGATTTTTGGGAGTTGCCTTTGCCTACATCGCAACCTGCATACTGCTTGGCACAGGGATAAACAAGCTTCCGCGCGACCATGGGCGGGCTTATGCCCACGACGGAGTGCTGTCCGCGGGAAAGCCCCGAGGAGCGGGATTTATATTTATTCTCGTGTTTGTCGTTGCCGCGCTGATATTCGGAAATCTTGAAAGGGAAACGATCATATATCTTATTCTTACCGTAGCCGCTATGATGACAGGCTTTCTTGACGACTGCGCCAAGGTTTCATGGGGAGAGCTTAGAAAAGGGCTTCTTGATCTTGTGATTGCTATAATGACAGCCATAACCGTCGTCAATTTTAACGGAAGCGACGTGTATATAGCGCTCACAGGTACAGTTATCCATATGCATCCTGCCGTTTACGGAGTGCTTGCCGTGATCCTTGTATGGACTTCGATAAATGTCACTAACTGCGCCGACGGAGTAGATGGTCTTTCGGGAACGCTTGCGACTATTACGCTTTCAACTATATATCTGATAATGACTTCATGGAATACGGCTTCTGATTTTGCGTACCTTATTCTTTTGTTCATCGCGTGCATACTGGGATATCTCTGGTTTAATGCCACACCGAGCTGTCTGATGATGGGCGACGCGGGTTCGCGTGCGATAGGACTATTCATAGCGATAGCGATTATGAAAACAGGCAGCC
Organism: uncultured Lachnospiraceae bacterium; assembly: GCA_947629525.1. Classification (GTDB taxonomy): domain Bacteria; phylum Bacillota; class Clostridia; order Lachnospirales; family Lachnospiraceae; genus COE1. Next base: position 20,657 of record CANREB010000036.1, read on the forward strand.
CGTTCCTCTATGTGTTAGTCGCGTTTGTGCTTATGGTTGACGGCGGTATCGGACTTGTAAAAGTCGCGCTTCTGCGCTTTTTAAAAATTAAAATACTGACTAAGGTAAGAACGCCTCTTCATGACCATGTCCGCAAGAACCGCAAGTGGTCTAATGCGCAGACAGTATTTAAATTTGCGATAATCCAAATAATGATAAGCGCGGCTGTAGTATGGTTTATCCTTTATTAAAATACTCTTTGTAAAATAATGACACATATGGTAGAATAATCCTATCCGGCGGTCTGTGCTGCGCTGCGGCAGACTGCATATGTGTAAAAGGCAGTGCGGAAAAGGGGTAAATCATGGTAAAAAAAGTAATCGCCGTCGGCACGGCTATGGCATTGACAGTAAGCGCATTGTGCGCATGTGCTTCTGAGCCTTCGCGTAATACCGTACAACAGAAATCAGACAGCGTATATGAGACTGAGACTGCGCAGCCGGAACCTGTTGAACAGCAGTCCGTTGAAGACGGGACGCAGGCAGAAGAAGATGATATCGATGTGACGCCGTGCGTAGAGCCGTATACGGTGGAGCCTGACCTTAGCAATATCGATAATCTGTGGCAGTGCGACTATCTTAATGATGAACAGAAAGCGATGCTTGCCGAAAACGGATTTATGGTATACGGTCGGAACAATGAATTTTTTGAAATATATGAAAGCAACCGTTACGACGAACTTGCAAGCTTTGTGACAGTCGATTCTCTTATGCACACATATCATCTCTATTTCAGCTATCTTATGAAGAATGTCGAACGGGATTATCTTGCCGACAGCATAAAACAGCTAAGCGAACAGATGCTTGACAACAGTGTCAGAAATTATGAGCGGCTGAAAGGCAGCGAATGGGAGTCCGCGGCAAAACGTAACGTGGCATATTTTAACATAGCTTTAAAACTGCTTGATGACAGCACCGACATAAACAGCGACGTTAAAGACATCGTTGAATATGAACTGGACAATATAGATAAAGCGCAGGGAATAGATCGATCTTGGATAACCGATGACCTCGAAGACTACTCGCAGTATATTCCGCGCGGCTATTATGAGGGAAATGAGACGCTTGAAAAATATTTTAAGGCGATGATGTGGTACGGCAGAATTCATTTCAGACAGGAAAACGAGGAAATGAACAGAAGCGCATGCCTTATGGCGCTGACACTTTCAGAAGATAAAAATTCATACGACTTATGGAAAGCGGTTTATGACATTACATCATTCTTTGCGGGAGCAAGCGATGATTTGGGCGTAGATGATTATATGAAAGTACTGTGGGATGTCTATGGCACAGATGCCACGACAGATACGCTGCTTTCCGACGAAGGCGGATTTGAACGGTTCAACAGCGCTACGGGCGCTCTTCCGATGCCGCAGATAAATTCGATACCTATATTTGAGGACGACGACACCAATATAATACGCGGATTTCGTTTTATGGGACAGCGGTTTACGATAGATGCCTCTATTATGCAGCGTCTCGTCTATAGAGAAGTGGAAGAAAACAGCAGCGGTGAAAAGCGGAAAATGCCCGATACTCTTGACGTGCCCGCGGCGCTCGGCAGTGATACCGCGCTGAATATTTTGGAAAACAGCGGAGTGTCCGATTATAAAAATTATTCGGAAAATATGGAAAAATTAAGGACGTATCTGTCAGGTGACAACAGCGGATTATGGTCGGCAAGCTTATATTCCTGCTGGCTCGACACTCTGCGACCTCTGCTTGAAGTAAAGGGCGAAGGATATCCTATGTTCATGCAAAGTGAAGAATGGACAAAAAAGGATTTGGAATGCTTTGCGGGCAGCTTTGCCGAATTAAAACATGATACGATTTTATATTCTAAACAGGTAGTAGCCGAAATGGGCGGCGGAGGCTGGGATCAGGAGCCGGACGACAGAGGATACGTCGAGCCGGAGCCTCGTATATACGCTAAATTCGCGCAGTTGTCGGATAGAACACTGTCAGGACTGAAAAAATATAATATGATTAGTAAGTCGGACGAAGAAAACCTGACACTGCTGTCACAGATGGCAGATACTCTTTTTGAGATTTCAGGGAAAGAACTTCAGGACGAAACTCTTACGGATGAAGAATATGAATTTATAAAATCATACGGCGGAAGCCTTGAACATTTTTGGACGCAGACAGTAAAGGATGAAAACGGCGGAGAATATGTATATACTCAGGAATGTCCCGCGGCTACAGTCGCCGATATAGCGACAAATCCGGATGCGGGTACGGTACTTGAGGTTGCTACAGGCTGCCCCTCAGACATATTTGTAATAGTAAAAGTTGACGGAAAATTAAAACTGGCAAGAGGAAGCGTCTATTCATTTTATCAATTTGAATGGCAGGCTGACGACAGGCTGACAGACAATAAATGGCGTCAGATGATAGGCGTAAGTCCTGATGAAAACGGTAATTATGTATCAGATGAATTTGTCCGTAAACCGGAATGGACAGAAAGCTACCGATACAAATATGAATGGGAATAAGATACTGTTTATCGCAGCGGCGGCTGCTGCTGTTTTGACCGTCATATACATTCTTTGGAACGGCGGCTGTCTGCTTCCGTTATGGATAGATTGGAAGGATACAACGCTGTATACCGATACCGGAGATCCAAAGGAAATAGTATTAGAGCACAAAACGATACGACTTATCAATGACACGGATGTCATTTGGACGATGCCCAAGGATATAAAAGTGCAGGATGCGGCATACTGCGATATAGACAGCGACGGAAACAAAGAGCTTATCCTGCTTTGCTGGAAGGTAGGGCGCTATGGAGAAGACAAGCCGTTTTGGGTAAAGCGTGATGAAAAGAAATGGTCACAGCATATTTTTGTCTATACTGTAAACGATGGAAAAATAAAACCAAAATGGATGTCGTCATATATCGGTCAGGATGTATCGCAGATGAATATATATAAGCAGCATCTTCTGCTGACAGCCCCGAACGGGCAGACAAGCGGATGGATATGGGATTCATGGGGCTTTACGAGAGAAGATATTGATATTTCGTTTACGGTATTCGGCGACAATCTCATACATGAGCCAATCTACCGATACGGGCTTGACAACGCGGAAGGCTTTGACTTTCTGTATGAAAATGTTAAGGATATAATTTCAGAAAGCGATATATCAGTCATCAATCAGGAAACACCGCTTACGGATGAGGCGGGCAAGTACAGCGGTTATCCGAGATTTGGAACGCCTGTAGAGGTGGGACAGGCTATCGCGGATGCAGGATTTGATATAGTTACATGTGCCACGAACCATGCTTGTGATAAAGGCGTCAGCGGAATAACTTTTACCAAAAAATTTTTCGATGAGCACGATATACTTTGCCTCGGAATACAATCGGAAAATGAAGATGAATATGTGCCATATAAGATGATCTCGCGCGGAAATACAAAATTTGCTCTTTTTAATTATACATATGGAAGCAACGGCTTCTCATTCCCTGATGATAAATCATATATGCTGCATATCCTTAACGATAAAGAACAGATACAAGCCGATATAAAAGACGCTAAGACAAAAGCGGATATTATAATGATGTTTGTCCATTGGGGAACAGAATATAATGAACAGCCCGATGAAATGCAGAAAGAATGGACACAGGTTTTTCTCGAAAGCGGTGTTGACATAGTTGTCGGTACGCACCCTCATGTGTTACAGCCATATGAGATGCTCTGCGATGACAGCGGACATAAAATGTTAGTTTACTATTCAATTGGAAATTACATCAGCGCTCAAAAAGAAAAAGAGTGCATAAAGGGCGGAATGGCGCAGTTTACAATTTCTCTCACACAGGACGGATACGAGATTGAGGACTATACGCTCAAGCCGCTTATGATTACAAGGCAGAAAGGCGGGAAATACACGACATCACTACCGCCGTCTTGTAACGACTATTAAGGAGTATAAACAATGCCTAAATCATCAAAAGAAATCAAAACAAATGCAATGCGCATACTTGACACACAAAAAATCCCGTACACGACTTACACATATGAATGTGATGAATTTGTTGACGCCATACAGATTGCGGATATGCTGGGGCTTCCATATGAAAAAGTATATAAGACGCTTGTAACTCAGGGAAACAGTAAAAATTATTATGTATTTGTAATTCCGATAGCGGAAGAACTTGATTTAAAGAAAGCCGCAAAGGCTGTGTCCGAAAAATCAGTCTCAATGCTTCATGTAAAGGACATCAACGCCGTCACAGGATATATAAGAGGCGGCTGTACGGCTGTAGGAATGAAAAAGCTTTATCCTACTCGCATAGAAAAAAGCGCCCTGCTTTTAGAAAAAATAATAGTGAGCGGCGGCAGAATAGGCGTTCAGTTGGAATTGTCCCCACAGGATTTGGCAAAAGCGTCACAGGCTGAATTTGCGGATATAATAGTGGCTAAACAGGACAAGTAAAGAGCAGCGCAGGAAAGAGGGAAAAAACAATGAGGACAATAAATGTTGCTGAAATCACGCGGAATATAAAAGAAATGTGCATAGAGGCAAATCACTGCCTTACGCCCGACATGGATGAAGCGCTGAAAAAAGCGGTAAATACTGAAAAAAGCACACTCGGAAAGAAAATCCTTAGTCAGCTTCAGGATAATCTTAAGATAGCCGTTGAAGATACTATCCCAATCTGTCAGGATACAGGAATGACCGTAATCTTTATGGAAATCGGACAGGATGTACATTTTGAAGGCGGCAGTCTGTCCGACGCGATAAACGAGGGCGTTCGTCAGGGCTATACGGAAGGGTATCTGCGAAAGTCTGTAGTAAAGGATCCTCTTATACGTGAAAACACCAATGATAATACGCCTGCCGTCGTACACTATGAGATTACGCAGGGCGATAAAGTAAAAATAACTGTAGCGCCCAAAGGATTCGGAAGTGAAAATATGAGCCGCGTATTTATGCTTAAACCCGCTGATGGCATAGAAGGAGTGAAGGATGCGGTAATAACTGCTGTAAAAGATGCAGGACCTAACGCCTGTCCCCCAATGGTAGTGGGAGTAGGTATAGGAGGCACATTTGAAAAATGTGCGCTTATGGCAAAGAAAGCTCTTACACGTCCTGTAAACGAACATTCACCGATACCTTATGTGAAAGAAATGGAAGAGGAGCTTTTAAATAAAATAAACCGCTTAGGAATAGGACCGGGAGGGCTTGGCGGTGTTACAACGGCGCTCGCGGTTAATATAAACACATATCCGACGCACATAGCGGGGCTTCCCGTAGCGATAAATATATGCTGCCATGTAAACCGTCATGCGGTCAGGTATTTATAACATATTTTTTATTATAGAAGCTGTTATTTCACCGCAAAGCTTCGGAAAAGAGGAAAAATGGATAAACATATAACAGCGCCGCTCACTGATGAAACGGCAGAAAACCTTAAGGCAGGAGATTATGTATACATAACCGGCACTATTTATACAGCAAGGGATGCGGCGCATCTTCGCATGAATGAAGCGCTTGACAAAAATGAGCCGCTGCCCATAGCAATGCAGCAAAATATCATATATTATATGGGACCTTCCCCCGCGCGTAAGGGACGTCCGATCGGTTCCGCAGGTCCGACAACGGCAAGCCGTATGGACAAATATGCGCCCCGACTTCTTGACTTGGGATTAAAAGGAATGATAGGCAAGGGAAAGCGCAGTCGGGAAGTAAAGGATGCGATCGTTAGAAATAAAGCAGTGTATTTTGCCGCTGTAGGAGGAGCGGGAGCGCTTCTGTCAAAATCAATAACCGCATCGGAAGTAGTTGCCTATGACGATTTAGGCACAGAGGCAATAAGGAAACTGGAAGTAAAAGATTTTCCCACGATAGTAGTGATCGATTCCGAGGGAAATGACTTGTATGAAACAGCGGTAAAGGAAATAAAATAAGACATTAATAAGATATTATAAATAAGAAAGTTAAAAATTGTCAAAATAAAAATAATATTATATTAAAAACAAAAAAATCATTGACAATATATTATTAGTTAGGTATAATAATTTTTGCGTCAAGTTAGACGGCATACCATTAATATTGGTAGAGGATATAATTCAGTATCAAGGAGAAGTACTCAAGAGGCTGAAGAGGCGCCCCTGCTAAGGGTGTAGGTCGGGCGACCGGCGCGAGGGTTCAAATCCCTTCTTCTCCGTTTCATTTATTTTTATGTTATTATTCCAAATACAATGATGGCATAATCTGAAAAAAAGTATCTTAGAAATATTGAGATTCTTTTTTTTCGCCTGAAAATAAATGAAAAATATTCTAATACGATGTTGACATTGGGTAATACCTATGTTAATATAAAAGCCTACCGCAATCGGTAGACACGAGAAATATCAAAAAAGCTGTTGACAGACGTAGCAAAAAGTGATATTATAGCTTAGTTGCGTCAAGCAGCCTGCACATTGACAAACAAACAGTAATGCAGACCTGAAAATTCCAAGTAAGAAAAAGAGAAAATTCAGAGAA
>CANREB010000037.1 GCA_947629525.1 uncultured Lachnospiraceae bacterium
AGGAGGACAAGAAATGCTATCAAAACCAGCTATGTTGCTTTTGGGAATTATTTATGAAAAACCACTTAATGCATATGAAATAACAAAACTGTTAGCTTATATGAATATTAAGTGGTGGTTCAATGTTGCGGACTCAACGGTTTATACAACATTGAAAAATTTAGAAAAAAGAGGATTAATCAAAGGAACAACAGAAAGAATAGGCAATATGCCGGATAGAACAATATATTCTTTGACCGAAAAAGGGAGAGATGAACTAAAAGAAAGCATTGAAGAATCTATTCTACAATTTAATTATGATACCAATATTTTTACAATAGCAGCCTTTAACATGGATATTTTAGAAACAGAAACACAGAAAGACTTATTAGAGAAAAGACTGAACATCTTACAATCTTATCTTGCAGGAATTAGTGAACAAAACAATGAAACATGGAAACAGGAAGTTCCTGATTTTCATGTGGCGAATTTAGAGCGGATGATTGATATAGTTCAAGCCGAAATATCCGGAACAAAAAGATTACTGTCTGTTATCGAGGAGAAAAAAAATAATGAAAAATAAATGGCTGCACTTTTGCATTGATAAAGAAAATATATTTGGATTGGTTTGTGGTCTTATTATGATTTTGCTGAGTATAACTATGGCGCTATTTAATAGCGAAGCAGTCAATATTATATTGAGAGATATACTTATGATTTTATTTTTAGGTTTTCTTACACCTATCTATTATATTTTAATCACAAAAAAGAAAAACTTATCGGTTTTGGGAATACATAAAGAAAGATTGACTGTCAGTTTAATAATTAATGTGGCTGCGGGTATTTCTTTATTGGCTATGTTTATCAGCAAAAATACAGAAGATATAAGTTTTAATATAAATTCATTTTATGCGATTACATATATTTTAGTTGCAGGAATATTTGAAATGATTTTCATATATGGATTCTTACGTTATGAATTTGAGAGGGCATTTGGAATATGCCCTGCTATTCTTATTACTGCCATTTTTTACAGTTTACATCATGCAGGTTTTCAACCAGAGTTTACAAAGTTGTTTTTTGTTGGAATTATGTATGTTACAGTATTTTATTTTACACGCAATATATTCTCGATATTTCCATTTTTTTGGGGTGTTGGTGCTGTTTGGGACGTTTTAGTAAATTCAGATGCAGGCAATCAGATAAAGAATGAAACGTCGTTTATAATTGCAATATTAATACTTATCGCCATGATAGGTATAAGCATATTTATTCATTGTAAAATCAAAAGTATGAAATAACGAGTATGTGTTAGGACTTTTATTTGTAATCTCTGATGATGAGGAAGATATTTGCAATGGGATATTGGAAGTCATAAGCAACAGCAAAAGCAAAAGCCTTAAATAGTGCAATACATTCCAAGATACAAAAATCCAAGTCGGGGAATTGAAGATTGATCTAGCACAAAGAAGTGTTTCGGTAAATGATATTGAGGTCAGCTTAACCAATACAGAGTTTGAAATTTTGTATCTATTAGCCAGTAATCCGGGGGTATAATGAGGACACTACCGTTTTTCTCTCTGCCAAGCCCGATGACACCGTTCTTTTCCCTCTTTTTGGATAATGTTTTTTCCTCGGAGCATTTATGGAACAGAATTAAATCAAGCGCTTTCAAATTATAACAGTTTCCTGTTTTTTATGCGCAAAATTAAACCGTTTTTTGAGAATATTGACAGAATATAGAATTTTTTGTAAAATAATAATCAGGTACTATCTAAGTTATGGTAGGACGGTTGCCTTCCACCAGTGGAGTACAAGCCACTGTTTATATAGAAACCCTTAGTGGAATCTTTGGGAAGGGAGAACTTTTGCATATGATAACGATTTCTTTACAATCTATTTATTACGCACTAGGTATTGCAAGCATTTTATGCGGCGCTGCTTTTAAATTGGGTTATGAAATTGGCAGAAATGCAAGAAAGTAACTGTCCACCGCCTGAGAAACGGAACAGTTACTTTCTTCGTATAGTAACCTATTAAATTCCAAGGCAGCCTATACTATGGATAGTGCCCTTTAAGTTTGTAATAATCGTCATGAGTCAGAATAAAGGAATAGATTATATTAGCCTAATACACCACATATAGACTCAAACCGTCAATGGATAATTACTTGCTTTTATGTTTTATATTCTAATACGTTTTTCTATGGAAGTCAATATAATTTTATATAACTCTATATAATTTAATATATCAATTAAACAGCGAGATAAAACCCAAAACACCGGAATTATATTAGTAAGAAGTTAGAAATATAATACAGATATGGACATTTGAGCCTTAATATGGTACTATTTATACTATATCAGAGGCTCTTTTCTTTACGAAAGGAGCGTTTTCAATGGGTAAAGATCTAAGAGGAAGAGAACTTGGTGTAGAAAATAAGGCATTTTTAAGGAGGAAATAATAAAAAATGAAACTAGGAATCGTGGGACTGCCAAACGTAGGCAAGAGCACTCTTTTTAACTCACTCACAAAGGCAGGTGCGGAGTCGGCAAACTATCCGTTCTGTACTATAGACCCGAATATAGGCGTAGTTGCAGTGCCGGACGAGCGCATAAAGCTTTTGGGCGACCTGTATAAAACAAAAAAGGTAACGCCCGCGGTTATTGAGTTTGTTGATATCGCGGGGCTTGTAAAAGGCGCGTCAAAAGGAGAAGGACTTGGCAACCAGTTCCTTGCAAATATCAGGGAAGTTGACGCTATAGTCCATGTAGTGAGATGCTTTGAGGATTCGAACATAGTTCATGTTGACGGCAGCATTGACCCGCTTCGCGACATTGAAACAATAAATCTGGAGCTTATTTTCTCGGATATAGAAATACTCGAACGCCGCATCGCCAAAGTGTCGCGCGGGGCAAAAAACGACAAGGCACAGGCAAAAGAACTTGCGCTTGCCGAAAAATTAAAGGCGCATCTTGAGGAAGGCAAACCGGCTAAGAGTTTCGTTACGCAGGATGAAGAAGAAACAGCATGGAGGAACGGATATAATCTGCTTACCGACAAGCCTGTCATTTTTGCGGCAAATGTTGCAGAGGACGACCTTGCAAATGACGGCGCGGACAACGACGGAGTGAAAGCGGTACGCGAGTATGCGGCAAAAGAAGGATTTGAAGTATTTGTCATATGCGCTCAGATAGAGCAGGAAATCGCGGAGCTTGAGGATGATGAAAAGCAGATGTTCCTTGAGGATCTTGGATTAAAGGAGTCAGGACTGGACAAGCTTATAGCGGCAAGCTACCGTCTGCTTGGACTGATAAGTTTTCTTACGGCGGGCGAAGACGAGTGCCGCGCATGGACTATCAGGCTTGGCACTAAAGCGCCTCAGGCGGCGGGAAAGATACATACTGATTTTGAACGCGGTTTTATCCGCGCCGAAGTAGTAAATTACAAAGACCTGCTTGAAAACGGATCGCTTGCGGCGGCAAGGGATAAAGGGCTTGTAGGATTGGAAGGCAAAGACTACGTTGTCAAGGACGGAGATGTGATATTGTTCAGGTTTAATGTTTAACTCAATTTTAAGAAGCAGTGAAAAAGGGGTAAAAAATGGGTTCAAAAGACATTGCGTTTCCGCATTTGGGAATTTATCTTCACAATGTGCCGAGGAGTTTTTCCGTATTTGGGTTTGAAATCGCCCTTTACGGTCTTATCATCGGAATAGGGGTAGGTCTTGGCATACTTATGGCTGTGCATATCGCCAAAAAAGAAAAACTTGATACCGATATAATATGGGACTTTGCGATTTATGCGGTCATATTTTCAATAATAGGCGCGAGACTGTACTACGTCATATTTTCATGGGATATGTATAAGGATAACCTTATCAGCATCTTTTACACGAGGCAGGGCGGGATGGCGATATACGGAGGCGTTATTGGCGCGTTTGCAACGCTCTTTATTTATTGCAGGATAAAGAAACTGTCGCCGTATCAGATAGGCGACTGCGGAGTGTACGGGCTGGTGCTGGGACAGATACTTGGAAGATGGGGCAATTTTTTCAACAGGGAAGTGTTCGGGGGTTATACGGATTCGCTTTTTGCAATGCGTCTTCCTGTTGACGCGGTACGGTCTTGGGATATAGCGCAGTCGCACCGCGACGGTATGGCAGCTATGGGAGATGTGAACTTTATACAGGTTCATCCGACGTTCCTGTATGAGAGCGTATGGAATTTGGCACTGTTTGCGTTTATGCTTTGGTATCACAAGCATAAGAAATATAACGGACAGATGTGTCTTATTTATCTTGGCGGTTACGGAATAGGAAGAGCTGTTATAGAAGGCATACGTACTGATCAGCTTTTGATACCGCACACGCAGATACCGGTATCGCAGGTGCTTGGTATTGTGATGTTTGTGTTCGCCGTCATACTTAACTTTGTCATCCGTTTAAGAATGGCGAAAAAAATAAAACAAGTTAATTAGGAGGTACTCGTTTATGACTGACGAAAAGATTGAAGCTTTGATTTCCGAGCTTACTCTGCAGGAAAAAGTGGATATGATCCATGGAAGCGAGTTTTTTTCAACAAAGGGCGTGGAGCGGTTAGGTATACCGCCGTTTAAGACTTCCGACGGACCTATGGGAGTGCGCAAGGATTTCAAAAAGGATGCATGGACTGATATCGGGCTTTCTTATGACGCAGTTTCATATATGCCATGCAATACGGCGCTTGCCGCGACATGGAACAGGGAACTTGCATATCTTGCGGGCAGGCTTCTAGGAAAAGAAGCAAGAGGACGCGGCAAGGATATGATACTTGCGCCGGGAATAAATATAATGCGAAATCCGCGCTGCGGCAGAAGTTTTGAATATATGGGGGAAGACCCTTATCTGACTTCCGAGCTTGTAGTGCCTCTTGTAAAGGGCATAGAGGAAAATGATGTTTCCTCATGCGTTAAGCATTTTGCGCTTAACAATCAGGAAACGAAACGTCTTGAGGTCAATGTCGAAGTGAGCGAGAGAGCGCTTCGGGAAATATATCTTCCCGCATTCGAGGCGGCTGTCAAAAAAGGAAAAGCGAAAGGCATAATGGGTGCTTACAATAAGCTGAGAGGCACACACTGCTGCCATCATGAATATCTGTTGGACAAGATACTGCGTGAAGAATGGGGCTTTGACGGAATAGTAGTTTCCGACTGGGGCGGTGTGCATGACACAAAAGAAGCGCTTATGAGCAGCCTTGACATGGAGATGTCGGTTACGAGTGATTTTGACGATTATTACCTTGCAGATCCGCTCATAAAGATGATAGAGAGCGGTGAGATAGACAGGGAAACGGCTGTTGCGAAGATTGACGATAAGGTAAGGCATATTTTGAAAGTCATGAATGAACTTCGCATGCTTGACGGTGAGCGTAAGAGCGGCACATACAATGATTTCAATGACAAGGAAGCGCTGCGCCGTACTGCAAGGGAGTCGGTAGTGCTTTTGAAAAATGACGACGGTATGCTTCCTCTGGACAAAAAGAAGATAAAAAAACTTCTCGTGATAGGCGAGAACGCTAACAGAATGCAGGCTTTGGGAGGCGGAAGCGCAGAGATAAAGGCGCTTTATGAGATAACGCCGCTTATGGGCTTTAATATGATACTCGGCGGCAACACACAGGTAATATACAAACCCGGATATTATAATGAAGATATAGGCAATATATGGGCGGGAACAGATGACAGCGAAAACGGTCAGGCAGACAGCCTTAATGCTTCGCCCGAACCTGAAAAGAAAGTCAAGGACGAAGAAAAAGCAAAACGTCAGAAAGAGAAAAATGCCGAATATATGGCTGACGCGCTTTCGGCGGCAAAGGATGCGGACGCAGTCATTTACGTCGGAGGACTTACGCATGACTTTGATACGGAGGGGCAGGACAGAGCTGACATGAAGCTTCCCTATGGACAGGATGAGCTTATCTCGAAACTTTTGGAGGTAAGACCTGACACGGTTGTCGTTATGCAGGTCGGCTCGCCTGTTGATATGAGCGCATGGGTCGATAAAGCGAAGTCCCTTGTATGCTGCTGGTATGCGGGAATGGAAGGCGGCGCGGCGCTTGCGGAGGTTATTTTCGGCGATGTCAATCCCTCGGGAAGGCTGCCGGAGACATTCCCCGTCAGCGAGAACGACTGCCCTTCGGTAGTGCTTGGCGAGTTCCCGGGCGGCGACAGCGTAAAATACGGCGAGGATATCTTTGTAGGGTACAGATATTATGACACTTACGATGTCCATACGGCTTTTCCGTTCGGATATGGACTTTCATACACTGATTTTGTTATGACGGGACTGTCGGCTAATGTCGTTAAAAACACAAAAGACAGAAAACGTGTTGAGGTGAAGTTCAGCGTTTCCAATATTGGCAGCAGGGCAGGCGCGGAGGTAGCACAGATTTATGTTGCCGATAAGCTTCCCAAGGTGAAAAAAGCGGCTAAGGAGTTAAAGGCATTTGAAAAGGTTTATCTTGAAGCGGGAGAGACAAAGCATATAACGCTTGAACTTGACGAGAGCGCTTTCTCATACTATGATGAGGAAAACGGCGGTTTTAAGGTTGATGCGGGCAACTATATGGTACTTCTTGCCAAGTCGGCGGAAGAAGTAGTTGACATTGCGGATGTCATATTAAAATAGGAGCGTTATTATAGTTATTAAAATTCACTTTCTTTGTACGGACGGCATATGATATATCAGCCGATGTATAAGGGAAGTGGATTTTTTTGCTGTATAGTGATTTAAAGAAAAAAGAGGTTATAAGTATAAAGGACTGCAAAAGGCTTGGACATATCTGCAATATGGAGATAGATGAGTGCGGAGGCTGCATATGTAAGATCATGGTGCCCGGCTCTAAGGGCTTTTGGAGTATGTTTACAGACGATTCGGTGATTGTCATTCCGTATAAGTGTATTAAGCAGATTGGACCTGACATTATATTGGTGGATATATAATGTTTTGTCACGCAATGCTGTGAATTTGTTCCTTGATTTTTTATAAAAATAAAACGAACAAAAAAGTATACTTTTCTTGCCCTCGTAGCCCGACCACTGGAATTGCTTTGCTCTGCCAAATTTCATGTCATAGCGTTTTGGCTCGTCAATGTCGTACTCCGTGATACTCTCATAAAGATAATCCGTCGGTTTTGTCGTCCCTGCGTGACTGCTATGACGGTGTAGGGTATCTGAAAAAAGCGGGAGTATTATAACGGACCGACCGAAGAAAACGGCGGCGTTGGCGTGAAGCTGATGCCGTATTTTACATAGTCGAAACAGTAGAAAAATTTACGGCTTTGTGTTAAAATAAATTGCGTCTGGCGGATATAAACCATGCAACAGGAAATACTATCAGGAGGAACATTTATGACGAAGAATGAGGTTGGCTTTATTGTGACAGAGGAATATATAGAGTGGATTGAAGATATTAAGAAAAGAATAAAGAGCAGCCAAATAAAAGCGTCTGTCAAAGTAAATGATGTAGTGCTTGACTTATACTGGAATATAGGAAAAGACATTGTGGAAAAACAGGCGACTTCCAAATGGGGCGACGGTTTTCTGTCAACAATGAGCAAAGATTTGAAAAAAGCCTTTCCGAATATGTCGGGTTTTTCAGTTCAAAACCTAAAAAGTATCCGATATTGGTATAAATTTTACAATTCAAATGAAAATGGCTTACAGGTTGCAAACCAAACGGAATTGATAGAAAAAATGGTAAAAAGCGTACCGTGGGGGCATAATCAACGGATTATGTATAAGTGCAAGAGCATCCACGAAGCGATATTTTACATCCAGAAAACATTGGATAATGGATGGAGCAGAACGGTTTTAGAACATCAAATTGACAGTGGATTGTATGAACGGCAAGGAAAAGCAGTTAATAATTTTCAATTCAAGCTCCCAGAGCCGCAGTCTGATTTAGCGGAGCAGACTTTAAAAGACCCCTATAATTTTGATTTTCTGACTTTGCGGGAAAAGTATGATGAAAAGGAATTAGAGGATGCACTTGTAAGCCAGATTACGCAATTCCTTTTGGAATTAGGAACAGGGTTTTCGTATCTCGGTAGGCAGGTACATATAAAAGTCGGGGAAACTGATTTTTATATGGACTTATTATTCTACCATGTGCGGCTTCATTGTTATGTCGTGGTTGAATTAAAAACGGAAAAATTCAAGCCTGAATTTGCAGGAAAGCTAAATTTCTATGTGACCGCAGTAAATAAAAATATGAAAACGGAGCAGGATAATCAGACAATCGGCATCCTTATCTGTAAAGATAAAGACGATGTGGTTGCGGAATATGCTCTTGATGATATGTCACAGCCGATAGGGATTGCACAATATGAACTGACAAAAGTTCTTCGGGAGGAATTTAAGAGTAGCTTGCCAACGATTGAAGAAATTGAAAATGAGCTGTCCGAGTAAATTGGCTTACAGCTTGTAAGCCAATTTGCCCAGCCCCCCAAACGGAATGAATTATTACATAGCCGAGAGGGTTTCTTAACTGCAGCTCGACCTAGAGGTCATCGAGCAGGCACGGCAGATGGACTTGCCGGAATTGGACAAGCTAGTGCCTGAAACGACAAAAAGAATCCTATTTGCAAAAAATGAGTAATGTATGTGTTTTTTGGGCGTTGACATTGTTTTGAACTTCACGTATACTGAATTGTAAGAAAATTTATCAAATTTACATACAAATCAGCTATTGCAGGGGAATGGAGGCTTATTTATGAAATGTCCGTTTTGCAGCAGTGAGGATACAAGGGTCATAGACTCAAGACCTGCCGATGAAGGAAGCTCAATACGCAGACGCCGTGTCTGCGACGAGTGCGGTAAGCGCTTTACTACATATGAAAAAGTGGAGACGATACCGCTTATCGTTATCAAAAAAGACAACAACAGGGAAGCTTACGACAGGACTAAGATAGAGGGCGGAGTATGGCGTGCATGCCATAAACGACCTGTAAGCGTGGACGATATAAACAGGCTTGTTGACGAAGTTGAGACAGAAGTTTTCGGCAGGGAAGAAAAAGAAGTGCAAAGTCAGGTTATAGGTGAGCTTGTCATGAATAAACTTAAGGATTTGGACGCGGTAGCGTATGTGCGTTTTGCTTCCGTGTACCGTGAGTTTAAGGATGTCAACACGTTTATGGACGAGCTGAAAAAAGTATTGGACAAATAAAAATACAATAATATTTGATATACCTATTGCATTTTCGGTAATTATTGTATACAATTATCAGGGCTGAGGGAAGGTACTGTATCACAAAATATGACAGACTAAACCCAATGCCGTAAAAACTGAATATAGAAAAATAAGAAAAGGAGTAAAAACATGACTAAGAGAGAACACAAAAATGCAAAAGTTCTTTTCGTAAGTATGTTGCTTACACTGACTATTGCACTGGGCGGATGCGCAGGTGATAAGGCGGATGGAGACTCTACACAGGATGCAACTGTTTCGACAGACGAAAGTTCCGTAAGCGCACCGACAAATGCGCAGGAAGAGGCGGACAGCGCCGATTCGCAGATAACTGTCGGCATTCCGCAGGATTTGAACAGCCTTGACCCTAACTACGCGAACGGTTCAGGCACACAGGAGATACTGTTCAATATCTATGAAGGCTTGTACAAGCCTGACAGCGACGGCAATCTTAATCCTGCCGTGGCAAGCGGCTATACGATGTCAGAGGACGGTCTGGTCTATACTTTCACATTGAGGGACGGTATCAAGTTCCACAATGGAAATCCCGTAACGGTTGCAGACGTGAAATATTCGATTGAAAAATGCGCCGGTTTAAACGGGGGAGAGCCTGTTATATCGGCGTTTTCTAATATCGCAAGCGTTGAGACGCCCGACGACAAGACCATTGTCGTTACGCTTAAAGAGGCAAGCAGCGTATTTATCGCGATATGCGCTACTATAGAGGCTGCTATCGTTCCCGCGGATGTTGCGGATCTTGAAGCAGAGCCGGTAGGTACAGGTCCTTATAAGTTCGTATCGCGTTCATTGCAGGAAAGCGTGGTTTTGGAACGTTTTGACGATTACTGGGGAGAACCCGCTCACATCAAGACAGTTAATCTGAAAGTGCTTGCCGATGCCGATGCCATTGTAATGAATCTTGAAGGCGGCGCGGTAGATATGGTGGCAAGAGTGACGACGGCGCAGGCGGCTGAGCTTGGCGATGAATTTAACATACTTGAGGGTACTATGAATCTTGTTCAGGGTATGTACCTGAATAACGCTGTAGAGCCGTTTGACAATGAACTTGTGCGCAAGGCTTTATGCTATGCGGTAAACAAGCAGGAGATTTTGGATTTTGTTTCCGACGGCAAGGGTACGCCTGTAGGCAGCAGCATGTTCCCGACATTCGGAAAATATTATATGGACGAACTCAACGATGTATATACGACCGACATAGAGAAAGCGAAAGAACTGCTTGCCGAGGCAGGATATGCCGACGGTTTTGAATTTACGGCAAAAGTTCCGTCAAATTATCAGCAGCATATCGATACGGCGCAGGTTTTAGCGGAGCAGTACAAGGCTATAGGCGTGACGATGAATATTGAACTTATCGAATGGGAAACATGGTTAAGTGATGTATACGGAGCGCGTGATTTTGAGGCTACAGTAGTCGGAGTTGACGCGTCAACGCTTACGGCAGGCGCGATGCTGAGCCGTTTCCAGTCAACAGCAAGCAATAATTTTATAAATTACGGCAACCCTGATTATGATACGGCTTATAAAAACGCACTTTCGGCGGAAGCGGTCCTTGATGACGATATGGCGACGCAGTATTACAAAGAGTGCGAGACAATACTTACAGATACAGCGGCAAACGTATATATTCAGGATATGTGCGAGCTTGTTGCGATAAACAAAAAATATGCGGGCTATGAATTTTATCCTTTATACATTCAGGATTTTTCAAAGCTTTATGTAGCAGAATAACAGCAGACTGTTAAAAAGAGGTAGGCGTGGTATGAAATATGTTTTAAAAAAGCTTGTGACGATGTTGATAACGCTTTTGTGCATTTCATTCCTCGTCTATCTTGCTTTTGATATAATCCCGGGAGACGCGGCGCTTTCGGCTCTGGGAACGGATGTGACGCCTGAACGCCTTGCGGCTGTGAGGGAAGAAATGGGTCTTAACAGACCTTTCATTGAAAGATATGCGGACTGGCTTATAAATTTTATAAGAGGCGATTTTGGCATTTCGTATAAATACAGAGTGCCTGTTTCGGAAATGATCATGTCAAAGCTTCCCGTCAATGTAATGATGGCGGTGACGGCTTTTATAATAATGGCGGCAGTATCCGTGCCGATCGGCATATATTCTGCAAAGCATAAAGGGAAAGGCATAGACAGATTTATAATAATTTTAAATCAGATAATGATGTCCGTGCCGCATTTTTTTATGGGTATTCTGATAACTTATATATTCGGTCTTGTTCTTAAGATATTTACGCCCGGCGGATTTGTTTCGTATGATAAGGATCCGGGTGGCTTTATATTATATATGATATTCCCCTGTATAGCAATTGCTCTTCCTAAGATCGCGATGTCGGTAAAGCTTCTGCGCGGTTCATGCATTGAAGAGGCGGGAAAAGATTATGTCAGGACAGCTTACAGCAGGGGAAACAATACAAGCAAGGTGCTGTATCACCATGTGCTGAGAAATGCCATGCTTCCCGTGATAACGCTGTGGGGAATGACTCTTGCGGATATGATGGTGGGAAGCATTGTCATAGAGCAGGTATTTAATATACCGGGGATAGGGCGCATACTTCTTACTTCGATATCATACAGGGATTATCCCGTAGTGGAGGCTGTGATAGTGCTTATCGCGTTTGTGGTCATAGTGACCAACTTCTGCGTTGACATTATCTATCAGCTTGTGGATCCGAGGATAACCATGCAGAAAGAAACGCTAAACAAGTGACAAGAGGGGCAGCGATAATATGCAGACTAAGAAAAAGCATTCTCTGAATTTAATAATAGGTCTGATAATTACCTGTATCATGCTTTTTTTGATAATACTGGGTTTCTTTTATACGCCTTATGACCCGACGAAGATGGACAGCAGCGCTAAGTTTGCGGCGCCAAGTATAAAGCATCTTATGGGATGCGATAATTTTGGCAGGGATATCTTTTCAAGAGTGCTTAAGGGTATGGGAAATACCTTTGTAATAGCGCTTGCGACTGTTGTTATAGGCGTGGTGAGCGGCGTGCTTATCGGAGCTGTCACGGGATATTTCGGCGGATGGCTTGACGAGGTGGTTATGCGCATAAACGATGTGGTATTTGCTTTTCCGAGTATACTTCTTGCGCTTGTTTTTATCAGTCTTTTCGGTACGGGAAAATACAATGTGGTACTTGCTTTGGGGATTGCGTTTATACCGAGTTTTGCGCGTATAGTGCGCGGAGAGTTCATCAAATATCGCGAGATGGATTATGTTAAAAGCGCGAGGCTTGCGGGAGTATCGCATCTGCGCATAATTTTTGTGCATATACTTCCAAATACTATGACGGTACTGCTGTCCTCAATAATGATAGGATTTAACAACGCCGTGCTTGCGGAAGCGGGAATGAGTTATCTTGGCATCGGAGTGCAGCCGCCCGACGCGAGTCTGGGAAGTATGCTGTCCGAGGCGCAGGGATATCTGTTTTCCGCGCCGGGGTATGCTGTGTTTACGGGACTTATGATCATTCTGCTTGTACTTGGATTTTCGCTTTTGGCTGACGGATTAAAAAAAGGGTAAGTGACTATGGATGATATTTTGCTTGACATCAAAAATCTGAATATAGAGTTTCACGACCACGATGCGCCCGAGCATGTTGTAAAAAACGTAAATATGGTATTAAAACGCGGCGAGATACTTGGCATAGTGGGTGAGTCGGGTTCGGGAAAATCCCTGACAGCAATGGCTATAGCGGGACTTCTGCGCCGTCATGATATAACGACGGACGGCAGGATAATTTTTGACGGTAAGGAGCTTTTAGGCGCAAAACGTTCGGAACTTAGAAAAATACAGGGAAATGACATTGGCGTCATTTTTCAGGAGCCTATGACTTCACTCAATCCGACAAAGCGGATAGGGTGGCAGGTAGAAGAAAGCCTCAGAATACACAGACCCGAAATGGACAAGGCGCAGCGATACAGACTTGCCGTTGAGAGCCTGAAAAGCGTGGAGCTTGACGAGCCGGAGCGCATTTACGGAAAGTATCCGCATGAACTTTCGGGTGGTATGCGCCAGCGTGTGATGATAGCGTCGGCAATGATATGCGAGCCGAAACTGCTTATCGCGGACGAACCGACGACGGCGCTTGATGTGACGATACAGATGCAGATAGTAAAACTTTTGCAGCGGCTTAACAGGGAAAAGAAGACTTCGATCTTATTTATATCACATGACTTAAGCCTTGTAAAAAGGCTGTGCGGAAGAATACTTGTGATGCATGACGGCAGAGTGGTGGAGGAAGGCGCATCCGAAGAAATCTTTACCGATCCGAAACAGGATTATACAAGGAAACTGATAGATGCGATCCCAAAACTTGAAAAGCCTGAAATATAGAGTGGTGATTTTCTATGGAAACGACAAATATACTGGAAATAAACAATTTAAACGTGTATTATAATAAAAAGCACCATGTACTAAAAGACATTTCCTTTAGTATGAAAAGGGGAGAAATATTAGGACTTGTAGGTGAGAGCGGGTGCGGAAAGACTTCGCTTGCAAAAGCGATACTCGGCATGCAGAGCAATTATGACGGCAGTATCAGTCTCGACTGCCGCAATCCCCAAATGGTATTTCAGGATCCGTACAGTTCACTCAATCCGTCAAAAAAAATCGGATGGATTTTGGAGGAACCGCTTCGGATGAAAAAAGGAACTGAAAAGCTTACGCATGCAAAAAGACAGGAAAAAGTAGCGCAGATGCTGGAGAAAGTCGGACTTGACATAAAAATCCGGGAGCATTATCCGTCCGAGCTTTCGGGCGGACAAAGGCAGCGCATCGCGATAGCGGCGGCGCTCTTGTGCGATACAGGCTTTCTTATAGCGGATGAGCCTGTTTCGGCGCTTGACGTAACGATTCAGGCACAGATAATAAAGCTGCTCTTACAGCTTCATAAGGAAATGGGGCTTTCCATACTGTTTATATCACATGACCTGCGCGTTGTTTATATGATGTGCGACAGGGTGATGATCATGCGTGACGGGATGATACTTGAGCGGGGATGTGTTGACGAAATATACAAAAACCCTCAGAACGACTATACAAAACTTTTGCTTGAAGCGGCAAACATTAACTGATATTCGGGAGGATATTTGATGTTTGAAATTTTTTACCCTAAAAAATATATGAAGTCGGCATATGAGATTGATTATAAGGGATTGTACAAAAACGGTTACAGGGGCATTATCTTTGACATAGACAATACGCTTGTGCCGCATGGAGCGCCTGCAGACGAGCGTGCGTTAAAACTCTTTGAAATGCTCAAAACAATCGGATATGAGACGATAATAATCTCAAACAACAAGGAGCCGAGAGTGAAAATGTTCTGCGATGCCGTAGACGCGCCATATATTTATAAGGCGGGAAAACCAAATCCCAAAAATTACCTTACGGCAATGCAGAAAATGAAAACGGATATAAAAAGCACGCTCTTTGTAGGCGACCAGATTTTTACGGATGTCTGGGGGGCAAACAGGGCGGGCATATACTCGATACTTGTTGAACCTATCCACCCCAAAGAAGAAATACAGATCGTTTTGAAACGCTGTCTTGAGAAAATCGTTCTGTTCTTTTATAATAGAAAATGTAAAAAGGACATGAAGGTGGAGGATTGAAATGATAATAAACGGAAAAACGCGGGTAAGCGGTCTTATAGGCAATCCTGTGGAACATACGATGTCGCCCAAGATACATAATTTTATCGCGGACAGCTTAGGGATAGATATGGTGTATGTTCCGTTTTTTGTGGATAACGGACAGCTTGGCGCGGCGGTAAAAGGAGCGTACGGACTGAACATACTCGGCATGAATGTCACGGTGCCGTACAAAAACGATGTGATAAAATATCTTGTTGACACAGACGAACGCGCGAAAAATATAGGAGCGGTAAATACACTGGTGCGTGTTGAGGGCGGTTACAAAGGCTATAATACGGATATTTCGGGACTGGAACGCGCTATGAGAAGCGACGGTATCACGATAGACGGCGAAGAAGTAATAATACTCGGAGCGGGCGGCGTGGGGCGCGCTGTTGCCTTTATGTGCGCGTCTTACAATGTGAAAAAAGCATATCTTCTGAACAGAAGCCATGACAAGGCTGTAAGCATAGCGGATGAAGTAAATAAGGCGCTCAATACTGACCGCATAGTGCCGATGCCGCTTGACGGGTACAAAAGCCTTTCAAAAACGGGAGAGAGAAGATATATTGTCATACAATGTACAAGCGTAGGGCTTTTTCCGAGAGTTGACGAGACTGTTATCGAAGACGAAGCGTTTTACGGCTGCGTCAAGGTCGGATATGACCTGATATACACGCCTTGGGAGACAAAATTTATGAGGCTTGTAAGACAAAGCGGAGTACCTGCGCATAACGGGTTAAAAATGCTTTTATATCAGGCGGTTGACGCTTTTGAATTATGGAACGGCTGTAAAGTGGATGATAAGATTGCGGACAAAGCATATGAACTGCTGAAAGAGGGCAGAGTATGAAAAGAAACAATATAATTCTTATCGGATATATGGGATGCGGCAAGACCACAGTAGGCAAATGCCTTGCAAATATATCAGGCTATACCTTTACCGATACGGATGAACTTATCGTGCAGCAGCAGGAACGCACTGTCAGCGAGATATTTGCGGCGGAGGGCGAGCCGCGTTTCAGGGATATGGAAACAGAACTGTTAAGGAATATGCTCGAAGAAAAAAATGACGGACTTGTCATTTCTACGGGCGGCGGGATGCCTGTACGTGAAGAGAACAGGGCGCTTTTGGCGGAACTTGGTTATGTGATTTATTTAAAGGCTTCTGCGGAGACGATATATGAGAGAGTAAGATATGACACGACAAGACCGCTTCTGCAATGCGATGATCCGCTTGAACGGATAAAACAGATGCTTGCGCAGCGCGAAAGCGCATATGAGGCGGCAGCGCAGATAAGTCTGTCTGTAGACGATTTAAGACCGGAAGAAGCTGCCAAAATAATAATGAACAGTGTTAAGAAGGAGGTTTAAAGCAATGAAGCTTTTGGTCATAAACGGTCCTAACCTCAATTTCCTCGGGATAAGGGAAAAGGGCATATACGGCACACAGGACTATGATTATCTTGTCAATATGATACAGGAGAAGGCAAAGCGCGAAAATTGTGAAATAGAATGTTTCCAGTCAAACCATGAGGGCGCGATAATCGACAGGATACAGGAATCATATTTTGACGGCACACAGGGGATAGTCATAAATCCCGGGGCATACACGCATTATTCGTACGCGATACGCGACGCGCTTGCAAGCATTGTTGTACCAAAAGTAGAGATACATATTTCGGATATCACCAAAAGAGAAGAGTTCAGGCGCGTTTCCGTGACTAAAGAAGTGTGCGACTATCAGATATACGGAAAAGGACTTGACGGTTATATAATGGCGATAGATTACATTTTGGATAAGACGGATTTAGAAAAAAATGCGAAATGTAAAAAATAATAGTTGAAATGTGACTCAATTTGTTATAAAATGGTCAAAGGATTGCAAATGTGAAAAGTGAATATCAGGAGGAATAATATTTATGATATCAGCAGGTGATTTCAGAAACGGTATTACGATAGAGTTTGAAGGAAACATCTATCAGATAATTGAGTTTCAGCATGTTAAGCCCGGTAAAGGCGCGGCATTCGTGAGGACAAAGCTCAAGAACATAATCAACGGCGGCGTGGTCGAGAAGACATTCAGACCTACTGAGAAATGCCCTCAGGCACGTATCGACAGAAAAGATATGCAGTATTTGTATAAAGACGGCGATCTTTACAACTTCATGGATACAGAGACATATGAGCAGATAAGCCTTGGCGAAGACAGCATCGGCGATGCGCTTAAATTTGTCAAGGAAAACGAGGTAGTCAAGGTATGTTCGCATAACGGCAATGTATTTGCCATTGAGCCGCCTTTGTTTGTGGAGTTAAAGATAACAGACACGGAGCCGGGATTTAAAGGCGATACGGCAACAGGCGCAACAAAGCCCGCTACAGTTGAGACAGGCGCGGTTGTATCAGTGCCCCTGTTCGTAAACAATGACGATGTTATCAAGATCGATACAAGAACAGGCGAATATCTCTCAAGAGTTTAATACGGACATCTGAGACGACCGGATATGATATAAAACAATAGAAAGACAACGGGAAATCAAAAGCTTTTTTCGCGTTGTCTTTTTTTGTGCAAAAATACTGCGTACGCGCAAAAAGTTTGGAGAGTATAAATTATCTTAAGGAGGATTTTAAATGAATTTTACAAGCTTTAAAACAATTATAAGGGATGAAGTAGCAAACAGGATAGAGGACGGCTGCGAGGTAAGACTTAAAGAAGTCACTAAGAACAACGGGATAATACTCACGGGGCTTACGGTCATATGTGATGACAGCAACATTTCACCCTCGATCTATCTTGACAGTTACTATGATATGTATGAGCGCGGAAGGATGACTATAGCACAGGCGGTCAGCGACATACTTGATGTCTATCACAAAAACAGGATAGACAAAAGCATCGATATGCGGTATTTCCTTGATTATAAGCAGATAAGGAACAAAATAATATATAAACTCATAAATACGGAAAAAAATAAGGAGCTTTTGGAGGATATTCCGCATATAAAGTTCCATGACTTATCAATAGTCTTCCAATTCCTTATCACGGAAGAAAAGTTCGGAAACGCAACTATCCTGATACATAACGCGCATCTTAAAGTATGGGGGATATCCGTTGACGAGCTGTATGCGGATGCATGCCGTAATACGCCCGTCCTCAACAAATATGAACTTAAAAACATGAAAGACGTAATAAAGGAGTTTGTGCCATGTGAGGACGAGGGCGATGAAATGCCGATATTCGTGCTTAGCAATAAAAGCAGGCTTCAGGGAGCAGCGTGTATTCTCTATCCCGATCTGTTAAAAAACGTTTCAAGTACGATGAACAGCAGCCTTTATATAATACCGTCGTCTGTCCATGAAGTGCTGCTTTTGCCGATGGATAAAGCAGATGGCGCGGAAAGCATAAAAAGCATGGTAAGAGAAGTAAACGACACGCAGGTAGACGCCGAAGAAATTCTGTCATACTCGGTATATTTCTATGATAACAGCGATAATAATATACATATGCTCTAAAACAGAAAAAAATCCAAATATTTGGAAAAAAATCTTTGATAAATTCTTGACAATTAAACTTATTATGTATATCATTGAAACAGCGGTGCATAGTAAGATGTCTATGGACTGACGTAACCAATACAGTAAAGGAGAGTTTTAGAGAATGAAAAAGTGGGTATATTTATTCACAGAAGGCAATGCCAACATGCGCGAGCTTCTTGGCGGTAAGGGTGCTAACCTTGCGGAAATGACAAACTTGGGTCTTCCCGTTCCTCAGGGATTTACGATCACAACTGAGGCATGTACACAGTATTATGAAGACGGAAGACAGATCAATGACGAAATTCAGGGACAGATAAACGAGTACATTGTGAAGATGGAAGAGATCACAGGCAAGAAGTTCGGTGATTTGGAAAATCCGTTACTTGTATCAGTCCGTTCAGGCGCAAGAGCATCAATGCCCGGTATGATGGATACTATCCTTAACCTCGGTCTTAACGAGCAGGTTGTGGAAGTTGTAGCAAAGAAGACAGGCAATGAGAGATGGGCACGCGACTGCTACAGAAGATTTATCCAGATGTATTCAGATGTAGTTATGGAAGTAGGCAAGAAATATTTTGAGGAACTTATCGACAAGATGAAGGCTGACAGAGGAGTTACACAGGATGTAGACCTTACTGCAGACGACCTGAAAGAGCTTGCCAATCAGTTTAAGGCTGAATATAAAGCTAAGATAGGACAGGATTTCCCTGATGACCCCAAGGAGCAGCTTATGGGTGCTGTAAAGGCTGTATTCCGTTCATGGGACAATCCGCGTGCCAATGTATATCGTAGAGACAATGATATCCCTTATTCATGGGGTACGGCAGTCAATGTACAGGAGATGGCATTCGGTAACTGGTCTGACGAGTCAGGTACAGGTGTTGCATTTACAAGAGATCCGGCAACAGGCGAGAAGAAGCTTATGGGCGAGTTCCTTATGAACGCTCAGGGCGAGGACGTAGTTGCGGGTGTCCGCACACCTATGCCTATCGCTAAGATGGCTGAGATCATGCCTGAGGTATTTGAACAGTTTAAGAATGTATGCGCTACACTTGAGAGCCATTACAGAGATATGCAGGATATGGAGTTTACCATTCAGGACAGAAAGCTTTTCATGCTTCAGACAAGAAATGGTAAGAGAACAGCTCAGGCTGCATTAAAGATAGCATGTGATCTGGTTGATGAGGGAGTAAGAACAGAGGAAGAAGCTGTTGCAATGATCGATCCACGTAACCTTGATACTCTGCTTCATCCCCAGTTTGACGCTAAGGTGCTTAAGAGCGCTACACCTGTAGGCAAGGGACTTGGTGCGTCGCCGGGTGCTGCATGCGGTAAGATCGTATTCTCGGCAGAGGATGCGGAAGCATGGAGCAAGAGAGGCGAGAAAGTCGTACTTGTACGTCTTGAGACATCACCCGAGGATATCACAGGTATGAAAGCGTCTCAGGGTATTCTTACAGTGCGCGGCGGTATGACATCACATGCGGCGGTAGTTGCGCGTGGTATGGGTACATGCTGTGTATCAGGATGCGGCGACATCGCTATGGATGAAGAGAATAAGAAGTTCACACTTGCGGGTAAAGAATATCATGAAGGAGATTACATCTCTCTTGACGGTTCTACAGGTAACATTTATGACGGAGAGATACCTACGGTTGACGCTACTATTGCAGGTGAGTTCGGCAGGATTATGAGTTGGGCTGACAAGTACAGGACATTAAAGGTAAGGACAAATGCAGATACGCCTGCGGACGCTAAGAAAGCAAGAGAGCTTGGCGCGGAAGGTATCGGTCTTTGCCGTACAGAGCATATGTTCTTTGAGGAAGACAGGATCGCTGCATTCCGTGAGATGATATGTTCTGATACTGTTGAGGAGAGAGAAGCGGCACTTGAGAAGATCCTTCCTTATCAGCAGGGAGACTTTGAGGCGCTCTATGAAGCTCTTGAGGGCAACCCAGTTACGATACGTTTCCTTGATCCGCCTCTTCATGAGTTTGTTCCCACAGAGGAAGCAGACATCAAAAAGCTTGCAGACGCTCAGGGTAAATCAGTAGAAACTATAAAGAATATCATTACTTCATTGCATGAGTTTAACCCTATGATGGGTCACAGAGGATGCCGTCTTGCGGTAACATATCCCGAGATTGCCAAGATGCAGACAAAGGCTGTCATCCGTGCTGCAATCAATGTACAGAAAGCTCATTCTGACTGGAAGGTTAGGCCTGAGATCATGATTCCGCTTGTATGCGAGGTTAAGGAGCTTAAGTATGTAAAGAAGATCGTTGTAGAGACAGCGGATGCAGAAATCGCGGCAGCAGGCGTTAAGCTTGAGTACGAAGTTGGTACTATGATCGAGATACCAAGAGCTGCTCTTACGGCGGATGAGATCGCACAAGAGGCTGACTTCTTCTGCTTCGGTACAAATGACCTTACACAGATGACATTCGGCTTCTCACGTGATGATGCAGGTAAGTTCTTAAATGCTTACTATGATACTAAGATATTCGAGAACGATCCGTTTGCTAAACTCGACCAGACAGGCGTAGGCAAGCTTATGGAACTTTCAATTAAGCTTGGCAAGCCCGTAAATCCTAAGCTTCATGTAGGTATCTGCGGCGAGCACGGCGGCGACCCTTCATCGGTAGAGTTCTGCCATAAGATTGGTCTTGACTATGTATCATGCTCACCGTTCCGAGTGCCTATTGCAAGGCTTGCAGCGGCACAGGCGGCAATCAATAATAAATAAGTTTTCAGGGGGTTCACCCAAATGGAGGGTGGACCCCTTTTCACACTATTTAAGATACCGCATCAGGAGTGGCGGTAATGGATCAGGATACACGATTTTAGAAAGCTGTGAATTTATGAAACAATTAAAAAACAAATGGTTCTATGTATTATTTATTTTTTTTATAATAATAGTATTTTTTATAGCGATATATGTATATTCAATTGTGACAGGAAATATCCTCGAAGATGCGGCAGTCAAAAACATCAAGGAAGTTGCTGTGCATGACCGCAATACAATTACGATGTTTATTGAATATAATTGGAAAAACCAGCAGCGCATAGGCGAAAGACTGAAACGAAACAGTAAGCAACTTAAAACCGTAAGCCAAATAAACGAATATCTGGGACTTGAAGCGTATGAATCAACATTCGATAAAGTCTATCTGCTTATGGAAGACGGTTCCTATTATACCGATATTACTTACAGAAAAGGCAGCGAAGATCCGGATTATTATCCGTATATGGATCTGTTCGCGAATACTGACAGTTACAAAGTCATCGCTTATGATTCGCTTCCTGTAATGGGTTCCGATAAAGTTGTAATTTACGGTTATAAATTGCAGGACAATCCAAAAGATGAAGTATTATCCGGTATAAAAATAGGCGAAGAGCAAAAAGAGGTTTATGCCGTTATCGGAGTTTGCAAGAGGTCTTCTATTGTGGATGGTCTTGTAATTGAAAATTATGTCGATGAATCAGGCAATACACAAGGCTACAGTTCGGTAGTCGATAAAAAAGGCGAATATGTTGTGGACAGAAAAGATGCGGCAAGTTCTGTTTCCGATAACTTGTTTGATATAATTAAACGCTGTGACAGATCTAACCTCACGCCATCCGATGTACAGAAAAAAATGCTTGCAGACGAGGAATTTTGGTTCTATATGGAAAAAAACGGTGTTCGTGAACTGAACTACTGCGCACCGTTAAACAGCAGCAGTGTTGACTGGTATTTTATCATGTCGGTGAACGATAAGGTAGTAAAAGATCAGACAAAATTATTTGTTCTGCTTATCATTGCAGCAATGAGCGCTGCGATCATTGTCATCGTCATTGCGTTCATACTGACCATTATTATGCAAAGAAAAACTCAGATAGCCTACGCTCAGGAAAAGGCACAAAGCGAATTTTTGTCCAATATGAGCCATGAGATACGTACACCATTGAATGGTATTGTCGGATTAAATTACCTGATGATGAATGCAATCGATACTCCGGAGAAACATCTTCAGATAAAAGAGTGGCTAAAGAAATCGCAGAATACAGCAGAATATCTGCTTGCACTCATAAATGATGTGCTGGATATATCCAAACTTCAGGCGGGGAAAGTGGAAGTTGCCCGTGCCCCGATGCTTGTCGAAACAATGTCGGAGTCTGTTTATTCAATGCAGTACGATAATATTACAGGACGCGGAGTTGAATTTATTAAAGATATCCATATAACAGTCCCATGTATACAGTGTGATGAGGTACATATCAAACAAGTACTTATGAACATTGTCGGCAATGCGGCAAAATTTACACCGTCAGGAGGAACTATAAAATTTTCGGTAAATCAGAGCCTGATCGACGAAAAGCATGTTATGACTACATTTGTCTGTGAGGATACAGGCTGCGGAATGAGTAGGGAATTTCAGAATGAAATATTTAATAAATTTACCCAAGACCGCAGCAGCATCTCCAACTCCACAAAAGGTACAGGCTTGGGAATGGCTATCAGCAAGCTGCTTGTAAATGCAATGGGAGGAGAAATAAGCGTAGAGAGCGAATTAAACAAAGGCAGTACGTTTACTGTTGAAATTCCTGCTGAAATTTGTGAAGTTCCGGACTATCTAACGGATGATGATGAAAAAACGGCTGATCATTCCGGTAACGGCGTCAAGTCAACGAAAGTTCTGGTTGCCGAAGATAACGAGTTGAATGCGGAAATACTGATGGAGATACTGAGCCAGTCCGGATTTGTTCCTGTACATGCTCAGAACGGTCAGGAGGCTGTGGATATCTTTGAGAGATCAAAGGTAAATGAGTTCAAAATAATCCTTATGGATATGCGTATGCCTGTCTTGGACGGCTGTGAGGCGTCAGCAAGGATCAGGGAACTTGACCGTGAAGATGCCAAAACCGTTACTATATTCGCCTGTACCGCAAACAGTTTTCAGGAGGACAGAGACAAGGCTTTAGGCAGCGGAATGGATGACTTTTTAACAAAGCCGATCGATATCAATACGTTGCTTCGTAAAATGGAGAAAATCGATCGTGAAAAACAAAATGTACAATAAGGGGACCGGGAAAATGAAAAAAAGAATTACCGCATTTTTATTGCAGATCATCATAGCGCTGTCATTTTCATTCTGCCTTTCCGGCTGCTCCGGACAAGAAAAAACGGAAAAAGAAATTGTTATAAAAGTGCCTCATACCAGTACTATGAATTGCATTTCCAATGAGAATATAAAAAATGTCCGTACTCTTCTGGAACTTGCAAGTGAGGATTTTATAGCGCAATATGACAAAAAAGTTAAAATAAAAGTCGTAGAATTTGAAGGCGGCGAGGAAACGAAAGCAATCACAAATTCTTTCGGACAAAGCGATGCGGCAGATATATTATATGACGGATTTTTCAATATGAGCTCGTTTATCCATACGGGAAAAGTTGTTCCTATAGACGATGTCCTTACACCGGAAATGAAAGAGGATATATCTTCTGCTTATTTGGAACAGGGACGATTTGATAATAAGCTCTATATGCTGCCCTATATGAGCTCTGAGAACATTCTCATATATAACAGGGAAATGCTTGAAAAATACGGTTTGAGCGAATATATTGACGAAGGCGCGGTGATTTCAAACTGGAGCATTGAGGACTGGACAAAGATATTGAATACGCTTGCGGACGGATTTGCAAAAGAGGGCAGAGGGAAAGTCCCTATGATGATGTACGCAAAAGATAATCAGGGCGATACTCATATCATGACGATGCTTCGCGCGTTCGGCGGCGATTTGTTTGACAGCAGCAATAATTTTGCTCTTGCTGATGATCCCGATGTTATTTCTGCCCTCAGGTGGCTTCAGAACGGTGTGGATTCAGGCTGGTATCTGCCTGTCCCGTATTACAAAACAATGTCCGATAACAGCAGTAAATTCAAAATGGACGAGCTTACTTTTTATAACTTTAATCTGGGAAGTTCAACGTACGGCAGAGTAATAGAAGATTACAATGCGGAGAATAATACGTTTAAAAAATACGGTTTTGTCAATTACCCCGGTAATCACTGCACGATTTTCAACGAGGGATTTGAGATTTTCGACAACGGCGACAGCGAAAAAATAGAAATAGCGAAAGACTTCATAAGATATTTCTATGAAACCGATAAATGGCTTGAATGTTCCGCCGGAAGCATCCCTGTGAGCAAAAAGGTCATGGAAAAATATAAAGATGATATTTTGCTTTTGGAGGCGTTCTCACAAAATTCCGTAAATTCAGTTGATTATACGCATAATCTCCCGAACTGGCAGGGAAGTGAAAACTCTGTCAGGAACGTATTTTACAAAGAAATAGCGTTGCTTATGATCAAAGATGCAGACGGTAATTTTGCTGTTACTCCTGAAGAATGCGCAAGTAATTTACAGGAAAAATTAAATACAGCTATATCTGAAGGACGCAAAAACAGTATACTTCATGAGTAAGAGCCTGTTCGGTATGTGAATATTGCTAAAAGTATATGCGTAAAGGCGTATGGAAACAGTAAGATGTAATCCATGCGCCTTTTTTATTAAAAAATACCGTCTTATACTTTTTTTCATATTCTGTCAAAAGTTAAAGACTTGTTAAGAATTTCTATGCTATGATTCAGAACATAGAGAAAAAAACGAGGGAAAAGAGGTATACACTATGTTCTGGAGGATATTGAAAAAAGACCTGAAACGCAAAAAGACCATGAACATCATTCTGCTGCTGTTTGTCATTTTGTGCTCCATGTTTGCAGCGGCAGCGGTGAACAATATCATAGCCGTGACTGGCGGTATCGAGCATTATTTTGAGGTGGCAGATGTCCCTGATGTTACTGTGATGACGATGAACAGTGGGGAAGACGATCTTGAGGAAAAGCTTGGGGAGCTTACTTCCGTTAAAGAGATAAGGACTGAGCATTGGCTGTTTGTAACCAGTTCAAAGTTTTTTAAGTATAACGGAAAGGAATTTGATAATTTCACGAATGCCGCCGGTTTGATCTCCGATCGTGAAATGGCTATCAACTATTTCGATGAGAACAATAACATCATCGAAAGCGTGGACAAGGGCTGTTTTTATGCTAATGCTCCTTTTTTACAGGACATTGATATAAAAGAGGGCAACGAGGTGGAACTTAATGTCGGTAACAGTCATCTTGCGTTTAAGTTTTTGGGGCGGTTTAAAGGTGCGCTGTTTGATTCGAGAAACACGGCTTCTCCATATCTTATCATAAACTCTGCTGACTATGACTATCTTGATAAGGACGAAGCCGTTCATAATATTATGAACGGCAGGCAGTTTTATGTAAATACATCGGACGTGGATGAAATAAGGGAACTTGCAAAGGACTATAGCGGTGTATATGTCCACACGCGGGAAGAAAGAAAGGATATTTATATTTATGATATGCTTTCTGCGTATATTTTAATGATAATCAGCATCGTGCTGATGTTCACAGCCTTTGTGGTGCTGCGCTTCACGATTGGATTTACAATTAGTGAGGAATTTCGTGAGATTGGTGTAATGAAGGCTGTGGGTATCGGGGGCGGCAGTATAAGAAGCCTGTATATCATCAAATATCTTGCCCTTGCTGTAGTCGGTACACTGATAGGATATTTCTGTTCTGTCCCTCTCGGGGATATGATGATGAAGACGATATCGGAAAATATAGTTCTCGGCAGCGAGAGTGGTACTTTTATGGGACTTTTAAGCTCTGTGGCAGTAGTTATCATTATCCTGCTGTTCTGTTACGGCTGCACACGCAGCGTAAATAAACTCTCTCCAATCGACGCGGTAAGAAACGGTCAGACGGGCGAACGCTTCCGAAGAAAAAGCCTTTTGCGCTTAGGACGCTCTAAGCTGCCGCAGGTCATGTTTCTCTCGGTCAATGATGTGATCAGTTCGCCGAAGCAGTTCTCCATCATAGTAGTTGTGTTCACGCTCTGCATATTGCTGATGACGATCATGTCAAATTTTGCATTGACACTCAAAAGTGAAAAGATACTGCGTTTCTTCGATGTACCCTCA
Source organism: uncultured Lachnospiraceae bacterium (assembly GCA_947629525.1). Classification (GTDB taxonomy): domain Bacteria; phylum Bacillota; class Clostridia; order Lachnospirales; family Lachnospiraceae; genus COE1. Next base: position 26,452 of record CANREB010000037.1, read on the forward strand.
AGTGAAGCGCATATCATGGACAGCGAAATCTTTGGAGAAGTCGTTGCAGATCAGAGTACGTATAAGCAGGTCATTGCAGATACCGAAAAGCTTCTCGCCGATAACGGAATGCCCGGTAAATGCACAATAACAATTGCCACGCAGTCTGAAACATCACACGAAGATAAAACAGCAAAGATTACTTTCAGCGTTATGAAAGGCGAGACAAATGACACGCTCTGTGTAGATGAGGGCAGCGCCCCACAGAAGACGGACGAGATTGCAGTAACGGTAAGCGCACTCCGTGACCTCGATGCAGAAATCGGTGACAGGGTAACAGCAGTAATAAATGAGAAGGAGTACGAGTTTATCATCACGGGAACATATTCCTCGTTCAGCAGCCACGCCGCTTTTCTATATAAAGATTTTGACCTTGGAAATCTGCCGGCAAACAATATATGGGGAGTACAGGTACATTTTGACGGCAATCCCAACAAGGCGCAGATAAACGAAAACATTGAAAAGCTGAAAGTCCTGCTGGACACCGATAAGGTGTATTCGACCTCGGACTTCATCAAAAATTTTATAGGCATGTCCGATACGTTGAATGCAATCAAACAGATGATGATGATCATTACCGTGATCGTAACGGCATTGATCGTCATACTTATGGAGCGTTCGTTTATCTC
>CANREB010000038.1 GCA_947629525.1 uncultured Lachnospiraceae bacterium
GATATAGCTGGTATGATGGCTTCTCTTGATGTTGCTTTGGAGACCACTTTATTGGGTTTGATTTTTGCAATTGTTCTTAAGTTTATTGAAGCGATTTTCCCATCAAGGATTATTTACGATGTAGAAGTTATGCTGAATAATTATGACAAGAAACGAGATTTGGCGGAGATGCCGCATAATGTACAAAAAAAATAGGGAGTGTTGATAAATGCGAAAGAACGGTAGCAGGCTTCGGAACGATATCCTGATTGATCTGACATCTATGTTGGATGTTATTTTTATTATATTGCTTGTTTTGGTATGTGGTCAGACTACTATCAGTGATGATTTGGACGAGGCGCGGACACAAGCAGAATACGCTAAGACGCAGGCAGAGGCAGAAAAGCAGCTATACGAGGAACAGCAGGAAGCATTTACTAATGTATGGGCTGTGTCTGTTGTTGTATCTTACGATGAAAATGAGATTACCAAAAGACAGATTCGACTTTTGAAGCAAGGAGAGGAAATTCAATCAATTGATCTGATAGGTAATAATATTACGGAATCTGTGAATAATTTTAGGGAGATTCTTGTCGATTATATTGAACAGAATCAGGATAAACCGATTATTCTTTCTGTCAATGAAAATGATGATCATATTCTGTATCGGGACGAGGTTATGGTCAATGGTATATTTGACGAGTTGGTACAGACATACGGTAATGTTTATATTGTGAAAAGTAATGCAGACGAGGAAGAGAAATGATACCATGGATTTTAATGATTGTGGGTGTAATCGCAACACTTTTGGGTGTAACTGGTTTAGGGTATTTGTTTATTTGGCTTCCAGTTAGAGGATTATTTGAGATTGATAGTGAAAAGAAATTGATTCAGACAAAATGGGATTCGGATGCACAATACGATGGAGATTATAAAAGAAAACGGTCACTAACAACATTTTTAATTTTATGTTTGAGCGGACCTATGATGTTCCTGTCAGGATTTTATCTCGGTTATGCCGAACAAGGTGAGGGATTTTGGCTTTATCAGAAACTTTATCCGCAAGCCTCTGCCAATCAGGTATGGGATGAGTTGAATGAGGAAGGACAGTTTGTTTCTGAATCCGGAAAAGCGTACACTTATTATATTGTTATTTCCGGTAAAGAAATTTCACTACGTGGAGAAACATGCACCGATCATAATGAATTAAAAGAAAAACTGTCACAGATCAGAAAAGAGAATACGGTCATAGTAATTGATAGTTTTGCGGTTTCATCTACATATCATTCTGTTGAAACCATATTAAATGAACTCGGATTATCATATGAGGAAACACGATGAAAAAGAAGTATTTGGTAATGTTTATTATGATTTGTTCGCTAGTACTTTTGGCGGGCTGTGACAAGAAAGAAGTTAAATTATTAAATGACGATACAAAGAACAACGAACTCATTAAGCTGAATGAGGCTATTCAAGAAAATATTCCGGGAGCAAATTCGGCGGAGAAGTCTGAGACATCAAATTCTACATCAGCTTCTTCTGATGATAAAGTATTGTCGGGGTCAGTGTCAAATGATGAAAATTCGGTCGAAGATAAGGAAAGAATAGTTGTTATTACGGTAAGAGAGCAGACGATTACTTATGATACGGAAGAATATACTGATTTGAATAAACTCAAAGCAAGAATTAAACAGGACAATAGTGAATATGTGTCGTTTCGATTAGTGGATGATTTCGCAGAATCACATGTATACAAAGAGGTATTGTCTATCCTAAGTGATTTAGAAGCAGAGATTGGGTTAAGCTATACGAAAGAATAGGGAGCTATGCTATGGACAAAAGGAAAATATTAATTGTGATATCAGCAGTTTGCATATGTTTTTCATTGTGTGGAGCAGGTTGGTTCAACCGTACTAAAGTGGTGATTGATACGGAGAATAACAGGGTATATCAGTATTGTGCAGTTGATGAAGTTATCTCTGCGTTTACACAAGATGGTGAAGACGCCAAAGAAGCATATCAAAATGCCATGGTTCTTCTAGTGGGCAAAGTATCGAGTATCGGCAAGAATGGCAAAAATCTTGTATTGACAGGTGCGACGTCTTCGGATATGACTGTGAAGTGTTCATATGATAAAGAACTGCGAACGGTGGCATCCGGTTACAGCGTAGGAGATAGCGTTGCATTATATGGAAAAATCACAGTAGATGCCATTGACAAGGATATTCATCTGAAAGCGGAGAAAATAGTGGATATGCCATCAGGCATAGCATCCAATGAGATGTTTTATTTGCTAAATGACTCATCGTTTGATAAGAGAAATGCCAATAAAGTCACTTTGCATAATGGTGATGTAGAATATTACATTCCTGCTGCTTGGACTAGCGAAGACATTCAATTCAATATCATAGATGAAGAACTTGGTACAATGGAAGGGTATCAATATAGACTCAATAAATTGGAGGCAAATGACTCGTACCCGGAATCATTGTTCATATGCTACTTTGATAATAAAACACAGCTTGCTGATTACTTAAATGATGCAGAAGAAACAGAACTGATTGAAAAAGCGATTGTTTACAACATTATAGGCGAGAAGAATATCAAATCATCTAAAAAGGGATTAGATACTTATTATGGTAGTGAATATGACTATTATTTAGGCTCGTACACAGCGAAATTTCATGGATACAATACCGAGTTTATATTTCAGGCGGATGGCGAAGACGGCATTGTTGTAATGCTGTATGTTTACAAAGAAACTAAGCATTTGTCGGATGTGCTGTTTGTTTCACGATTTTTGAAAATAAACCAATAATTCCTGATATTATTACACGATGCAAAAATTGAATATATAAATCTTATAAAATCTGTATTTTAGCTTGTGAGAGAAATCTTACAAGCTTTTTTTATTTTAATTAAATCGCACACAATTCGCGCAAAAAACACGCCCTATTACGAAGCAGATATTTAGTCCGTGTTTTAGACAAAAACAGTTGACTGCACGTAACGTGCAGTTTTACGTTGATTAGGAGGTAAATATATGCAGGAGACAACATTGCGGGAAGTGTGTGTCAAATATGAGGTTTCAAGAAGGGCGGTGCAGGGATATGAGAAAGCAGGACTTGTGAAAGCAACAGGAAAAAATAAGATGGGGCATTTGTTATACGATGCTGCTGCACAAGAGAGAATTGGAACTATTAGCATGTATCAGAAAATGGGGTTTTCTATAAAGGAAATCAAAGTAATTATTGATGCGCCCCAAATAAGTGTTATTCCAATTCTGGAAAATCAAATGAAAAAATTGAAAGAAGAAAAGAGGCGAATTGAGGAACAAATGGAAATTCTTTGTGCTTTGATACAAAAAAGGTAGGAAAAAGTTAATAAAAATATCTGCTTCAAAAAATAAACAGAAGGGAGGATGCCTGAAGAAGATATACCGGTCAAAAAAGAATACGAAAAATGAAAAATATTATGGAAAAAAGTTTAGAAAGTTGGAGGAAAAAGTTTATGTGTAAAAAATTGAAAGTATTAAAAATATTGTTTATAGTAATAATTATGTTCTTGTGTCTTTCGGGATGCGGAAGCAAAGGTGATATAAATGAGGCGGCTAATGAAAGTAGTTTAGCAGATACAGTACTAGAGGTAGAGACCAAGACAGAGGTAGAGACCAAGACAGAGGTAGAAACAAAGGCAGAGACAGAGACAGAGAATAACGAGGTCAGCAGTATGGAAAATCCTGTGACGGAAGTTCCTAGTCAAGAGGAAACTTCTGATGCGGAAAAAAAGACGGAAAGTAATCAAGTAGTGGAAACAGATTTAAAACCTTCCGAAGGCTTTGAATTTGAAAGTAACGGTGACGGCACATGCACAATAACCGGAATTGGTACTTGCACAGACGAAAATCTTGTTATCCCTGTAGAAAGCCCGGATGGAGATACCGTTACGCTGATTGATAAATATGCGTTTTATTCTCTTGAAAATGTTGAAAGTGTTACATTGGTGAATTACAGTTACGAGGTAGGCGAAAATGCTTTTCAATATGGTGAGTTCACAACGGTAAATATAATCGGCGGCAGTCCGGTGATAAAGAAAAGCGCTTTTTCATCATGTGAGGACTTGAAGTTAATTTCATTGAGTGATTGCAATATACAGGCAGAAGAGTATGCTTTTTATAGTTGTGGTAAAGACGCAGATGTAACATTTTCTAATTGCACGGGTACTATCGAAGAAAACGCTTTTCAATATGGTGATTTTTTAAGCTTAACAATTAATAATTGTGAATTTACAATAGAAAAAAGTGCCTTTTCATCCTGTGAAGATTTAACTTCGATTGTATTTACAGACAGTATATTGGAAACAGAAGAATATGCTTTCTATAGTTGCGGCGATTTAGCTAAAGTTGAGATAACCAATTGCTCACTGGTATTTGATGACAGAACTTTTCAATACAGTTCTATGGAAAGTTTAACAATTACCGGTTCTCAAGCTGACATGGGCGACAGTGTTTTCTCTAATTGCGAGGATTTAGCGGCTGTAAATATAGATTGTGATTTAGTAGCTTTGGGTGAATATGCTTTTTATAGCTGTGAGGATCTTGAAAGTGTTACAATATGCACAAACATAAAGTCAGATAATGAGATTAAAGTTGATGATTATGCATTTCAATATTGTAAAAAATTGGAAACAGTTACTATTGGCAATGAGAATGTTGAAATAGGCGAATATGTATTTTCAGGTTGTGCCGACAATTTGCTCATTAACGTTGCAGGGAAAGATTATACTGCTAATGCTATTGAAAAAGGATTAAAATAAAAATATGAAGAGAAATAATACCATAGCATAAAATAATATTTTTTATAGCATTTTATTCCGGACCTTATCCCCCACATGCATATGTTATATGTATGTGGGGGATAAAATTGTTAAAAAGGAAGGATTTCATAAATTCAACCAACAAACATGTTGCACTTTTCCGCGCGTTATGATAATATGTATCACAGTGACGCACAAATGTCTTTGACGGGAAAACAAGTGCGCCCAAGCTTGCGGATATGCCAAGAATGGGAGAACAAGATGAAAGAGACAACAGATTATTTTGTCGTAAAGAAAAAGGCACTGCCCGAGGTACTGCTAAAGGTGGTTGAAGTAAACAGACTGTTGGAGACGAACAAAGCCGCATCCGTACAGGAAGCAGTTGACAAGGCGGGAATAAGCAGGAGCTCTTATTACAAGTATAAAGAGGACATTTTCCCGTTCCATGATTCAACACAAGGGACGACAATGTCGCTTGCATTCCAGATGGACGACGAACCGGGGCTGCTGTCAGACGTCCTGCGTGTTGTTGCGGAGTTTCGTGCCAACATCCTTACGATACATCAGACCATTCCCATCAACGGAATAGCATCCCTGTCGCTGAGCGTGCAGATATTGGACACCACGGGCGATGTATCGGAGATGGTATCGGGAATGGGGCGGATAAACGGAGTGCGTAATGTAAAGATTTTAGCCATAAAAGCGGCGGAATGAGAGGTAAAAATGATTAAAACAGCAATTTTAGGATACGGTACGGTAGGCAGTGGAGTATTTGAGGTAATACGGAAAAATAAGGATGTTATCAGAAATAAGTTTGCGGAAGGACTTGAAGTAAAATATGTCCTTGATCTTAGAGATTTTGAAGACGATCCCGTAAGCGAAGTGCTTGTACATGATATCGACATCATTATAAATGATCCCGAGGTAGCGATCGTATGCGAGACTATGGGCGGCGTAAAGCCCGCGTATGACTTTACAAGACGCGCGCTTGAAAGCGGTAAGAGCGTATGTACATCAAATAAAGAACTTGTTGAAAAGCATGGTCCCGAACTTTTGCAGATAGCCAAGGCGCATAACTGCAGTTATCTGTTTGAAGCAAGCGTTGGAGGCGGCATACCTATTATAAGACCGCTCAGGACTTCGCTTGCGCAGGAAGAAATACTTTCGATAACAGGTATTTTGAACGGAACGACAAACTATATCCTTACCAAGATGGAAACGGAAGGTCTTGCGTTTGACGATGTATTAAAGCGCGCGCAGGAAAAAGGCTATGCCGAAAAAAATCCGGACGCGGACGTACTCGGCTATGACGCCTGCCGCAAGATAGCGATTTTGACATCGCTTGCGTATGGCAGGAACGTGAGCTATTCGGATATTACAACGGAAGGCATAACAAATATAAAGGATATCGATTTTGCATACGCAAAGAAGCTTGGCGCAACTATAAAGCTGTTTGCAAAAAGCGTCAAGAAAAACGATAAATATTATGCGATAGTGGCGCCGTTTATCGTAAGCCCTGAAAATCCGCTGTTCTCGGTCAACGGAGTGTTTAATGCCATACTTGTCAACGGCAACATGGGCGGCGAGACGATGTATTACGGAAAAGGCGCCGGAAAACTTGCGACGGCAAGCGCGGTCGTTTCCGATGTCCTTGACTGTGCAAGGCATATAGGCAAACACCTTGAGGTCAGATGGGATGCCGATAAGCTTGAGATATCGCCGATCGATGGTGCTGTCAGAAGATTTTTCGTGCGCGTATCAGACACTGACGAAACAAGGATCAGGAGCGTATTCGGCGATATCGATATGGTGACGGGCGTTGCAGACGGTGAGTGCGGCTTTGTCACGCCTGAAATGACTGAAAAAGAGTACAGGGAAAAAGCAGGGCAATACGGCAATGTCATAGGCATGATACGTATGGACTGACACGGAAGACGGGGATTTTTGTGAAAACATATAATGCAGGTTAGCAGGAAGAGGAGAATATATTAATGAAAAAAGTAGTAAAATTCGGCGGAAGTTCACTTGCGAGCGCCGAGCAGTTTATGAAAGTGGGAAATATAATCCGCGCGGACGAAGAAAGAAGATTTGTCGTTCCGTCAGCGCCCGGAAAGCGTTTTGATAATGATACAAAGGTAACGGATATGCTTTATTCATGCTATGCGCTTGCCGAAAAAGACCATAATTTTATGGCTGAGATGTCAAATATCGAGGAGAGATACAACGAGATAATATCAGGCTTGAAGCTTGACTTGGATCTGTCAGGTGAATTTGACAGGATAATCGATAATTTTAAAAAGAAAAAGGGCAGAGATTATGCCGCAAGCCGCGGAGAGTATTTAAACGGTATCATTATGGCGGCGTATCTTGGCTATGAGTTTATAGACCCCGCTGATTCGATACGTTTCAACGAGGCGGGCGTGTTTGATGCCGAACTTACTAACAAGCTTCTGTCAAAACAGCTTGCGGACAAGGAAAATGCGGTCATCCCGGGCTTTTACGGAGCTATGGCTGACGGCACGGTAAAGACATTTTCACGCGGCGGTTCTGATATCACGGGTTCTATCGTGGCAAAGGCGGTTCAGGCGGATGTATACGAGAACTGGACGGATGTTTCGGGATTTCTTATCGCTGACCCACGCATAATCGATAAACCGCAGGGCATCGAGATAATTACGTATGCTGAACTTAGAGAGCTTTCATATATGGGCGCTACGGTCCTTCATGAGGATGCCATTTTCCCTGTAAGGAAAGAAGGCATACCAATAAACATTAAGAATACAAATGCCCCTGAGGATGAGGGCACATGGATAGTGGGAAATACCTGTCAGAAATCAAAATATGTCATAACGGGCATAGCGGGCAAGAAGGGTTTTGCTTCTATCAATATTGAGAAGGATATGATGAACTCGGAAGTTGGTTTCGGAAGAAAAGTCCTTCAGGTATTTGAGGAATACAACATCTCGTTTGAGCATATGCCTTCGGGGATAGATACGCTTAGCGTAATGGTGCATCAGTCGGAATTTGCCGATAAGGAGCAGAGCATTTTGTCCGGCATAAATAAAGCCGTAAATCCCGATAACATTGATATCCAGTCGGATTTGGCGCTTATCGCGGTAGTGGGACGCGGAATGAAAGCGCAGCGCGGTACTGCAGGCAGGATATTCTCGGCGCTTGCGCATGCCAATGTAAATGTAAGGATGATAGATCAGGGTTCAAGTGAGCTTAATATAATAATCGGTGTTTCAAACGATGACTTTGAAGCGGCAATAAAGGCGATATACGCTATATTTGTGGTTACGCGCCTGTAAGATGGATTTTTACGGATTGGAGCAGATTACGTATGGATAATGGAATGAAAAATTCAGCTAATGAGAATAAGATGGGCGTTATGCCGATAAATAAGCTTATCCTGAACATGTCGCTGCCTATGATGGTATCTATGCTTGTTCAGGCGATGTACAATATCGTTGACAGTATTTTTGTGGCGAGAGTGAGCGAAGACGCTCTTACCGCGGTATCACTTGCGTTTCCGGTGCAGACGCTTTTGGTGGCGGTAGGCGCGGGTACTAATGTCGGCGTCAACGCGCTTTTGTCAAAGTCGCTTGGAGAGAAAAATTACGAAAGCGCCAACAAGACTGCGATGAACGGTATCTTTCTTGCCGTGCTTGGGTTCGCGGCGTTTGTACTGGTCGGGCTTTTTGCGGTCAGACCGTTTTATATAAGTCAGGTAAAAACTGCGGACTCACCTATTTACACGATGGGCGTTTCTTATCTGTCAATAGTATGTATATGTTCGTTTGGCGTGTTCGCGCAGTTCATATTTGAAAAATTACTGCAGTCTACGGGTATGACTTTTTACAGTATGATATCGCAGCTTTCGGGTGCGGTGACGAATATCGTACTCGATCCGATTTTGATATTCGGTCTTTTAGGGCTTCCTGCTATGGGCGTTGCGGGAGCTGCATTGGCGACTGTCATAGGACAGTGTGTGGGAGCGACTCTTGCGTTTATTTTCAACATAAAGCGAAACCATGAGATACAGCTTTCACTTAAAGGTTTCAGACCGGACGGGCAGATTATCGCGAAGATATACAAGGTGGGCGTGCCGTCAATAATAATGCAGGCGATCGGTTCCGTGATGACTTACGGTATGAACCTGATACTTATTCAGTTCACGTCAACGGCGACTGCTGTGTTCGGAGTGTACTTCAAGCTTCAAAGCTTTTTCTTCATGCCTGTTATCGGATTGAATAACGGCATGGTGCCGATAATCGCGTATAACTTCGGAGCGGGAAAGCGCAGCCGCATGGTGAGTACCATCAAGTATTCGATGATATACGCGTTCGGACTGATGCTTCTTGGATTTCTCGCGTTTGAACTTATCCCGGGAACGCTTCTTGGACTGTTTGACGCCTCGGAGGAGATGCTCAGGATAGGTATCAGGGCGCTTCGGACGATAGGAATACATTTCCTAATAGCATGGTTTTGCATCATTGCGGGTTCGGTATTTCAGGCAGTCGGCAACGGCGTATACAGCCTTGTTGTTTCCGTGGCAAGGCAGCTTGTCATCCTGCTGCCCGCGGCGTATATTCTGGCAAAGATAGGCGGGCTCAATATGGTGTGGTGGTCGTTCCCGATAGCGGAGATGATGTCGCTTGTCGTGTCGAGTATTTTCCTCGTACTCACATGGAAAAAGGTTATCAGCAAAGTGCCTGACAACGTGTAAAGATGCGCTTGACATTTATATTATGATTTGGTACTATATCTTTTGCCGTGCCGTAGAGCTTTTATGCGGCGCGCATATGCGGATATGGCGGAATTGGCAGACGCGCCAGATTTAGGTTCTGGTGGGAGACCGTGCAGGTTCAAATCCTGTTATCCGCATCAAAAAAGCTTAATTTCTAAGACAGTTAGGGATTAAGCTTTTTGTATGAGCTGCTTTCGGGCGGAATGGAGGATTTCTATGGCAAAGCTGTATTATTACTACGGGGCGATGAACAGTTCTAAGACGGCGAACGCGCTTATGACGCATTTTAACTATGAGGAAGTCGGGCAGCGCGCGCTTCTTTGCAAGACCGAGGCGGACACGCGCGACGGGGCAAGAAAGATACGGTCGCGCATCGGGCTTGAGATGGACTGTATTCTTCTGAGTGAACTGCAGAATATGAGCGAAGAGGAAATAAAGGGGTATGACTGCATAATAGTGGATGAAGTGCAGTTTGCGACAGGAGAACAGATAGATTTCCTTTCGGATATAGTTGATTTTATGGATGTGCCTGTAGTCTGCTACGGACTCAGGGCTGATTTTCAGAACAATCTCTTTTCGGGCAGCGAGCGGCTCATAGCGATAGCTGACACGATACATGAGATAAAAACAGTCTGCTGGTGCGGCAAAAAGGCAACCTGCAACGCCCGTTACAATGCGGACGGCATTGTAAGAGACGGTGAACAGGTAATGCTTGGTGCAAACGACAGCTATGTCGCGCTGTGTCGGAAGCATTTCAAACTTGGAATGCTGAATGCGGACAGCGCCGCGGATAAAACTCAGTAAGATATTTCATCAGGCGCCGTCATGCTCATAACTGAATTGTGGTATCGGGTATCGAACGTTACATCTTCGTCAAACCATTCGGGAGGGATAAAGGCATTTGCCGTCTCTGTGTCCGAAAATTCTACCTCGGCAATGATAAGAGGCGCAAACGGCGGTTCAAAAATATCAAGCTCTATTTTAAGTTCAGGGTTTTCAAAAGGCACGTATGAACTGTCAAAGCGCGGATTTTCGATAGGTATGATATACCGCTTTTTGGCGATGATGTTTCCGTCTGCCTTTGCGCGCAGATGTTCATAGGAGTCCTTGTCAAGCGCGAGGTTGTATTCTTCACGCGCCATAAGACCGCTTCCTTTATAAGTAAGATAGTATTCGTTATCCGATCTGCGCACCCGTACTACAGGCGAAGTGCAAAGATATGCCTGTTCGATTTCCCTGCAGCTATAGCCGTTAAGATTGTCGGGCAGACGCTTTATTGTATATTTTCTTTCTATTTCCATATGTTTTTCCTCGTTTCGTCTTTATATTGTTTATATTGCAAAACATATCATATGAAAAAACGAGTGTCAATACAAAACTCATTAACTTATTGCAATCACGTCATATTAATGTTAAAATACAAGATAGGTAAAAAGATTAAAAAATAAGTTGCCTGATGTGGCATGGAGGAATTGTTATCATGAAAAGAGCCGGTATTTTTTTTACAGAGGGATTTGAAGAGATAGAAGCGTTGACGGTAGTTGACCTGTTAAGGCGCGCGGGCATAGAAGCGTTGTGCGTTTCCACGACAGGCAGCATGGAGGCCACGGGGAGCCATAAGATAAAAGTTGCGATGGATGAGTCGATAGATGCACTTGATTTCGGCAGCCTTGACATAATCGTATGTCCCGGAGGGATGCCCGGAACGAAAAACCTTGAGAAATGCGTTAAACTTACCGATAATATAAAGGAGTTTTACAACAGCGGGAAGCTTATAGCCGCTATATGCGCCGCGCCTATGATATTCGGTCATATGGGGCTTGTCAAAGACAAAAAAGCCTGCATATATCCCGGCATGGAGGATGAACTTATCGGTGCGGAGGTGGTTTATGACAAAGTCGTTAAGGCGGACAATGTTATCACGAGCCGCGGAATGGGTACGGCTATCGCGTTCGGACTTAAAATCGTAGAACTGCTTACGGATAAAAAGACGGCAGACGACCTCGGCGCTAAAATCGTATATTCGGAATAAATCCAATGATGCAAAGAGAAGGTTTTTATGATAACGGAACAGGAATTTGAACGCATAGTTCAATATGTAAAACGCAAGGCAGGCATAAATCTGGCACAAAAGCATGTGCTGGTGCAGGGCAGACTGGAAAATTATATGCAGCGGAGAGGTTACAGGTCATATCACGAATTTATGGATTTGGTTGAAAGATTTCCGACAGGTGCCGAGGCAAAAGACCTTATGAATATGCTTACCACAAATCATACATATTTTTGGCGTGAGTATGAGCAGTTCGTACATTTGAAGCAGGAGGTATTTCCGTATCTTAGGACAAAGACTGAAAATACCAAGGACTGGCGTATCTGGTGCGCTGCGTCATCGACGGGTGAGGAACCGTACACGCTTGCTATGCTCTGTATGGATTATTTGGGGCTTGAACATCCGAGATGGGATACGAAGATACTTGCCACCGATATTGATACCAATGTGCTTGAAAAGGCAGTTCAGGGAATATACACAAAAGATTCGGTAGAGCAGCTTCCAAGGCAGTATGTACGCCGATTTTTCAGACAGATAAACGATGTCGAATACAGGGTGACTGATGAACTGAAAAAAGAAGTGATATTCAGGCAGTTCAATCTGATGCACCCGCTTCCTTTCAAGAAACCGCTTCATGTGGTTTTCCTGCGGAATGTTATGATATATTTTGACGAGCCGACCAAGGAACGGCTTTTGAACAACATCTATGAGAAGATGGAGCAGGGGGGATATCTCTATATCGGCTCAACAGAGTCGATAAGCCAAAGCAATACCAAATTTAAATATATCCGTCCCGCTATATATAGAAAGTAAAACGGGAGGCAGGCTATGAGAAGATTAAAGTTATTGCTGGTAACCGCAAGTCTTGAGCTTGGCAGGGTGCTCAGGCAGCTTATAGATAAAGATAACCAGCTTATGCTTGCCGCCGAGGCAAATAATGCGTTTACCGCCAGAGACAAGATACTTGAATGTAAGCCTGACGTTATGCTGCTCACTAATGATCTTCCGAGAATGTCGGGAATAACATTTTTAAGTAAACTGATGCCGCAGTATCCGCTTCCGACAGTGGTGATAGCCTCGCCCGCGTATGAGAGCAGGGCATATGAGGCAGGCGCCGCGGATTTTGTCCCGTTTGACGAGAACACTGATAATATCAAAAATGCGGCGGGAGAATTGAGCAGTCAGGAAATATGCAGCAGACTGATAAAAGCAGTCTTTCCCGAATGGGAAAAGCTTGCCGTCAATAATAAAAGCAAGACGATTTCGGGAGCGCGCGCGTTAAAATCGGTGATTGCGATGGGGGCTTCCACCGGAGGCACCGAGGCGCTTGCCACGGTTTTGAGCGGTCTCAAAAGAGATATTCCGGGAATTGTCATAGTACAGCATATGCCTGAAGGGTTTACACAGATGTATGCGCAGAGACTTAACAATGAATGTGAGATAACAGTAAAAGAAGCGGTTACGGGCGATGTCGTAAGACGCGGTCAGGCTTTGCTTGCCCCCGGTAACAAACAGATGCGCCTTATAAAGGTGAACGGAACATATCAGGTAGAGTGCAGGGAAGGTCCTAAGGTCAGCGGTCATTGCCCCTCGGTAGATGTACTGTTTAGCTCTGTGGCAAAGACGGCGGGAAATGATGCTGTCGGGGTACTGCTTACAGGTATGGGCAGGGACGGAGCAAGCGGGCTTGCGGAGATGCGCAGGGCAGGAGCGCTCACGATAGGTCAGGACGAGAAAAGCTGTGTAGTATATGGAATGCCTAAAGCGGCGTATGAGATGGGAGCTGTTACATGGCAGGTTCCGCTTGAACAAATCGCACAAAAGCTATATTATATATTAGATAAGAAATAGGAGGGTAATAAACCATGAGAATATTAATCGCAGAAGACGACTTTGCCAGCAGAAAAGTGATACTTAAATTCCTATCGGTTTACGGCGACTGTGATGTTACGGTTGACGGCATGGAAGCGATAGACGCTTTTATGATGGCTTTGGAGGAAGATGAGCCGTACGACCTTATATGTCTGGACGTAATGATGCCTATAATGGACGGATATCAGGCATTGAAGAATATCCGTGACATTGAGAAAGAACATAATGTTCCCGAGGACAAAAAAGCCAAGGTTATTATGACGACGGCATTGAACGAGGAGAAAAACGTCAAGAAAGCATTTGAACTTGGATGTACGGTATACTGCGGCAAGCCTATAGACATGGAAAAGCTTAAAAGTACACTGGAAGCCATCGGTCTTATATAATGGAGGGCTGTTATGGAAGAGAATATTGAAGAATTAGAGCTTGAGCTGCAGTCGGATGTAAGGCATGGCAAATATATGACTTTTTCGGTCGGTTCGGATGTATTCGGTATTGAGCTGAAATATGTCAATGAGATCATACAGATGCAGCCTATAGCAGCGATCCCTGAAGTGGAGCATTTTATAAAAGGGCTTATAAATTTAAGGGGTAAGATAATCCCTGTTATTGACGTGGCAGACCGTTTTGACAGGGAGCCGTTTGAATATAATGACCGCACATGCATTATAGTCGTTGAGGTTAAGGGCGTGGAGGTCGGACTTATAATACAAAATATTGCCGAAGTCGTTTCGATAGAAAGCGAGGATATACTTCCGCCGCCGAATATGTCGCATGCTTTGGCGCAGAGTAAATTTATCCGCGGGATCGGCAAGGTTGACGGGGAAGTAAAGCTTCTGCTTGACCCTGTAAAGCTTTTGAGCGACGATGCGCTCGACTTTATTGACCAACAGGAAAATGAAGAGGAAGAATAAATGATAAATAATCGTGAAGAGTTATTTTATTTTGTATTAAACAACAGTCAGGAATGTATCATCAGATATGACAGCCATGGCTGCATGAATTTCTGCAATGAGAGGCTGCTGCGTCTTACAGGGTACACGGCGGGAGAACTGGCAGGCGCGTATATAGGCGAACTTTTCAGAGATACATTCGAGATGGTTGACAATCATATAGAGCTTACCCAGTCGGTTAAAGATATGGAAATAATAGAGACTGACATATACAGGAAAAACAAGACTTGTTTTCCCGTTGAGATGAAAGTCATTTCCGATGTATATGAAGGCGTTGAGACATATGTATGCACGGCTGTGGATATGACACGCTACAAGGAAAGTCTGCGCAAAGTCGAGGAGACTACTCTGCAGATGAAAGACTCGATGAAAGCAAGGGACGCTTTCGTCGCAAACGTAACGCATGAGCTGCGCACGCCCGTAAACGGGATAAAAGGTCATACGGAGCTTTTGATCGAGCAGGAATCGGATTTTCAAAAAAGCAATTATCTTAAGATGATACTTGACTGCTGCAGCACAATGGAGGGCATAATAAATAATATCCTCGATTTTTCAAAGCTTGAAGCAGGCAAATTCCAGCTTGACGAAAAGCCGTTTTCTTTTTACGACTTTATGGCAAAAATGGAGAAAATGTTTACCATGCTCACTATGCGCAAAGGACTGCGCTTTATGATGAATATTGAGCAGGGCATTCCCGACAGGCTTATCGGCGACGAGCTGCGCCTGACGCAGATTTTGAACAACCTTGTGTCAAATGCGGTGAAATTTACCGAGCAGGGCTATGTGGGAGTAGAAGTCAACCTTAACACGAGGATAAACGATGAAGTAGAACTGTTCTTTATGATAGTAGATACAGGTATAGGACTTTCGACGGAAGACAAGGATAAGCTCTTTAAGAGCTTTTCGCAGGTAGATGCTTCCGTAACGCGCAAATACGGCGGCACGGGGCTTGGACTTTCCATAACCAAGGAGCTTGTCGGCATGATGCGCGGCAAAGTATGGGCTGACGGTGAAAAGGGCAAAGGCTCAAGTTTTTCGTTTACCGTAAGATTAAAACAGGAACTTTCGGAGCAGGAAGATACACAGCAGGTGCCGATACGCACGTTTAAGAGCGCTTCACAGGCCAGCAATATGGCTGCCGAGCAGGAACTGATGTATGAATTTGGCAGTGAGCTTAACATAAGGACACTCAAAAAATATTTTGAAAAAATGAATATAAGCATGGATATGGATAACTGGCAAAAGGCTGAAAGCTTCGCGACTATCATAAAACAGCTTTTGGCGGGAGGTTCAAAGGAACTTCAAAGAGCGACATTCCGTATGGAGATGGCAATAAGGAAAGCCGACTGCGATAAAGCCAGAGAAAGTGCGGAAAAGGTAAAAGAAATGCTTGCCCATGAATTGGAAGGACAGGTGATAATGTGAACAGACATAATTCAAAGGAAAATGTGAAAATACTTGTTGTTGACGATGTTGAAGTCAACCTCATAATCCTTGAAGAGATAATTAAAAATATGGGATATCAGCCTCTTTTGGCGCAGAATGTTAAAGAGGCGTTGAAGATAATACAGGAAAGCACGGAGCTTCCGAGCGTTATCCTCTCGGATATATCGATGCCTGATATAGACGGATTTACTTTCTGTTCAATGTTAAAAAAAGACCCGTATACCCGCGATATTCCGGTCATCTTTATATCGGCGATGGATGCGTCTTCCGATTTAAGTCAGGGTTTTGCACTCGGCGCGGTAGATTACGTGCCGAAGCCGTTTGACAAGACGGAAGTTGAGATGCGTATCTCGACACATTTAAAGCTGTATTCGATGCAGAAGGATCTGGAAGAGAACAATAAACATTTAAGTATTGTCGTAGCGCGTCAGATGGACAAATTGAGAATGGAACAGAAAAACATCATGACGGCGCTTGCAAGGCTCATAGAAAACAAGGAAAATATCGGAAGTCCGCATTACGAGAATGTTTTGTTCAACAGCAGGATACTTGCCGAGGGAATGCAGCTTTCGCCAATGTTTGAAGACGAGATAACAGATGACTTTATTGATACTATCGAGTCGAGCGCGGGTCTTCATGATATAGGTAAGATAATGATACCCGACGCCATCCTCTTAAAAAACGAAACGCTGACCAAAGAAGAGCGCGAGATAGTAAAGACGCATGCGGAGATAGGCGCTAAAACTCTCATTGATATATATGAAGGAATAGAACGCAATGATTTTGTAAATATGGCGATAGATATAGCATGGTATCATCATGAGAACTGGAACGGCACGGGATATCCCAAAGGACTTAAGGGAAAAGAGATACCTCTTTCTGCGCGTATCGTCAAAGTCGTCGATGTTTTTGACGCCATGATAAGCAAGCGCAGGTACAAGGAACCGATACCGCTTGACATAGTGCTTGATTACATAGACAGCCATGCGGGAAAAGTATTCGACCCTGATATAGTTCGGGTCTTCATGCGCATTTACCGCAACTTCCATGGCATTATATATTGATGCTGTGACATCAATATATAATGCCATGGTATGATATATTGACAAAAAAATGGATATTTTATAGCAAAATATACCACTCATAAAAGAAACACCACCGTAAATACTAGGATTAAGATGAGCGACAAAAAGCTTGTCTTTGAAAATAGATAATCGGAAAATAAAAGTTACGGAGGTGAAAACAATGGCATCACAGAGCAGATCGAACAGAGTAGAGGTTCCTGAATCCAAGGCGGCAATGGATCGCTTTAAGACAGAGGTTGCGTCAGAACTTGGCGTAAACCTGAAGGAAGGCTACAACGGCGACTTAACATCAAAAGAAGCAGGCAGCATCGGCGGCGAGATGGTAAGGCGTATGATTAAGAGCTATGAGGAGTCAATGAAATAAGGCTTCTGAGAAAATAAAAAGCCACAAAAAGAGGCTGCGGCATGAATGAACTGCCGCGGTCTCTTTTACTGTTTTTAAAAAATTTATAAAAATATAATAATATATTTTCAAAATGCCACATATTTTTAAAATTATAGTCTTTCATTTTTCGGGGTGTTATGATATAATTTTAAAATGACTGTATACAAAATATAAAAAATAGAGTTATATAAAAAGCAAGAGAAAATACATAGTTCTCAAGGAGGAAATGAAACAGATGAGTTTACAGGTAGAAAAATTAGACAAAAATATGGCTAAGCTTACTATAGAGGTGCCGATGGATGTGTTTGATAAGGCAGTTGAGCAGGCTTATCAGAAAAATAAAAATAAACTGAGCGTTCCCGGCTTCCGTAAAGGCAAAGTGCCCCGCAAGATGCTTGAGCAGATGTACGGCAAGGCGCTTTTCTTTGAAGACGCAGCCAATATCGTAATACCCTCGGAATATGCCAAGGCAGTTGACGAGTGTACTGAGGATATAGTGTCAAGACCTGAGATCGACATAGTTCAGATAGAGCCGGGCAAGCCGTTTATCTTTACAGCGGAAGTCGCGCTCAAGCCCGAAGTCACTCTTGGAAAATACAAGGGCGTTGAAGTTGAGAAGGTTGATGTTTCGGTAACGGACGAGGATATTGACGAGGCGATAAACAGAGAGAGGGAAAACAACGCAAGGACTATTTCCGTTGAGGACAGACCTGTCAAGTCGGGCGATGTGACAGTGCTTGATTTTGAAGGATTTATTGACGGTACTGCATTTGAGGGCGGCAAGGGAGAGAATTATCCCCTTACGATAGGTTCAGGCGCGTTTATACCGGGATTTGAAGACCAGCTCATAGGAGCGGAGCTTAATAAAGAAGTGGAAGTAAACGTTACTTTCCCCAAAGATTATCAGGCACAGGAGCTTGCAGGCAAGCCCGCGGTATTTAAGTGCACGGTAAAGGAGATAAAGGAAAAAGAACTTCCCGACGTTGACGATGAGTTTGCAAGCGAGGTATCGGAGTTTGACACTCTCGCGGAGTATAAAGAGGATCTTAAGAAGAACATTGCCGAGAGAAAAGAAGAGAATGCAAAATACGAGAAAGAGGATAAAGTAGTCGATGCGATAATAGCTGATGCAAAGATGGACATTCCTGACGCTATGATATCAACACAGCAGCGTCAGATGGTGGATGAATTTGCGCAGAGAATACAGATGCAGGGAATATCTATCGACCAGTATTTCCAGTTTACGGGTCTTACGAAAGAGACTTTTATGGAGCAGATGAAGCCGCAGGCTGAAAAGAGAATACAGTCAAGGCTTGTGCTTGAAGCGGTTGCAAAGGCAGAGAATATCGAAGCGTCTCAGGAAGAGTACGATGAAGAAATAAAGAAGATGGCGGAAGCTTATCAAATGGAAGAAGATAAGGTCAGGGATATGATAAGCGATTATGAGATGAAGTCGCTCAAAGAAGATATCTGCATAAGAAAGGCTATAGATTTTGTAGTTGAACAGGCTGTAGAGAAATAATAAGGGAGGTAGTTCGTATGAGTTTAGTACCATATGTCATTGAGCAAACAAGCCGTGGAGAGCGTTCTTATGACATTTATTCAAGACTTTTAAAGGAACGTATTATTTTCCTCGGAGAAGAAGTCAATGAGGTAACCGCAAGCCTTGTGGTGGCACAGTTATTATTTTTGGAAGCGGAGGATTCCGATAAGGATGTCCAGCTTTACATCAACAGCCCCGGCGGTTCGGTAACTGCGGGTATGGCGATATATGATACGATGCGCTATATCAAGTGCGATGTATCTACGATATGTATAGGCATGGCTGCGAGCATGGGAGCTTTTCTGCTTGCGGGCGGTACAAAGGGCAAGCGCCTTGCGCTTCCTAATGCCGAGATAATGATACATCAGCCCCTTGGCGGAGCTCAGGGTCAGGCGACAGAGATAGAGATCGCGGCGAAACATATTTTAAAAACAAAAGAGAAGCTGAATAAGATCCTTTCAGAAAACTGTGATCAGCCCTACGACGTGATAGCCGCCGACACGGAACGCGATAACTGGAAGAGTGCGGAAGAAGCAAAGGAGTATGGCTTGATCGACAAAGTTATCACTGAAAGAGCAGAGCAAAAGGAAGACAAGTAAGGGAGAATAATAATGGCTGGAAAGAACACTGAGGGTAAAGTAAGATGTTCATTCTGTAATAAAACGCAGGATCAGGTCAGAAAGCTCATCGCGGGTCCTGCCGGCGTATACATCTGTGATGAATGTGTTGAGATATGTGCCGATATCATCGAGGAAGAATATGAGGATGAGGAGATAGAGAGCGGTATTGACATCAATCTTCTTAAACCTGTTGAGATCAAGGACTTCCTTGACGATTATGTCATAGGTCAGGAAGAAGCTAAAAAAGTCCTGTCGGTAGCGGTCTATAATCATTACAAACGTGTTGTGGCTGAAAAAGACCTTGATGTGGAACTTCAAAAAAGCAACATTATAATGATTGGACCTACAGGTTCAGGCAAAACATATCTTGCGCAGACGCTTGCAAAGATCATAAATGTTCCGTTTGCCATAGCAGACGCCACTACGCTTACAGAGGCGGGATATGTCGGTGAGGATGTTGAGAATATACTTCTTAAGCTTATACAGGCGGCAGATTATGATGTTGAGCGTGCTCAATACGGTATCATCTATATCGATGAGATCGACAAGATAACAAAGAAGAGCGATAACGTATCTATCACAAGAGATGTATCGGGTGAGGGCGTGCAGCAGGCGCTTTTAAAGATAATCGAAGGTACTGTTGCAAGCGTGCCCCCTCAGGGCGGCAGAAAGCATCCTCATCAGGAGCTTATACAGATAGACACTACCAATATCTTATTTATCTGCGGAGGTGCATTCGACGGGCTTGACAAGATCGTTGAAGCGCGTCTTGACCGCAAATCGATAGGCTTCAATAAAGAAATAGCCGAAAAAGAGCAGAAAGATATCGGAGCAGTGTTAAAGGAGGTCACGCCTCAGGACTTGACCAAATACGGACTTATACCTGAGTTTGTAGGAAGAGTACCTATCAATGTCTCGCTTGAGGGACTTGACAAAGAAGCGCTTGTGCGCATATTGAAAGAGCCCAAGAGCGCGCTTATCAAACAGTATCAGAAACTTTTTGAGTTTGATAACGTGAAGCTGAGTTTTGAGCCGGAGGCGATAGACGCTATTGCGGAAAAAGCTCTTGAGCGCAAAACAGGAGCAAGAGGTCTGCGCTCTATTATGGAAGACATTATGATGGATGTTATGTATGAAATTCCTTCTGATGAGACCATTGAGAGCTGTGTGATCACCAAAGAAGCAGTGGAGGGAACAAGTCAGCCTTTCATAGTACATCGTGAGGCAGTACGTGCCGAGCGCGGGAAAAAGGCGAGATAACCTGATTGAAAGCTTGAAGCTTATGCGCCGCCTTTGAAGGCGGCGCTTTTTGGCATAATTATTAATAATGTTGGAAAGTGTGATATTAATGAACCGGTTTGAATTACCAATGGTAGCGCTTAGAGGATTGACGGTGCTTCCGCATATGATCAGGCATTTTGACTTAAGCAGGGACATATCAAAAAAGGCAGTTGAATACGCGTTAAATTCAGACGCTAAAATATTCCTGATAGCGCAGCGAAGCCAAGAGGCAGATGTGCCTTCAAAGGAGGGGCTGTATGAAATGGGAACGGTTGCCATCGTAAAGCAGGTGACATCGCTTCCTAACAACCTTGACCGTGTGATGGTAGAGGGCATTTCGCGGGCAAAGCTTATAGAACTAAAAGACAATGACGGCGTGTATTTCAGTGCGCTTATAGAAGAGACGGACGATAATAATATTGAAGTCGAGCCGCAGGATGAGGAGGCACTGAAACGCTCTTTACATGATGTGTTTTCGACATATGTGCGTTTCTACCCTAATATAGGCAAGAGTATCGGCAAATATTTTAAGGACGATATATCACTTGAAGTCCTTGTCAATCAGATGCTTATAAATATGCCGTTTACATATGAGCAGAAACAGCGTATTTTTGAGATCGAAGATATCAGGACTCAGGCTGAGGAGCTTGTCGCGCTGATAATGAACGAAGCGCAGATAGCGGCGATACGCGCGCAGCTTGCAATGAAGATAAAGGAAAAGGTAGATAAAAACCAAAGGGATTATATACTGCGCGAACAGCTTGACTATATAAATGAAGAACTTGGCGGACAAAATCCGTATTCGGATATAGAAAATTTTGAAAAAGCGCTTGAAAAGCTGAAAGCAAACAAAGATGTAAAAGAGAAAATAAAAAAAGAGATTTCGCGTTTTAAAACGGTTATGGGTTCAAATTCTGAAAGCGCGGTTGAACGGCTGTATATAGAAACGCTTTTGGAACTTCCATGGAATAAGGTGTCAAAAGATATTAACGACATCGGCAGGGCAGAGGAGATTTTGGAACGCGACCATTACGGACTCGAAAAGGTAAAGGAAAGGATAATAGAGTATCTTGCGGTAAGAAGCCTGACAAATATGGGAGAAGCGCCGATACTCTGTCTTGTAGGACCGCCCGGAACAGGAAAGACATCCATAGCAAAATCCATCGCGGAAGCGCTCAACAAAAAGTATGTGCGCATATGCCTCGGCGGTGTCAGGGACGAAGCTGAGATACGCGGACACAGAAAAACATATGTAGGCGCGATGCCCGGACGAATCGCGGCGGGATTAAGACAGGCAGGCGTAAGCAATCCGCTCATGCTTCTTGACGAGATAGATAAGGTGAGCAGTGATTACAAAGGCGATACATCGGCGGCGCTGCTTGAAGTCTTGGATCCCGAACAGAATTGCCGTTTTATGGATCACTATGTCGAGATACCTATCGACCTGTCAAGAGTCCTGTTTATCGCGACAGCGAACGACGCAGGCAATATACCGCGCCCTTTGCTTGACCGCATGGATATCATAGAAGTAGGCAGCTATACCGCCAATGAGAAATTCCATATAGCAAAACGCCACCTTTTCGGGAAACAGCTTGAGAAAAACGGATTGCGGCGCGAACAGCTCAGTATAAGCGATAACGCGATAAAGGCGATAATTTCCGATTATACGCGTGAAGCGGGTGTCAGAAATCTTGAAAGAAAGCTTGGCACTGTATGCCGCAAGGCAGCGTTGGAAATACTCAGAAATAATGAAAAGGCAAAAGCGAGCAGACCTATCAAGGTCACGGGTCAGAACATCGAGAAATATTTAGGGAAACCGCGATACAGGGTAGATATGGCGAATGACGCGGACGATATAGGTATTGTCAGAGGTCTGGCATGGACCAGCGTAGGCGGCGATACTCTTCAGATAGAAGTAAACATTATGCCCGGAAAAGGTGAAATAGAACTTACAGGGCAGATGGGCGATGTGATGAAGGAGTCCGCTATGACAGGAATAAGCTATATCAGGTCAATAGCGTCGGATTACGGGATAAAGCCTAAATTTTTCAAAGAAAATGATTTTCACATACATATTCCCGAAGGCGCCGTGCCAAAGGACGGACCGTCGGCAGGCATAACTATGGCGACAGCAGTCTTGTCGGCTGCCGCAAATATCCCCGTGAAAGCAAAAGTAGCAATGACGGGAGAGATTACGCTCAGGGGAAGAGTGCTGCCTATAGGCGGATTAAAAGAAAAACTGATAGCGGCAAAGACGGCAGGCATCCTGATGGTCATAGTGCCAAAGGAAAATGAAAAGGATGTGGCTGAGATTTCCGGCGAGATAAAATCGGGAATGGATATCCGCTTCGTTGAAAATATGAACGAAGTGACAGCGTTGGCATTCAGCAAAGCGGAAAAAACGACAGGTTCAGCCGAGACACAGGAAAGAGGAAAAAATGGTTATAAAAAACGTGAGTCTTGAGACAGTCATAGGAGTGACCAGTAAAATACCGCACAACAGCCTGCCCGAGGTCGCTTTTGCGGGGAAAAGCAATGTTGGAAAGTCATCGCTCATAAATGCCCTTATGAACAGGAAATCGCTTGCGCGCACGAGTTCACAGCCGGGCAAGACGCAGACTGTTAATTTTTATAATATAAATAATGAAATGTATTTTGTTGACCTGCCGGGGTACGGATATGCGAAAGTAAGCGTGTACGAAAAGGCAAAATGGGGGAAAATGGTTGAAAAGTACCTTAATCAGTCCAAGGTACTTAAGGCAGTATTCCTGCTTATTGATATAAGGCATGAGCCGTCTGCAAATGATAAGCAGATGTACGACTGGATAAAGGCAAATGGTTATGAACCGATAGTCATAGCCACTAAAGCGGACAAAATAAAGAAAAGCCAGCTTGAAAAGCATCTCGGAATGGTGCGCAGCGGTCTTGGAGTAAAGCCTGAAAATGCAGTCGTTCCGTTTTCCGCACAGACTAAGCAGGGGCGGGATGACATCTATAAACTTATAGAAGGAGTTATAGGGCAGGATGAAAAGCAGTAATAACAACATTAAGCTTGTTGTAAATTTGCTTATTTCACTTATCATATTACTGTTGCTGATATTTGCAGTTCCGCGTATCATTGTGTTTTTTATGCCGTTCATTATAGGCTGGGTAATTTCGTGCATCGCCAATCCGATAGTGATGTTTTTGGAACACAGGATAAAAATCAGGCGGAAAATAGGAACAGTACTTGTAGTAGCCGGAAGTATCGCGGCGGTCATCGGCGTCGGATATTTTATAATTCTGATACTTTTCAGGCAGATATACGGATTTATCGCCGATATACCGGAAATGTGGAACGAGGTGCTTAACGACTTAAATAATTTTGTCAATATAGCCAGACAGTATGTCGGTGACATATCGCCAAAGCTTACCGACGCGCTCAACAATCTTGTCACGACGATCGGCGATATGATAAGCGGACTGCCGGGCAGCGTTGACTTCAGCGGAATGGGTTCAATGGTGGGAAGCATTGCAAACGTCATCATTGCCATTATAATGTGTGTTCTGTCGGCATACTTTTTTGTTGCGGACAGGGAATGGTGCATCGGTTTTTTTGAAAGGCACATACCGTATTCTTTCAGAAAGAAATATGATGTTTTTTACAGGAGCATTAAGCAGGCGGTAGGCGGATATTTTAAAGCGCAGCTTCGTATTGAGATATGGATATATATACTGCTTCTTTTCGGGCTGACCGTACTGAGAGTGAAATATTCCCTTATCATTGCGCTGCTTATCGCTGTCCTTGATTTTCTGCCTGTATTTGGCAGCGGCGCGGTGCTTGCGCCATGGGCGGTCATATCGCTGCTTGGCGGCAACTATATAAGGGCAGCGGGCTTTGTAATAATATGGGGAATAAGCCAGCTTGTGCGCCAGTTTATACAGCCTAAGATAATGGGCGATTCGATTGGAATGGAGCCTATACCGACGCTGTTTCTGCTTTTTATCGGATACAGGTTTGGCGGAGTAGGCGGAATGCTTGTCGCGGTGCCGATAGGAATTATTGTTGTAAATATGAATGAGGCAGGTTTTTTTGATACGCCAAAGTACAGCCTGAAGATACTCGCCGCCAATATCAACAAATTCAGACGGCTGAACAAAGAGGACATGCAGGTGCTTGACGAAGAAAAAAACATGGATAAAGAGGAATAAATGCGTAATTTTAAGATAATCCTGCAATATGAGGGAACGCGCTATCAGGGGTGGCAAAGGCAGGATAGCACGGAAAATACAATTCAGGGGAAACTCGAACGTCTGCTTGGCAAAATGACAGGAAAAGACTCTGTTCAGGTTGACGGTTCGGGTCGTACCGATGCAGGCGTCCACGCGCGCGGGCAGACGGCTAACTTTAAGATCGATACAGAAATGTCCGCAGGCGAGATAATGGATTACATCAATCAGTATCTTCCCGACGATATAGGTGTTATCTCGATAGAGGAAATGGACGGGCGCTTTCACAGCAGACTGAACGCAAAAGGGAAGACTTATGTATACCGCATCTGGGATTCGGCGCTTCCGTGCGTGTTCGAGAGAAGATATGTGTATGAGCTTGGAAAGACGCTTGACGTTGAAAAAATGAAAGCGGCGGCGCAGTATTTTGTCGGCAGACATGATTTTAAGGCGTTTACATCAGCTAAGAAAAGCAGGAAATCCACGGTAAGGACTATTGAGTCCGTTGAAGTGGAAAGACGTGGCTGCGAGGTAGTCATCACATATAACGGCGACGGCTTTTTGTACCATATGGCGCGCATCATAACGGGTACGCTTATAGAGACAGGCTTGGGAGAAAGAGAGCCAAAAGATATGGCATGGCTTATCGAAAACGGGGCGCGCGACGATGCAGGCATGCTCGTGCCCGCCAAGGGACTATGCCTGATGGAAGTCAGATATTAATTAATGATCAAATTAGGTAATTGCGAAACTCGCGAAGCGCGTTCGCAATCTTGAACCAAAACAAGGAAGAATTCGTGCAGAGCACGAATTCTGGAATGAAAAGTGGATAACCGGACATTGTAGGCGCACTTTAATAAGCTATAGGCTTTATTAAGGTGGTAAGTCCTATGCTATGAGTGGCTTTAAGCTTCGGATGTATTCATGATGTTTGATCTTATCGGCGAGAACAACAGTAATGAGCTGTGTGATACCGGCAAGGATCAGATCAGCATGCAGTGTCTTCTCATTTTGGGTTCGTCGTCCTGCAAGACAGAGATTATCTTTGATGTGGTTGATATCTCTTTCGACAACAGTCCTGATTTTATAGGTGTTATCCCATTCTTCGGTTCCGCGAATCGTTCCGGGATAAGCACGAAGGTCTTTCTCCGGATAAATGTAGACCATACGTCCACATTTAGATGAAGTACACGGGTTTTCACAAAAACATTGTCGATGGGCTTTTTGAGTCGTCTTGTCGTAGATCCATTTCATTTTTGGACAGACGAACTTGAAAGTGGGAATACCGCTTCGTAAGTTTGATTTGCTGCCTTCTGGTTTCATGGGGAGTGATGGATCATGGGGACAACAGGGGATACCGTTTTCATTGATTGTATAATCCTGATTTTCAAGCCCGGATCGTGCATTCAGCGGAATATAAGCTTTTGAGAAATGTTTGTCATCACCAAAAGTGTCACCGGTAAGAAGGCTCTTATAAAGTTCTACGGTATCAAAAGCAGCATCTCCGAGGAAGGTTTTCGGATTGATCAGTGGATGTTTGGAAAAGAAGTCTTTGAGTGTTGGAATCAAAAGTTTTGAATCATGAACACTTTTATCTTCGTCAGGGGAGTCGGATTTCTTTTCGACAACAATATCAGGATGAGACACCATAAAGTCTTTGTTATAAAAAGATATGTGACGGATGATACCCAGCCCGTTGGTGACAATGCCGAACTTGAAGACGTAGCAAAAATGCCCGTTGATATAAAGCTGCTTGATCTCAGGATTAGAAGAAGCATGAGAAGGCATGGAACCATAGGCAGCTTTATAGGGATCATAAGATTTATCAAACCCCTGAGCTTTTGCATAGGCCTTAAGTTGCTTAATGATCCTGTTAGCATACTTTGGATTATTTTCGGTAACGAATGCTTCAATACCGGAAGAATCAAAGATGGTCATATCAGCTTTTGCAGAGTCAATCGCCCGGCAGATAGGCTCGGTAACATCAACAAGGTTATCAAATACGATCTGCAGGTCATCTAAAAAGTCCTGTTTGAAGCGAGTGATTTTGGAAGCATCCGGGACTTTGGTAAAACC
>CANREB010000039.1 GCA_947629525.1 uncultured Lachnospiraceae bacterium
CCAAGCTCCTTTGTGAGCTTGCAGACAAATTTCATCATTATCATAGGTCCGATAGCTATGCAGAGGTCATATTTTTTACCCTCGTCTACCAAATCCTGAATAGTCTGCGTCACCATTCCTTTTCTGCCATATGAGCCGTCGTCTGTGGTCACATACAGATTGCCCGCCACAGCCTCCATCTCTTTTTCGAGTATCAAAAGGTCCTTGGTCTTTGCGCCTACGATTACATCAGCGCCGATTCCGTTTTCGTGAAGCCACTTGACCTGCGGATAGACAGGCGCCGTGCCTACTCCGCCCGCAACGAATAAAATCTTCTTTTTGGCAAGCGCTGCCTTGTCCTCGCTTATCATCTCAGACGCACAGCCAAGAGGTCCTACAAAATCATGGAACTCATCTCCCGCCTTTAGCGCTGCCATTCGGGTAGTCTCCGCTCCCACACTCTGAAAAACAATGGTGATCGTACCCTTTGCTCTATCATAATCACAGATAGTAAGAGGTATCCTCTCACCGTCTTTATCCATCCTGACAATCACAAACTGCCCCGGCTGACAGTTTTTAGCTACGCGCGGAGCCTCGACTACCATTGAAAAAATATTGGAAGTAAGCTCTTTTGCCTCAATAATTTTGTACATTAAATTTTTCACCATGCCTTTCTTGTTATTTTTTTCACATACCTCTTATATTTTATACGATAAATCGCATAATTTCAAGCCTATTCGGAAACTTAACCTGCATTCGGCTTAAAACTGTCGTCAAAATCAGACAGACTGTATTCTCCCTCATTCACCTTGTACACTCTGTACAGATCGGCAGTACCGGTATCGACAGCAAAAATATTGTTGGTGTCATGCGCTTTCCCTGTCGTATCAACATATTCCTCGTAAAAAATATAGTACATCTTTTCACCAATATATGCCACCGTCTGCACTCTGTAACGGTTCAGCCCAAGACGGTTTGAAATATGCCCCTCAAGATCGCTTATTTTTCCCTGCGCCCACAGATTGTTCATAAGCACCTGCGTTGCCAAATCAATCGTAAAATTCGCATTAACATAGAGCTGATATGTGCGGTTGACTGTTTCACTTCCAAGCCCCGACTCATCAATGGCAATGAATGAAAAATTGCTCACGCCATACGGCATCTCTATCGGACCGTCATAACGAATACTGTCCTTCGTTGGTTTTGTTCCGTCAGTCGTGTAATATACTTTCATACTGCTGTCATAATACACTTCAATAAGAGAGGGTTCGCTGTACTCACCGCTGTCAAGATTGACCTTCGGCGCATCGGGCGCGGACAGGCTGATATAGTAATCCTGTGTAACCACATCACTGCTCACACCGTACATATTCACAAACATCGCTTTTATGGTATAATCTCCCGACTCAAGCAGAATAGGGGTCTCATACACCATCGAATTGCTCGTAGGCGCCGAACCGTCAAGCGTATAGTAAACAAATCCCTGCGTATTGCCGCTGAGCGTCACGGATATCAATTCGTCATATGTACCGCCAAGCTTATTGAACTGCGGTTCTAACGCCGCATATTTATTATATTTGGATGTGATCTTTGGGATATCGCATGAACTTAAAAGTTCTCCCATGATCTTATATTCCTCAAGTTCCTCATATTCCGTCAAAAGCATATCGTACACTTCGTCACGGCGTTCATATTCTTTATCTGTTTCCAGTAATTCCCTGAGCGTTGACAATGAGCTTTGCCGTTGACCGTTTTGGTCATAATATTCTGCAAGAAGAAACCGCGCATCCAAATTCTCGGAATTAAAAGCAAGGGCGCGTTCCATATGATCTACGGCATCCGTATAATTACCTGCCGCCGCACTGGACACCGCCATATCATACTGATATTCATATGTATCTGTTTTTTTGTCATGATTTGACATGATCATCGATATAGCCGATATACCAATTACAAGTATAACAAAGACAATCAACAGAAAGATCCTTGTCTTCTGCTGCAGCCGCAGCAAACCTTGGGGAAGGTAATCACTAAGTTCAACCTTAATATCGTCATCCTCGTCAAAGTCGTCGCCATATATATCATCCTGCGGCTGCGCTGTCAGCTCTTCCACCATTGAAGTTATGGATTCAGACAGCTGCGCTTCCAATTCTATGTCAAAGTCAGGCACTATATTGACTTCCGCACCGCATTTCTCACACAGAAGCTTGCCTTCCTCAATTTCATTTCCACATTTAGGACACTTCACGATGTGCTCCTCTCTTAGAACAATCCGGTAATAACTCCTTCGTCAGTCACGTCGATATTGTATGCGGCAGGATTTTTGGGAAGTCCCGGCATAGTCATCACAGCACCCGTAAGCACTACTATAAAACCTGCTCCCGCAGACACGTAAACTTCTCTTATGTTCATTGTAAACCCGCTCGGTCTTCCAAGAAGTTCGGGATCATCCGACAATGAATATTGGTTTTTTGCCATACACACAGGCAGTTCTCCATAGCCAAGCTTTTCCAGTCTCTCTATCTGCCTGACAGCCGCCGGCGCAAAAACCGCTTCTGCAGCACCATAAATCTCCTTACATACACATTCTATCTTTTCTTTAATGGAAAGCTTATCATCATAAATAGGTTCAAAGCTGCTCTTTTTTGTTTCAAGTGTGTTGAGCACTGCCTGCGCAAGCTCGATACCGCCGGCGCCGCCTTTCTCCCATACCCGCGACAGCGCAAAATCACATCCTCTGTCGTGACAGAACTGCTTTACAAAATCAAGTTCAACCTGCGTATCAGACACGAACGCATTAAGCGTAACGACAACGGGTACTTTATATTTGTGTATATTTTCGATGTGTTTTTCAAGATTTACTATGCCTGCCTTGAGCGCTTCAATATTTTCTTTGTTCAAATCTGTCTTAGGAACTCCGCCGTTGTACTTAAGCGCACGTATCGTTGCGACCAGAACTACCGCGTCAGGCGCAAGCCCTGACTGACGGCATTTGATATCAAAAAACTTTTCCGCCCCAAGGTCAGCTCCAAATCCTGCTTCCGTAACAACATAATCCGCCATTTTCAGCGCCGCCTTAGTGGCACGTACACTGTTACATCCGTGGGCAATATTTGCAAACGGACCGCCATGTACTATCGCGGGCGTATGCTCAAGCGTCTGTATAAGATTAGGCTTTATCGCATCTTTTAACAGCGCCGCCATAGCGCCCGTAGCTTTTATCTGCCCTGCCGTGACAGCTTCACCGTCATAATTGTATGCAACTACCATCCTGTCAAGACGTTGTTTTAAATCTTCCATGTTTTCGGCAAGGCAGAGTACAGCCATTATCTCCGACGCAACTGTTATAACGAAATGGTCTTCACGCACAAAACCGTCCGTCCTGCCTCCCATACCGACGACTATATTCCTCAAAACCCTGTCGTTTATATCAAGACAGCGCTTCCATACTATCTGCCGCGTATCAATATTCAGCTCATTTCCCTGCTGTATATGGTTGTCAAGAAGAGCGGCGCACAAATTGTTGGCGGAAGTTATCGCATGAAAATCACCCGTAAAGTGAAGATTCAGATCCTCCATAGGCACAACCTGCGCCATACCTCCTCCTGCCGCTCCGCCTTTTATGCCAAAGCATGGTCCAAGAGAGGGCTCTCTGAGCGCTATGACAGCTTTTTTCCCAAGCTTTCCAAACGCCTGCCCAAGCCCTACGCTTGTCGTAGTTTTTCCCTCGCCCGCAGGCGTCGGGTTGATTGCCGTGACAAGTATGAGCTTACCGTCTTTATTATTTTTTATCTTATCCAAATATTCCTCTGAAAGCTTCGCCTTATATTTACCGTAAAGCTCCAAATCATCCGCCGTTATGCCAAGCTGCCCTGCTACTTTGGTGATTGGATAAAGCTCCGCTTCCTGAGCGATTTCTATATCTGTTTTCATGATTATAAAAATTGTCCCTCCGTTCCAATCAGCAATTCTCTTCGATATAATTTTCAAACTGCTCCATACTCATAAGTATTCTGCGCGGCTTAGTGCCTTCCTCGGCTCCTACGACACCTGCTTCCTCAAGCTGATCAACGATCCTTGCCGCTCTGTTAAATCCTATCTTGAACACCCTTTGCAGCATACCTATGGAAGCCTTGTCTTTCTCTATCACAAATCTGCCCGCATCGGCAAAATACGCGTCCATATCATTTGCGCCGCCCGAAGCCCCCGAAGAAGTTCCGCCCGAACTCTGCATACTTTTAATCTTGTTCTCTATATCGGCATTGTATGAAATGTTTCCAAGCATCTGATTTTTCAAAAAGTCAACCACATCGGAAACCTCAGAATCCGACACAAATGCGCCCTGTACACGCGCAGGTTTTGTAAGCCCCTGAGGATAAAAAAGCATATCGCCCTTTCCAAGAAGCTTCTCGGCTCCGTTCATGTCAAGTATCGTCCTTGAGTCAACGCCGCTTGAAACGCTGAACGCAATGCGGCTTGGCATATTCGCTTTGATAAGACCTGTAATAACGTCTACCGACGGTCTCTGCGTGGCAATTACAAGATGAATGCCGCATGCCCTTGCAAGCTGTGCCAGACGGCATATACTCTCCTCAACTTCGCCGGACGCTACCATCATCAGATCGGCAAGCTCGTCCACGATAATAAGTATCTGCGGCATTTTTTGAAGCGGCTCGCCCTCAGGCGATAATTTCCCCGCATCGACAGCCTTGTTGTACCCCGCAAGATCCCTGACATTCAGATCGGCAAATTTCTTGTACCTCTCCTCCATCTCAACAACACCCCAGTGAAGCGCCGCGGATGCCTTTTTAGGGTCTGTCACGACAGGTATCATAAGATGCGGTATTCCGTTATAAACACTCAGTTCCACAACTTTGGGGTCGATCATTATAAGCTTGACATCAGCCGGATCTGCCTTGTACAAAATACTCATAATAATAGTATTTATGCAGACAGACTTACCCGAACCTGTCGCGCCCGCAATAAGCACATGCGGCATCTTGGCTATGTCGGTGACAACGACCTGACCTGCTATGTCCTTACCTACGGCAAAACTTAAATTAGATTTAAAATTCTTAAACTCATCCGACTCAAGCAGATCCCTGAGCGCAACGGAACCTGTCTCCTTATTCGGGACTTCTATACCTACCGCGGCTTTCCCCGGGATAGGCGCTTCTATCCTGATATCCGTCGCCGCGAGATTAAGCTTGATATCGTCGGCAAGACCGACGATCTTGCTGACCTTGACGCCCTGTTCAGGCTGCATCTCATACCGTGTTACCGACGGTCCCTGACTTATATCTGTTATGGTGACTTTAACGCCAAATGTCTGCAATGTCTGCTGCAGCCTCAGCGCAGTCTCCTTTAATTGATTTGACGAGTCGCCTTTCCTGCCCTCTCCTTTTTTCAGAAGTTCAATAGGCGGAAAGACATATTTTTTCCGCGGCATCTCGTCTTCGGGTAAAGAAGCCGGTATGCTTTCCATAACATCAGCAGATGCCTGCTGCTGTTCGGGCTTTTTGATGACCGTATCTTCTGTCACAGGTTCGGGCATGCTCTCGATTGCCTCTTCGTCAAACATAAGCGGCGGAGCGACGGGCTCTTCCTCCTCATACACAGGTTCTTCATTTTCAAATACAGGAATTTCTGATACATTATACGGTTTGCTATGTATATCCTCATAAAGCGTTTCATTCACATCGCCCTCATCAACGAGCGTGATTTCGTGAATGTCCTGCCTGCCGGATGTATGCTCCTCACTGACGCGCAGCGTGACCGCCGAACTTGGCGCTACTCCACGCGCTTTTTTATCTATTCTTCTTACTTTTTCTTCCGTCTGCGGTCTGCTCTGTGCTTTTCTTGGCGGCTTCTGCTGTCTGCGCACACGCACAGGCTCTTCATAGTCCTCTTCGTAGTCATCATCTTCATAGTCCCCACCAGCCTGCACAAGCGTTTCCCTGTACTCGCGCATACGTGCGGCATCCTCCCGTGCAGACTTCACAATATATGAACCGCCCTTTTTTATTCCCGAAAGGAAGCTTTTTTCCGTAATGAACACTACCGAAATTATCCCAAGCACCACAACCAGAAACAAAGTGCCTCCGAAACCTATCAACGTGTACAGTCCATGCGCCACGCTCCCGAACAGCACGCCGCCTCCTGCATGGTGTTCTGATGACGTTGCATAAAGATCTCTGAAAACAGAGCCTTTTGTTATGAACTCATCCTGCCCCATTACCATATACGAAGCTACGCCCAGTAAAAAGACAAGTACCGCCGCACTTACAAGCTTTATCACGGCAACCGTATTGCCTTTATTTGACAATCCGAACGCAAATCCCAAAAACACGATCACGGGTATAAGATACGCAAGCAGCCCGAAAATTCCAAACATCGCGCCGCGTATCGCCGCCGCAGCCGTTCCATGTATAAGATCAGTCACACATAAAAAAACAAATATCGCGGCAGCAAACAAAACTATAAGCGTCACTTCGCTCTTGACCGCTATATCAACATCTTTTCTCGCAGGCGCTTTCTTTTTCGCCGAAGTTTTTCTCGTATTTGACTTCCTGCCTGAAGTCGTCCTGCTTTTAGAATTGCTCTTTCCGTTGGCAGATGCCATTTAAAACTCCTCCCCATCAAAAAGCTTTACACAATAGTATATCATTTTTTCCCGTGATTGTCATTTCTTTTTTCATCAATTAGCTCATGTAGTTTCCCTATCGCCTGAGATATGCCCCCTATTTCACATATCAGTCCTTCGTTTACGGCATCTTCTCCTTCCAATACAGACCCCACATCCTTTGTGAGTACCTCTGTTTCCATCATCAGTTCTTCATACCTCTCTTTTGAGATACCGCAGTGACTGCACACAAATCCCGTTATCCTGTTCTGAACATCCCTGAAATAATTAAAAGTCTGCGGCACTCCTATCACCATTCCATTCATCCGTACAGGATGTATCACCATTGTTCCGGTCGGAACTATAAAAGAATAATCCGTACTGACGGCTATCGGAACACCTATACTGTGGCTTCCGCCAAGCACAAGAGAGACAGTAGGCTTGCTCAGCGATGCCACCATCTCGGCTATGGCAAGTCCCGCCTCTACATCTCCGCCCATAGTGTTCAAGAGCAGAAGCACCCCGTCAATTTCCCTTGAATCTTCTATCGACGCAAGCTGTGGCAGCAAAAGTTCGTATTTCGTGACCTTTGACTGATTTCCCGCATTCTCATGACCTTCTATTTCCCCTATGATCGTTATCAGATGGATTTTATGGTGCGATTCATTCTCGTCAAGGGTGATCTGACTTTCCTTTTCGATTTTTTCATCCTTGTATTTTTGATTTTCCAATACTTCATTATTATCCGTGTCCTTGTCAGCCATAACAACATACCTCCGAATACTTTAATAAAAAAAGAACTCCATAAAAAGAGTTCCCTTTATTTTCCCACATATTCGCGTTTTTATTCAATATCAAAAAAGTCCTTGCCCGTCATATCTTTTATATCATAATCGTCATCGTCTTTGACGTTTACTGCATAATCCATCTGTTTATGCGGCTTGCGTTTGGGGACAGGAAGAGGATTTTCAATATAGTTGGTCTTTACTTCTTCCGTTTCCGGTGAAACTATTTCTTTCATATCAGCATCTCCTTCATATTTATTTTTTACCTTCGGTTTTTTTAATAATAACAATGCCTTAATGATAAGCATGATAAGCAGTATCGCCGCGCCGCCAGCCGCCACCGTAAGATTTATGCCTGAAAAATCATCCATAAACGCTATATAAACAGGCGCCGCCGCTGCCACTATGCCTGCGGCAAAAGCCACGTATCTGTTTGCCACGATATTTATGGCAAAGAATATCATCATAACAGTCGCCATCTGCAGCAGCACATTTAAGTATAAGCCCGCCACTGCATTGTTCCCGAAAAACAGGCATGACACCGACACCATTAACATATATACCGAATTTATATTTATGCCGCCGCTAAACACCGCCGATACGTCGATGCCATTCTCGCCGACAAATACCCTGCCAAGGCTCAGTTCATCCATATCGATGCCCGTGTCAAAGTAATATATGCGTGCTGTCAGGGAAATGCACACCAACGCGGCAAAAAACAAAACCGTAATCAATCTTTTACCACTCATAATTTTTACCGCTGACTCATTTTGTTTAAATCATAATAAAAAATATACTGCTGCAGTATCCCGCTGTAACCTGAATATCTCTCGAACGGAAATCCCGACGGGTACTGCATTGCAAGCACCTTATTTATATGTGTGTCGATTGGAAAAGCCTCCGTTTTGTGAAGCGCAAAAAGACATATGCAGTCAGCAACTTTCGCCCCCACTCCGCACAGCTTCAAAAGCTCTTTTCTTGCGGATGCGTAATCCATCTTTAAGACAGCCGCAAGATCTATATCGCCCCTGTAAACACTGTTTGCTGTTTCATATATGTATCTGCTCCTGTAGCCGAGATTGCACGCATACAGATCGTCGATCGAAGCTTCCGCAAGCGCTTTCGGGGTAGGAAAGTCGTAATACTCAACGCCCGAACTGTTTACCTTTTTTTCGCCGTACCGCTCACACAGAAAATTTATACATCTGCGTATGCGCTTGATATTATTCTGCTGCGAAACTATAAAGGAAATTATCATTTCCCACAAATCCTGACGCAGTATCCGTATGCCGCTGCCAAAACCTGCCGCGGAAACAAGATATTTATCCTGTGCATCTATGCTTTCTATGATATGACCGTAATCCGTATCCATATCAAAATAACTGCTCCACGTATCGTCAAATTCCTCCTGTGTACACTCGAGGAAAATATCATCTCCGTCCTGACTAAGTTCAAGATATTTTCCAAATGCCACAAGACTGTATCTTTTTGTATCATTTACAGCAGTCATCCTGAAGCATTGCCCCGACCGGCATATCTGCTCAATTGAAAAATTCCTGCTGTTTACTTTAATCATCTGCGTTATCCCAGTTATGGTAGACTGCCTGTACATCATCGTCCTCGTCAAGCATGTCCAGTGTCCTGTTAAGGTTCTTTATTGCATCCTCATCGGTAAGCTCAACATAATTCTGCGGTATCATAGTAACTTCCGCGCTTACCATCTCTATTTTGTTCTCTTCAAGCGCCTTGTATACCGCATCAAAATCGCCCGGATCGGTGATTATCTCATAGCTGTCGTCTTCCTCGGTAAAGTCCTCAGCTCCCGCATCGAGTGCGATCATCATAAGGTCGTCAGCGGTAAGCTCACATTCCTCCTTGTCAATGATGATCTGCCCTTTCTCGTCAAACATAAACGATACGCATCCCTGCGTGCCGATGCTGCCATTGCCTTTTGTAAAAGCACTCCTTACATTAGCGGCAGTTCTGTTCTTATTGTCGGTAAGCGCCTCAACGATAATGGCGATACCGTTAGGACCATATCCCTCATATGTAACATGTTCATAGTTTACTGCGTTTCCGTCGCCTGAAGCTTTCTTGATGCCTCTGTCTATCGTATCGTTAGGCATATTGTTGGCTTTAGCCTTGGCGATGACCTGAGCAAGCTTGAAATTATTGGCAGGATCGGGTCCGCCCTCCTTAACGGCAACCGCGATCTCACGCCCTATGATGGTAAATATCTTACCCTTAGCCGCATCGTTTTTCTCTTTCTTATGCTTGATATTAGCAAATTTTGAATGTCCTGACATACTTAAAATCTCCTTTATTATTTTATAAATTTTTTGTTACCAGTACCGACTGGATGACGTTCTTCTCAACTTTGTCTATTTTAAATGTATATCCGTCAACCTGAACCTCCGAATTTTCGTTTTCATCAGGTATACGGTCAAGTTTTGAAATCATATATCCGTTGAGCGTCTCAAACTCAGTCTCGCCAAAGTCTATGCCAAAGCGCTCTTTCAGATCCTCAAGCTTCGTCATACCCTCTATAACATACTCGTTCTCGCCCATCTCCTCAATATGGTTCTCCTCGGGATCGTACTCGTCCATAATGTTGCCGACGATTTCTTCAAGGATATCCTCCATGGTGACAAGACCTGCCGTCTGCCCGTATTCATCCATAACAATGACCATCTGTATCTTATCAGACTGCATACTTCGGAAAAGATCGTCAATATTTTTTGTCTCAGGTACGAAAACAGCCTCTCTGACAAGACCGTCAATACTCCCCACAGGCAGGTTGAGCCCCTCGTCCGAGGTGTGGATGCGCATGGCATCCTTAAGATACAGCACACCGACTATATGGTCAAGGTTTTCTTCATATACGGGATAGCGGCTGTTACTCTCTTTAAGCATGAAATTAAGCGCGTCCTTAAACGGCATCTGGCTGTCTATCGCCATAATATTATTCCTGTGCGTCATAATATTGCTTGCTTCTTTATCGCCAAACTCAAATATATTGGTTATCATCTCAACTTCGCCCGCCTCAAGCACGCCCTGCTCGTGGCCTTCGTTCACCATTGAGATTATCTCCTCCTCAGTGACATCCGACTGCTCGTCCACCGACCTAAGACCCAAAAGCCTCAAAATAAGGTTTGTCGATACCGCCACTATGCCTGTCAGAGGATATAGTACCGTCTTTAGAAAATGTACAGGCTTTATAAGACGGTATGCCCATGCATCAGGGTACTTCTGAGCAAGCTTCTGCGGAAGCAGAAAGCCAAAAACCAAAAGTATGTACATAAGGCAGAACGCCGCGATAACAAGCGCTGTCATCGATATGAACCACTCGCTGCCGTTTGAAAAAAGCGAAGTTCCCGAAAGCCATATCCTGAAAGATACCGACCATCTTGGCAGATAATAACCGCCCATCACAAGCCCTATCAATGACTGTATCATCTGCATTGAGTTCATATATATTGTAGCCCTGACAATGATTTTGTTTAAAAGGATCGAATTTCTGTCCTTTTCTTCCTCCGCCCTGCGGATAATTTCCTTCTCATTCATCAGTTCCGTCGCTTTCCTGAAGCCTGTCAGAACTGCCTGAATACCCAAAAGCACTAAAAATACAATAATACTACAGGGCGAAGAACCTC
This sequence comes from uncultured Lachnospiraceae bacterium, assembly GCA_947629525.1. Classification (GTDB taxonomy): domain Bacteria; phylum Bacillota; class Clostridia; order Lachnospirales; family Lachnospiraceae; genus COE1. The sequence continues at coordinate 11,040 of CANREB010000039.1, forward strand.
CGTCATCCATAAATTTTCTCTCCTTTATCCTGATAAATATTTAATTTGGAATATAACAAAGGTGTAATCTGTGCAAAGAACAGGTTACACCTTTCTAATATATCATTTCATTTCAAAAACGTCAATATCCAAAGCCTTATGTATCAAGCTCAAGACTAATCTGTAAGGCTCTGTTCACACGCTGCATGATAGGGGTGTCAAGGTGGCATACCTTGTCTTTCAGGCGTTTTTTATCTATCGTCCTCAACTGTTCCAGTAAAATAACGGAATCTTTTACTATATCATAATTCCCCGCGTTAAGTTCTATATGCGTAGGCAGATTAGCCTTATTCATCTTTGAAGTGATCGCGGCACAGATAACTGTAGGACTGTGTTTGTTGCCGACGTCGTTCTGAATGATAAGCACAGGACGCACGCCCCCTTGCTCCGAACCGACTACAGGTCTTAAATCCGCATAATAAATATCTCCTCGTCTCATAAAATCAAGCACCTCTGTTTTCAGTTATTTTTTTGAATTGCTGTTGTTATTTCAGCTTTGTTATAAGCTTTCCCTATAATTTACAACTTATTCAAAAAAATAATCAAAAAGTGCGCTTTATTTTACAACACGTGTGATCCTCCTGCCAAGATCGCATGCAAGTTCATAGTTAAATCTCCCCGAAAGTCCGCCGAGCTCCTCCATGGTAATACTCTCACCGCCGTCGCGTCCTATCAGGGTAACTGTATCTCCGATGTCAATGCTGCCCTTAATATCAGTCACATCCACCATAAGCTGATCCATGCACACCCGTCCTATTATCGGCGCCCTCTGTCCTGCTATAAGTACAGCGCCCGTATTTGAAAGCCCTCTCGGGTAGCCGTCCCCGTAACCTATACATATTGTCGCCACGCGTGTTTTACGCTTTGTAGTAAATGTGCCGCCATAACTTATTTCCTGTCCTTCAGGTATCGTTTTCAGATGAACGATCCTTGATTTTAACGAAAGCACGGGCTTTAACTCTATTTTATCCATAGCCTTCACTTCGTCCGACGGATATAAACCGTACAATATTATCCCCGCCCTCACGGCATCAAGGTTTGCCTCGGGCATCTGTACTATACCGGCACTGTTTGAGCAGTGCTTAAGCCTGATCGATATGCCTGTCTGCTTTTCAACATTGTCCGCAAATTCGGTAAACGTGTTAAACTGCCTGTAAGACTTTGTCAAGTCCTCCTCATCCGCCGTTGCAAAATGCGTAAAAATGCCCTCTACCTCAAGTCCCGGAAGCGCGGCTATTTTTTTCACAAGTTCAATGCCCTGCGCATCAGAGCTTACTCCTATGCGGTTCATTCCGGTATCGACCTTGATGTGTACTTTACAGTTCTTTCCAAGTTTTAACGCGGTGTCTGACAGTTTTTCTGCCGCTTCATATGTAAAAACGGTAAGACGCACATTCTCTCTGATCAAACGCTCATAGCTTGGCGCAAAAGCATATCCGAGAATGAGTATAGGTTTTTGTGCGCCGCTTTGGCGCAGTTCAAATGCCTCGTCTGACGTCGCCACGGCATAGCCCCATACCCTTTCGTCTTTTTCGTAGAGTTTTGACAGCACCACAGCACCATGACCGTATGCGTCCGTCTTTATGACCGCAATTATCTTAGTGTCTTTATTTATCTTTTGTTTGACAGCCTCAAGATTAAACAGCACCGAAGCCGTATCTATTTCAGCCCACGTCCTTTTGTCGTCTTCATATTGGGACATAGTGTTTGTTCCTCCATTCGCCGATTACAGACATTTTAATGCCTGTATGATATCCTGTGCCATTATATAATATGACGATGCTGTCATTCCCGCAATATCTCCCGCAATTCCATGCGCGTATGTTCCCATAACTGCCGCCTCAAATCCGACAGGCTTTTGAGCAAGCAGTCCCGCAATTATTCCGGTAAGCACATCGCCCGAACCTGCCGTCGCCATACCGTCGTTGCCGCTGGTATTTATATATGTCAGCTTGCCGCGCTTTGTCACAACTGTACGCGCGTCTTTGCATACAAGCGATACGTCATACTTTTTTGTAAACGCTTTGCACTCGGCAATTATATCTTTTTTTATTTCAGTGACAGGTTTGCGGATAAGCCGCGAAAATTCTCCCATATGGGGCGTCATCACTACTTCATATTCCGACTTTCTTCTGTCAAATTCAAACTGTTCAAGCAGTTCTTCTTTCTGTGACAAAATATTGAGCGCATCCGCGTCTATCACCATGTTTTTGGTGTTGATATCAAGCACGATCTCCATGATCTTTTCAGCCTTGCCTGATACGGACAGCCCCGGACCTACAGCCACGACATCAGCCCATTCTATACCTTTAGCCAGAGCCTGCGCCTCTGCTTCCAAAAGAGAACTTTCACCATCGTCACAGTATGTGTCCACTATCGCCTCGGGCAGCTTTCTCAAAAGGCTTTCCCTGTTCTCCGAAGCGGTAAAGACCCTTACCATTCCCGCCCCGATACGGTATGCACTCAATGCCGAAAGCTGGCATGCACCACCCATACTCTTAGAACCTGCTATGAAAAGCACCTTGCCGAATGTACCTTTGTTTCCCGAAGGCTTTCTTTCAGGCAGACGAAGATCCGATTCCTTGTCCGTAAATGTAACCGCGCCCGTGCGTCTGTTATCGGTCAGTTCTTTAGGTATTCCTATCGGTACGCATATGACTTCTCCCGCGTATTCGGCACCGGGATAAAGTATGATCCCGAATTTTCTGTACTGAAAAGTGACAGTGATGTCAGCTTTTACCGCACATCCCATTACTCTCGCGTCGTCCGCGTTAATACCCGACGGGATATCTACTGAGACAACCTTTGCAGCCGAATTATTTATTACTTCAACAGCATCTTTATATTTCCCCTCAATGTCACGCGTAAGCCCTATACCGAAAACAGCATCCACTATGACATCATATCCTGTATGCTTTATCCCCGCATAGACAGGCAGTCCGAGCTTGCGCGCGGTCTCAAGCTGCTGCTTTGTCTGCGGCGAAAGCTTATCCTCGTCACCGATAAAGTTTATCTCAACACGCGTTCCTCCTTCATGAAGGATGCGCGCGACGGCGATGCCGTCTCCTCCGTTATTGCCGCTTCCCGCCATCACGCCGACACGGATGTCCCTGCCGAAACGCTCTTCGATCACTCTTGCCGTCTCAAGCGCGGCGCGTTCCATAAGCACAAGCGACGAAATGCCATACTCCGATGATGCCATCCCGTCAAATTTTTTCATTTCCGATGAATTTAATATATATTCTTTCATATTGACATTTAAACAGCGCCCGACTGTTATGTCTGAGCGCCGCCTCCGTTTGTATTCTCCTTATCCTTATTAAGCACATTTGCGGGGTTATACTTCATATCGAACATCTCTATTACCTCTGCCCCGAAAATCGAGTGCATATACGAATACAATTCATCGTTATATATCTCCATTTTCTGTTTGGTTAAGATCTGTTTCTTGAGCTGTACCCTGAAATCGGCTATCCATTTATTTATTTCTTCGATTTCCCTGACATTTCTGCGTATCTTATCATAGCAGACATGCATAGTCGCAAGCATAAGCTTTAAATTTGCCTCGTCGATAAGCTTAGGTATCTCCAAAAGCTCATCCTTGTATTCATCAAGCTTTTCGTTTGACTCCTCTATATGCTGCTTATTCTCTGACATTTTTTTCTCTTTTGCGGGGCTGTCAGGAAGTTCCATTATAGATACTATCTCTTTCATGAGACTCTTTTTGTATACGTTGAGGCTCTTAATCTCGGTATTTATCTTTCCCTGACGCTTAAGCAGGTCGTTCACTTCCTCCTCAAGCCTATGTATCTCCGGAATATCTCCGGTCTGTGTAAACAGCTTATGCCACTGGTTGTCCAATGTCAGAATAGGAATTTTCTTGCCAACCAGCGCTTCTTTGAACATTTCATCATCCTGTGTCTGTACCTTACGTGCCATAAGTCCACCTCTTTACATATTTGCAATGCCATATGATAATCTCATAAGGCTGTCGGATAAATGTACATTCTCAACAACTATATTGTCGGGTACGTTAAGATCAACGTGCGCAAAATTCCAAATCGCTTTGATATTGCAGCTCACAAGTGTTTCCGCCGTCTGTACCGCCGCCTCCTTGGGTATGGCAAGCACGGCGATATCTATATCATTGTCCGCGACAAAACGACGCAGGTTTTCCATCGGCTGTACCGATACTTTCCTGAGCTGTTTGCCATACAGTGCGGGGTTTTTGTCAAATATCCCTCTCACGATAAATCCGCGTCTTTCAAAATTCATATAATTGGCAAGAGCCTGACCAAGATTGCCCGCACCGATTATTACCAGATTGTGCCTGACATTAAGCCCTAAGATCTTTGCTATCTCGTCATACAGGTATTCCACGTTGTAACCATACCCCTGCTGCCCGAAACCACCGAAATTATTAAAATCCTGTCTTATCTGAGATGCAGTCACTTTCATCATCTTGCTCAGATCCTGAGAAGATATCCTTTCAATTCCGCTGTCCTTTAAGTCACCCAAATATCTGTAATATCGTGGAAGCCTTGCAATAACTGCCTGCGATATGGCTCTATTATCCACAAAAGTCCACCTCCGTGTAGTTATATCAACCTAATATTATGTCATTTTTTGTATAATATGCTAAATTTTTTCAAAAATATTTATTTTAAGTATACGATTTTGTTAAATGCTTGTCAATTCCTATTTAAAATTTAAGAATTGCAGGATTGCTTTTATTATAAAACTCTTTTATAATTATATAGATTTGCACTGCCGGCACAGGCTTGGCACATACGGCACACACGAAACGAGGTACATTATGATCTTATCATGCAATAATATAAGTAAAACTTTTGTTGACAACCAAATCTTAAAAGGCGCTTCATTTCATATCGAAGACCATGAAAAGGCGGCTATCGTAGGCATAAACGGGGCGGGCAAAACTACTCTGTTAAAGATAATCGTCGGTGATACGCCTGCCGATGAAGGGCTTGTAACATTTGCCAAGGACACAAGCTTTGGCTACCTTGCACAGCATCAGTCAGTAAACAGCAGCAATACCATATATGACGAGCTTCTGACAGTAAAGCAGGAAGTGCTTGACTTAGAGCGCAAACTGCGCGAAACGGAAAAAGCCATGCCAAATGCTCATGGCAGAGAACTTGAACAGCTAATGGAAAAATACTCTTCCCTCACAAGCCGCTTTGAAGACATTAACGGATATGCGTATAAAAGCGAGATCAACGGCATTTTAAAGGGATTGGGCTTTAGCGAAAATGAATTTGACAAAAAGATAGACACGCTCTCAGGCGGTCAGAAAACCCGCATTGCCCTCGGCAAGCTGCTCTTGCAGAAGCCTGATCTTATAATGCTTGATGAGCCGACCAACCACCTTGACTTAAATTCAATTATGTGGCTTGAGACATATCTTTTAAATTACAAGGGTGCAGTTGTTATAGTATCTCATGACAGATATTTTCTCGACAAGATTGCCACAAAGATAATAGAGATCGACAATGGCGTCGTGACATCATTTAACGGTAATTACTCTGATTACGCAATACAGAAGGAACATCTGCGCGCTGAACAGATGAATGCTTACCTCAACCAACAGCGCGAGATAAAGCATCATGAAGAAGTCATTGACAAGCTGCGCCAGTTCAATCGTGAAAAGTCGATAAAACGCGCCGAAAGCCGTGAAAAAATGCTTGATAAAATTGAACGCATCGATAAGCCCACGGAAGTAAAAGCCGATATGAAACTCAAACTTACGCCGCACAAAACAAGCGGGAACGACGTTATGCAGATAGAGGGGCTTTCAAAGGGATTTGATAACATAACGCTGTTTGAAAATGTATCGTTTGAGATAAAACGCGGCGAACATGTTGCGATTATAGGCGATAACGGTACAGGTAAGACCACCCTGCTAAAGATTATCAACGAGCTTATCCCGCCCGACAACGGCGTTATACACCTTGGGGCTAATGTAGAGATCGGCTATTATGATCAGGAACACCATGTACTCCATATGGACAAGACACTTTTTGACGAGATAAGTGATGAATATCCGTATCTGACAAACACGGAAATCCGAAACACTCTTGCCGCTTTTTTGTTCACAGGCGAGGATGTTTTTAAGAAGATAAGCACATTAAGCGGCGGCGAACGAGGGCGTGTGTCCCTTGCAAAGCTTATGCTTTCGGAAGCTAATTTCCTCATACTCGATGAACCGACCAACCACCTTGACATAACTTCCAAGGAAATACTGGAAACAGCGCTCAATGCCTACGAGGGAACAGTACTTTACGTATCACATGACCGTTATTTCATAAACAAAACGGCTACGCGTATACTTGAACTTACGCATAACAGATTTGTAAACTACATAGGAAATTATGATTATTACCTTGAAAAGAAAGATATTCTGACACCAATGTCAGAAATGTCTTCAACCTCTTCAAACGCGCCGAGTGCCCAAAAACTTAGCTGGCAGCAGCAAAAAGAACAACAGGCGGCACAGCGCAAAAAAGAAAATGACCTGAAGAAATGCGAGGCACGCATCGCCGAACTCGAGGAAAAGAGCAAAGCGATAGACGAGCAGATGTGCCAACCTGATATCGCCACAGATGTTGCTAAACTGCAGGAACTTGCCAAGGATAAAGAGGAAACGGATACAGAACTGGAACAACTGTATGAAAAGTGGGAAGAGCTTTCATTATAAGCTCCTCCCATACTTTTATGCCGCTTTTATGCCATCTGATCAAAAGTCTTTCTTATCGCCTTTACAAAGTCCTCGCTGTTAAGCACAGTCACATCTTTAAGTGATGTGATAAGCGCCAGATCCTTTGTCATACTGCCGCCCTCGATCGTGCTTATCGTAGCTTTTTCAAGCTTGTCGGCAAATCTTACCAGTTCATCTGTCTTATCAAGTTCACCGCGTTTTCTAAGAGCGCCTGTCCATGCAAAGATCGTCGCTACTGAATTTGTCGATGTCTCCTCACCTTTCAAATACTTGTAATAGTGCCTCTGTACAGTGCCATGTGCCGCCTCATACTCATATACGCCTGAAGGGGATACAAGTACCGATGTCATCATCGCAAGCGAACCAAACGCAGAACTTACCATATCGCTCATGACATCTCCGTCATAATTCTTGCATGCCCATATAAAACCGCCTTTTGCTTTCATAACACGGGCGACGGCATCGTCAATAAGCGTATAGAAATACTCGATACCCGCTTCCTCAAACTTCTTAGCGTATTCAGCATCATATATCTCCTGAAAAATATCTTTAAAATTATGGTCGTATTTCTTTGAAATAGTATCTTTTGTGGCAAACCACAGATCCTGCTTTGTATCAAGCGCATATTTAAAGCATGCATGCGCAAAGCTTGTTATTGACTTGTCTGTATTGTGTATGCCCTGTATAATGCCCGCCCCGGTAAAATTATGTATAAGCTCGCGCGTCTGAGTTCCGTCCTCGGCAGTAAATACCAGTTCAGCCTTTCCCGGACCCGGCACTTTGATCTCGGTATTTTTATATACATCGCCGTAAGCATGCCTTGCAAGCGTGATAGGCTTTTCCCAGTTTTTGACGCAGGGTTCTATGCCTTTTACAATGATAGGCGCACGGAATACCGTACCGTCAAGGATAGCTCTTATCGTACCGTTAGGGCTTTTCCACATTTCCTTTAAATTATATTCTGTCATTCTTGCGGCATTGGGCGTGATAGTCGCACACTTTACAGCTACTCCGTACTTTTTTGTCGCCTCCGCCGAATCTACAGTTACCTGATCGTTTGTCTTGTTCCTGTACTCAAGACCAAGATCATAATATTCTGTCTTTAAGTCAACATACGGCAGGATAAGCTCGTCCTTTATTATTTTCCATAAAATACGTGTCATCTCATCGCCGTCCATCTCCACAAGCGGTGTCGTCATTCTAATCTTTTCCATATTATCTTACCTCCATGATTTTACTTTTTCAGTCTTTTTGATCGCTCAAACCACATTTTACCATATTTTTATACGCATTACAAATATGTTCGTCAGCTAATTTTTCGGCAAGAAGTGCATTGCCGTCACGCATTGCCTCCATAATACTTTTATGTTCGGCTACAGCCTGTCTGCTCCGCTCTATATCCGAAAGCGTCTGCTGGCGCTGCTTCTGCACATACTGATGAAAGTCCTTTAACAGATGTATCAGTATCTTACTGCCGCAAGCCTCATAAAGCTCCATATGAAATCTGTTATCAAGTTCAATAAGCTGGTCAAAATGCTTTTTCGACAAATGGAACTCACTGAGAAGAATAGTCTCTTCCATTTCCTCTATCATCGAACGTGTCATGCGTTTTGTCGCCCATCTCGCACACAGCCCTTCAAGTAAAGAACGTATTTCATATATATCAGCGACATCCGATGTCGATATGCCTGTAACATATGCTCCTCTGTTCGGCACTATGCGTATAAGTCCCTCAAGCTCCAACTGTCTGAATGCCTCTCTGACAGGGGTCCTGCTGACGCCAAGTTCCGCTCCAATCGCCGACTCCTTAAGCTCTGTATTCTCACTGTAGCGCCCGCTTAAGATATCCTCGCGAAGCCTGTTAAAGACCCTGCCTCTTAGAGAGTCTCCTGAAGAATAATCAAACTCGCTCATTTAATTTGTTCGACCTTTCATTGTTTGCGAAGGGTAATTCCCAGCGTCCTGCACCCTTCATCTATAACTGACAACAGTTCATCATCCGTAAGCACAGTCACTCTGCCGCCCTCGTATTCGGCATCGACCCAAGCCTTAATATACGCGACGAGTTCTGAAGATTTGCTTATCTTTTCATCCTCGCCAAGTTTAAAGTATGTGTTGATCCAGTGAGCTATCCCCGCAAGACCTGATGTATTCGATACAGCGCACAGCACAGGTCTGTTAAGGAATTTTTCCGTGTCAAATATATTGTATATCTCTTCATTCTTTAAAAGTCCGTCGGCATGTATACCCGCTCTTGTGACATTGAAATTCTTACCTACAAACGGCGTTCTTGAGGGAATATGATAACCTATTTCTTTCTCATAATACTCTGCAAGTTCCGTTATCACGGTAGTATCCATTCCGTTAAGCGTTCCCTTTAGCTGCGCGTACTCAAATACCATAGCTTCAAGCGGCGTATTGCCTGTACGTTCTCCTATACCAAAGAGCGACGTATTTACTCCCGAACAGCCATAAAGCCAAGCCGTCGTCGAATTAGTTACCGCTTTGTAAAAATCATTGTGTCCATGCCACTCTATCCACTCATGAGGCACACCCGCATGTGTATGTATAGCATAGATGATACCCTGAACACTTCTTGGAATAACAGCACCGGGGAAATTGACCCCGTAGCCCATCGTATCACATGCACGCACTATAACAGGTATTTTGTACTGTTCCGACAGCTTCATAAGCTCCTGACAGAAAGGCACTACATACCCGTAAATATCTGCCCTCGTAATATCTTCAAGATGGCATCTTGCGCTTATTCCCTCTTCAAGACATTCGCGGACAACAGACAGATAATGTTCCATCGCCTGACGGCGCGTCATTTTCAGCTTCAGGAAGATATGATAATCGGAACAGCTTACGAGTATGCCTGTCTGCTTCATACCTATCTCTTTCACAAGCTTAAAATCTTCTTTGCTCGCCCTTATCCATGAAGTCACTTCAGGGAACTCATACCCGCGCTCCATACATTTGTATACGGCATCCCTGTCCTTCTTGCTGTAAAGAAAGAACTCGCTCTGCCTTATCATACCGTTTGGTCCGCCAAGCTTATGCAGGTAATCGTATATAGTTACTATCTGCTCTGTGCTGTATGGCGCGCGCGACTGCTGCCCGTCCCTGAATGTAGTGTCTGTTATCCATATGTCTTTAGGCATATTGTGGGGCACTACTCTGTCGTTAAACGGGATCTTAGGTATCTCATCATAAGGGAACATATTTCTGAACGCGTTCGGCTTATCCACATCCTGAAGCTTATACATATGCTCCTCTATCTGCAGCAGATTATTGTGCTCGTTCATAGTGACCGGACGATTTTCAAAATATTCATTACTCATTGTCTTCCTCATTTCTGCGCTGCTTTGCGCATATCAATTTTGTATTTCTGTATAATTGTATACAATTATACACTTTATGTCAACACCTATATGAAAGAATTTGATCTATCTGTATCATCCCCGCTCCCTGCGCGCTCCATTTTTCTTCCAAATCCAGCGCGGTGTTGAGCATTATGCGCCGAAGCTGTATATTTGTAAGGCGCGGATCTTTCTCTAAACACAGCGCGCATGCGCCGCTCACTATCGGGGCGGACATCGATGTTCCGCTCTTTGATACATACGGGGTGATGTTGTATCTGTGATTGCACGACACAATATCTGTCCCCGGCGCTACTATGTCGGGTTTTTTTAGCATATTGACCGTATCTGTCATTATATCCGCTCTCCCCGGACCTCTGCCCGAATATTCACTGCATACCCTTCCGTTCGCGCTCCTGTAACTTCCGTCGTGGCATCCGACGCATATGCAGCCCGCACATTCTCCTATAGGCGAAAGCGTCATCGGTTCAGGTCCTTTATTGCCTGCCGCCGCTACTATTATCACTCCTTTTTCCCACAGAAGTCTGAAATATCGTTTCAAAATCCTGAGTTCATCTTTGTTCAGGTTTTCTTCCGAATCCATTTCTATCGAAATATTTAAAATCCTTATGGGGTATATGTCACTGATGTCCAGCATCCACTTAAGCCCTTTAAGAAGATTTTTGAGATTTCCCGAACCTTTTTTATCAAGCACTTTCCCACAGATAAGTATACATCCGGGCGCTATCCCGCGGTATCTGCCGCGCGACGCCAAACCGCTTCCCGCAAGTATGCCGCATACATGCGTACCATGACCGTTATCGTCATAATACGGGTAAGCTCCTCTGTGCCTTGCTGTGTCCGTAAAGTCTTGAAACTCCGCTATCCTGCCGCGAAGGTCAGGATGCGTCGCCACTCCGCTGTCAAGTACCCCTACATACACGTTTTTTCCGGTGTAAGGCAAAACCTCTTTAGAGTCACAGCCAAGCATCCTGCGCACTCTGTCCATCACCGATTCCCCCATTTGCAGACATTCAAACTGATATACTAATATATGGGGGAAAATTAAAAAAGTGCCGCCAAAAAACGACACTTTTTTACCTGTTTCATTTATTCATTCCTTATCGCGGCAAGCGGACTTAAACGCATCGCCCGAAGCGATGGTATGAAACCTGCCACCATGCCTACCACAACCGCAAATATCACGGCAACAGGAACGAGCCACAACGGTATGCGGCATATATTTGCTATATCCATTCCCTCAGAAGCGGCGGCAAGATGATTTATCCCGAAGCTGAGCCCGTAGCTTAGCCCCAATCCTGCCACTCCTCCTATAAATCCGATAAACCCTGCTTCCAGCAGAAACAACGCCTGTATGTTACGTATATTGCACCCGAGCACTTTCATAACGCCGATTTCTTTTGTGCGCTCATAAATAGACATCATCATCGTATTTGTAATGCTTATCGCCGCCACAAGCATAGCGACTGCTCCTATCGCGCCGAGTACAGCCTGAACAGTGTTCATCTCTTCCATATTTGACTGTATCCATTCCGCGTCATTGTAAGCATTATATCCCATATCCTGTATCACCTTGGTTACTGCCTCGACATTTGCCATATCGTCCACCTGTACCCTGAGTGTTGAATAAAAAATCTCATTGTATGGCTTACCGTTTTTACGCGTAGGCTGACCCGGTATCGGATTTTTCTTAAATACGCGTTTAAGCTGCGTCTTGAGCGCGTCTATATCGCATATCACGGACTGGCTGTCAGTCGCCCATTCGCCCAATTCGCCCTCCATGATACCGCACGCCTCGACAATATATTTTTTCGGTGCGGGATTGGCTGAGCCGCTCCCTTGGGAACTCCAGTATGCGTCCGTGTCAAATATATAAAATATCGGATCATTCATCAAATCTATATCCGGCGCCTCGTCATTATCCCAGAACGGATAAGTGCCTGTGCTCTCAACGAAAAAGTTGACAAGCACGCTGTTGCCGTAAAACACCTTAAACTCACTGTCGCCCGCTTCGGGAAGGCTTCCTTCGGCTATAGGGTAATTTTTATTTCTGATATCCTCCTGCGTCAATCCCGTAAGCTGGATATAAGACATATATCTTCCTGCTTTCGCTATAGCGTCAACCCTAAGTTCCGGATTTACACCTGTGACATGCTCCATCGCAAGAAGCTGATCGATAAATGCCTGATCAAGGAACTTCTCTTCCGTGCTGCCCGAATCGCTTGAAGAGTAATATCCTCCGCCCTGATTAACGGTTATTTCAGTCATTGAACTGTAGCTTGAAAAATTTTCAAGCATTGACTCTTTGAGTCCGTTTCCAAGCGCCATCATAACCACTATCGAAGTCACGCCGATAACGACTCCAAGCACAGTAAGGACAGTACGCAGCTTTCTTTTCCACAGATTGCTGATGCTCATTAAAAGCAGGTCAAAAAATCGCATTATAAATCATCCTCATTCTCACTCTCTTCCAACAGTTCCAAATCCTCCTTGTGCTGCTTTGCCTTTTTCTTCTTTTTTATGACAATAACGACTATAACAATAATAATGACAACTGCAAGGATAATGCCTCCAATGGCAATCATGGGAAAGCCCTTGCTCTCCTCCTGAGGTTCCTCATACATCCCCGGATCTTCATACATTCCGCCGTCGTCATACACCACCTCGTACACGGAAAGATTGATTTCTTTCTCAAAGCTTGTCTCATTCCCTGACTCGTCCTCATACGTGATGACAGCTTTTATGACGCCTTCGCCCATATCGGGCGCTATTCCCGTGAGCATCGAATCGACATTGCCTGTCTCTCCCGGCGTAATATTTCCGACATAGCTGATGCCGCTCTCTATAGTATCGCCCTCATAATTGACTTTTACGTTATAGAGCGTAGTCTTACCCGTATTGTATATGCTGAACATAACGTTTGACTGACCGCCTACCTCTATCGACTCCGGCATTACTTCCGCGCTGCTTGTGTCAAGCTTCGCCTCCTGCTTTATAGGCACTGATACCTCTGCCACATCCGAAAGGTTTATCGCATCTTCCGTGTCGTACTTCATGTTCACCGTAAGCACATACGGCTTCTGCGCAAGGTCTGATTTCGCTTCCATCTCAATGCTCATATCGTAAGTAGCGCCCGGCGCTATCCTCTCAATGTAGACGGAACTTGAACCCGATGTCGGCAAAAAAGCGGCATATGACGCTTCCGTACTGCTTCCTTCCACGGTCGCCTCCATATTAAAGAGGACATTTTCTACCGCCGTATCTTTTGAGGTGTTTTTAACGCTTACCGTAAGATTAAACGTAGTACCTGCATATACCTCCTCCGGATCTGTGCGATAACCGGTAACTATTATACGTGGGTTGGACGTCTTTGCCTGCTCGCTCTCGTCCTGTACAAGCTGCTTTTTCGGATTTGAACCTTTTATATTGATATATGTGATTATGTCCGTTTCCACAGGCTCGCCGTTCTGATAATATTTGGCATGGAATTTAAGGGGGTAACAGCCCGTCAGCACATCGTTTCTTACAGTAAAGTACCAGCCGATATCCATACGTCTGCTGTACGCGTCCACGATGTTATCTGCCGCCTGTATTATCTGAATGGTTTGGGCATCATATGCCTGTTGGATGTTGAAAGGCCACTCCTTCCGGTCATTTGACACTGTGGGCGTCACAACGACATCCGTAATGTCAGTCTTGCCAAGATTTATGAGCGAAAGCACCACAAAGGTCTGCTCTCCGTATTGTGCGCCAAGAATAGGCACTTCATTGGAAAGCATAAGGAATTTTTCCGTGCCTGACGAGTTCTCTTTTGCGATATCAAGCAGATATCCTTCTATCTCGCTTTCATAGCTTGAGATCTCCTCCTCGTCAAGCGATGTGTTTTCCATATAATCCATCGCGCTGTTGTATACTTTATCCATACGGGATATCTTTTCATCGGTAAGGCTGTAGCGTATCTTAAGGTCGTCATAGTAGCGTTTCAGCTTGCTTCTTATATACTCTTTATTTTCAGAGTCAACATAGTCTATGGATATATTTCCACTCGCCACATCGGAAAGATAGCCTTCAACCTGCGCTTCATAGCTGTCTACCTCGGAAATATCGCCGCCTTCCATGCTGTCAAGGTTGCTCTTGGCATTGTCATAAATTCTTGAAAGGCGCTCCCTGCCTTCGCCTGATATATCATAGCGCAGGAATAAGTCGTCATAATAGCGTCTGAGTCTGTTCTTTGCATTTTCTATGTCTTCTCTTTCGGCTTTTGTCTCTGTCTCCGATATCGGCTCAGTATCTGTCGATGCCGCTGATACGGCATCGGTATTGCAGATAAACATCACCGCCATCATAGCAGCGGCTAACAGCAATTTAACCTTTTTCATTTGATTTATCCCCCTCTTCTTTCTTATCTTTCTCATCTTTCTGAGTATTATCTATCATATCAACTATCTTGCCGTCAACTATGCGGATAATTCTGTCCGCAAAGCCTGCAAGGTAATTATCATGCGTAACCATTATGAGTGTCTTGCCATGTTTATGCACTACGCTCTGCATCAGGTTCATAATCTCTCTGGATGTGTTCGAGTCCAAATTGCCTGTCGGCTCATCTGCAAAGATTATCTCGGGATCGACTACAAGCGCCCGCGCTACGCCTACTCTCTGCTGCTGTCCTCCTGACATTTGGTTAGGCTTGTGTTTCCAGTATTTATCAAGCCCTACCATGTGAACCATTTTTTTTGCCCGTTTTGTGCGTTCGTGTTTGGGTACTCCTTGAAAAGTGAGGGGAAGCGCAACATTTTCGACTGCGTTCATGGTGCCCATCAGGTTAAACGACTGAAAGATAAATCCGATGTGTTCGCGTCTGAATTTTACAAGCTGGTTTTCGGATTTTTTTTCCATATGTTCGCCTGCTATGATTATTTCGCCTTTTGTGGGTTTTTCCAATCCTGCAAGCATGTTGAGCAGGGTCGACTTGCCTGAGCCTGATGTGCCGACGATCGCGCAAAATTCGCCTTTATTGATTGCGAAGCTTACGCCGTTGAGGGCGCGTACTCTGTTTTCGCCGATGCGGTATACTTTATATAAATCTTTGACTGTGATTACGGGGGTGGGGGTTTTTTCTGTCATTTTGTTTCTCCGGGTTTGATGGATTTTTGGTATTTGGGTGTGAGGTTGTACCACAATGAATGGTAGCATATATTGGGGGGGATTTCAAGAAATATTGGGGGGAATTAACAATTTTAATAATATCTTAACTTGTTGTTTGGTGCTGTGATGCTACATCGCTATACCACTACTCCAGCCCCGCCGGTGTCATGCGTCATATTCAGACACGCTTGCGCTCCCAAAAAGCGTAGCGGACACTAAGCTCAGCGGCGCTTTGCAGCTTGCTTCGCTAAGTGCCGACGCTTTTTGAAGGTCTGAATATGACGCATGACACCGGCGGGGCTTCATTCCTTGTTCTGCTTTGTTTTGGTTCGGTTTGTTTTGTTCCGTTTTTTCATTCCATTTATTCATTTTTTCCGCTCTATTATTTCTCGAAA
>CANREB010000040.1 GCA_947629525.1 uncultured Lachnospiraceae bacterium
CTTGAGGGAATGGGGATAAAAAATTATGCGGTTTACGATTCGGGTAAATCCTATGCGGTCAGCCGCCCCGCGGATGTTTCGGATTCTGAACGGAAAAACATCGGACAAAAAAAATACCGCATCGGCTACGTAGCAGGCGTATTTGACATGTTTCATGTCGGGCACGTCAATCTTCTTCGCCGGGCAAAAGAGCAATGTGATTACCTGATTGTCGGCGTAGTGCCGGATGAACTGGCATACAGGCAGAAAGACAAGTATCCCGTGATTCCCTGTGATGACCGTGTGGAGGTTTTAAAATCCTGCAGGTACACGGATCTGGTCGAGGCATTGCCTGCTGATTACGGCGGCATCCGTGATGCGTATAAGCTGTTTCAATTTGACTGCATGTTCTCAGGCGATGATCATGGAGACAATATCGGCTGGCAGGCTGATAAGGAATTTCTGCGGAGGAACGGGGCAGACATTGTGTTTTTTCCATATACGGAAAAGGTCAGCTCTACAAAATTAAAAGTACAGTTGGAACAAAGACAGGAAGAAAAATAAAAATTTAAAATTTGCAAAATTCCATCATTTAAGCTACAATAATTCTCATAGCAGACAAAAGCTTCAAATGATGGAATTTTATTCTGCCATAAAAATACCAAAACCAAGGAGATATCCACATTGAAAGTAGCAACCACTCTATCAGGAATAATAGACTACAAGCGCCCCGGTCAGGGAACATCCGACATAATATCTGCAGGCTTTGAAAACGCTTTTCTCAACTTTGACGCTTTATGCTCCCCATATGAGCTTGAAAACACAGGCAGACCGGTAATAGAACAGGAAGCTGACGATGATCCGCAGATAAAAGTATCGGCTCAGCCGTCATACATGCATAAACTGCTTCATCCGCTGCTCGAAAAATGCGGGGGAAAAAGCATAAACGAAAAAAGAATAAACATAGAAGCCGCATATGCTCCGTACCTTCCAAGAGAAACAAAACACGGAGATGAAATAAACGACCTGCTAAAGGAATTAACAATTGAAAGCATAAAAGCGTGCGCTGCCTTTGGCTGCCATTATTTAATAGTAAGACCGTTATTTGCAGGCATAGAGCCGGGAGCGGAATTTCAGGCAAACAAAGAATACTACATAAGCCTTGCCGAAACGGCAAAGCAGAACAACGTCATACTGCTCCTTGAAAACCAATGCTCCAACATTGGCGGACACTTGGTACGCGGGCTTTGTTCAGATGCTCAGACATCAGCAGAGTGGATCGACTCACTAAACGAAACCGTCGGCGAAGAACGCTTTGGCTTTTGCATGGATACAGGCATATGCAGCATATGCGGACAGGATATGCGCGAATTTGCCATCGCGCTTGGCGCGCGTATAAAAGTTGTTATTTTGCGTGAATGTGACGGACACAATGAAAACTCCATACTTCCGTTTACAGGCATAAATACATCTTCATTCCAAAATGAATGGCTGAACCTGATCAGAGGTATGCGTGAAATAAATTTCGACGGTACGCTTATATTGGAGTATGCCGGCACCGTGTCCGCGTTTTCACCGCTGCTGAGACCGCAGCTTATAAGCCTTGCAAAATCCGTGGCGGATTACTTTAAGTGGCAGATCGAAATAGAGGCAGCGCTTAAAAAATATAAGTCGATAGTGTTATTTGGAGCGGGAAATATGTGCAGGAATTATATGAAATGCTATGGTGAAAAATACCCGCCGCTTTTTACCTGCGACAATAACAAGTCGCTTTGGGGGACTTCGTTTTGCGGGCTGGAAGTAAAGCCGCCCGAAGCGCTGCGAAATCTTCCCGAGGGCTGCGGCATTTTCATATGTAATATCTATTACCGTGAAATACAGAAACAGCTTCGCGGGATGGAAATTGAGAATATCGAATTTTTCAATGATGAATACATGCCGTCTTTTCACTTTGACAGATTAAAAAGAAATGATGAGATGGGGGATTAATATGCCGAAAAAATTAGGAATAGGTGTGCAGACACAAAATATCATAGAAGATGATGCGCCGCGCGAGGGCTTTGAGATATTGAGAGAGGTCGGATTTTCATGTGCTGATTTCAGCCTGAACGCATATTTGAAAAATAAGGCTTTGTATCAGCAGAAGCTGAATAAATTTTTTGACAAAAGCGATAATGAGCTTGAACAGTTTTTTGCGCCGCATAAAAAAGCTGCGGACGAGGCGGGGATACGGATAAATCAGATGCATATGCCATATCCGAACTATGTTCCCAATGGGAAAAAAGAACTGAATGATTACCTTAGAAATGTAGTAGCGCCAAAGAGCATGAGGATATGTGATTTTTTCGGATGTAAGTATATCGTGATTCATGGCTTTAAGCTTGCGTACAACCTTGGTTCAGAAGAAGCTGAGTGGGAAAGAACACGGGATTTTCTCGATTTTCTTGCACCAACCGCCAAGGAGATGGGCATTACGGTATGTATTGAAAATCTTTATACAGGCATAGGAAATCATATTGTAGAAGGTCCCTGCTGCAATGCCGGACGCGCGGCAGAGAGGATAGACCGCTTTAATGACAAATATAATGCGGAAGTTTTGGGCTTTTGTTTTGATACAGGACACGCAAATCTTGTCGGCATTGATTTTGAGGATTTCATTACAAGGCTTGGCAAACGCCTGAAGGTTCTCCACGTTCATGACAACGACGGCATAAGTGATTTACACCAAATACCGTTTACGTTCACAAAAAGTCGTGAAAATAAGCCTTCTACAGATTGGGACGGTTTTATAAGAGGATTGCGGGCAATAGACTTTGATGGAACAATAAGCTTTGAGACAGCCCCGGTTCTTACGTCATTCCCCGATACAATGAAAAAGGATGTTTTATCATTTATCCAAAAGATCGGCGAGTATCTGTCAGAAGAGATTGCGAGCACGACATGTCATGAACAAAAATAGCCTTGTTTTCAACTTGAGAAAACCCCGCATACATAGTATAATACGTTTAAACAGGCATTTTTAAAAGCCCATTCGGCACAGACATCACAGCCGGCATTTAGCAATTAAAACCAAAAAGGAGAAAAAGCAATGAGTGATTATTCGATTGGAACAGAATGCGTTCAGGGAGGTTATACCCCCGGGAACGGAGAGCCACGACAGATACCTATCGTGCAGTCTACCACATTCCGCTATTCCACAAGCGAGGATATGGGAAAACTTTTTGACTTGGAGGCATCGGGATATTTTTACACCCGTCTTCAGAACCCGACAAATGATGCAGTAGCGGCAAAGATAGCTGCGCTTGAAGGCGGCAGTATGGCAATGCTCACCTCTTCAGGACAGGCTGCCAATTTTATGGCGATATTCAATATATGTGAGGCAGGGGACCACATCGTGGCGTCCTCATCAATATATGGAGGGACATTCAACCTGATATCAGTCACAATGGCAAAGATGGGAATACAGGCTACATTTGTCTCGCCCGACTGTTCCGACGATGAACTGGACGCTGCGTTCAGGGATAACACCAAGGCGGTATTTGGGGAAACCATAGCAAATCCCGCTCTGACAGTGCTTGACATAGAAAAATTTGCAAAGGCGGCACATAAACATGGAGTACCACTTATTGTGGATAATACTTTTCCTACGCCTGTAAACTGCAGACCCATTGAATGGGGAGCCGATATCGTGACGCATTCCACGACCAAATATATGGACGGGCATGGCGTGGCTTTAGGCGGTGCGATAGTTGATTCAGGCAGGTTTGACTGGATGGCGCACGCCGATAAATTTCCGGGACTTTGTACACCCGACGAGTCGTACCATGGCGTAACATACGCCGTGAAGTTCGGAAAGGAAGGCGCGTACATCACAAAAGCGACATCGCAGCTTATGCGTGATCTAGGCTGCATACAGTCGCCGCAGCACGCATTTTACCTGAATATGGGGCTTGAGTCATTGCACGTGAGGATGCCGAAACATGTTGAAAACGGTCAGGCTGTCGCGGAATTTCTGGCGGCACATCCCAAGGTAGAGCATGTGAATTATCCGGGACTGAAAACCGATAAATATTATGAGCACGCTCAGAAATATCTTCCAAAGGGCGGATGCGGCGTAGTATCATTTGAATTAAAAGGCGGAAAGGAGGCTGCGGAAATTTTTATGAAAAATTTAAAACTGGCGGCTATTGAGACTCATGTTGCAGATGCAAGGACATGCTGTTTAAATCCCGCGACGACTACGCACAGACAGATGAACGAAGAACAGCTAAGGGAAGCGGGCGTGCCCGCAGGTCTTATCCGCATTTCATGCGGCTTGGAAGATAAGGAAGACCTTATCGCGGACTTAGCACAGGCGCTTGACGCGATTTAAAAGAAAGATATGATTTGAAGGAGAATAAGCATGAAAGTGAAAGAACGTCTGAAATCAGCTAATCCCTACCTTCCGCTGTGGGAGCATGTTCCCGACGGCGAACCGCGCGTTTTTGAATATAACGGTGAAAAGCGCGTATATGTATACGGTTCACATGATACTGAACGTACCCAATACTGCGGACGCGATCAGGTAGTATGGAGCGCGCCTGTGGATGACCTGACCGACTGGACATGCCATGGCGTATGCTATACTGCATCTGACGGTTCTGTCCTCTATGCCCCTGATGTGGTGCAGAAAGGCGATACGTTTTATCTCTATGCCGCCGAGAACAAGGGCGGAAAGATAGTAGTAGCCTCGTCAAAAAATCCTGCCGGTCCGTTTGAAAATCCTGTGCCGACAAAACTCGGTTTTGACCCCGGTATTTTAGTGGACGACGACGGCAGGGTATACGCATATTGGGGATTTTGCTCATGTTTTTGCGCGGAACTTGAAGATGACATGGCGACGATAAAAGAAGGTACTCTGCGCAGACATCCTATCGGACATATACCCGATCCATGGAACGCTCAGAATAACGAGAGCGGTATCAATATCCACGACGCTTTTTTTGAGGCATCAAGCCCGCGCAAGATCAACGGAAAGTATGTATACGTATATTCAAAACGGTATACTACCCCCGTTCCCGAACTTGGCGTTTATGAGCACTGCAACGGTTTCCTTTCTTACAAGTGGTCGGACAGCCCGCTTGACGGTTATCAGGACGGCGGTGATATTTCGTTTAACGGCGGCGAGATACTCAGGCTTCCCGACGGTACGGGACAGCAGACATACCGATGGGGCAATAATCATGGCGGTCTTGTCGAGATAAACGGCAAGTGGTATATTTTTTACCACAGACAGACAGGCACCGATGAGTATTCACGTCAGGGAATGATAGAGCCTGTTGACATAGCTGTTGCAAAAGACGGAAAGATATACATAGGCGATATAACGTATGTAGGCGGCGAGCCTGTTGCATCCAAGCCTGTCGAGATGACTTCACAGGGAGCAAGCATCAACGGGATCGACGCATATAAGATAATTTCCGCAGGGTATGCATGCCATATCAGCCCGCTTGGTCAGGCTTATATACAGCCTGTTTATGAGCAGGTCGAAGGAGTGTCCGCGCCTGTTGTGAACATTGGCGACAAAACGACAGTCGGATTCAGATATCTGCAGTTTGGCACAACAGCGCCAAAGAGTGTCACCGTTGCGGCGGAAGTGTCAAAAAAGACGACAGTCAGGGTGCATATTGATGATTGGCGGGGCAGGGTAGCTGCCGAGCTTGAACTGGCGCCCCAAAAGACACAGTGCTGTGCGCCGCTTAACTTTGGCATCATAGGAAAACATGCGGTCTACTTTGAATTTCTCGGCGATTGCGGGGCAAAATTCGATTGGTTTACATTTTCGGTTGCAAATTCCGGCGAATGATTATAAAATAAAGACAAAGCGGTAAACGTAGAAAAGCTTTACCGCTTTGTTTTTTTAAACGAAAGGAATTATGATATGGGTGAATATATAATAAGCTGCTGTTCGACGGCAGATCTGTCAAAAGAATATCTGGATAAAAGAAAGATAAAATATCTGTGCTTTCACTTTACTCTGGATAAGCAGGAATATATTGACGACTTCGGCGTTTCCGTGCCGCCGTCTGAACTTTACCGCCGCATGATCGCGGGAGAGGAAGCCAAGACATCGCAGGTGAGCGCGGGCGAGTATACGGAGTTTTTTGAAAAAATCTTAAAAGAAGGAAAAGATATACTGCATGTCACTCTTTCGACCGGAATATCAGGGACGTATAATTCGGCGTGCGTGGCAAGGGATATGCTTGCGGAAAATTATCCCGACAGAAAAATATATGTGCTTGATTCGCTTGGCGCCTCAAGCGGCTATGGGCTTCTTATGGACCAACTTGCGGCTATGAGGGACTCGGGTACGGGAATTGATGAATTGTATGAATGGGCTGTCGATAACAGGTTGAATGTCCATCACTGGTTTTTCTCATCCGATCTGACGTTTTACATCAGGGGAGGGCGCGTCTCAAAAAGCGCGGGATTTATCGGATCTGTCATGGGAATATGCCCTCTGCTCAACGTAGACTGTGAAGGAAAGCTTATCCCGAGGGAAAAGATACGCACGAAAAGCAAGACTATCAGGCGTATCGTTGAAAAGATGGAGCAGAATGCCGAAAACGGACTTGACTATTCAGGGAAGTGTTTCATCAGCCATTCCGACTGCCTTGAGGACGCAAAAGAAGTGGCACGGCTTGTCGAAGAGAAATTCAAAAACCTTAACGGCAAAGTGGAAATTTTTCCTATCGGCGCCGTGATAGGCAGCCACACGGGACCTGGGACGATAGCACTGTTTTTTTGGGGCGGCAAAAGGGAAAATTAGGGTAAAGCACAAACTAATAATATGTCTGCGCGTATGTACTTTTTTACAAAAGAGTGCTATAATAAAAAGATACCCAAAACGAATGGAGCGGGCATATGAACAATAAAACAACCAAATTTTTATATATGAGCGGTGCGTTTTTGGCTATTCTGTGCGTCGTTGTATTTATGATGCAGGCAGTTTTTATGAGCAGGAGGAGTGAAGCCGCTATAAGTGAGATTGGCGACATATATATGTCGGGCATGAGCGAGCAGGCGGCTACTCATTTTGGAACGGCGATAGAACTGAGAATGTCACAGGTCGCCGCAATTGTAGATTCGGTCCACGCGGATGGAGTCGAGTCGTCAATGCGTATCACACTCAGCTATAATGCGAGGGCGCGCGGATTTGAATATCTTGCGCTTATTTCGGAAGACGCGTCGGTCGATATGCTGTACGGCAATCCTCTGAGATTGGACGATTCCGATAATTTCTTGGATTCACTTATGCGAAGCGAAGGAAAAATGGGGCTGGGGCACGATGATTATGACAATGATGTCATTTTGATAGGTATTCCCGCCGCATATCCGATGGCTGACGGCGGAACAAGCATAGCGCTTGTCGCGGGACTTCCGATAGGCTATATCACGGACACGCTTTCGATAGATATGGGCGACTCGCTTCTTTACTATTATATCATAAGAAATGACGGTACATTTATACTGAAAGATGACGATACGCAGGATGCCACTTATTTTGACCGTGTGCGGAGGCTGTATGACAGCGTCGGCGGTTTTGACAAGGAAGAATACATAGAGCGGCTTTCCGCGGCTATGAGTGAAAACAGGAATTACGGCAGTGCGTTCAATATATATGGGGAGCGGCGTTTCCTCTATTGTACAAGTCTTCCGTACTCGGACTGGAACCTTATAATGTTCCTGCCTTATGGCAAGATCGACAGAACAGTCGATTCGCTTAATTTCCAGTGGATATTTACGGCGATAGGCGGATGTGTCGTGATACTTATCGTGTTCCTTATTGTATTTTACAGGTATTTTAATCTTACAAGGCATCAGATGCAGGAACTGGAAAATGCAATAAACTATGCTGAGAAGACAAGCAAGGCAAAGAGTGAATTTCTGTCAAACATGAGCCATGACATACGCACGCCGATGAACGGCATCGTCGGTATGACGGCGATAGCCAACGCCAATATCGACAATACGGCACAGGTTCGCGACTGCCTTAAAAAGATAGAGCTTTCGAGCAAGCATCTCTTAGGACTTGTAAACGATATTTTGGACATGTCAAAGATCGAAAGCGGCGATCTGTCGTTAAGCTTTGAGCCGGTATCGCTTCAGGAAACGATGCGCAGCATAGTGGATATGGTATATCCTCAGGTAAAGGTCAGAAATCAGACATTTAACGTATATGTAAATGACAGCATTGCTGAAAATGTCTACTGCGACAGTATCAGAATAAATCAGGTCGTACTTAATCTTGTCGGCAACGCCATTAAGTTTACCCCTGAAAACGGCGTGATACAGGCGTCGGTATGCGAAGAAAATTCCCCGCTTGGCGACTCGCATGTCAGGGTGCATCTACGCGTCAAAGACAACGGTATAGGGATATCGCCTGAGTTTAAGGATAAGATATTCGAGTCCTTTATGCGCGAGGACAATGCGAGAATACAAAAGACTGAGGGCACAGGTCTTGGAATGGCGATCACGAAGCACATCATAGATGCCCTGAAAGGTACGATAGATGTAGAGAGCGAGCAGGGAAAAGGTACAGAGTTCCACATTACTCTTGATTTGGAAAAGGCGGAGGCGGACGCAGACAAGCCGCGTCTTCCCAAATGGGAAGTCATTGTGGCTGATGACGATGTACTGCTTTGCGAGAGCGCGGCAGCTTCACTTGAATCGCTTGGCGCAAAAGCGCAGTGGTATACGAGCAGCAGCAAGGCGCTTGATGCGATAAAGCGGCGCCACGAAGAGAAAAAAGATTTTGATATCATCATAGCGGATCGTGCACTCGCGGATATAGACGCGGGCGGGTTTACAAAAGAAGTGAGGGATATATGCGGTCATGCGATACCACTGGTTATGATATCTTCAAACGGCACTGATGATACGGCAGAAGATTTCAACGCGGACGCCGTCATAGAAAAACCTCTGTTCCGCGCTAATCTGTATGAATGTCTCAGGAAGTTTGACGCGTGTGCGCCCGTTGATGAAAATAAGACGGACAGAGCGGACTACAGCGGAAAACGCTTCCTTATTGCAGAGGATAATGACCTTAACTGGGAGATAGCAAGCGAGATAATATCGGGGCTTGGTCCCGAGGTAGAGCGCGCTGAAAACGGCAAGGAGTGTCTTGACAAATTTGAAGCTTCTGTCAGGGGCTACTATGACATTATAATAATGGACATAAGAATGCCTGTAATGAGCGGTTATGAAGCAGCGCGCGCGATAAGGGCGCTTGACAGGGAAGACGCGACGACGATACCGATAATAGCGATGAGCGCTGATGCTTTTCTTGACGATATTGCCAAATCGCTTGAGAGCGGTATGAACGCGCACACGACAAAACCAATAGATTTGGATGAGCTGTTATATCTGTTTGATAAGTATTTAAAGGGGGATAATGAATGAGGAAATTGACGGCAATGTCATTTTTGGCGGCACTTGCGCTCATGCTTACCGCATGCGGCAACGGTAATGAAGTGATCGACGAGGCTGTAGAAAAGCAGGAGACAAATATATCTTTGTGGACATATCCGGTAGGCAACTGGGCAAATTCAAGTACCGTGGCGGGATTGTTGACTGACTTTAACAAAAAATACCCTGATATCCACGTATCGGTAAATTACCTTACATATGAAGATGGAGACGCAGAGATCAACAAGGCGATAGAGGAAGGAAATGCCCCGGATATCGTGTTTGAAGGACCTGAACGCCTTGTGGCTGACTGGGGCAGCAGAGAGCTTATGGCGGATCTGACTGACTTATGGGAAGACGAGAATATGGCAGGCGACATATATGAGGCGGTTCGTGCCGCATGCAAGCATAATAACGGGAAGTATTATGAATTTCCGATATGTATGACGGCGCACTGCATGGCTATTAATTATGAAATGTTTAAAGACGCGGGCGCGTTGAAATATATAGATGAAGAGAAAAGGACATGGACGACGCAGGATTTTAAGGATGCGGTCGAAACTCTTTATGCGTACGGACAGGAAGATGTCGGAGTAGTATATTGCGGCGGACAGGGCGGCGACCAAGGTACAAGGGCGCTTATAACTAATCTTTACGGCGGAGCGTTTACGGATGCAGATCATACAAAATATGCGGCGTATAATGATGAAAACGCCCGTGCGCTCGAACTGCTTAAAAACCTTGACGGTATACGTTTCGCCGATGATATGGTCGGAGGTGACGAGGTCAAGCGTTTTGCAAACGGCGAGCTTGCTATGGCATTTTGCTGGAATGCTTCAATGGAGCTTACGCAGACTATAAACAATCCTAACCTGAATTTCGAGATAATGCCTATGGCGTTCCCTACGGACGGTATGCCCCCGACACTTCAGGGAGGTATATGGGGATTTGGAGTGTTTGACAACGGCGACAGTGACAAGACAGAGGCGGCAAAAACATTTATAAGGTTTATCGCGGGAGACGACGCGGAGTACAGTAAAGCCGTAATAGCGTCATCGCAGTTTCCTGTTCGTGAGAGCAGCACCATATATTCAAACGATGAGTTTATGAACGAATACAGTATATTCATGCCCTATATAGGCGACTATTATCAGGTCACGCCGAACTGGGCGAATGCCCGCACATACTGGTGGAATATGCTTCAGAATATAGGCAAAGGCATGGATGTTTCGGACGCTTTAAGGCAGTTTGATGATGAGGCAAATGCCAAAGATGATTAAAAAAAATGATGTGCTTCTTTTTGCTGCGGTAATTATTGTTGCCGCAGCGCTTGCGCTTATTGCGCGGACAAGCGATGCTTTCGGCGGCAGAGGCGCTTTTATATCGGTAACGATAGATGGGAAGGACTACGGCAGTTATTCCCTGAAAGAAGATACCGTGATAGATATTGACGAAGAACTTGGAAGCAATCGGATAGTGATATCGGACGGATGCGCTTATATGGAATATGCCGACTGTCCCGACAAATACTGCGTTAAGCACCGTCCGATATCAAAAGACAAAGAAACGATAATATGCCTTCCGCACAGACTTGTGGTCGAGGTGAGGACGGCGTCATAAGGGAGACCTGTTATGGCGGAAAGAGTTATCTTTCATGTAGATGTCAACAGTGCATTCCTCTCGTGGGAAGCTGTGGAACGTCTCAAAAATCCAAGTGAATATCCCGAGACTACAGTTGACCTGCGCACCATACCTTCGGCGGTGGGAGGCGACAGATCAAAAAGGCGCGGCATAATACTCGCAAAATCCATTCCTGCAAAGAAGTACAACGTGCAGACAGGAGAGCCTATCACGGATGCGCTGCGAAAATGTCCAAACCTGCTTATCGTACCGTCAAGGCATGACATATACAGACGCTATTCCAAAGCGTTTGTGTCTGTACTGGAGAGATATTCTGACGTCATAGAACAATGCAGTATAGACGAATGTTTTGTCGATATGACAGGGACAAAAAAGCTGTTCGGGGAGCCTGTAGAGGCAGCGGCAAGACTTAAGGACGAAATATACAATGAGCTTGGATTTACCGTAAACGTAGGCATTTCAAGCAACAAGCTTCTCGCCAAGATGGCGAGCGATTTCAAAAAACCAAATCTTGTACATACACTGTTTCCGGATGAAATTCAAAAGAAAATGTGGGATCTGCCGGTAAGAGATTTATTCCTTGTCGGGAAAGCGTCAGAAAAAAAACTTCATACACTTGGAATAAGAACGATAGGCGAACTTGCAAAATCGGATCCGGATATCCTCAAGGCATCATTGAAAAAACAGGGAGAAGTTATTTGGAGATTTGCTAATGGGAAAGACATTTCCATTGTTGAGCCTGAGCCTTCCGACAGTAAGAGCTATGGAAATGCGACAACTATCGCGTTTGATGTGACGGATGAAGATACAGCGCGTCTTGTGCTGATGTCTCTTGCCGAGACGGTCAGCGCACGTCTCAGGCGTGACGATGCAAGAATAGAAGTAGTGACCGTGAACATAAGGTACAGTGACCTTACACGCGTTTCGCACCAGTGTGAGACAGGTCATGCAACCGATGTAACCGATGAGATCTTTAAAGTAGCCGTGAAGCTTTTCGAGGAGCTTTGGAACGGTATGCCGATACGGCTGCTTGGGATTTCGACAAGCCGTGTCACAAAGGCAGGCGATGGCAGGCAGCTCTCGCTGTTTGACGACAGTGATCATGAGAAACTGGAACGCCTTGACCGTGCGATGGACAGCATACGCGAGCGCTTCGGGGCTGACGCGGTAAAACGCGCTTCTTTTTTGGATGATCCGTCCGGACGCTGAGCGTGGTTGATACATATTGACCGTAAACAATTTATAAAGTATAATCAAAATGTAAAAAACGTTTTGCAATTGTTTACGCTTATCTTTAATGAAAGGGATATAGAAAAATGGAAGAAACAAATGAAATCGAGTCTAAGAAGACTGCAGGCAGCAACAGTCAGGTCGCGCGTCTTAATAAAATTATAAAAAAGATACATGGCGCGCTGATTTTAGGAGCATTCCTGCTTGTACTGCTGATAATTTCAAGCGTAGGATATGTCTCAGTCACATATGAGCAGCTTGAAAGCGCTATGTATTTAAATCAGTACAGGCTTGCGTCAAAGACGCTCACATCGGCTGTGCGTTCTTACGCGGTGACAGGCGACAGACAGTATTATGACGCCTATATGAAAGAACTCAACGAGGATAAAAACAGAGACACTGCGTTGGAAGGACTTCGCAAAAATGATATCAAAGATGACGAATGGGAAGAATTTAACGGAATAGCAAAGCTTTCGGATGAACTCGTACCGCTTGAGGAGGAGGCGCTTGAAGCGGCTGCCGCGGGCGACACGCAGAAAGCCATAGATTATGTATTCGGAGAGGAGTACGCGGACGCTGTACAGCGGATAAACGCGGATACTCAGGACACTATCGACAGGATACTGGCAAGGCTTGAGGCTAAGAAGTCGCGCTTTATGATAATCGAGATAATATGCGCGGCGGCGTTTGTCGCGGGAGTTATGCTGCTTGCGTTCCGCAGCCTTAAGGGCATAAGATTTTCACGGGAAGAGCTGCTGGCGCCGATAATCAAGGTTTCGGAACAGATGAAGAAGCTTGCGTGAGGCGATCTTCATGCCGAACTGGATCTTGAGGCGGACGACAGCGAAGTCGGCAATATGGTTTCCTCAATCGAATTTATGAAGAACAATCTTGCCGACATCATTGAAGAGATTTCCTTTGTCCTTGAGCAGATGGGACAGGGTAATTTTCAAGTCAGCGTCGGACAGAATTATGTCGGAGAGTATGTGGAGATAAAGGATGCGTTTAACAGGATCGTAGACGAGATGCGTATGACGGTAGGCACGATAGTGCAGGTGTCAAATGAGATCGATGGAGGTGCGGGACAGCTTGCGACAGCCGCCGAAGATTTGGCAAACGCGTGCACAAGTCAGGCATGCGAGCTTTCGGATCTTATGATACTTTTAGGTGAGCTTGGCGAGGCAATAGAGTACAATGAAAAAGAAGCGGAGGAAGCAGTCAAGATTTCAAATCTTTCAGGTTCAACGCTTGTTGACAACAGCCAAAAAATGGATGAGCTTACAAAAGCGATGCATGATATCAGCGAATGTTCAAAGCAGATAATAGAAGTGATATCCGCGATAGCCGATATAGGCGATGAGATAGATATGCTGTCGCTTAACGCTTCGATAGAATCGGCAAGAGCAGGCGAAGCGGGGAGAGGATTTGCGGTAGTCGCCGAACAGGTAAAGAAACTTGCCGAAGAATCGCAGAACGCTGTGAGCCGTACCTCGGATATGATAAGACGCACCGCCGAGGCGGTCGAACTGGGTGAGCGCATCGTGGCAGAGACATCGGGAACCATGGAAGAGATGCAGATGGGCGCGGAAGAGACGACATCGCGCATAAACGGTATTGTTGAAAAGCTAAAGAGTGAGATCGAGAGCATTGAGCGGATCAATAACGGAATTAACAATATGGCAGGAATTGTTGACAACAATTCGTCCACATCCGAAGAGACAGCGGCAATAAGCGAAGAGCAGAAGCAGCAGGTCGAATCGCTTATCGGGCTTATGAATAATTTTAAAGTATAAAAAATAAAATAAAAAGGATTTGATGTTATCATCAAATCCTTTTTGGCGTATATTAATAGCAGTACATTATTTTTGGAGGGAAAATGACAGCAGAAATCATAAAAGGGCTTTTGATACCGTTTATAGGGACGTCGCTCGGTTCGGCGTGCGTTTTCATCATGAGGGACAGGATGAATGTGCTGCTGCAGAAAGCACTCACGGGATTTGCCGCGGGAGTGATGGTAGCGGCATCGGTCTGGAGTCTGCTCATCCCTGCGATGGAGCAGTCGGAAAGTATGGGAAAACTTGCATTTATTCCCGCTGTGTCGGGCTTTTGGATCGGAATTTTTTTTCTGCTTATGCTTGACCACATTATTCCGCATATGCACATGAACGGTAAGAACGCTGAGGGCTTAAAAAGCGGGCTGAAAAGGACTACTATGCTTGTGTTTGCGGTCGCGCTTCACAATATTCCCGAGGGAATGGCTGTCGGCGTGGTATATGCGGGACTTATATCGGGCAATGAGCAGATTACCGCAATGGGCGCGCTCACACTCGCGGTCGGGATAGCAATACAGAATTTTCCCGAGGGCGCGATAATATCAATGCCGCTCAGGGCAGAGGGGACGAAAAAATCAAGAGCGTTTGTCTACGGCGTGCTTTCGGGCGCAGTGGAGCCTGTCGCGGCATTCATAACGATTTTGGCGGCACAGGTCATACAGCAGACGCTTCCGTACCTGCTGGCTTTTGCGGCGGGAGCAATGATGTATGTTGTCGTCGAGGAGCTTATCCCTGAAATGTCGGAAGGCGAACATTCCGATATAGGTCCTGTGCTGTTTGCGCTTGGTTTTACCGTTATGATGAGCCTTGACGTGGCGCTGGGATAGTGCGGAAAGAGGGCAGATAGGAGCAATATGAAAAAAGAGATATTATGTATAGTATGCAGCCTGATGTGCTTTGCATACTGCATTTTGGTGTACAGCATAAAATCCGGTTCACGGTTTTATATGATTTGGGGCGCGTGCGGCGTATGCTTTATTGCCGCCGCCCTTTTCCTGCACTTTAATATGTGGCAGAAGATGCCGCCTCTAATGCAGAAAACAGCGGTGGTGTCTGCCGTTTTCTGCCTATTGCTTTTCATAGCGGCAGAAGGATGCGTTATAAGCAGTTACCGCGCAAAGGCAGAGCCTGGTCTTGATTACATAATCGTACTTGGCGCGCAGGTCAGGGAAAAGGGACCGTCCGCCGTGTTGAAATTCAGGCTAGATGCCGCTTATGACTATCTTATTGAAAATGAAGATACGCTCTGCATCGTATCGGGCGGACAGGGCGCGAATGAGCCGTACAGTGAAGCTTTGGGGATGAAAGAGTACCTGCTTCAAAGAGGCATAGCACCGGAGCGCATCATTATGGAGGACAAGTCTACCGATACTTCCGAAAACATCAGCTTCAGCCTGAAATTTTTGGATAAAGAACATGACAGGGTGGGCATAGTCACTAATAATTTTCACGTATTCCGCGGCGTACGCATCGCAAAGCGTAAGGGCATAAAAAATGTCTGCGGTCTTGCCGCGCGTTCAAATGTTTATCTGCAGCCGAATAACATGTTCAGGGAATTTTTCGGCATCGCGAAAGATTTTGTATGCGGCAATTTATAAATTAAAGAAATTAAAAAAATTGACACAAATATATTGACAACATCATATGATAGTATTATCATAAACATATGAACAATCATTCATATGAACAAAAACTCAATAAAACGATACGGAAAGGAGGCGCGGCATGTCAGGCGGACTGAATACGCAGACAGAGATGGAATACTGCGACACGCATGAGATACATCGTGAACGTCTGCAAAAAGTAAATGAAGGTATGCCCGACGAGGAGGAGATAAGCGATCTGTCGGATCTGTTCAAAATATTCGGCGACTCTACCCGGTTGAAGATACTGTTCGTACTGTTTGAAGAAGAGGTATGCGTGTGCGATCTGGCTGAACTTTTAAATATGACGCAGTCGGCTATATCGCATCAGCTGAAAGTATTAAAACAGTCAAAACTTGTGAACAGCCGCCGCGATGGCAAGAGCGTATTTTATTCTTTGGCGGACGACCATGTCAGGAGCATCATAGCACAGGGACGCGAGCATATTGAAGAATAATGAGGATGTATATTATAACGAAAGGAATAAAAAGATATGAAAAAGAAATTTAAACTTGAGGATTTGGATTGCGCAAACTGCGCGGCTAAGATGGAGGAAGCGATAAAGAAGATCGACGGAGTAAATGACGCTGTTGTCAGTTTTCTTGCGCAGAAGATGACGATCGACGCCGATGACGCGCGGTTTGACGACATTATGAAAGAGGTACAGGCGACGATTGCAAAAGTTGAGCCTGACTGCAAACTCATTATGTAAAAACACGATAAAGTCCGCGGGGAATGCCCGCGGCTTTTTTGAAAAGAGGGGGATTATTATGACACAGAAACAAAAGAAAATGCTTTTCCGCATAATCATATCGTTTATATTGCTGGCGGCGCTTATGGCGGAGGAACATGCGGGTATTCTGCCGGAGAATGTGTGGGTTCGGATGGCGCTGTTTTTAGTGCCGTATCTGATAATTGGATATGACATTATAATGAAAGCGGCAAAGAACATCAGAAACGGGCAGGTATTTGACGAAAATTTCCTGATGATGATAGCGACATTCGGTGCGTTCGGCGCTCAGGAATTTTCGGAGGCGGCGGCAGTAATGCTTTTTTATCAGGTGGGCGAGCTGTTTCAAAGCTATGCTGTCGGCAAGTCGCGTCAGTCCATAGCAGATATGATGGACATCTGCCCTGAATATGCGAACATTGAGGTTGACGGGGTCTTGACAAAAGTAGAGCCGGATGATGTGGAGACAGGCAGCATTATAGTCGTAAAAGCGGGCGAAAAAGTACCGCTTGACGGCATAGTTATCGAAGGCGACTCTCTTCTTGATACAGCGGCGCTTACAGGCGAGTCAGTGCCAAGGCATGTGGGCGTAAACGACGAAGTATACAGCGGATGCGTGAACGGCAGCGGTACGCTCAAGATACGCACGACAAAGGAATACGACGACTCTACCGTGGCTAAGATTTTGGAACTTGTCGAGAATGCAAGTTCCAAAAAGGCGAAAGTCGAGAATTTCATAACTAAATTTGCAAAGTATTATACACCTATCGTTACGATATCGGCTGTGCTGCTTGCGATTGTTCCGCCGCTTGTACTCGGGGGAGGCTGGATAGGGTGGATGCACAGAGCATGTACTTTCCTTGTCATCTCATGCCCGTGTGCGCTTGTGATATCCGTGCCGCTTGGATTTTTCGGAGGTATAGGCGCGGCGTCAAAGCTTGGCGTCCTTGTCAAAGGAGGCAATTATCTCGAAGCGGTCTCAGAGATGACGACTATTGTATTTGACAAGACAGGTACGCTTACAAAAGGCGAGTTTAAAGTGTCAAAGCTTATCCCCGCGCAAGGTGTGAGCAAGGAACATCTTATCGAGACAGCAGCCCTTGCGGAAGGATATTCAAACCACCCTATAGCCGCGTCAATAAGAGCCGCTTATCAGAAAGATATTGATATGGACAGGGTTGAAGGCGCAAGAGAGACGGCAGGACATGGCGTTTTGGCAGATGTGGACGGCAGACAGATAATGGTAGGCAATGAAAAGCTTATGAATGACAACAACATCGCCATAAGCTGCTGTAATGATACAGGCACAGTCTGCTATGCAGCAGAGGACGGCGAATATCTTGGCGCGATACTCATAACGGACACGATAAAAGACGGTGTAAAAGACGCGATAAGCGCGATGAAAAAAGTGGGCGTAAAGAAATGTGTAATGCTCACGGGCGACAGACAGGAAACAGCAAAAGCAGTCGCGGATGAACTTGGCATAGACGAAGTCCATGCAGAGCTTTTGCCGTCTGATAAGGTATCGATACTCGAAAAACTGCTGGAAGCACAGCACGGCAGGGAAAAACTTGCTTTTGCCGGCGACGGCATAAATGACGCCCCCGTACTTACGAGGGCGGACATAGGCTTCGCGATGGGCAGCATGGGCTCTGACGCGGCTATAGAGGCGGCGGATATAGTGCTTATGGACGACGATGTCGGAAAGATAGCGAAGGTCGTGAATATTTCGAGAAAGACTCTCAAAATAGTAAAGCAGAACATAGTTTTTGCACTTGCGGTAAAAGCGATAGTGCTTGTACTGGGCGCGCTCGGCATAGCAAGCATGTGGGCTGCCGTGTTCGCAGATGTAGGAGTCGCCGTGCTTGCGATATTAAATTCAATGAGGACACTGCGGTTTGGCAGAAAATAGTTCAGTTATCAATTGATGCAGTGACGTATTTCACAAACCGTTTTCGTCCGATTTTCATAACATCTTGGGGCTTTAAGGGCTGCTGTACATCCGCAGGCTGCAGTTTTTCGCCGTTTAGTTGTACGCCGCCCTGTTTTACCAAACGCAGGAACTCGCTTTTGCTTGTCACAAGCCCCATGTTTATCAGCTTTGCAACAGTATCATAAATTGTTTCACCGGATGCGACGGGCAATTCCGGTATTCCTTCCGGTATTGCCTTGTTGCTGAAAGCTTCTCTGTAATAAATTTTGGCAGCTTCGACTTCATCTTGGCTGTGGTACAGTCCGGTAACGGTCTCGGCAAGAATGAGTTTTATATCTCTGGGGTTTGCGCCTGCTTTTAGCTGACGGCGGATATCGTCTATCCGGTCGGGGTGTTCGTCTGTCACCAGTTCAAAATAAGTAACGATCAGTTCATCAGGCACTTCCATCAGCTTTTTGAACATCACTTCCGCAGGTTCGTCAATTCCTACATAATTTCCAAGACTCTTACTCATCTTTTCTTTGCCGTCCAATCCCACAAGCAGCGGTACAAATATAGCTGCCTGAGCTTCCTGACTGTACGCTTTCTGAAGATTTCTGCCCATAAGGATATTGAAAGTCTGATCTGTACCGCCAAGCTCTAAGTCGGCATTGATAACTACAGAATCATATGCCTGCATCAACGGATAAAAAAATTCATGAACACCGATAGGTATACGGTTTTGATACCGGCTTTGGAAATCATCCCGCTCAAGCATCCTTGCTACGGTGGTAGTAGCTGCTAAACGGATAACTTCTTCAAAATCGAGCTTTGAAAGCCACTCGCTGTTAAAATGGATTTCTGTTTTTTTGGTGTCCAGCACTTTAAAAATCTGTTCGCAGTAGGTCTGCGCGTTTTTCTTTACGATTTCTTCCGATAGTGCCGTCCTACCTTTGGACTTGCCTGTAGGATCGCCTATTCTCCCTGTGAAATCACCGATAATGATTACCACTTTGTGTCCAAGATCCTGCATCTGCCGAAGTTTCCGCAAAGCAACAGTGTGTCCCAAATGGATATCCGGCGCGGAAGGATCCATGCCGAATTTGACAGTCAGAGGTTTCTCTTCCCTGACGGATCTCTCCAGTTTTTCCAATAGTTCCTCTTTTTGTAATAATGTGTCGATTCCTTTGCAGATTATTTTCATCTGCTCCTGTGCTGCGATCATGTTTTTACCTCCTTTTTAGGCTAAAAAAAAGCCCGCCCTTATGAAAAACATAAGGACGAGCATGATCATCTCGTGATACCACCCTATTTCACAGACAACTCACATTGTCTGCCTCTTCAAGTACGGCAGGATCTCCAATATCCGTGAAAGAACATGTTATCCGCGATACTCCGGCACTCGATAACGGTGTGCATATCCGTCACAGCCTACTTTGTCTCCATTTCGGTGTGAAGCTCCAAGATGTATTCACAGCCATTCGTCATGCGCCTCTCATCATCCGGCAGCTTTCTGTATGCATTCCTGACTGTTACTCTTTCTTTTCATAGCCTTTGATTATAAAATGTTAATGTATTTTATATATCATATCTTTATCGGTATTGTCAAGGTTATTTAAAGAAAATTTTTTGAAAAAAGTTTTTATACCACGGGGCGTGAGATGGAATTTAAAATGCCTATTGAGGGAAAGAATGGTAAATGATAAAATGAAAGTAAGTGCAGACTTCAGGGAGGAAAAATTAATGAACATAATAAAAAAAATAATATATGCGTTACTGGCTTTATTTGGAATTTTAGGTATTTTTGTTATGGTGTGCGCATTTAATCCCGATATAACGAATGCGGTCGCCGGATTTTTGTATCACGATGATCCCGGTAAAGAGCAGGGCATAACGCAGCAGGTCATACCTGATGACGTGGGAATACGGAATGCCGCGGACGATGATGCTGAAAATGCCGCGATAGCGCAGGGAATGACAACCGATTATATTCCGCCTGAACAGTCAGAACTGGTGATACCTGACGATGTGGCGGGCAGAAACGGCTACCGCCAGATACAAGATCAGCAGGAACAGGTCGATGATGACACTGTAAAGAAGCTCGAGCAGGAACTTGATACAGGCAATACAGGCGACGGACTGGAATTTGACCCACTGTATTATCCCTATTATGAAATGCTCAATGAAAAAGGAAAGCACCTTTACCGACAGATTTATGCCAATGCAAATGATTTGTACCCCGTGTTTGCGCCGGTAGAGGAAGTTACCACGGGTGAATTGAGAAATATATTTATGGCGGTATATAATGATCACCCTGAACTCTTTTGGATGGAAACGGCATACTCAGGAAAAGCAGCGGCAAACGGCAGATGTGTGGAAATAGATTTGAAATTTAACCGCACCGCTCAAAATCTCGAAAGTGCGAAGTCGGCGTTTGATGAAAACGCGGACGAGATACTTTCAGAAGCACAAAATCTGCCTCAGGATTATGAAAAAGAAAAGTTTGTCCACGACGAACTTATAGACAGAATTTCATATGATCTTGGAGCTGAAATGAATCAAAGTGCTTACAGTGCACTGGTGAACGACAGCACAGTCTGCGCAGGATATGCAAGGGCTTTTCAGTATTTGATGCAGCAGCTTGGAGTGCCATGCTATTATTGTACAGGCTATGCGGGCGAAAACCATGCATGGAACATAATTAAGCTGAATGACGGATTTTATAATGTTGATACCACATGGGATGATACGGGCAGCGGAACTTATGATTACTTTAATAAGACGGACAGCGATTATGCGAGCAGCCATATCAGGAAGGAGTTGTCAGTATATCTTCCGCCATGCAACGGACAGGCGTACCGCAATCTTGAACAGGAAGAAACAGCAGAGAGTGAGGCACAATCGGAAAGTGAAGAAGTCTTAGAAATCGAAATACCGTCGGAAAGAGAAAGACGATCAGAAATCGAGATGCCGTCAGAAAGAGAACGGCAATCGGAAAATAAAACACAATCGGAAGCTGCACCGCAGCCCCGAAGTCTTGAAGATGTCGGTTTTACACAGGAACAGGTCATAACGGATATTCAGGATTACTATGATGACTGCTATGATCAGATTTTGCGGAACAAAAAAGGCGATTATACCTTTTATAATGTGATAGAAGGTGAAGAGCTTTTGGAAGAATGGTACAGGAATTACGGCAATAATACATACAGACAGGCTTACATGGAAGATGCGATGAAGGAGATAGGAGCTTCTTCATGTGAATTGGAACTGCAGGCAGAAGAACTTCAGGGTGGAAAATTTTTGATTGCTCATAAGGTGTCTTTAAGATAAGGGTAATGCAGCTGCTATTTTCGGCGTTTCTGCGCTATCTGTAGAGATAGAACTGATTATTGGCGGGCAGCTAGTATTAACAATACCGGAAAAACCCAAACATCCAAAACAGAAGTATGTAAGAAAAAAGTCAAGATAGAAGACGTGAGCTTAGTAATAGCTTAGTAACAAGCTTAGTAAGTGGAGTTACTAAGCTTGTTACTAAGCTTGTTACTAAGCTGATAAGCGAAAAGTATACGATGTTTAAAAGATGATAGTCATCATGACCAAAATTGTTATGATGTGGCTATGATGAAAGCGTATGCAAAAAAGAACGGGATTATGATACAATCTTAGTAAAGTGAATAAGAGCTTGATTTTGTCCAATAAGCGGCTGAACGATGTTGAATGGCATTTTTCTCTCAATGGAACTGCATAAATTACCGGACATCTGTGTCTAATCCGCTGAAAATATGGTTTTTCTCACTTTATGTCGTTTTATTAGGACGGCGAAATTGCTACGATGTGTTCAAAGGAGGTAAGCCGTATGGAACAGAAAAAAATCGGTCTGTTTTTAAAAGAACTGAGAAAAGAAAGAGGATTAACACAAGAAGAACTGGCAGAAAAATTTTTTGTTTCAAGCCGTTCAGTTTCCAGATGGGAAACAGGAGCAACACTTCCCGATTTATCTATATTAGTAGAACTTGCTGATTTCTATAGTATAGATATCAGGGAAATCATTGATGGAGAAAGGAAAAAGCAGGATATGAACAGTGAAGAAAAAGAAACTTTGATGAAAGTAGTGGAGTATGCTGATGGAGAGAAGGCAAATGTTAAAAAAAGAATGGCGGGTATTTGTCTGGGTGCCGGTATTTTATTGACATTTTCTACCATTCTTTATCTCACAAAGGGATTTAACGGTGTCATTGGAGAACGCCCATGTGATAACATAATCAGCGTTTCGCTTGGGTTGACTTTAGGCATCCTGTTTGCAAATGTCTTATATTTCACGGGATATCTTAAAAAGATAAAAGCAACGGTAAAAAGCTTGATAAAAATAGGATAGAATGAGTATATATTTTATAGTTTTATAATGTGACGAAAAAATGTTTCCAAGTCAAAAGTATGAATTGGGAACGTTTTTTTGTGGGAACGCAGATGTTCAAAAATCCCATAAATTACTTGTCCTTTCTCATCTGTTCTGATATACTCAAATAAAATGTACATCTATTTTCAAGGAGTACCTTCAAATGAATATTTACATAGATGAATCGGGTTCAATAAACAATCATACTCCTAATAATAAATATTTTGTCATCGCTCTTATACATCCTACTAATAAAGATGCCCTTAAACGTGCATACAAACGTTTTGTTTCATCTAATTATAACAGCCTGTTAGCATTGGATAAGGATAAGTTTCATACTGTAACTGGGCAAATAGTAAAAAAGGGAGGAAAAATGTTTCAAAACGGCAGTTTCCACGAACTCAAGGGGTCTCAATTTGACAAAGAAATGAAACAAAAATTTGTTGATTTTTTCTGTCGGAAACAATCGTTTGAAATATATTACATTAAAATTTCAAACCAACTTCTCACGAATCAGTTTTGTGAAAATACTGCCCGTGTTTTTAACTATACTCTTAAATTGGCAATAGAATATTTTATTCGCAAAGCTCTCCTTCCAAATGAGAACTGTTCTCTTCAATTGGACGAACGAAACGAGAGAACCGAAACAAAATACTTTCTTGAAAACTATCTCAACACAGAACTATTCATGAATGGAACTATAAACGGAAAATTTGATGTTGCATACTTTGATTCCTCCGATAATTCTCTTATTCAAATAGCTGATGTATTTGCAAATTTACTTTACTCCCATTTGCAAACTGGCGGTTATGACGAAGAACTGTGCAAGCTCAAAGAGGCGGGCATTCTTAAATTCATTTTTGAATTTCCAAAATATCCCAAATAACCGTTAAGAAATCTTTACGCATATTGACAAGCAACCCTGCATATGCTACTATAAATTTACCAACAGTAAGTCCTATGTTAGTGCCGTTTTCGAGGTAAACGTCATGTGTTGGCGTCACTATTAGGCAATTGGTAAATTGGAAAATCAGGTCAACCATATGGTTGACCTTTTCCTTTGCTTAAAACACTGGAAGTCCCCCAAAAACCTCAAATCATCAAAGCCAATGAAAATAATATAGAAAAACAAGAATAATTATGATACAATATCAACAAAACAAAATGGGGGACAATATTAAAATGAATAAAGAATTAAACAAAAAAATGAAAAGGCTCTTGGCTCTTATTCTGTCGGTGTTTCTGCTCTTCGGCGTTTCATCGACAAACGTGATTTCAGTCTGTGCCGCACCGGCTTATGATTTCAGATGGTATTTAGGCGTGCCTAAGTTTCACTCAAACGAAGGCTGTCTGAAATACATATCAGAGCACGGCATGGAGTCTT
>CANREB010000041.1 GCA_947629525.1 uncultured Lachnospiraceae bacterium
ACGCCAAGCAGATATCCGCTGAGACCGCACGCAAACTCAAAGAAATAGAACAGCTCGCCTAAGTAAAATTCATTTACTTCGGGAACCTTTACCATGAGGTTAGGCACCTGTCCGTCCGTATGCGCAAGCACTGTTCCGTTCATAGCGCTCTTATTTACAAAATCTACTGTCTTTCCCGCAAGATAATTTAATCCGTCAAGGTCTACGGGCTCTGTACCGATCGTGATTTCCTCCCTTGACTTCTCGATATTCAAAACCGTCTCAAACATAATTCTTGCGCCGTCCTGAATGAACTGTCCCATTGAATGAAGGTCGGTCGTAAGGTCAACGCTTGCCGGGAAAAGTCCTTTCTGATCCTTGCCCTCTGACTCGCCGAAGAGCTGTTTCCACCACTCTGAAACGTAGTGAGCGCTCGGCTCATAGTTGCAGAGGATTTCGATTGCTTTGCCTTTTCTCAAAAGAATATTTCTAAGCGCCGCGTACTGCATAGCGTCATTTTCCTCAAACGGAAGCTCAAGCGCCCTCTTCCTGCCGCTTGCCGCGCCTTCCATAAGCTTGTCTATATCCGCGCCGCTGACTGCTATCGGAAGCAGACCTACTGCCGTAAGCACGGAAAAACGTCCGCCTACATCATCAGGCACTACAAAAGTCTCATAGCCTTCCTCTGTAGCAAGGTTCTTAAGCGAGCCCTTCGCCTTGTCCGTAGTAGCGTAAATCCTTTTAGCCGCACCCTCCTTGCCATACTTCTTTTCCATTATCTCTTTAAATACACGGAAAGCGATAGCAGGCTCGGTCGTCGTGCCTGACTTGCTTATCATGTTGATAGAGAAATCCCTGTCGCCGATAACATCGATCAAGTGCTTAATATAAGTAGAGCTGATCGAGTTGCCGACAAAATAAATCTCTGGGGTTTTCCTGATGCTCTTGTCAACCATATTGTAAAAGCTGTGGCGAAGAAACTCAACAGCCGCCCTCGCTCCAAGATAAGAGCCGCCGATACCGATAACAAGCAGGACATCACTGTCGCCCTGAATTTTTTTCGCCGCCTCTTTGATCCTTGCAAACTCCTCCTTGTCGTAGTCTACAGGAAGGTCGATCCAGCCAAGAAAATCATTTCCTGCGCCGTTTCTGCCCAAAAGTACCTCTTTAGCGTCGAGTGTCAGCTTTTTCATATACTCAACTTCATGCTCGCTGACAAACTGTGCTGCTTTGGAATAATCAAATGTTACCTTGCTCATTTGTTCTCTCCTCCTAAAATATTGATAATAGTATTTTAGCAAAGTTTTCCTTATATTTC
Organism: uncultured Lachnospiraceae bacterium; assembly: GCA_947629525.1. GTDB lineage: Bacteria > Bacillota > Clostridia > Lachnospirales > Lachnospiraceae > COE1. The sequence goes on from CANREB010000041.1 coordinate 1,298, forward strand.
AATAATTTATGCTTTGTTTCCTATAAAACTGCGCAGCAGTTCTTCCAGTTCCCGCGCCTCTTCCTGTGAAAATGATACACGCTGTTCCACAGGCGCGTCTTCTTCCTTGGGCTGTTCTGATTTTTCCTGAGCAAGTTCCCACATAAGCTTTTCTTTCTCCAGTATGCCGTGTTCAAGACGCTGCGCGACTGTATTCTCAAGATAGTCGGTCAGATTTGTCTTGAGCATCTGCTTGCGGTTAGGCATGTCCACGATAGATACGATACTCAGGTAAAGGTAAATGCCAAAAAGGCTTATGATATAAAACGGAAGCAGGCTGATAAAGCTTATGCCCTCCACTATGCCTTTGCATACGCCAAATCCTGCTACAAACACTCCGGCAAGCATAAGCTGTCCTGACAGGTGTTTCATAAAACCCATACTCATCCCCATAAATCTTATACGGTTCATAAACTTGTCCACAAAAACCGCTATGTTTGAAACACCACCGTTTAATTTGTAACAGTTCACAAAGCGTTCCTTGCACTGCGTAAGCAGTTTGTTTTCCACGCCCGAAAGCGTATCCGTTGCCTGTATCATGCGTTGGTATATTATGCCGATAGCAGCCTGAAACGCGATGCCAAGCGCCATAAGTACAAGCGTCAATACTATTATAAATGATTGGTCAAAATAACTGATGATTTCATTTAACATATGTTTTCCCTCCAAAATGATTGTTTTGTTTTAAGTATAATCATTCGCGCAGCGCGTATCAAGACACGCGGGGGGAAAATCGTTCGTCAAATTGAGGGCGGATTTGACAGGGGACGACAAGATTTTACTAAAGGCGGCAGGGTTCGCCAGACTATGCCTTCCATTGCGTCTAATATCGCCTGTTTGTTTTTTTCCTGTAGGTACGCTTTATTTAGTTTGCTCTTGCTGTATTTGAGGTATGAAGCTTTTGTATATTCTGTCAAAAGCGCCGTAAAAAAGCGCTCCCAACTAAAATACTCCTGACTTTCTATAAAATCCTCGGAATGGCTCAAAATATCCTGCACTGTCTTCCCATCAATCAGACCCGACTTCAGCAGCAGCCATTCAAAAGATTCTGGCAGATAACATTTTATATTTGGTTTATGGCACATTAACTGATAAATTTCATTCATCTCAGATCCGAACGCTGCACCGTCCGCAACCACTAATACAGTTTCCTTATCCGTCTCACCGAGCACTGTTTTAATATTCGATTTTCCTCCCGCACTGCTGCATCTAATGTTATTTTCATCACAGACAGATTTAAAAAACTCATATCCCGCATTTGAATCTTCTACTATAATATGTTCCGGTATTTGCTTTTTTGAAATGCTTTCTGCGCTGTATATGCGATACAGTTCATTATATGTTCTTTTCAAATCATGATATTTGCCTGATGTGTGAATACCATAAATCTCATCAACAGAATAAGGAAGATTTGGCAAATCTTCCCGCGTAACAATGACAAAATAGTTACTTGAATTTTTCACTGCCTCTGCAAATTCCTGCGATTTTAAAAATTTATTTTCCTCGTCAATAAAAAGAATTTGTTCATGAAGGCTTGGCAGCACAATCCGCCAATCCGCTCCGCCAAGCGTCCTGCATGGACGCTCGCAAACAACATCTACGCCTGAGCCTTCCCCAAGGGCGTCAGCCTGCTCTAAAAGCCTGAGCAGAGTAGTTTTGCCCGTCGCACTGTCCCCGCGGATAATTGTGATATTCCGTCTGATATCCAACTCATAGCGAAGCCTGTTGTTCTGCACGACGATATGATATTTACCCTTCATATGTCAACGCTCCTTTATTCTCAACGCTTCATTCAAATACTCCTCATAACTGTGTACAACAGTGCCGGTATTAAGCAGCTTGGCGTAAAAGTCGGGCACTGCACTAAAATCCATTACATGGTGAAGATTGATTGTCAAGTCTTTTCTTTTACTGATTTCAGCAATCCACTTTGCACAATTATCACCGCAGGCAGATGCGTTAAAAATCCTGCCGCTTTCGTCAAACGCCATCAAAATCAAGGTTTTGACGCCGCCCGATATTTCCTTTATAGAAATCGATCCAAGCACAGGGCTTTCTATCAAATGCGCGCCTATAACATCAGATTTGTCAATATCTTTAATCATTTCCACTGATAAGGGATCAGTAATCCACTCATCCTCATATTGATTGTCAAAATAAGTCGGCGGGTGATATACTGCATTTTCCATATCTCCGAATATAATATTTAGCATTGCATGTTCTCCTTTAATTTCTCCAAAGACAGTCCTTCTTCTCCTTCGCGTACAGCCTCCGCTGCATAGAATTTAATCAGACTTTTGCAATTACCTGCTTATATATGTGTTATTATTATAAGTAAAAATGTTGTAAAAATCAACGAAGATTTTACAGCGAATGTTTACTTCCCTAACAAAGATTAGTCTGCACTATGCTTGAAATCATCATATACATATGCTATATTAAATTAAACTCTTTGCACTGCATAAAGCTACAGTACAATCTGAGCAGACCGTGGCGCGCAGGCGCCTTGGAGTCGGGTCGCATACGCGGCAGCGGATAGCCTCAGCATCTGCGGGACAGTAATTGCTAATACTGGTACGCGGGTGTTTCTTTTTTCTTTGATTTTCCCAAAACACCCGTAAAAGTTACGCAAAAGAGCTTGCAGAAGCAACAGAAAGCGAGGTATAAGCATGGAAAATAATTATGAAAAATCCGCTATGAAAGTATCTTTTGTGAGCATTATCACAAATACGCTCCTATCCGTTTTTAAATTATTTGCGGGCATTTTTGCCAATTCGGGTGCAATGATAAGCGACGCCATCCACTCGGCATCCGATGTATTCAGCACATTTGTCGTAATAATCGGTGTCAAGCTCTCAAGCAAGGACTCAGACAAAGATCATCCTTACGGGCATGAACGTCTTGAATGTGTCGCCGCGATCATTCTTGCCACAGTATTATGCGCAACAGGTCTTGGCATAGGAGGCACAGCCGTTAAAAACATCGCGGCAGGCAGATATGAAATGCTCGATATTCCTAAACAGCTTGCGCTCATTGCCGCCATAATATCAATACTGGTAAAGGAAGCTCTGTACAGATACACCCGCATTGTAGCAAAAAAGATAGACTCAGGCGCACTCATGGCTGATGCATGGCATCACCGTTCCGACGCGCTTTCATCGATCGGAGCTTTTATAGGTATTCTCGGTTCAAGGCTTGGCTTTCCCATAATGGACTCGTTGGCAAGCCTTATAATATGCGTCTTTATTGAAAAAGCCGCATACGATATTTTTATGGATGCCGTAGACAAAATGGTTGACAAAGCATGCGATGAAGAAACCGAAAAACGTCTCAAAGACTGCGCGCTGTCACAATCGGGCGTACTTAATATAGATCTTTTGCGCACCCGTGTATTCGGCAATAGAATATACGTAGACATAGAGATAAGCGCTGACGGCAGCAAGACACTCAACGAAGCTCATTCAATAGCTGAGTGTGTCCATGATGCAATAGAACAAAATTTTTCAAAAGTAAAACATATAATGGTACACGTAAATCCCGCAAAATAGACGTGTCGAAAATAAGCCGGCTGTCCGTATTATTCATACGGCATAAATTCTGCCAGATATCCCTTTTCTTTTAAAGCCCTTTCGATCTCGTCAAGCACTTCCTCGCTTTCCGCGCTTATATTGTGAAAATGATAACCCGATGTTATGTTTAACAGCGGCGAAGATTTGCCCGATCTGATATTTTCCATAAAGACCTGTATATCGCGCCTGCTCTTTATATTGAGCGGCGCTTTCATTTTTCCGTACGCTCTGTGGTTTACCATAACATCCGCCACCGCTCCGCCCAAATCAACGATCATCGTAAGTTCATCCTCGACCTGTTCGTTGGTGTGGCATACTTTTATGAGGCGTGTATGACTTGCACCCTCTTTGCCCGCTTCGAGATAATATCCCTTGGTTGTTGACATTACGGGATATCCCTGCGTACGCAAAATGGCAATATCCTGCACCACGACCTGACGGCTGACGCCTGTTTTCCTGCCTAACTCTGTTCCCGAAAGAGGCTTATCCGAATTTTTTAAAAACGACAGAAGGAGACTTCTGCGCTCAATATTGTTGATTTCTTTTTCCATAATGCAATGCCGCTCCTGCACAATGCTTTTGATTTTATCATGTGAAAAGTATAACATATTGATTTAAAGAGGACAAGAAATTTTCCTCTGCTATTATTGACTTGCGCCTGATTGACTGATAAAATTTGTTATATATTTATTAAGAAAAAGCGCGGCTGTAACAAGCTCAAAAGCAGCGCGGAAATGGAGAAAAATATGAAGTACAAAACAAATGGGACATGTTCAACTATGATCGATCTGGAGGTGGACGGAGACATTATCCGTTCCGTAGCATTTACAAACGGATGCAATGGCAATCTTCAGGGAATTTCAAGCCTTGTGCGCGGTATGAAGATCGATGACGCGATAAATAAATTAAAGGGTATCAAGTGTGGTTTTAAGAACACATCATGTCCCGATCAGCTTGCGAGAGCACTTGAAGCATACAAGACAGGGAACATTGACTGACATACGAATATATTATTAATAAAATACACATTATAAGTTTAAAGAAGCGGAGGCTTTTAATTTATGAAACGCATTGTCTTTACAGGCGGCGGGACAGCGGGACACGTTACGCCTAATATCGCGCTTTTCCCCAAACTTAAAGAACTTGGTTATGATATACATTATATCGGCTCTTATGAGGGCATAGAAAAAAGGCTTATCGAAGATTACCGTATACCTTATTACGGCATCGCTACAGGAAAGCTCAGAAGATATTTTGACCCAAAAAATTTCAGCGATCCTTTCCGCGTTGTCAAGGGCTTTTCAGAAGCCAAAAAGATACTCAAAACATTAAAGCCGAATGTAGTATTCAGCAAGGGCGGATTTGTAAGTGTACCTGTCGTGCGTGCCGCGGCGGCGCTCAAAATTCCCTGCATCATACATGAATCGGACATGACCCCCGGGCTTGCAAACAAACTCTGCATTCCCGTGGCGACAAAGATCTGCTGCAACTTCCCCGAAACATTACAAAGACTTCCGGCGGACAAAGCAGTCCTCACCGGTTCTCCCGTCCGGGAAGAACTCACTAAGGGCATTCGTGAGCGCGGTCTTGAAATATGCGGGTTTAACAGTAGTAAGCCCGTTATCATGGTCATTGGCGGAAGCCTTGGCGCGGCAGGCGTAAACAAGCTCGTCCGTGAGGCGCTTCCCCAGCTTCTTCCCGATTATCAGATAGTCCATATCTGCGGAAAAGAAAAAATCGATAATCTTCTGTTAAACAAAGACGGCTACAAGCAGTTTGAGTATGTAAAAGATGACCTGAAAAATTTATTCGCAATGGCTGACATAGTTATCTCACGTGCAGGCGCTAACGCCATATGCGAACTGCTGACTCTCAGAAAGCCTTCCCTTCTTATACCGCTGCCATCCAACGCAAGCCGCGGAGACCAGATATTAAATGCGAAAAGTTTTGAATCCCAAGGTTTTGCAATGGTAGCCGATGAAGATTATCTTACCGCCGCATCCTTAGTGGAAAAAGTGCATGAACTTTATTTCACGCGCCAGTCATATATAGACGCAATGCAGAACAGCAGCCAGAGAAATTCCATTGACACAATAATCAATCTCATAGAAAACGCGGCAAACGGCAGGGCTTAGCACCCTGCCGTCTGTATATACATGTATTATGAATTAAGCATATCTCTCACTTTATCAATATCTTCATCCTTTATTATTTCCGGATTTCCCGGACTCATGACAAATGACTGATTATCGTCCTTGTACCGTGGTATTAAATGCATGTGAAAGTGGAATACCGTCTGACCCGCAATCTCATTATTATTCTGAATCAGGTTAAAACCGTCGCATTTAAGTTTTTCCTGCATATGATACGCCATCTTTTTTGCAAGCGGAAGCACCTTGGAAGCCATATCGTCATCCATATCATAAAGATTTTTATAATGATTTTTCGATAAGATAAGCGCATGACCTCTTGTCGCGGGATTTAAGTCAAGTATTATCCTGAAATCGTCGTCTTCGTAAATAGTCCTTGACGGTATTTCGCCGTTTGCGATTTTACAAAAAATACAGTTTTCATCTCTCATTTTATAATCCTCCATTCCGCCGTTAACGGCTTAAGAAAACACATAAAGCATATCCAGTGTCCGAAGTACCTTAAAGTCGCCTTTCATCTTCATATCGCCTGACATAAATGCTCTTTGGAACGTCATACGCCCTGCGGTTATCTCGCTCATTATATCAGTCGATACCTGCATCTCCACATCCACATTGTCGCTTTCACCGTAATAGCACTCCATCTCCGTGCGGTCCACCTTGACAATAAGAGGCTTTTTCATTTCGGGAAACACAAATTTATATACCGCGGCAAAGCCCGGCTGTGGGTGAAAATGTTCCCTGAACTCCTGAAGAAACATTGTATTGTCAGGTTCTTTCTCATTGAGCAGGTCTTTGAACATACTTGCAAGCTCCTGAATATCCTCCTTCTGCTTTTGTACATACAGGTCATCGCTTGCAAGTTCCGAAAGCTGCGCAGCCTCCTGAGGCGTGAGGTTAAGTCCCGGGGTAAATGAGACTTTCTGCTTTACAGCCTGATTACTGCATGGAAATACAGCGGTCTTCTGATTTATTGAACGGTACAGATCTTCCGTGCGCTTTTCGATAACTCTCGAATAACTGACATTTTCCTCAAGCTCGGACACATCCCCTATATACCCGCATATCCCCGTGCATGGCAGACCGCCGAGTATTTCCCATGCCTGCGTAAGACTCATCATAGCGTCGCGCTCACCGTATGTAGTTGACATAACTATCGGACACATATAAATAGCTGATATTTTTTCCTTATCCCCATAAAGCCAGCATGCGTCAAGGAACTGCAGCATAAGACCGCCTATCCCGTACCACTCGACTGTCGTCGCGAGTATCACTCCGTCGGCGTCCTTCAGCGTCTGCGGAAGCGTGATTATATTATTTTTATATTCATACAGGTCATAACGTTCCACGTTGACATTCAGTTCCTTTAATACCTCCTGCATGTTGTTTAACACATATATCGTGGGGTCGCCTATAAGACCTCTGCCTCCGTAGTAAATGTTTATTTTCATCGTTCAATCCTCCCCGTTCTGACAAAATGCATTACAAGCATTATTAAAAATCCGCAGATAAGACCTCCTATATGCGCCGCATTGTCTGTAGTTGTTGACTGTATTCCGGTATATATCATATAACATATACCGATTATTATTCTCGTAAGGGAAATATTACCGTATCTTCCGTTATTTGCAAGCACAAGCGCAAGAAGCGCTCCTATAAGACCCGAAATGGCGCCGCTTGCACCTACGGAACGGTATGTCTGCACAGACATTACCATATATGTAAGTGAAAAAAGACTTCCTCCAAGCCCTGAAAACAGATACAGCGCGGCAAACCTCCAATGTCCGATCTCGCGCTCAAGCATCTCTCCAAGCCCGACCGCAAACAGCATATTTCCTACGATATGCGCCATATCAGCGTGCAGGAAAGTACAGGTCAGCAATCTGTAAAACTCACCCTTTCCGATAACGGCATTCGCAGAGAGGCATCCGATATCATATATTTCCTCGCCCACGACCACATAAAGGATATATGCCGCAGCATTTATTATAAAAAAAATCAGAGTTACACAATAGTTTTTCCAATTTTCAGTATTCGATGACAAAGAAACCCGCCTCCGGTTTATTTCAAAATATCTGTCATTTATTATAATTATATTTATATCTTAAAGTAATGTCAATTCAACTGCAGTTATTGTTTTCCAAATTTTGTTAAATATAAACAACGGGCAGACTTTCATCTGCCCGTGTCTGTTTTTAAATCCTTTAAAATCATGCCTTTTTTTTGGCTTGGGCGCTAAAGGTCTGAACACCCTCAACAACAAGGAAGAGAGCAAGTACGACCATGGCTGCCGCAAAGAGCATCTGGAACCAGTCGCCCCATGCCGCCGTGCCGCCCGCAACAGCTTTAATCTTTGTAATCACTGTCATAACAAGACTTGTAATCGTTGCGACAAGCATAAATACCATGGGAATGTAGAACATTTTATTATTCTTTCCCGCATTTCCAAGCCATGCAGCAACCGCCATCAGAGCGATACCTGCAAGAAGCTGATTGGCTGCGCCGAACAGACCCCAAATCTGGCTTAAGCTTAATCCGCCGAGAATACATCCGATAACTACCATAAGAAGCGTACCTGTCAACGGGTAAGCAAGCACCTTGCGTATGCCTGTTGCGTCCTTATATGATTTCTCTCCTTTTTTCAAAAACAGCTCAGAGAACATAAAACGGCTAAGGCGTGTACCTGTATCCAAACTGGTCAGGGCAAATACGGAAACCGCAAGGGTGAGCAGCGCATAGATCGTATTATACACTGCCGACTCCTGTGTGCCGAACATTGTCGCGATACCTGCCGCGAATGCCGCCGCCGGTGAGCCAAATCCGCCGCTTGTGTATGTATTGTATACCATACCTACCGCAATAAGGGCGATAACGCCGAGAGCGGACTCAATAAGCATAGAACCGTAGCCGATAGGCTTTGCATCTTTCTCATTGGCAAGCTGCTTGGAAGATGTACCTGTTGAGATAAGGCTGTGGAAACCTGAACATGCGCCGCAGGCAACCGTGATGAACAAAGCAGGGAACAAAGTACCGATGCTTGTTTTCCAACCTGTAAATACAGGTATCTCAAATGTCGCTGTCCCTGAAAACGCAGAGAAGAAAATACCGATCAAGGCAACGCCCATCATCGCATAGAGCAGAAAACTTGACAGGTAATCACGCGGTTGAAGCAGTATCCATACGGGAACAAGCGAAGCTATCGTGATATAAGCACCGATAGTAACGATCCATGCAGTACGGCTCATTGCAAAACCATAATTCAAGCCGAGTGCGATCATCAGTACGATGCAGACAATGCCTCCGATACTGGCAGGAAGTGTTTTGATACCCAGACGGTTAGTTACCAAACCATAAATAATAGCCAGCGCGATAAACATCAGTGAAATAATGGCTGTCGTTTCATTTCCGGTAGGACCGCTTGTGAAGCCCAGCGGATTAGTTGACGCGAATGTTCCGGCAACTACGTTCACAAACGAAGCGATAACCAAAATAAGAACAAGCAGGGCAAAAATAATGAAAAGTTTTTTTGCCCTTTCTCCCATGGAATCCTTGATGATCTCACCTACAGATTTACCGCCGTGGCGGATAGACGCGAACAAGGATCCGAAGTCCTGAAGCCCACCGAAGAAAATACCTCCGATGATACACCATAAAAATACAGGAAGCCATCCGAAAACGGATGCCTGAATCGGTCCGTTAATAGGACCTGCACCTGCAATTGAAGAAAAATGATGACCCATAAGTACCGCAGGTTTAGCGGCTACATAATCGACACCATCTTCCATTTCAACAGCCGGCGTTTTTCTGCCGGGGTCAATGCCCCACTGTTTTGCAAGCCATGCGCCATAAAAAATATAGCCAAGCAAAAGCAAAACAATTGCAGCTACGATAATTAAAATCGCAGACATAGTTTAACACCTCTCTTTTATTACTTTATATTGCGAAAGAGCTTCCTGAGATTTTTTCCCCGTCTGTTACTGAAAAAATTTCCTCCTGAAGTCTCTATTGCAACCACAGAATAATGGCTCCATCCCCAAAGGGTGTGGCGGTAACTCTTGTAGCGCTTAAGCTTTTTGATATATCCGGCGGCTTCTTCGTCAATATGCTCCGCCAATATTATCAGAACAATGTCTGTACTGCGGTGATTGGAATGAGGGACTACCCTCGACATTCCTTCCGCCCATGCCGCTTCGTCAAAATATTTTGCATCATTTAGACTAAGTTTATCCGCCGTCGCAAAAAACACATACTCATGGGAATCTGCCTCTGAAAGCGTCGCCGCCTTTACGAGAAAGAACTGCTCATTATGAGAGTGGAATACCGCTTCAGCCGCAAACGGCTTGGCAGCGTCTTCTGTATTAACATTATAGTAACGTTTGTAAGACTTCAATATCGTCTCCAGCGCCTCATCAACTGTCATTTCGTACTAATCCCCCATTCCCGACGCGCCTGTGGGTTTATCCAAAGTATCGCATATCGTCAGTCTATATTTGTAGACCACATATATCCTATTCCGTATATTGCCTTTATATATTCGGCGGCATCAAGCTTGTCGCGCAGAGTCGTTATAGCGTCGGCAAGTATCTTCCTGTCAATAAACATATCTGTTTCCGACCTCATTCTTTCTATAAGCGCCTCTTTCCTCAGCACTACTCCTTTATTCTCAATCAATATCCTGAGAAGCTTCTCTTCAATGCCGTTAAGCTCGACCCCTTCTCCCATACAGCGGAACTCCATCTTATCAAAATCAAACATATACTTGTCAATGGCAACCATGTGCTCGCCGCGTATTCCCTTGATAGAAGCCGTACCTATCGCGTCAAAGCGCTTGCTCGCCTCAAAATTATACATCCACTTATGTTTTTTGAGCTGTGTAGCTACACGCGCTTTAAGCGCCGCCGTGCTGAACGGTTTCGTTATGCAGTCGTCCGCCCCGTTTTCCTGAGCTGTCTCGATGTCATCCACAAGTTCATCCGGCACTATCATTATAACACTTGTCTTGCTTATACTGTTGAAGCTGTTACAGGTTTTAAGCTTTTTGATATAATCTATACTGTTCCCGTCGGGAAGCAGCTCATCAACTATCACCATATTAAAATATTCGTCTTCCGCCAGAGCAACCGCTGCATTGATGGAACCGCAGCTTACCGCCGCCGTTTCATTGTCAATGAATGCCCCGCACAGTTTCTGCGCAAGGTCATAATCATTTTCCACGATCAAAATCTTATCCATCTGCATTTCGTCCCTTCTTCGACAATATATCTCCTATATATAAGCTATTCTTTTTATCATCATTTGTCAAGCAATTTGCTTTTCATCATTGTAATCCGACTGTTTTTGATGTTATACTTATATATAAGTACGCTGTTTAAAGAAATGAGGTATCAAAATGTACAATAATTATGAGATCATAGCCCTCTGCATCTCAAAAATCGGCAGTACGCGAAGTTTTAACTTCGTACATGCGCTAAATAAAGTTCTTGTTGAACGGGGTTATCGTTTGTTCATATACAACACATGCTCTGACCTGTACTGGAAAACTATTCAGGAAAAAGGTGAGAGAACTGTCTTTGACCTTATCGACTATCAGAAAGTTGACGCTATTCTCTATTTCAAAGAAGCCTTTAATGACGACACCCTTATAAGCGAACTTCACGACAAAGCTAGGGCAAGTAACGTGCCGTTTATTCCCATTGGCGAAACTTTATCCGACTGTACCAGTATCTTGTTCGACTTTGAGACAGGTTTTGAAAAAATAGTGCGCCATGTCGTTGAAGATCATAACGTGCGCGATGTCCACTTCATAGCGGGCAGGCGCAATGATGAATTTTCAGAGCAGCGCATCAACGTATTTAAAAAAGTTATCGCGGAAAACGGCATTGAGTACAGCCCGTCAATGTTAAGCTATGGCGATTTTTGGTCAAAACCCACCCGCAGCGCTATCGAACGGCTTATCAATGAGAACAGGCTTCCAAAAGCGTTTATATGCGCCAACGACTCCATGGCGATAGCCGCAGCCGAATACCTTCAGGAACGCGGTTATAAAGTTCCCGAAGACATCATAGTAACAGGCTTTGACGGAATAGAAGAGGCGGAAAACTGTCTGCCTCCGATAACCACCTGCGAATGTGATTATGAAAGCATCGCAAAGACCATTACTTCAATATTGTCGGGTTATATACTGAATACACCTGTTGACCGTTTGTATATGCTGCCATATACCCCGAAAATAGCCGTATCATGCGGCTGCAAAAAATCAATGTCAATGAACGATGTAAGTTCTATGCTTAAACGCGTAACAGACTCGTTCAGTTGGTATCAGGAAGATGAACGCCATCTTTACGAAGTCGTGGCTCAGGCGCTCAACTGCGACAGCCTCTTAAGCCTTGCCGATGTCCTAAGCCGTATTGAACTTGCCGACTCATCGATAGCGCTCAACCTTGACTGCTTTGATGTCAAGATAAATCCCACACAGTATACAAGAGAGGCAAGTTTTGACGACGAGATGTATCTTCTGCTTCAGTCAGATGCATCGTCAACAGACCTTATACATATGTTCTCACTGAGCAAAATACTGCCAAACATAGACGAGATACTTGAAACCGAAAATCCTGTCGTATTTACGTCGATAAGCTATCTCGGCGTACCGCTTGGATTTGTGTGCTTCTACTTTGAAGCTGTCCGCGACTACTATATAAAAATCCCGCAGTATGTATCTACCATATGCGATTCGGTAGGCGGATTCAGGAATATGCAGCATCTCAAATATATGGCAAAAAATATAGACTATATCTACCATCATGACAGCATTACCAATCTGCTGAACAGAAGTGGTTTTTTCAGAGAATTAAATTCACTCATAGAATTGGGAAAAACCTATATGGACCCCAAAATTTTTGTGGCAGGCATAGAAATAAAACAGCTTAAACTCATCAGCGACACCTACAGCCGCAGTGAGGGCGACTATATCGTAAACACAGTGGCGGACGCACTGAGAAACTTCGCACTTCCCCACAAGCTCTGCGCGCGTTTTGACGCGGATGAGATGGTAGCTCTTGCGCTTATCGATGCCGCATACGAAAGAGAATACGAACATACAGGCGAGAATTTCAGGAACAATGTATTGGATTATCTGGGAAAGATAAATGCTGCTGCCAAAAAGCCCTATACTATTTCCGTGGACATTGGCACATGTATTTCGGATCTGAGAGGATTTGACCTTGATACGGCAATCTCAAAGACAAGAAAAAAGGCTCTTTAGACCATAGCTTTTGCTATCACAACGCTTGCCGCTATTCCCGCAAGCGTTGATAAAAGCGCCCCTGCAAGAGTCCACCTTGTCTTTGTCACCTTTGCCGCCATAAAATATACCGACATGGTATAAAAAACCGTTTCCGTACTTGCAAGCGCAAGCGACGTCGCAAGCCCCGCAAACGAATCCGTGCCATATTCCTTGAAGATATCAAGCGCGAGCCCTGTCGCCGCGGACGCGGAAAAAAGTTTTACCGTAAAGAGCGAAATAAGTTCATTTGGAAAGCCTTCTACCAGTCCGCCGAGGATCCTGCCCATCACGCCGCAGAAAAAATCCAAAAATCCGGACGAGCGCAGCACGCCTACCGCTATCATAAGACCGATGAGCGTCGGGACTATTCCTGCCACTGTCTTCATTCCCGCTTTTGCCCCTTTGGTAAAGCTACGGTATATGTCTTTTTTCTGCGAAAGTCCCATCGCCACTATATAAAAAATAAGCGCGGGAATCAGCATATCTGAAATCTGAACCATAAACTTATCCTTAATATCAGTCAATAATATATATTATTAATATATATTCCCATGACATATCCGATATGATTTTTAGTTTTGGTACTAATTTCCTATATTCTTATCCTATTCCAACAGTTATACTCTTTTTAACGGATTTTTACAGATTAACTGAACGGAGATTTTTTCAAATGATTAACATTGCCTTTTGCTTTGAGACTGACTCAGATTTGGATTATATGAAAAAAGAGGTTACGCAATGCTTTGAAAGGCGCGGGATATGCGTGTCGGCACATTGCTGCCATAATGTCAGGGAACTTATCAGGATCATAGGGTCTTCATTCCCCGATATTCTTTTTTATGACCCGGACAGTGAACAGGGGCTTATGCGAAAAGCAGCCATCGCAATAAAAAAGCACAACCCCAACATGGTTTCCATCGTAACTACCAAAAAAGATTATATAGCCTCGCCCGATGATATCCTGCTTGAACCTTTCTATCCTATTCCCAACAAAAGCCGCCGGCAGCTCTGGTCATACGCGGCAAAAGCATATGAGTCAGCGATAAACGATAAGGACACATTTGAATATTACAAACGCCCCTGCTACGCCAAACTTCCGATCGGGGACATAAGGTATTTTGTCTCCGAAGCGCGGCGCACGCATATTATTTATGAAGACGGCATCGATACCTTTTACAAAAAACTTGACGAAGTTGAAGAGATTGTAAAAAACAAGCGGTGTCAATTCCTGCGCATCCACAAATCATATCTTGTAAATGTGAAATACATTGCAGGTTTTGACCGCCGCTATGTTAAACTTACAAATGGTGAACGTATCAAAATAAGTAACGGCGACTATTACCGAAATCTTATTGTTCAGCTGCATTCAGAAACAATACGTTTCTGACCAGCGGATTCATCTCTATGAGCGTGTTCCCATAACTGTCAGGCGTAAGGTAGGCATTGTTCAGACCGCACCATCCGTTCTTTGCCAGTCCGTCATAATTATGTATCGCGATGACATGACGCTTGATACCTGTATTTGCGGCTGTATCTTTGCCGCTGTCAAGATATGTTATTCCCTCAGGCAGATCTATCGCAAGCAGACTGTTTATGTCTCCTGTCGCACGCACTTTCTCAAAAGCCATCATATAAAGGCTGCCGGATTTTGACGCAGACCTGTGTATGAGATTTCCCGCCACAGAACTTGTATAGCCTGCACTGTAGAGCATATTTTGGCGTTCAAGGGCTTCCAGTGTATCAACGTCAAAACTCGTGTTTACATTATTGTAATTATAGCTTGCACTGTATTTATAAGCCACAGCGCTTACCCGCACGCCCTGAAACGTAAGTGCAAGGCTGTTTGTCGGCTCCAATGCCTCAAAAGTCATGACATACGGGCTCAGATAACTTTTAAGCAGACAATTCTGCATGACAAATTCCGACTTGCCAAGCATGTCCGTTGACGTCGGATCATGAAGATATATACATCCGCCGCTTCCGGCAGAAACTATCTCGCAATCGCGGAAAGTTATATTGCTGCCCCCGCGGGTGCCAATACCCACACAGTGATTATTCACAGATACTATGCGGCAGTTCTCTATCTTTATATCCCTGTTCCGCAGTACATTCTGGTCTATATGCAGCGCATATCCGCTGAAATTTTTCTGCCACTCCAAAATATCGCTGCTTATTCCCGTATCTGTCTGCACGGCTTCTTCCTGAACAGGCATAACAGACATATCAGGCACGGCAGGCTGCGTCGTCTTTGTATCCATACCGTAAATCGTAAGATTTTTCACGCTGCCTGCGGCTATCGTGAGCGGTACTTTCTGATACAGCGCCGTATCGTACTGTAATATACAGCTGTATTTATCAACGCCGATTATGTTAAGCGCCTTACCCATGACCTCGACATTCTCCGTATAAATACCGGGATATATAACGAGCGTATCTCCATCCTTGGAATTGTCAACGCCTTCCTGTATCGTCATAAAATCTCCGCTTCCGTCCTGAGATATGACATATATTTTCGGCGCTTCTTTCACCTTCGCATTTACAATATCAAATGGCAGTATCATGACAGCCATAGCAAAAATAAGTATGGCAATTCTTTTTAACCGAATTCTTTCGTACATTCCATGCACCTCTACTTAAACATTTCAAAGCCGCCGATAATGGCAGGTTCCTTCGCTTTTCCTTCGCACACCTGAAAAAACGATATGAGTCTTACAGCAAACAATAATAACTCCGCCGCCAATATGACCAGCGCGACAAGGAAGAAAATAATCCCTAAATACGGTATTCTTCCCAGTATTATGAACGGAACGGCAAGTATCGCCAATAAAACAGTACAAACACTGAGTTTCAATGCCTGTCTCACGTGGAAACCTACATACTTTGAATTTCCTGCTCCAAGCAGAGCCGCTATCACGCCGAGAAGCCCCATAAGATACGGAAGCATGGCAAATATCTTATTTTCCGATATATCTTCGGGTGTGTACTCCGGCGAAGGCACACATGGTCCTACTTCATACTTTACACACATCAACTGCTGCCTTTCCGCGCCGCTTTTATCCGTTCCCGTATCAGCGGAACTGTCCGAACGGTAAAGCATACCTACGCTTAAATTGTTGAAAAAGTTTTCCATATACTCTCCATTTCTAATGTGAAAATCAAATTTCATCAATTTACAGCTTATCACGCAATTTTAAGGCTGTCAATGAGATAATTTTACCATTAAAATTCTTTATTCTTTATTATTCTCAGCGAAATGCCATAAGAGACTGCTCCAAGCAGCACTGCCGCAAGCACACCGATAATTATCGGCACGGCTTTAGGGATGTCGGCAGCGTTTTTCAAAACCATAACCTGTCTTTCCCAATCCGGGGCTAAACTCTTCACAAGCGCCATTACCCCGAAAAATCCGCCTACTACCAATAAGACTGCTATAGTCCTGCCGTTTGTGTTTCCCCATTTCCAGATAATAGGCAGCATATAAATTATGATCACATAGCCGCCTGCAAGGGAAACCGTCTCTATCATCCAAAACTCCGCCATACCCGATATGATGCCGCCTGTTGCAAGACAGATCACCGCGCTTACCACACCGATAGCCAATGAGCCTGCAAGCATAAACAGCATCGTAAATATATATTTCTCCTTCACATAAGTTTCCCGGCTTACCGGAAGCGTAAACACATATGCCATCGTATTATCGCTGTCTAACGTGTTTGCTGCGGAAAACGCCATAAACATGGTCATATACGGTACTGAGAACGTTAAACCGTTAGTTACCGTTGTCAATGTCGCAACCATAAAAATCATCAATAAAAACAGCCTGCTGCTTTTCATTGTTTTAATGTCGTATATAATCAAACCTTTCATTTTTACCTCATTTCTTTGATATAATCTGCCTGTGTCTGATGAACTTACGCTTTGGCAAGATTTATCATCACTTCGTCAATGTTGCCGCGTTCAATAGTGACCTCGGGATAATTTTCCCTGTAAAACTGCATCTTGTCTGTCAGGCACTCGTAACCGAAACTTTCCTTTTTACTCCTGATAATATATTTTTTGTCTATCCGCTCAAACTGTTCGGATGTAAGTTTTAAAAGTCCGTAATTGTCGAGTATCACGTCCACATCTTCGTGCAGTATTATTTTCCCCTTTTCAATCATATATAAATCATCGCAAAGGCGCTCCAAATCGCTTGAAATGTGGGAACTTATCACTATACTGCGTTCGCCGTTTTCCATATATCCGCGCAGTATGCCTAAAATCTCGTCGCGCACTATGGCATCAAGTCCCGAGGTCGGCTCATCAAGTATAAGAAGCTGCGCATTGTGCGAGATTGCCGCCAGTATATGCAGCTTGCGGTTCATACCCGTCGAAAATTCCGAAAGCTTCTTGTTGAGCGGAAGTTCAAAGCGTCTGCACATCTCCTTGAAATCACTGCCCGAAAAATCACTGTAAAATCCCTTTAACGCCGGTACTAAATCATTTATCGTATGCGCATTCCTAAAACCCGAATCCGACATTACGACGCCTATTTTCTGCTTGTCCGAGACACTAAGCATATCGGGGCTTTTGCCAAATATCTCTATACTGCCCTCATCAGGCTTTATAAGCCCCATCATCGCCTTAAAAGTCGTGCTTTTTCCTGCCCCGTTTCTTCCTACAAGCCCTGTTATCTGTCCCTTTTTTATCTCCATTGAGCAATCAAGCTGAAAATCCTTGTAATTCTTTTTTACATTGTTTAGCTTAACCATGTTTTTGCCCTTTCCTTTCATTAAATACGGTTACAGCTCGTCCAACACTATCAGGAAAAGCTGCTTAAGCTCATCCTGCGTTATGCCGTAGCTTTTTGCCTTGCGTATCGTGTGCTCAAGTTCCGCTTCGATTTCCTTTTGCTTTTCCTCAAGCATCTGCTGCTGTGTTGCCGCCGCTACAAAGCTTCCCTTGCCATGTACGGTAACGACAAAGCCTTCTTCTTCAAGCAGGTCATACGCCTTTTTTACCGTAAGCGCGCTGACCTTCTGTTCCTTTGCAAGCGTGCGCACGGACGGCAGCATCGTGTCCTCTATAAGCTCACCATGCATTATCTTGTCCTTTATCTGGCTTACTATCTGTTCATAGATAGGCTGCACAGACGTATGACTTATGATCAGCTCCATATTTTAATCATCACCTTTCCAAGATATCTTTAAACGTTTTTTAGTTCATGAACCTGTGCAGAAGCGTCCTTCTGTAATAAACAGTATAAAACAGTTGGCGAGTGTTGTCAACTGTTTTATACTGTTTATTTATTTTTTCTATCTATGACCTTACAATATATTCACCACCCAAGGCCCCAACCACCAGCTCAGCTAGGGGATTGATACTGTTTCATTCAAATATCAAATTCATATTTGTATGCCGATTCAGGGAATTTCTGTTTTTCTCAATATAGTCCCAAGTCTCCTGATACGAACCCTCAACGGCAATCTTTGAATCTGATATAAATTCTATAAACTCACCTAATTTTCCATCATACCGATCTGCAAAATTATCCGACAATACCTGTTTATCCTCATCAGAATAATTTTTTAGCTCACCATACAATACATGCTCTAAATTACATGAATTAAAATAAATTTGATACGGTATTGTGTTAATTTTTCCAGTCTTCCTAAGCTTATATAAAATACTGCCCTTTCTTTTATTCCGTTCTATGATTGCCCTCGCATTTCTGGCATCAATATGATCTTCAAAATAATGCACTTCCTCCACATCAGCCTCTATAATGTCTGCCTCCGAAATGTAAACGCCGTCTGTATCTGCAATATGGATAATCCTTATAAAATCCTCCTGCTTATATCGGTATCTGCTTTTTATGCCTTCAACTTGTTCATTAAGCTTTTTCAATATGCTGTCACTTGAAACGTAATCCTTTAATGTAATATCACCATGCACAACAACAAACTGCACCTCATTATTAGAAAAATACTCTTTCATAATCGTTCCAAGCGCTGCTTCGTCACTCGATCCTTCTACTATAAGCACAACAACCTTCTTTTCACTCATGCTGTATCGTCCTGCCTGCCTTTCTAAACGCCCTTGCAATTCTCAAGCTGTCGGTTTCATCATAAATCACCTCGTCCTGCCCGCCAAGAGTAATCCCCCTAAGATAAGTGTCCCTTAAATTATTCGTCGCTCTTACATTCTTCATTCGGATATATCTTCTTTCAGTATTTGCCGTAGAAAACATAATACTGTCCTTGTCCAGCATTTCCAATGCACGCAGATTATGCGATGTAAATATCAGCTGCCCTTTCGCGCTTTTATTAAAAATGTCAAGCAGCTCGCCAAGCATATATTCAAAAATACCCGCGTCAAGTTCGTCAACCGCTATGCAAATTGAAGGATTTCCAAATGCCTGAATCAGAACATTTAAAATAGAAATGATTTTAATAATTCCGTCTGATTCCATTCGGATAGGAATCGGCGGTCTGCCCTCCCTGACTGAAACAAGCTCTACCCGATAACCGTCTTCCCCTGAATCTGTCATCTGCATTCCATAGCTGCAGATATCTATCTTCATTCCCGGAATAATCGTAAACAAAACCATATTAATCTGCTCTACAAGCGTGTCTAAGATTTTTTTCCTTTCCGCGTTTAATACGATAGGCCCACTCATTGGAACAGCAAAATCTCCCTTCATTCCAATTTCGTTATGCTCGATTTTAAATGCCATGGGAAGCATAAAATTTGCAGAAATCATACCCGAATGTGTATTGCGTATCACAAATAAATCCTTTACCGCAAATTGAAACAGAGCAGTTATCACTTCTGAATAATGCTTGAAATGGTTGTCATAATTTTGGCAGAAAATTTCTCTGCTGCCGTCTCCAAAAATATAAGAGCAGTTACTTTTTTCTGCAATCCTTTTAGCTACGATTAAATCTGTTTTATTTTCCGCATTTGCTTCCAAAACCTCATCAAGCCTTTTCTTGGGAGCAAACACGTTTTCTCGTTGTGAAGAACGCCTATAATCCATGAATACCGTCTTATTACTTCTGGAATTATCTTCGTTTATAGCGCAGCTTAACGTTTCTTGTTCAATGTATGCGCCCCTTTCACTTTTCTGCAAAACAATTTTATAGCTTACCTCATAAATAACCGACTCTGAAAAAATATTAAAATCTGCCGTAATCTTCGCTTGATTACAAGCTGAATCAATGTAATCCGCAATTTCCCCGTCAAGTGCGCTGCCAATCATAATTTTTTGCAGATAATACAGCGCATCAATAACTGCTGTCTTGCCAGAACCGTTTTGACCATATAACCCTAATACCTCCGCTTTTTTATATGTCAAATACTTTTGATTTGCGCATGGCATAACAATTTGCCCATTTCTGACATTTTTAATATTAGAAATATTTAGTGCAGCCAACCTTACAATGCTCTCCATAGTTTTGTTCCTCCCTAGGCTTCATTTTATCACAAGCATTAATTTATTGCAATTATTTTTCCTGATTTTGCATTTTTTATTCCTTTTTTCAAAAAAATATGTAAATAAATCCTTTATGAATTTTACTATGTCAATTTTCATTCTTTCCGCTTCCTGCCCATGGCCTTGCAATAAACCACCGCCACAATACTGCTTACGAACGTCGCCGCGATTGCCGGCGCGATTATCCTTGTTGGGTCGGCGCTGCCGTACTGGCTTCTGTAGGCAATGATATTGACGGGAATGAGCTGCAGCGAAGATATATTCATTATTAAAAAAACGCACATTTCCCTGCTGGCTGTGCGCCCTTGGGCTTCCCCTGTATATTCTTTGTTTCCTCTTTCTATTTCAAGCTGCTCCAAGTCGTTCATTGCCCTAAGTCCCGCAGGTGTCGCCGCCCATCCCAAGCCTAAGATATTGGCTACAAAATTTGCCGACATTGAATCAAGCGCTTTGTGCCCTTTCGGTATCCTTGGAAATAAAAACCGCATAAGCGGCGATATGGCGTTTGTGAGCAAGCTTATCACGCCCGCCTCAGACGCAACCTCCATAAGCCCGTTCCAAAACGCCACGATGCCAAGCATTGATATGCCAAGCGTCACTGCCTCCTTTGACGACGACAGCACCGCGTCCGTCACCGCCTGCATATTTCCACTGAGCGCGCCGTATATAATCCCGATTATCAGCATACCTCCCCATAAATAATTCATCATACCGCAATTCTCTCCTGCAAACTGTATCGTTACAGCTTATGCGCCAAAAAATAATATATACAATATTTAGTTCACAAACTTTCGACCAACCAAATGAATTTTACTTAAAAGATTCTTTTACAGAAAAAGAGCCTCAACATTTCTGTTAAGGCTCCGGTAAATCTTTCTTAATGGGTTCGGCTGACTAAAATTCATCAGCGCCTCACAACCATAATCTCATTACTTATACTCTCGGGGTGAAAAGATTGCCCCGATATTTGCGCTATTCCCCGTCCTCATTCTCTGCCCCCGTTTCTTCGGCTTTTTCCCGACTGGCTTCGGCATTTCTGACGCTTTCTTTTTCAATGCTTTCAATCATCTGCCTGCATTCCCTCGCCGCCAGTGCCGCCGATAAGATGCAGTTTAATTCCTGCTCGTCAAAGGAATAGCATTTCGGGAAGTATTTCGCTACGATGCCGCCCATCATATACTTATGCTGATTTTCCTCTTTTCTCTTCCTTGCTCCCTCTTTCCTCTTAGCTTCTGCCAACCTTGCCTTGGCTTGCGCCAACTGCTCCTCTGCTCTTAAAATCTTATTACTCTTTGTCCCCAACTATGTTCTACTATATCATGCACATATTCAATATCGAATCCTTTTAAATGCTCTATAAATTTATCCATTTCCGTTCTTCAAAAACTAACTCCACAGCATTATTATGCAAACTCACATCCTTATTTGCAATAAAATAACGCCAAGTATCCATTCTTTGAAGTGCAAAACCCCCAGTCAATGTAACATTAGCTCCCAAATCAGAAATAACCTTTAATCCCAATACATCATGATAAAATTTCTAGCTCATTTCCATATCCGTAACAGCAATTAGTGTACTTACATACTTCATATATGAACCTCTCTGATTATAATTTTCTTGCTTTAAAGCATACCGAAATTGGTATCATTTTTGCTTTTCGTGTCTTATCGCTTGTATCTCCAGTACTTTCCATTGTTTCTCTATCATTCTGCTCAATCATCTGCTCAATTACAAAACCGGCTTATTACTATCCACAATAGTATTATTGTCCATACAGAACACCTCCGCTTTTAAAATATAGCTCTTATTTTACCACAGAACACATGGTTTCTCAACTAACTATCTCTCGAATTGTATCGTGTCATTTGCTCTCTTTTGTGCTCTCTACATTCATCACTTAATCTTATGATACCCCCTTCCTGTATGTTTCTGGTCAAGCATAATTGTACAAGCAATAAAAAAACAGCCAACCCCCATCCAAGCTGACTGCTCCACTATACCTTTAACTATTTTCTACCACCCAACCACCTTAACTTCACCATCACGATTTTCACTCTATCCACATACCAGTACACGGACGCCATCAGACATCCGCCCCCTGCTCTCTCAAAAACTCAACTACATCACCGACAGTCTTTACCCTCTTTTCAAGCTCCTCATACGGCACCTCAATACCATACTCATCCTCAAACGCCAT
>CANREB010000042.1 GCA_947629525.1 uncultured Lachnospiraceae bacterium
TCCATGTTTCAAGCATCCTTTGGCGTGGTGGATCAGGTCATGATCGGCCAGCTTGGAGGCGTGGAAGTGGCCGCTGTCGGACTGGCAGGGAAATTTACCGGGATATTCAACGTGGTGGTTTCCACCGTGGGCGCTGTGACGGGGATCATGATCTCTCAATATATGGGTCAGAAAAATACCGCCGAGACACGGCGGAGCATGGTCCTCAATCTGTGGGTGTGCCTCATTCTAGCCGCACTGTTTACTTTTGTCGGCATTGCAGTTCCAGAGAAAATCATAGACCTTTATATCAACGACAGCGCGACCGTGGACGCGGCGGGGCGATATCTCGCCATCGTCTCCGGCACCTTCTTCCCAGCGGCGGGAATCACCATACTGTCCACCTATTTGCGGTGTATGGAGAAGGCGACCCTTCCGCTCTACGCAGGGATTGCGTCGTCGGCGGTAAACACGGGACTCAACTGTATATTGATTTTCGGAAAGTTTGGTGCGCCGGTTCTGGGCATCAGGGGAGCGGCGTTGGCGACACTGATCTCACAGCTTGTATATTTCGCGGTTATCTTTGTGATGTATCTGAAATATCGGGAGAGAGCAGAGAACAACCCGACGGGTTCTTTTGCATGGAAACAATATCTCTCCATGCTGTTGCCGCTTTTGGTGAGTGAATTTATGTGGGTTCTGGGCGAAAACGTGTATGCGGGCATTTATGGACATCTGGGTACTGCCGCCACCGCTGCTATGACACTGACGAACCCTGTGCAGTCTCTGACAATCGGGGCTTTGTGCGGTCTGAGTCAGGCGGCAGCGATCCTCATTGGCAAGCGCCTTGGCGACGGGGACAGGGAGACGGCTTATCGGGAGGCGAAAAGGCTTCTTTTCTATGGTCTGGTGGGTTCCCTGCTGATGTCTGTGATGATTTTCTTTATAAGCCCATGGTATGTACGCATTTTCAAAGTGGAAACCGGCATACGGGAACTGACGGTCCAAATCCTCGCCGCTTACGCCGCAGTCATGCCTTTTAAGGTGCTGAACATGATCATCGGAAGCGGCATCCTGCGCAGCGGCGGAAAAACGACCTACGTCATGGCTATCGACCTGATGGGCACATGGCTTTTTGGAGTACCCTTGGGGCTTCTTACAGCCTTTGTACTTCACTGGCCGATACCCATGGTCTACTTTACTTTGTCCATGGAGGAAGGTATACGCTTTGCCGTCTCTCTCGTTGTTTTCAAGCGTCGTGGGTGGATGAACCGGTTGAAAGCGTGACGGAAAGACCGAAAACGGAGTAAGCCGCATAAAAGTCGAAGTGTCCGAGCAGCAGGCACAGGGAACGGTAAGTACGAAATATCACCATGGGCGGTGCGATGTAGGAAGCCCATGGGCTACGGGAGAAGTACGTAATTTTGGCGGCTGCGACTAAGAGTGTCATGGTCATTCTAAATCAAAATTATAATATGACCGGGAGTATTCGCCGTTTCCTACAGCGTCTGAAGCATACAAAAACATTATAACGGCATCAGGAGGATATTCTTCACTTAAAAAATGGCTTGTCAATCCGCTTCCGATAGTCATAATTTCCTTATATGATATGGCTAAAAACGGATTTACTGCTCTGGAATAAGAGTCGGAAATAAGGAGCAGGCGCTTATCGTTATACGAATAGTTATTATGGATATTGCCGAAGGAATTTAGCACATGATCATACGTATATTTAGAAGTCGGGTCTTTATCGTTTAAAGGCTCTGTATTTATTAAAAGCTCTTCATAGCTTCCTTCATTGCCGTCGCGCATAAGGGAAGTTTCAAAGTTCGGCAATATCAGATCAAAATCGTCAATGCCTGTAAAATAGGCGCCGGTTCGCTGACCATTATAGCCTAAATGCCAATTTTTATAGGTTTTGACGGTATAATTTTTAAAATCCATTACCTGCGGGTCTACGCTGCAGCCAAGCAGATCAATAAGCTGTCTGTTTATTTTGGAATAGGCATAAAAACCACACCGTGTTGTCCAGTGGTGATCCGTTTTGTACATTAATTCATATTGGTCGATTCCATCATTGTGCATTTCCTCGCGTAAGTCCAATGGTTCGACACCGCCCACTTTAAGTATTGCCGAAAAGCGGTCAAGATCATTATTGCCAAAATCACTTATTCCGGTAGGAAGCTGGGGGTCATATTTGCTTGATGTATATGGTGTGATGACATAAATAAAAGGTATTCCCCTTTCATCTAAATACTTTTTCAGTTTTATGACTGCGTCGGCATTATATTTTAAGTCTTCATCGGAAACATAACTTATTGGTGATAAGAGATAACCGTTATTGAGTTTTACCACATCGTTCATTTCATGCTGGTTCAGTATATTGCGAGCCATTCCGTTTATATTGATAAAGTTGAACTTCTGATAAAAGCTTGTGGCAATATCTGTTTCCAACCGGCTGCCGAGATCGGCAGACCATTCATTATAGTCAACTTCATCGTTGACATAAAAATCAACAAGCTTTGAAAAGCTGATAATACCCAGTAAAACAACAAGAATTAAAAATATTGATATATATACAACAGACGATATTTTGTTCTTTTGGTTCATATATGCTCCCTAAAAATTGAAATATATAAACGGGTTATGTACGCCTAAAATTAAAAACGAAACAGACCAAAGGAATAATATTCCGTAACAAACAGGCGTCACAACTGACTGTGCGGTGCATAATGCTTTATGCTTGGCAAAAACATTTGACACAACATTTGCTATCGGAGTTGAAAAGATTATCCCCGATATAATAAAAATTCCATACTCACGCATACAAGAGATAAAATACGGGTCTGCCGTAATCGGAACCTTAAAATATCCTGCCATTGCCATGCAATATTGTATGCCTGACGAAAGATTGGCTGAGTTAAAAATAACCCATCCGAAATTTACGCATATCAACGTTATTACCTGCCATATCAGCCTGATGATAAAATTTTTGCGCTTTTCCGGTTTGACGATATATTTCTCTATGACAAGCAATAAGAAATACCATAATCCCCAAACGATAAAAGTATAGTCGGCGCCATGCCATATTCCCGTAAGGGTCCATACAATAAACATATTCAGCAAATGACGGGGAACAGATACTTTTGAACCGCCAAGAGGAATATAGACATAATCTCTAAACCATCGTCCAAGTGAAATATGCCATCTGCGCCAGAATTCTGTTATGGATTTTGATATGTACGGATGATCGAAGTTTTCTTCAAACTTAAATCCGAACATTCTGCCTAACCCGATAGCCATATCGGAATATCCGGAAAAATCATAAAATATCTGCAGTGAGTAACTTATTGCCCCGAGCCATAATACCAAAGGATTTACTGCAGAAATCTGATCTATTTCAAAAATCTCAAGGGATATTACGGAAAGATTATTGGCTAAAATCACTTTTTTACAAAAACCAAGGAAAAATCTTCTGATACCCTCGCTGAAATCAGTCAATGTGCATTTCCTGTTTGTAATCTGTTCCTCGATAGTTGAGTAACGCACGATAGGACCGGCAATTAATTGCGGGAAAAATGATATATATAAAGCAAGATAAAACGGGTTTTTCTGTACATCCACAGTACCACGGTAAACATCTATTACATATGACAATGCCTGGAAAGTAAAAAACGATATTCCGATCGGCAAAGCAATCCCAAACATATCGATATTGCTTCCAAATAATTTGTTTATAAATGAAACGGAAAAGTCGAGATACTTAAATACAAAAAGGATGCCGATGTTGATAACTATATCCACAATTAGAAAAACGCGCGGCAGTAATATATTGTTTGTTTTTCTTCCATTATCGATCAAAAGTGCCAATACGTAATTTAAGATAATGGAAGCAATCATGATAAATACAAACTGAGGTTCCCCATATGAATAGAATAACAGGCTTGCGCCAAGTAAAATATAGTTTCTGAAATTATTTTTACTGATAAAATATATAAATAAGACCAATGGCAGGAAAAAGAATGTAAATAATAAACTTGAAAAAACCATTATCTGTTCCCCCGATATTGTATAAATATACTTTTGACTGTCAATATCAGACAAAATATAATTTATTTTAACATAAAAATTTATTAATTCCAATATTTTTGTGCCAAATAATGAACAGAACTCAAATAATATCATTTCCTCTTGAAAATCCCACCAAAACAGTGTAAAATCGACTTTAAGATTTTCAGATGGAGGTATGTTCACATTATGGCATTAAATAAAAAGCCTGTACACGGAATGAAAGACATAATGCCTGACGAGATGCAGATACGCGATTACGTGACAGGCGTTATAAAGGAAACATATGGCAAATTCGGATTTACACCAATGGAAACGCCATGTATGGAGGATATAGCCAACCTTAGCAGCAAGCAGGGCGGCGAGAACGAAAAGCTGATTTTTAAAATATTGAAGAGGGGCGAAAAGCTAAAGCTTGACGAGGCAGAAAGTGAAGCCGACATAGTGGACTTTGGCATGCGCTACGACCTTACAGTGCCGCTCGTAAGATACTACTCTAACCACTCAAACGAGCTTCCTTCGCCATTTAAGGCGCTGCAGATAGGCAATGTATGGAGGGCGGAAAGACCGCAGAAAGGCAGATACCGCCAGTTTATGCAGTGCGATATCGACATACTCGGCGAAGGGTCAAATTTAGCGGAGATAGAGCTTATTCTGGCGACGACTACCACGCTTGGCAGACTAGGCTTCAAGGACTTTGAAATAAGGATAAGCGACAGGCGCATCTTAAAGGCGATGGCGGAATACAGCGGCTTTGCCGAGGAAGATTACGACAATATCTTTATCATACTCGACAAAATGGATAAGATAGGGACTGACGGCGTAGAGAGCGAACTTGACGCAGCAGGTTATGACAAGGCGGCGATCGACAAGTACCTTTCGCTTTTCAGGGACTTTAATGACGCCGGAGACAAGTTAAGATTTATAGAGGAAAAGCTTGCGGGAGTGCTTGAAGGTGAGGTACTTACCGGCTTTAGGGAAATCATAGAGAGTGTAGACGCCACCAAAGGCGACTTTTTCAAGCTTGTGTTTGACCCGACGCTTGTGCGCGGAATGTCTTATTATACAGGCACGATTTTTGAGATATCGATGCCCGAGCTTGGCATAAGCTGCGGCGGAGGCGGACGCTATGACGGGATGGTCGGACGCTTTACAGGCAAAGACATTCCCGCCTGCGGATTTTCAATCGGCTTTGAGCGCATCATCCTGATACTTATGGAAAACGGATTTAAAGTGCCAAACCCGAACAAAAAGATTGCTTACCTTATAGAAAAGGGCGTATCGGGCGATATGCTCTGCAGCGTGATAGCCAAAGCGCAGGAAGCGAGAAAAGACGGTACACAGGTGCTTGTGGCACGTATGAATAAAAATAAAAAATTCCAAAAAGAGCAGCTTACGGCAGAAGGCTACGAGGAGTTTATGGAATTTTATAAAAATCCAATCAAAGAGTGAAAAGGGGTCAGAAAAATGGCAGAGTCGATGAAAGGTTTAAAAAGAACGCACAGATGTACAGAGGTATCATCCGCAAATGCAGGCGAGACAGTCACGGTAATGGGCTGGGTGCAGAAAAGCAGAAATAAAGGCGGTATTATATTCGTGGATCTGCGCGACAGGAGCGGGCTTTTGCAGATAATATTCGAGCAGGGCGAGGATCTGAGTCGCGCTGTAGATGCCGCGACATTTGAAAAAGCGGAGTCCTTAAGGAGCGAGTTTGTTATTGCGGTAGTGGGCAGGGTGGAAAAGCGCGAGGGCAACGCCAACGCGAATATGAAGACAGGCGACATAGAAATCCGCGCAACACAGCTTCGCATCCTTTCCGAGTCGGAGACGCCCCCTTTCCCCATAGAGGCAGACTCAAAGACAAAAGAGGAGCTTAGATTAAAGTACCGTTACCTTGATTTAAGACGTCCCGATCTTCAGGAAAAGATAATGATGAGAAGCCGCGTCACGGCAAAGATACGCGAGTTTATGACAAACGAGGGCTTCCTTGAGATAGAAACACCGATACTGAACAAGTCAACGCCCGAGGGAGCAAGAGATTACCTCGTGCCAAGCCGCATACATCAGGGAAGCTTTTACGCGCTTCCGCAGTCGCCGCAGCTTTTCAAGCAGCTTCTGATGTGTTCGGGATTTGACAGATATTTCCAGATAGCAAAGTGCTTCCGCGACGAGGATCTGCGCGCCGACAGGCAGCCTGAGTTTACTCAGGTTGATATGGAGCTTTCATTTGTTGATGTTGACGATGTTATAGAGGTAAACGAGCGGCTTCTGCAGTTTATATTTAAAGACACTATAGGCATTGACGTGCCGCTTCCGATACCGCGCATGACATGGCAGGAAGCTATGGACAGATTTGGTTCCGATAAGCCTGACACGCGTTTTGGAATGGAGCTTGTCGATGTGAGCGACACGGTTAAGGGCTGCGGCTTCGGCGTATTTACGGGCGCACTTGAAAACGGCGGTTCTGTGCGCGGCATAAACGCAAAGGGACAGGGCGAGATGCCGAGGAAAAAAATCGACGCGCTTGTCGAGTTTGCGAAAGACTTTGGCGCTAAGGGGCTTGCCTATATAGCGATACAAAATGACGGCACTCTCAAATCATCATTTGCAAAGTTTATGACAGACGAGCAGATGAGTGCGCTTGTAAAGAAGATGGACGGCGAAAACGGAGACCTGCTTCTTTTTGCGGCGGACAGCAATAAAGTGGTATGGGATGTGCTTGGCAATCTTCGCCTTGAGATAGCGCGCAATTTGGGACTTATGGATAAAAATAAATACAACTTCCTGTGGGTGACACAGTTCCCGCTTCTTGAGTGGAGCGAGGAGGAAAAACGGTATGTGGCTATGCACCATCCGTTTACGATGCCTATGGAGGAGGACTTGAAATATCTTGATACAGAACCCGGCAGAGTGCGCGCAAAGGCATATGACATAGTGCTTAACGGCACGGAGCTTGGCGGCGGAAGCGTGCGTATCTTCCAAAACGACATTCAGGAAAAGATGTTTGAGATCATAGGGCTTACAAAGGAAACGGCAAACGAGCGTTTCGGATTTTTGCTGAACGCTTTCAAATACGGTGTGCCGCCTCACGCGGGTCTTGCGTATGGTCTTGACCGAATGGTCATGCTTATGGCGCAGGCAGACTCGATCCGCGAAGTTATCGCGTTCCCCAAGGTAAAGGATGCTTCCTGCCTTATGACGGACGCGCCTAACCTTGTGGACGACATACAGCTTGAAGAACTTGGAATATGCGTAAAAAGCAGCACAAAGGATGTGTGACATATGACGGCAAAAGCTAAAAAAGCTCTTGCTTTGGAGATAATCGAACGGCTGAAAAAAGAATATCCGGACGCAGACTGCACACTCGACTACAATCAGGCGTGGAAACTGCTTGTCAGTGTGCGTCTTGCCGCCCAATGTACGGATGCGCGCGTAAACGTTGTGGTACAGGGACTGTATGAGAAGTACCCAAGTGTAGCCGCGCTTGCCGCTGCTGATGTTGACGACATAGAGGCTATCGTAAAGCCATGCGGACTGGGACACAGCAAGGCGCGCGATATAAGCGCGTGTATGAAGATACTGAACGATAAATACGACGGAAATGTTCCGGACGATTTTGACAAACTTTTAGAGCTTCCGGGAGTAGGCAGAAAAAGCGCAAATCTCATAATGGGCGATGTTTTTAAAAAGCCCGCGATAGTTACCGATACTCACTGCATAAGACTTGTGAACCGCATGGGATTGGTAGACAACATAAAGGAACCGAAAAAAGTGGAAATGGAGCTTTGGAAGATAATACCGCCCGAAGAGGGCAGCGATTTCTGCCACAGGCTCGTCTGCCATGGGCGGGAAGTCTGCACAGCGCGAACAAAACCCTATTGCAGCAGGTGCTGTCTGAGCGATATATGTAAGAAGAATATATAAGGAGGATTTGTTATGAAAAAATTTGAGACTGCGGATGACCTGATAGCGTTGGCGCACAAACTGTTGAGCGCATTTAAGGAGAAAAGAATGGAACTGAATTTTGATGAGGTTCTGGGACGAATACTCGCAAGTGCGGATGACCCTGACGGTCGTTTCAAATGCGATGAACTGGTGCGTATCATTACAAGCATCGAAAGAGGCGAAGAAAAGATAAATTACCTGTACCGTCCGGTAAAATTTGAAGGAATGCTGCAGAGAAAGCTTGACGGGAAAGTATATCTTAACGATATCGTTATTCCCGAGGGATCTACGGTCGAATATATGCAGGACGGGAACTGGCACTTAGGATATCTGAGGAAAAATCCCAAGACGATAGGCATGAGTATTTATGGACATGACGGCGATGTAGCTGTAGAAACGATAAACCAAGTCAACGCGAGGATAAGATGATTTAAAGAGAAAAAGGGTAAGCTTTGTGCTTACCCTGATTTATTGTACGCCGCTACGGGTTTATTTAATCGTGGCTGGGCTTACTGCTGATTATATTGATGGCGTTTACTACTGTTGCGAGTATCTCAGTCTTTGCCTGTTGAGATGAAACATTTACCTTGTGAAAAAGAGCGCCTTTGTCAGAACGTACATAATTAGGCTTAAGGCGGTTCAACGCATATGTAGCCATATCAAGCCTGCACTGTTCGCAGCTGCAAACATTCGGCATAGTTGGCAGCAGCCTGTTTAACTGTTCTTCGACGTCTTCTTCAGTTATGTTTCTCAAACCTTCCATGGTTGCTCCTCCAATCTGCAACAACATTGCATATTCATTGTCTTAATCTACTGTTTAAATAATGCTAAAAAATATATAAAACTTTGTTTACAATTCTATATTATTACATTTTGCAGAATTTAGCAATTATATTTTTGAATAAATATTAAGAAATATGTAATTTTTTTGAAAAAATACCGCTACACATGCGTTTAGCATGCCTATAAAGTGCGTTGTTATAAGGCTGTGAGGCTTGCGTGATGCTTTTGGGTGTGATATTATAAAACTGTATGAATGTGCAAAGGAGTAGGGAAATGTTTCAGGCGTTAGTGATACTGCTGATACTGCTGACTGTGATAATGGTGGTATGCGTCAGTCTGGTCAATAAAAGAGTTGTGAGAAACCGTGCCAGTGTGGTGCATTTGATATGGACGGCTGTTTTCACGGCAATATGCTATACATGCTTTATTCTGGTATCGCCCGCGCACTACAGGCTGGCTGTTTTTATGGCGGGGATGTACTTCCTTTCTACAGACTGGCTTGTCGTGTACCTTATGCTTTTTACTTCCGCGTATACCAACACGGCGCCGATAAGCAGGACGCCGAGGCGCATTGTCGGTCTGCTTGCGGGCATTGATTCGATATCATTTATCGTCAATACCTTTACTCTGCATATGTTTGAACTTGAATTGATGACTTCCGACAAACTGAATATCGATTACTGGTATGTACACCTTAAATTTCCCCATGTTATCCATAGGTTTTTTGTATATCTTTTGGTTTTGTACAGTCTGGTGATATTGGCGTACCGTTTTGTCAAAGCGCCTGTCATATACAAGAATAAATACGGCAGCATACTTTTTCAGACACTGGCGGTAGTAGGGCTTAACATAATGTGCTCTGCTATGGACGCAAAGTTTGATTATTCCGTTATATTGTATGCGTCGCTTGCCATTTCAATATGCTACCTTGCTCTGTACGCGGCGCCGAAAAAGCTGCTTGGAAAAATCAATTCGACTATTGTCGAGGACTCGGTAATAGGATTGTTTGCATATGACAATGACGGAAAATGCGCGGGCGTCAACAGCGTCGCAAAGCGGCTGTTTGACTCGGACAAAGATATATATTCCACAGCGGAAAAATATCTCGAGGATTGGAAAAAAGAGTTCGGCGGAAGCGATGAGGACGTGATAGGCGCGGAACGCACCATCGTAAAGGACGGACAGAAAATATACATATATGTCACATATCAGAGATTTTTTGATGAGAAAGGAAGAACTCTGGGGTGCTGCTTCCAGTTTGAGGACCGCACGGAGGTCGTGAAAAAATTCAAGGATGAGCAGTATCGCGCCACTCATGATATGTTGACCGGATTGCTCAACAGAAATGCCTTTGAGGAGGAAGTAAGGCGCATACTTTCAACGGCGGATGAGCCGTACTGTATGGTATGTTCCAATATACAGGACTTTAAGCTGTTCAATGAGCTTTACGGAGCGGACGCGGGCGATAAGCTTCTCGTCGCGCAGGCTGATATGATAAGAAGAGCGCAGGGGGATAATTCCGCGAGTACCCGTATATATGCCGACAAATTCAGCACGCTTATGCCAAAAAGCCATTTTAACGAACAGCAGTTTCTAAACAATATGTCAGCGACGATGACTCTCGGCGCGGCAAGTACATTTAAGCTTCACTATTACATAGGCGTCTATGATATAACCGATATAAACGAGCCGGTATGGACTATGTACGACAAGGCGATAATGGCGATAGACACGATACGCGGTAATTATGAGGAGTCTGTCTGCTATTACAAAGAAGAACTTCTCAAAAGCATAATCGAGGAAA
The DNA here is from genome assembly GCA_947629525.1 of uncultured Lachnospiraceae bacterium. Lineage (GTDB taxonomy): Bacteria > Bacillota > Clostridia > Lachnospirales > Lachnospiraceae > COE1. Next base: position 10,580 of record CANREB010000042.1, read on the forward strand.
AAGAGGTGCTTGGCGAATTTGATAAAGCGCTGAAAGAAAAACAGTTCCTCATGTTTTTGCAGCCGCAGATCGGCAGGAACGGCAAAGCCGTCGGAGCGGAGGCACTCGTAAGATGGCTGCATCCTCAAAAAGGAATGGTAAGCCCCGGTCTGTTCATACCTACTTTGGAAAAAGCGGGACTCATTCACCGCCTTGACCTCTATATGTGGGAGAGCGCGGCAAAAAAACTTGCCGAGTGGAAAGCGCAGGGCAGGGAAGATTACTCGATATCCGTCAATATATCGGCAAAGGACTTTTATTATGTCAATGTGTGCGGCGCTTTTCATGCTCTGGCGGAAGAATATGACTTTAACGTCAGAAATTTAAAACTTGAGATAACAGAGTCGGCTCTTATGAAGAATGTCCGGGAAGTCGTAAAAAGCATAGAACGCCTTCAGAAAATGGGATACGATATAGAGATAGACGATTTCGGAAGCGGATATTCGTCACTCGGAATGTTAAAGGATATTAAGGCTGATATACTTAAAATAGATATGATATTTCTTCAGGAAACAAAAAATAAGGAGCGCAGCAAGACTATCCTGAAAAATATCATATCAATGTCAAAAGAACTTGGCATGCCTGTCATCACGGAGGGCGTGGAAACTAAAGAGCAGGTTGATTTCCTGATGGACGTAGGGTGCGATGTGTTTCAAGGATATTACTTTGCAAAGCCTATGAGTCTTGAGAACTTTGAAAAAGAATATTGTTGATATTCCATTTGCCGAAAAAGTATGTTATATTTATAACAATGGTAAGAACATAGTGTATCTGTGGGAACGGAGGAAATATATGAATGATATTATGAAGCTTCAAAACGGAAGCGATATACGCGGCATAGCCTGTGACGGCATTGAGGGCGAACAGGTCAATCTTACAAAAGAGGCGGGCAACCTGATAGGAGGAGCTTTTGCAAGATGGCTTGCGGATAAAAAGGGCGTGGACATTTCGACACTGCGCATCGGCATAGGACATGATTCGAGGATAACGGCGGACAGCCTTTTTGAAGCGGCGGCAAAGGGGATAGCCGCAGCGGGTGCGAAAGTATATGACTGCGGGCTTGTTTCCACGCCGTCAATGTTTATGACCACAGTGTTCGACAACTTTAAATTTGACGGTTCGGTGATGATAACGGCAAGCCACCTTCCGTTTAACAGGAACGGTTATAAGTTTTTTGACAGGGACGGAGGGCTTGAGCATGACGATATTACAAAGATTTTGGAGACAGCGTCAACATTAAGCATAGCCGATGCAGATCTGTCCGGAGTTGAAAAAGTTGATTCGATTTCCGTATATTGTGAATTTCTGCGGGATAAGATAAAAAAGAGCATAAATGCGGACGATTATGACAAACCTCTTAAGGGAAGCCATATAGTTGTTGATGCCGGAAACGGTGCGGGCGGATTTTTTGTTGAGAAGGTGTTAAAACCTTTGGGTGCCGATACGTCGGGAAGCCGTTTTTTGGAGCCTGACGGCAGATTTCCAAATCATATTCCCAATCCTGAGAACAAGCAGGCAATGGAATCGATACGAAGCGCCGTACTTGAAAATAAGGCAGATCTTGGCATTATTTTTGATACGGATGTTGACAGGATGTCGGCAGTACTGCCGGACGGGGATGAGATAAACCGTGATGCCATAATCGCTATGATGTCTGCGATAATAGCTGAAGATTATCCCGGGGGCACTATAGTAACGGACTCAGTGACAAGCGACCGCCTTACGCGTTTTATCGAGGGCATAGGGATGAAGCACCACCGTTATATGCGCGGTTACAAAAATGTTATAAACGAATCCATCCGTCTTAATAACGAGGGAATACTCTCACCGCTTGCGATAGAGACATCAGGTCATGGCGCTTTGAGCGAGAACTATTTCCTTGACGACGGTGCGTATATGGCTGTGAAGCTTTTGATAGCGCTGGCAAAAGCGGCGAAAGAAAATAAGGCGCTTTCATCATTTATTGACGGATTTGAAAAAGGATTTGAGGAGCGGGAGTACCGTTTTTCAATCGAATGCGAAGATTTTGCGGATTACGGGAAAACAGCATTAAAAGCTTTTGAGGATAACGCTAAAGCAAAAGGCTATAACGTAGTTCCAAACTCATATGAGGGAGTCCGCGTTACATTCGATACCGACGAGGTAAAAGGCTGGCTGCTGCTGCGTATGTCGCTTCATGATCCGCAGATGCCGCTCAACATAGAAGGCTTGAGGGAAGGCGACTGTGATAAACTCTATAACATAGTGCTGTCACTGCTTACGGGATTTGAAAAAATAAAAATAAAAAAATAATAGGGGCAATACAGATATGAGGATAGGAATGGGTTACGATGTGCATCGGCTTGTCGAGGACAGGGCGCTTGTGATCGGAGGTGTTAAGATACCGTATGAGCTTGGGCTGCTTGGACATTCGGATGCGGATGTACTGCTGCATGCGATATCCGATGCACTTTTGGGAGCTGCCGCGCTTGGCGATATAGGAAAGCATTTTCCCGATACCGACCCTCAGTACAAGGGAATATCGAGTATAGTCCTGCTTGGGCGTGTGGGAGAACTTTTAGAGGAGAATATGTTTTTTATAGAAAACATTGATGCGACCATCATCGCACAGGCGCCAAAGATGCGCCCGTATATTGACCAAATGCGTCAAAACATTGCGGACGCCCTTAAAATTGATATAGAGCAGGTCAGCGTAAAGGCGACGACAGAGGAAGGACTTGGATTTACCGGAGAGAAGAAAGGCATTTCAGCTCAGGCGATATGCATGCTCACAAGCCCGATGGAGATGACGGCGGTAAAGCCGTGTCAGGCGTGCGAGGGATGCAGACAGAAAAATTAACGGCGAGAGGTAAATATGGAGCAGGTGATCAAGTCGGACTTAATAGAACAGGAGACAAGAAGCTGTATTGAAAAGGAATATGAGATCACTACAGTAAGAGAGGCAGATTCGATAGTATTTAAATGCGGGAAGAGCAAGGCAGTATCAACGCTTTGTCTGACGCCGTATACTGTTGCGATGCGCAGAAATCCCCCGCGTGCGGGCGCAAAAAGACTTCCATGTATGGCTGACATCGTAAGGGCTGATGCCGATTATATAAGCGGTATAATGACAGACCCTGAGTACAGGATGCAGGGATATATGAAAAAGGTGCTTGCCGCGGCGCTTGAATATCAAAACAGGATGAAACAGCCGTTTACACTGCTTAACTGTGATGACGGGGCTGTTTTTGAAAGGTACGGTTTTCACTATATTTACGATAAACCCGAATATGAGTTTAAAGATACGGTGATTACGGCTGAAATGCTTGAGCATGCCGACAAAGGCGAAACAGTCGTAATCGAAAAGACAGGCGCTGCGATAACGGCTTTGGATGAGTCGGGATTTCTCACGCTCGCTCATTTTGTGAATACGGTCCTTTGCAGGAAATACGGTATTTTCGCTATCAGAAATGCGCGTTATTACGAAAAACTGCAGTGCAGGCTCAGTGATAAGGGCGGCAGTATTTACCTTATAAATGAAAACGGCAGGATAAAGGGAAGCTTTATATATATAAAGCAGGATGCGCAGCCGCTTCGCGAAGTGATTTTTGAAAACAGTGCGGATATCGGGGATTACTTTTACGTATCAGATGACAAAAAGCCGTCGGTCATGGCAAGAGTGGTAAATCTTGCGGAAATGCTCAAACATATTTCAAGCAGAGGGCATGTCAGCATTGCCATAAGATTGACCGATCCGGTTATCGCTGAAAATAACGGTCTTTTTATATGGTATATCGATGAGAGCGGCGGCAGGATGGAAAGACTGGCGGAGGATGAGCAGACAGTACGTATGCGTCCCGAAGTATCAGCCACGATAGGAGAGCTTAGCGCGTTCTTTTTTGAATATATCAAATTAAAAGAGAACGTTAAGTTTGAAAGTATATATCTTACCGGACCTGCATATATAGATGAGATGCTGTAAAACAATAATTAATAAATAAACGGAGGGAAAAATCATGTCTGTTATTACTACACCACACATAAACGCCGAAGCCGACGCTTTCGGAAAGACAGTGCTTATGCCCGGGGACCCGCTGCGTTCCAAGTTCATTGCGGAAAATTATCTTGAGAATGCGCAGCTTGTCAATAATATCAGGGGCATTCAAGGCTATACGGGCACGTATAAAGGCAAAAAGATAAGCGTTATGGCAAGCGGTATGGGAATGCCGACGATAGGCATATATTCATACGAACTGTTTAACTTTTTCAGAGTAGAGAATATTATGCGTATCGGTTCGACAGGAGCGATACAGGAAAAAGTTAAGGTGCGCGATATCGTCATCGGAATGGGCGCATGCACGGATTCAAACTATGCAAGCCAGTATAAACTTTCAGGTACATTTGCGCCGATAGCAAGCTATCCGCTTATGAGGGCGGCAATAGAGCAGGCAGAAAAAGTGAACGCAGCCTTCCACGTAGGAAATATTTTGTCGTCTGATACTTTTTACAGTGACAACAAAGATGCCAACGAGGGTTGGAAGAAGATGGGAGTGCTCTGCATAGAGATGGAGGCGGCGGCGCTTTATATGAATGCGGCAAGATGCGGCAAGAACGCGCTTGCCATACTTACGGTGTCAGACAGCCTTGTGACAGGCGAGGAGACGACAGCAGAGGAAAGACAGAACTCATTCACACAAATGATGGAGATTGCATTAAATACTGCTGTCAGCATTGATTAACTAATAAAAGAGGCAGTCCAATGGGAATTATTAAGAACATAATGAATGAAATAAGAGTCATCCGCGAGCGCGATCCCGCCATACATTCCAACATGGAAGTCTTTCTATATCCTAGTTTCAAAGTAATGATGCACTACAGAGTGGCGCATAAGCTGTACGAGTCGGGGCATTATTTCTGGGCAAGGTGGATATCGCAGCGCGCCGTGAGAAAGACAGGTATAGAGATACACCCCGGGGCGAAGATAGGCAATAACCTTTTTATCGACCATGGAAACGGCGTGATAATCGGCGAGACTGCGATAGTAGGCAATAACGTCACGCTCTATCAGGGAGTGACGCTTGGCGGTACAGGCAAGGAACATGGAAAGCGCCATCCGACGATAGGCGATAACGTAATGATAAGCGCGGGGGCAAAAGTGATAGGCTCGTTTACCGTGGGTGAAAATTCAAAAATCGGAGCAGGCAGCGTCGTGATAGAGGAAGTGCCGCCGAACTGCACTGTTGTCGGCGTTCCCGGGCGTGTGGTAAAGCGCAACAACCAAAAGCTTGTGCGTGAGGAATTAAACCAGGTTGACCTGCCGGATCCCGTAAATGAGGATATCAGGACACTGCAGTATGCGAACACACAGATGATCAACCGTATCATAGAGCTAGAACAGCAGGTAAAGCAATTAAAAAGGGAGCTTGAAGAAAATGGAAAATAAATTATCCTTTTATAATACACTTACAAGGCAGGTAGAGCGTTTCGTGCCAAGGGAGGACGGAAAAGTCGCGATGTACACGTGCGGTCCTACAGTTTATCACTATGCTCATATCGGCAATTTAAGATGCTACATAATGGAAGACCTGCTTGAAAAGACGCTGCGCTATATCGGATATGATGTCAAACGTGTCATGAACATAACAGACGTAGGGCATCTTACGAGCGACGCGGATACGGGAGAGGACAAAATGTTAAGCGGCGCAAGACGTGAGCACAAGACAGTAATGGAGATAGCAAAGTTTTATACTGATGCTTTTTTTGACGACTGCGCCAAGCTCAACATAAAAACGCCCGATGTGGTCGAGCCTGCAACCAATTGTATAGACGAATTTATCCATATGATAGAAGTCCTTATCCAAAAGGGCTACGCATACGAAAGCGGAGGAAATATTTATTTTGACACGTCCAAACTTGACGAATACTATGTATTTTCAAGCCAAAGCGAAAAAGAACTGCTTGTCGGAGTGCGTGACGATGTCGGCGAAGATACGAATAAGAGAAATAAGAGTGATTTTGTGCTGTGGTTTACAAAGTCGAAGTTTGATGCACAGGAGCTTAAGTGGGAGAGCCCGTGGGGGCTTGGATATCCCGGATGGCATATCGAGTGTTCATGCATCAGTATGAAGCATCTTGGCGAGTATATGGATATCCATTGCGGCGGTGTTGACAATATTTTCCCGCATCATACGAATGAAATCGCGCAGAGTGAGGCATATACGGGTCATAAATGGTGCAGATATTGGTTCCACGTACATCATCTCAATGACAAATCAGGTAAGATGAGCAAGTCGAAGGGTGAGTTTTTGACAGTGTCGCTTCTTGAAAAAAAGAATTACGATCCGCTTGTGTACAGATTTTTCTGCCTGCAGTCACATTACCGCAAACCGCTCGAGTTTTCATATGATGTGCTTGACAATATGGGCGCGGCGTATGACAAGCTTATAAAGCGGATAAATACGCTTGATAAAGACGGCGCTATCGACGAAGCAGCTTATGCGGAATACAGAAAACGTTTTGAAGATGCGCTCTGTGACGACCTCAATTCGGCAATGGCGATAACGGTGCTCTACGATATGCTTAAGGCTGATATCTCGGACGCGACTAAATATGCGCTTGCCAAGAGCTTTGACGAGGTGCTCTCACTGGATCTTACAACGGCAAAGGTAAAAAAAGATGAAGACGGCGGCGTTGACTCGGAGCTTGAAGAGTATATCACAGGAAAGATAGAGGAACGCAGAAATGCCAAGAAAGAAAAAGACTTTGCACGTGCCGATGCCATAAGGAACGAACTTTTGGAGAAAGGCATAGTGTTGGAAGACACGCGCGAGGGTACTAAATGGAAAAAGATATAATAAACTCAGTAAACAGCGTATTGGCGGATGGGGGAAGCATCGATATACGGACATATTCCCCGCTTACTCTTGCGTACCTTGGAGACGCTGTGTATGAGATAGTAATTCGGACCGCAGTAGTCAATAAAGGACAACGTCCGGCAAATATGCTGCACAGACATACGATAAAGCTTGTGTGCGCGCAGACTCAGGCAAAGATAGCAGAGGCAGTATATGAGTATATGAGCAGTGAAGAACAGGATATATACAGACGCGGTAAAAATACAAAGGTAAACTCATCGGCAAAGAACGCAAGCCTCACCGATTACAGAAAAGCCACAGGTTTTGAGGCGCTTTGCGGATATCTTTTTCTGAAGAATGACATCGAAAGGGTAACGGAGCTTATCGAAAAAGGTATTGAGCTGCTCAAAATCCAAATCTGATGCTGTGAAAGGAAATTTATGAGATACGAAGAGTTCACAATAGAAGGCAGGAATGCCGTTATCGAGGCATTCCGTTCGGGAAAGCCGATAGATAAGCTTTTTATACTTGACGGTTCAAGTGATGGACCAATCCAGTCAATAAAAAGAGAGGCGGCAAAACATGGCACAATAATCAAATATGTGCAGAAAGAACGCCTTGACCAAATAAGTCAAACAGGAAGCCATCAGGGTGTGATAGCGTATGCGGCGGCATATGAATATGCGGATGTGAGCGATATATTGGAAACGGCACGCCAAAAGGATGAGGCGCCGTTCATATTTTTGCTTGACAATATTGAAGACCCTCATAATCTGGGCGCGATAATAAGGACGGCAAATCTTGCGGGGGCGCATGGCGTTATAATACCAAAAGACCGCTCAGTGGGACTTACCGCCGCAGTGGCAAAAGCATCCGCGGGCGCTTTGAATTACACACCCGTGGCGCGGGTGACTAACCTTGGAAGGACGATAGAGGAACTGAAAGAGGAAGGGCTTTGGTTTGTATGTGCCGATATGGACGGTACGGTTATGTACGACCTTGACCTTAAAGGTGCGATAGGGCTTGTCATAGGCAGCGAGGGAAACGGCGTCGGGAAGCTTGTAAAAGAAAAATGCGACTTTACGGCATCTATCCCGATGAAAGGCGATATTGATTCGCTGAATGCGTCAGTGGCGGCGGGCGTGCTTGCATACGAGATAGTGCGCCAGAGAATGCAGGCTTAGGAATGGTGATGATATGGCGGCGGAAGTCGAAAATGTTTCTGACGAGGAACTCATTGACCGGATAAGACAAGGCGAAACGCATATAACCGATTACATAATGGATAAGTACAAAAACCTCGTCAGGAAAAAGGCAAAATCAATGTATATACTTGGCGCCGACAGCGACGACCTTATACAAGAGGGAATGATAGGGCTTTTCAAGGCAGTCAGGGATTACGACGCGGGCAGGGACGCAAGTTTTTTTACGTTCGCCGATCTGTGTATTTCGAGGAGGATGTACAATGCGGTACAGGCTTCGCGCAGGGAAAAGCATACGCCGCTCAATTCGTACGTGTCTCTCTATGCTGATATGAATGAGCCTGAAGGCGACGGCGACCGCACGCAGCTTGTAAACCTGCTTATCTCAGGTGAACAGAGCAATCCCGAGGAACTTTTCATAGATAAGGAAAATGTCGCGGACATAGAGGCGGTCATCGAAAAGGAACTCAGCACATTTGAAAAACAGGTGCTTGACCTTTATATGACGGGGATGACATACTCGCAGATAGCCAAGGTTTTAGGACGCGACTCGAAATCGACGGACAATGCACTGCATAGGATAAAAGCAAAACTTAAACGGGCGATATGACAGTGGGAAGGAATGTATGGAAAATAAAAAAACGAAAATGCTTATAGTAGATGATGCACCGATAAACAGAAGTATTTTAAGCGAGATGTTCAGCGGATATTACGATATTACCGAGTGTGCCGACGGTTCTGAGGCTATACAGGCAGTCGAGGAGTACAGGGATGAACTTGCCGTGATACTGCTTGATATACTTATGCCTAAATGCGACGGCTTTGAAGTGCTCGAATATATGAAAGGGCAGCAAATCGACGATATCCCCGTAATACTGATAAGCTCGTACGTAACTGACGAGAATATACGAAAGGCATACGATTACGATGTGGCAGACTGCATACAAAGACCGTTTGAGGAAAAAGTGGTGCTGCAGCGTGTCCTGTGTATTGTAAATCATTATAAAAAGAAAGACGACTGGCAAATGGAGGATAATAAATGAACAGGAAAAAAATCATTTCAGTAGTGATATGCGCCGCTTTGGCGTTTTGCATGGCAGCTTCGCCGTCGCGGCTTTTGTCTGCATACGCGGCGGAGGACGGCGGCATATCCACATTACCGATAGAAATTGCGCAGTACCAAAGAAGTGTGTATACTAACGAATGGATTCCGATACAGGCGGCTTCGACGAGACCTATCGCGGTCATGATGCCGACCGATAAGAGCGCACAGCCGTCATACGGCATAAGTCATGCCAAGGTGCTGTATGAGATAATGGAAGAGGGCGAGATCTCGCGTCAGATGGCTGTCATCGACGATTGGGTACAGCTTCCGCAGATCGGCAATATCAGAAGCTGCCGGGCGTATTATATTCCCGAAGCGACAGAGTGGGATGCGATACTCATACATTTTGGCGGCGTTGTGTATATGAAAGACAGGATAACGGCTTCCGACATCAATAACATCAGCGGTACATCACAGTACGGCGTGGGCGGAGGAGCGCCCGGGTCATCGGCATTTTTCAGGACTGCTGACAAAAAAGCCCCGCATAATGCATATACGAGCGCATCGGGAATATTGAACGCATGCGGAGCGCTTGGTTATGATATCGGGCTCCGTCCGGAGCATTACAATGCGAAGCATTTTACGTTTGCGGAGGGAGTAAACACGCTTGAGCAGTACGGCGCCGCGGCAGCCGTTGCAAATGTCATCGACCTTTCGCAGATATTCCCTTATACGAGGAGTTCTCTTGCCTATAATCCGGCTGACGGCTTATACTACAAGTCGCTGCATGGCAATGCGCAGACCGACGCTTTAAACGGAGAACAGCTTAAATTCGCCAATGTAATTGTACAAAACACAAAGTGGACAAGGCTTGACGCCAAAGGATATCTGAGTTTTCAAAACTGCGATACGACAGAGGACGGCTATTATTTCACAAAAGGCAGGTGCATACATGTGACATGGCAGAAGACGGACGATTATGCGCCGACAGTTTATTATGACGATTCAGGCAGTGAAATACAATTGAACGAGGGCAAAACATATATTGCAATTGCCCAAAAAGGACGCAATGTTATTTATCAATAACAAATAAATATGATAATGGAGGCATCGGGTATGATCAAAGGATTTAAGATGAAACTGTATGAAGGTCAGGAGGAAGAGTACGAAAGACGCCACAACCTGCTTTGGGACGAGATGAAAGACATGATACATGAGCATGGCGGAAAGAATTACACTATCTTTTTGGACAGGGAAACACTCACTTTGTTTGGCTACATAGAGATAGAAGACGAAGAAAAGTGGGCAAAAGGAGCTGATACGGCGATAAACCGCAAGTGGTGGGATTATATGGCTGACATTATGGAGACAAATCCGGACAACAGCCCTGTATCGGTAGACCTGAAAAATGTTTTCCACCTCGATTGACGCGCGGGGAGGGTAAAGAAAATGAAATATGAAAATATAAGGCTTGACATAGCAAATACAGTACAGGCATCGTTATCGCTTTATATTCAGGACGATTATCCTGCCTTGTACGGAGACAGGAAGCGTCCTATGGTGCTTATCTGCCCCGGAGGAGGATATGAGCACGTATCTGCGAGGGAAGCGGAGCCGATTGCCTTTAATTTCCTTACGGCAGGCTGTCACGCGGCGGTGCTTTGGTATGATATTTCAAAGGACGGTGTTGAACATCCGCAGGAATTGTTGGAACTTACACAGGCGGTAAGCATCATCAGAAAACGTGCCGATGAGTTTGCCATAGACAAGGATAAGATAATAATAGCGGGATTTTCAGCGGGCGCTCATCTTGCGGCATATCTTGGCTGCTTTTGGAATGAGGACTGGCTTGAAAAAGACTCAGGTATGGCAAGGCAAAGCTATAAGCCTGACGGGCTGATACTTGCCTATCCTGTCATTACATCGGGGGAATATGCGCACAGAGGGTCTTTTGTTAATCTTATGGGCACAAAGGCATCAGATGAACTTGAGAAAAAATTAAGCCTTGAAAATCAAGTGACATCCGATGTGCCGCCTGTATTTATGTGGCATACGTTTGAGGACGGCGCAGTGCCTCTTGAAAACTCACTGATGTTTGCGTCAGCCCTGCGGAAAGCAGGAGTAAACTTTGAATACCACGTATTCCCGCACGGCGGACATGGATATTCATTGGCGACAAAGGAGACGGCAATCGTCCCCGAGTGCAGCGAGATAGAGCCGCAATGCGAACAGTGGATGGAACTTTGCAGGAACTGGATAAAGTATAACTATGTTGAGAAACAGGCATGAAGAATAAAAAGAGCTGTGCGCCAATCTTGGCGCGGCTCTTTTTGTGTAAAATAACTATTGACTAATAAACAGTAGCAATGTATAATAGCTTTAACAACGGGCGGAAACTGATAACTTTGATTTTCCGGGGGTAAATGCTATGACTAACAAATATTTGTCTCAATTGAAAAATCATTTATTATGGTCAGGTTTGTCGGATGATGAGATTTACGATATATTGTCCGATGCGGTTTCTTATATTAAAACTGCAAAGGACAATTGCAAATCCGAGAAAGAAATCATATCTGATTTGGGTACGCCCAAAGAGTTTGCAAGTTCGGTCAAAGCAACGACGATAGAACGAAACAGAAAATTCAATATCAGAAAACTGTATATGCTGACTGCGGTAATATGGATAATGATTTTAATTGTGTATACATTGAATACATTCAGCCATACAGACAGTTCTAAATATCTGCCAAGTATAGTACCAATATCATTATTGCTGTGCTTATGGTTTATAAGCGGTAATTTTTACCTGATAAATGTAATCAATATCCAAAAAATAAATGTATGGTGTATACTTCAAAGTGTAATTTTTATATTTTCATCAATATTGATGTATTTTATATATTCAGGGGTGGATAAATATCTTCATATATTGGCGGAGAAAAATATGTTGGACAGATTTGCACCTGTTTTCAATGGAGGAGTAGCCGTTTGTGTTTTAATAATACTTGCCGTGATACTGTATAGTTTTGTTACCTGTTGTTTTAGGGGAGAACTTTTAAATTTTGGTATACTATGTCAGGGAATAGGGCTGCTGTATACGGTTATGTTATACAGAAATGCCATATACAATTCGGTCGGTTTAGAAATGCAGCATTTATCATTTTCCCCTAAAATGTATTATATTTGTTTAGCTGCAGGTATATTTTCATATATACATATATTTATTAATAACGGAAAATGCTATGGACGCACAGATTAAAAAGGGAATATTGGAAATGTGCATATTGAAAAAACTGTCAGAAGACGACTACTACGGATATACTTTGATGCAGGAAATGAGAAAACTGTTTGCGGATGTAAATGACAGCACATTTTATGCAATATTGAGAAGACTGAACAGCGAAGGTAAGGCAGAATGTTATTTAGGCGGCGAGTCGCTTGGACCAAAGCGAAAGTATTACAGGATAACCGACTTGGGAGCACAAAGCCTTAATTCGCTGATTGATGACTGGAAAAAGCTGGAAAATATAATCCGTGAAATCGGAATAAAATGAAAGAGGGGATGGGCGCTTTCAGCCAAAGAAGATATATCCGATATAGACGAAAGAAGAGATGCTTTTAAAACTTTGATGCAGTACAGCGGGACACTTCCGGCGGATTTTGGGTATGAAAGTGAAGAAAACAAATAAAGCAACCGCTTCACGAATTTCATTCGTAAAAGCGGCTGCTTTATTTTTCGTTCTCATATATAGTCGGAGTGACAAGATTCGAACTTGCGGCCTCCACCTCCCTAAGGTGGCGCTCTAGCCAAACTGAGCCACACCCCGATTTA
>CANREB010000043.1 GCA_947629525.1 uncultured Lachnospiraceae bacterium
TATGTCTCGATGTATGAGTTAAAGTATTCCTGCCTTTGCTCGGCATCGGCAAAAATCGCATCAGGCATGCCGCCCCTCCAAATATGCTCATATATGTCCACTATGTCGTTTTTCCTGACAAGCGGCTGCCTTTCCAACAAACACTCCAATGAAAAATCAAGTTCATTTGAAAAACTCCTGCCCTCGGCTTCATTTTTTGACAGGCTGTAAAGCTCCAAAATTCCCACCCTGCCCGCAAGCGTCTCGCGGATATTTTTCATTGTTTTGTACTGCTGTGAACCTGTAAGCCAAAACCTGCCGCGCTCATCGCTCTCATCACACATAATTTTAATCTGTTCAAACAGCTCCGGCGCTTTTTGTATCTCATCAATAATAATCGGCGGTTTGTATGTCTGAAAAAACAGTATGGGATCTGATTTTGCAAGCGTGCGCGCCATTGTGTCATCCATAGTGACATATGTGCGTCCCTGTCCTTGTGCTAAATGCTTTAGCATTGTTGTCTTTCCGACCTGCCTTGCGCCAGTGACTAAAACCGCCTTAAAAAATGAACTCATGTGTAAAAATTTGCGTTCAAGAGAACGTTTTAAGTATTCCATAGCAGACCTCCGTTTTTGTTGTGGCAATATGTCTTATTGTTTAACTGTATGGTAATGGATATTGTCTATTATAAGCAAAATTTTAGGATAAAATAAAGTGTACTTTATTTTATCCTAAAATTTGTTTTTTGTCAATTATGGTTTTTTAATCAAAAAAATAGTTGCGATTGGATATACGGTAATTGTTGCAATAAGCGCTATATATCATATTTCTAATCTGATCGCATCGTCTGCAATCCTGTAAGATGGTGGATGATATGGACGATAAACTCATATTAAAAACCGTCTTAAAGAAGCACGGGCAGAACTAAAAATATCACAGACCCAGCTAGCCGAAATGGTTGGCGTGTCCCGGAATACAATCAGTTCTATAGAAACAGGGCAGTTTAATCCTACTGCCAAACTTGCTCTCATTTTATGTATTGCTTGGGATAAAAAATTTGAAGACTTATTTTGGTCTTTGAGTCTTTCCGCCGCCGACCAGTCGGCATCATCTTTTTCATTAATGCCGACAGCGGCAAGTGCAACCTTTACAAATTCCTCTGTTGTCACGCCATTGTCACTAATTTATCACAAACTCATTCCTATTAAACACTAACCTGAACTTTGTTCCTGTACTGTCTGAGCTTACGCTAAGCCCTACGCTAAGCTTATCGCACAGCCGTTTGCAAAGGTACAGCCCTAAGCCTGTGGCGTTTTCGCCGTTACGCCCGTTTGTCCCTGTAAAACCCTTGTCAAATACGCGGGGCAGTTCATCACCTGATATGCCTATGCCGTTGTCCGATATCGTTAAATACGTATTGCCGTTTTCTGTACCAATCGCAAGCTTTATGACAGGTGTGTCGTTTTTATATTTGACTGCGTTCTGAATAAGCTGACTTATTATAAAGGCTATCCACTTCCCATCCGTATATGCCGTTGCCTCTGAGTCTTCCACTTCAACCCTGACATTGTTCTGTATCAAAAGCTGCCTGTTCTGCGCCACAGCCTGATGCACGATATCCTCAAGGCACGTCTCACGTATGATATAGTCCTTATGTGTGCAATCACTCCTTGCGAAAAAAAGCGCCTGCTCAATATACTGGTCTGCACGTTCAAGCTCCGCCAAGAGTGTCCGCGGAACCGTTTCCTTGTTGTTCTCACAAATCAGTCGCATTGCCGTAACAGGTGTCTTCGCCTCGTGAACCCACTGCTCGATATATTCCTTATAATCCTGTTTTTCCTGTTTTATTTCAGAAACTTTTTCAAGCATGGACTTGTCCGCCGACTTTAAGAGTCTGTAAAATACCTCATCATCCATGCGCGTGGGTTTTTCCATTATTTCGGAAATAAGATATTTTTCCTGTAACCTGTCCGCAAGCCCGATTATCTCCATAAGATATCTGCGTCTTACCCAAAATGACACTGCGAAATACAAAACCACCGCAAATATCCACATTCCAATCACCAAAAGCACCGTGTCCGGGCTGTTGCCCGCCGACAAAAGAAATAACGCCATAAAAACCATACTCGCCAAATTCAGCGCTATAATTACAACCCTGTCCTTCAAGAAACGTCTGATATTTATATATTCTCTCATATCCTGATATTCCCACACAATCATTTACGCATAACAGCATACAGCAGAACAAGTCTATACAAGATATCCTTGTCTGTGCTTTGTCTTTATATAATCATTTGCCCCTATACCTGCAAGTTTCTCCCTGAGTCTTGTGACATTTACGCTCAGCGTATTGTCGTCAATATAGATCCTGTTGTCCCATAAATACTCCGTTATATCTGCCCGTGCGCATATTTTCCCCGCATTTTTCATCAGATAATATAAAATTTTCTGCTCGTTTTTCGTAAGCTCCGCTTTAACGCCGCCGCACTCCACGCAGCCGTTTTCAAGTCTCAATGCCACGCCGTTATGCTCTATCACGGCACTTTCCTGTCTGCCGTATGCCCGTTTTAGAAGCGATGCTATCTTTGCAAGAAGTATTGCCGTGTTGTATGGTTTTGTGACAAACGCGTCACCGCCCAGCATAATGCTGTTAAGTTCATCCATATCCGTATTGCGGCTCGTGACAAATATAATCGGAAAATCAAATCTGCATCTGAGCTTCGCACATACTTTAAAGCCGTCTTCATAAGGCAGATTAACGTCAAGCAGTACAAGCTGCGGGGCAAATGCCGCAGTCTCCTCGTATATTTTTCTAAAATCCGAAACGACTCCAACCTCATATTTGTTAGCTGACAGCAGTGTCATAAGTTCTCCGCATATTGTCTTGTCATCTTCTATAAGCATTATCCTGTCCGCCATTTACAGCCCTCCTCCAATGACACAGGTTTCTTTGACAAATATTATAGCACATTATAGTCTCGATTACCTTATGTTTTTATTCGGCTACGATTTTCTTAAATAATAACGATTTTGCAGTAAAACCCGCCGCCCTTATTATTTCCGATGCGCATTCCCCAGTGGTGGAATGACGCTATCTGCTTTACAAGCCTTATTCCAAGCCCATGCTCTGAAAGTTTTTGTGTTACGGAATGGGCGCGAAGGACTTTAAGTTTTTCCCATTCTATGCCGACGCCGTTGTCTGACACCGTCATTTCATAATAGCGCAGCAGCGCAAACTTTTTGAGGATAAGGCTTACCGTGACTGTACAGCCTTGTGGGTTGTGGCGTACTGCGTTGTTTACAAGGTTTTCGATAAGTCTTTTTGCAAGCTCCTTATCACAGCAAAAGCAAAGTTTTTCCAAACTGTCAGGTATGTCTATGACAAATTCAAAGCCTTCGTCAGTCATACAGTTTGCTATTCCGCATACTGTTTCGCGTATCAGCGCCGCAAACAGACAATGCTCTTTTTTCCAGTTTCCCATGCCGTATGTGAGCTTGTTCTGAGTGTTTAGATTTGTCACAAGCATTTTGAGGCGGAGCGCCTGATTTTCTATTATCTGCGCTTTCTGCGTAATTTCGGGATTGCCGCTTTCCTGCTTTATCTCATCGGCATATCCAAGCACAAGCGACAGGGGCGTACGTATATCATGCGAGACGCCCGCTATCCATGTTGTCCGCTCACGTTCACGCCGTCTCGCGTCGCGTCGTATGAGTGCTGACGGCACGATCAGCAGCGCGAGAATGTTTGAGATAAATATGAGCGGAAACAGATAGATATAAGCGTCCAATGTATTTATATTGTAGATGATTTCTTTTTTCCATATGGTGTGTTTTTCATAACCAATTACGATTATTCCGCCATTATCTATGGTATATGTGTACACAGGATAATCCTGAAGATACCAGCGTGTAAAAGACGCAACCTGCGCTGTCGTGTAATGGCGCGGAAGTTCCTTTGGCAGATTGTACTCCCACACTACATCTCCACCTTCGTCTATCTCCATGACAAAAAGCCATTTGCCTTTCAATGCTTCAAACTCATCGCCTGATGCGCGGCTTTCTGCAAGCGATATGATTTCTTCACTCTTCACTGACGGTAAAATACCCATACTGTCTGTTTTATATGATATTATCATTATTATAAGAAAATCCGCCGTCAACAATATGATAAACATAAACAGTGCCAATATGATATATTTTATAAAATTTTCTATTTTACGCATACAAAACGCTCCTTGACTTAATAATTATCTTCTGTGCACCAATCTGCTAAATCAGTTTATATCCCAGCCCTCTTGCGGTCAAAAGATGTTCTGGCTTGGACGGATTTTTTTCAAGCTTTTCACGCAGACGCCTGATATGCACCATCAACGAATTTTCATAACCATAACTGCCATCGGGCCAGAGTGTATCGCACAATGTATTTATCGACAAAATTCTCCCCCTGTTTTCGCATAGTTTTTTGAGCAGGGCATATTCCTTAGCGGTCAGAAGATATTCGCTGTCAGGTGTCTGTATCGTGCCTGCACTCCAACTGATCACGGCATCGCCTACAACATCATTTTTCGCTATATCTTCCATATGATAAGTGCGCCTCAACACCGCCCTAATCCTAAGCAGCAGCTCCTGCGGCAGAAACGGTTTCGTTATATAGTCGTCCGCGCCAAGTCCTAAACCCTTAAGACGTGCCGTGTCTTCATCTCTTGCCGATAAAAATATAACAGGAACCTCCGCAACGCGCCTTATCTCGTCAAAAAGAGTAAATCCGTCTCCATCGGGAAGCATTACATCAAGAAGCACCATATGATATTCCGCCGCAAAAAACAGTTTTTTTGCCGTACTGCAATCAAGAGCCAAGTCCACATGGATATAGCCCTCTTTTTTTAACAAATTTCCCACCATCTGCAAAAGAGCAGGCTCATCGTCAACGAGCAGGATTTTACTTTCATAAAGGTTCATTTTTTTCTCACATTCCGCTGATTTTAACAGCCATTAAAATTTTTATCTATGCTTTAGTATATCTTATTTTTTGTGCCTTGTGGTGATTTAAAATAAATTTTTAAGGTAAATGTAAGGCTTTTGTCACTTTTATTTAAGGTAACGGGGATATATTTAAAATATCATTTGGACAGAAGGGAGATTTTAAATGAATTACATTATTGAAACAAAAAATCTGACTAAAGGAACAGACGGACATAGGCGTGTGAAAAATATCGCACTTAAGGTTCCTGAGAGCTGCGTCTACGGCTTTCTTGGTCCGAACGGCGCGGGCAAAACTACCACATTAAAGCTTTTACTCGGACTATTGAAACCAAACAATGGAACTATCGCTTTTTTCGGAGAACAGATGACTGAAAAAAACCGCCTTTCCATACTGAAAAGCACAGGCAGCCTGATTGAAAGTCCAAGCTTTTACGGACATCTGACAGGACTTGAAAATATGCAGATCGCTGCAAAGCTGAAAAATACGCCTGCTTCGGAAATCGAGCGGGTACTTGACACCGTGCGTCTTTTGGATCAGAGGGACAAAAAGGTAAAACAATATTCGCTTGGCATGAAACAACGCCTCGGCATAGCTATGGCGCTGCTGGGTAATCCGCGCGTACTGATACTCGACGAGCCGACAAACGGACTTGACCCCGCGGGCATACAGGAAATACGCGAATTTATCAAAAATCTGCCGCTGACAAGACAGATGACTGTAATCGTATCAAGCCATCTGCTTAACGAGGTAGAGCAAATGGCGGATACAGTCGGTATCATTAATCACGGCGAACTTATTTTTCAAGGCTCTATGCAGGAACTTGAGACAAAAGGCGACGGGCTGGAGGACGTATTCTTAAAGCTGACAGGAGGTGCTGAAAGCTTATGAGAGGACTATTTTTGGAGCTTCGCAAAACTAAGCGGCGCGGCGTATGGCTTGTAGTCGCAGGACTAATACTTATGCAGTTTCTGTGGTCAATGTGGGTATTTTCCGACAGGCTTGACGCAGAAGACTTAGCGCAAGGCTGGATTAGGCAGATTTACATGATGCCTCTATTAAACGCCATTCTGACGCCTACATTTATAGCAGTGCTCGCAAGCCGCCTGACAGACATGGAACATAAAGGAAATACATGGAAAATGCTTGAAACCTTTCAAAGCAGGAACAGCATCTATTTTGCAAAGCTTTTATACGGCTTTGTGTGTGTGCTGATTTTTGCCGTCAGCCAGCTTGGATTTTTGATTTTTTTCGGAAAGCACTTCGGATATACAGACAGCCTTGACTTGTGGGCGTATGCGCGCTACTTCGCGGTAACTGTCGCCGTAAGCTTTCTGATTTATCTGATACATCTTATTTTGGCATTTGCGTTTACAAATCAGGCTGTCACGCTCTGCGCGGGGCTGCTCGGAAGCATGTGCGGACTATTTTTGATGTACCTGCCGCCCTCGCTTATCGTAAACCGCCTTATTCCGTGGGGGCTTTACGGCGCTTCGTCTTTTGTTTGGATGGACTGGAATCCTGACACAAGAGTCATAAAATACAGATATTATTTCCGGCATAACGGCGCGGAAATCATTACCGCCATATGGATTGTCCTGCTGCTGATAATCGGATGGGCGCTTTTTAACAAAATGGAAACAGAAGGCTTAAATTTCAGCAGTATCACACGATTTGGGATTTTCAGGCAAAGACGCAGATTAAGCAAAATTAAGATACCTCTTATGCCTGTGGAGTTTATAAAGGTAAAACGCACGCCTATATGGATCGCCTTTCTCATACTTCCATCAATCTCGGCAGTTATAGGCTCGATTAATTATATGAACAATCAGGCAGTTTTGAAAAACGCGTGGTATTCGTTTTGGAGTCAGCATTCCCTGTTTTTTGCCTTCTTTTTCCTGCCGCCGCTTATCGGCGTTTACGCAAGTTATCTGTGGCGGCTGGAGCATAACGGCACTAACTGGAATACTATTATGACGCTTGTGTCACCTTTTAGGCTTGTATTTGGCAAACTCTGTATATGTGCGGTCATGACAACGGCTACTATTATGTTTATGATCTGTCTTTATGTTTTCAGCGGTTTTATATGCGGGCTTTCCCTGCCGCTGCCCAAAGAACTTGTCGAATGGACTATATGCGGCATATTCGGCGGTATTGCCGTGTGCTCTGCACAGCTTTTCCTGTCGCTTGTGATCAGGAGTTTTGCAGTGCCTATCGCTATCGGGCTTGTCGGCGGAGTGGTCGGCATGGTTATCACGAGCAGGGGGTTTTATCATCTTCTGCCCTATTCGCTCTTAAGCGTGGGGCTGCGCGCAAATAATCCGTTGAGAGTTATCGATCTGTGGCAGTTTACTGACTGGACGGTGCTGTTTATTGTTGTGATCAATGCACTTAGTATTTTGTATCTGAAAAAGAAAGATGTGAGGACGCAAGGGTAAACAATGTGAAAACAATAGGCTGTCGCAATCCTTATTGCGGCAGCCTCATTTATTTTAGTCGTCTTTATAACCATGAGCGATTGCCCATTCACGGTATTTTTTTGCCTCTGCCTCAGCTTTACCAAGCGCGGCAGATTTTTCTGACAGCGTGACATCTTTTTTCAGTAATTCCGTGTCCTTTTCTGACAATTCTGCATTTTTCTGCGCCAGCTCAACCTCCGCTTTTGCAAGCCTTTCCGCGTAATCCTCAAATTCCTCGCGTTCCCAACAGCGTTTCTTAACCTCTAAGTCCGCGCATAACTCAAAAATTGTCTTAGACGCATCTTTGATATAAGCATCTTCCTCCGCCAACATTTTTACCGCCTCCCATGTCCTTGCTTTGAAAAGCTTCGCCCATTTGTCGATGCCATACTTTTTGTCCTCATCTGTAGCAAGTTCTGTTTTATTTAAGTCTACCACACAGAGAGTAACATTGTCACTATAAATCTGCCCTGTTTTGACATTTGCGAGCTTATATGTCGCATAAAATTCAGGCACGGCTCCCTCCAATGAAAAATCAAGAAAGCCTATATGTATGACAGGCTTGGCATCCGCATATTTTCCTCCTCTGTTCAGATTGTCATAGGAGCGGCATATATACGATACCGAACGATTTCTCCAATTGAACAGATTGGCAATCTGCATTTCAAGGTTAATAATTATGGAATTATTAAGGATGACATTTACATCAAGCCACATCTGCTTTGAATTAATCGACTCTCCCAAAACAATCGGGTTGGTTATCCTGACTTCTTTAATATCGTTTTCCGACAGATGCAGCAGCGCTTTGATAAGCCCACGCAAAACGCGGTTGTTTTTCTGCAGAACGGCTCTGAACATATAATCATTTGTCATGTTAAAAGGGATTTTTCCTGTAGCCTTTTCATAGTCAACATTAACTGTTTCATTTGAAGGTAAATTTTCTTTTGCCATTAAATATGATATCCTTTCAAATTTATTTTAGATAGTTTTAGGCAGAAGGCGCATTTAAAAAATCAATGCACCCTCTTAAATCAGAAAATGTCGCGCAACATACGCACTATATCATATTTAACCTCATCTGTCCAACCGAAATGTAAAAATTCGCTCGAAATGTAAAAATTAATACTAATTCTCAGTCTTTCCTGCCAAACTTATTTTTCACAAACAACTGTATTTCATATGGTTTCAAAAATTCTTCGTGTTCACCTTCAAGCATGGTATAACTGTCGTGCAGACTGTAGACCTTCTCATCGTTTGTGTGATTGATGACAAACAGCCATACCTTGCCGTCGTTTTCGCGTGTCATAAGTTCCACTCCTGCAGGTGCGCTGCCAAGCGTCAAAATTCCGCTTTGGTTTACAAAATACTCCGTCAGATCCTCCATAAGTTCCTCTCCCGGCTCAGTACCGACATACCAGACGACACCGTTTTCATATTTGTTTTCCGTAACGGCAGGCGTCTGCTTGTAAAAGCCCGTGGAATACTCGGCAAGCTGCTTTGCGCCTTTTAGCGTTATTATATCGCACCATTTCTGCGTTTCATACTCATTTTTCCCAAATAATACGCCGCCCGTCGTTTCAAGCAGACAGTCATATTCAGGCACCTCTATGCCGCATATGTCGCCAAGTCTCCCCGGCAGTTCGCGGTCGATCATGCAAAGATTTGCTGCATCTTTTACGCCCGTGCGCATTGTTAGGACAAGCCTGCCGCCTGCTGCCACGTAATCAATATACCGCTGCTCCAACTCAGGCGTCATCAGGTATTGCAGCGGCGCGACTACCAGTTTATATTTTGAAAAATCCGTCGTATCAGGTATGAAATCCACGGGAATTTTTTTGTCGTAAAACGCCTTATGGTATTTATAGAGCTGTCCAACATAGCTTAGTTCAGGATGATGCGGCTGTATGTCAAAGGCATAATTCTGTCTGAAATTATGGACAATAGCCACCTCCGCATTCGGCATGCTGCCTTCAAACTCATCCATATATTTTGAAAACCTGTGAATAAGTGTCTTTGCTTCCTCGTATGTGCGTCCCGGATTGCCGCTGTGCCCCAATATTCCATGCCAATACTGCTCGGTTCCCATCGCGCATGTGCGCCACCTGAAAAACACTACCGCATCCGCGCCATGCGCTACCGACTGCATCGCCCATACGCTCATTTGTCCGGGTTCAAGCGCCCTGCCCATTATTTCCCAACCTGCCATTCCCGCCTGCTGTTCCATGATCCAAAACGGCATATTTTTGTAGCCGCGCACTACATCATGTGACGCCGCAAGCTCGTTATCAGGCTGATGCGGCTGTTTCTGCCAGTGTCCTGCAGGATATATATCATTCGACACAAAATCGAGAAGTTTTCCCAAATCATAATAATCCACCTTGTTGTCAAAGCACATATAATTATGCGTGATAAAATGGTTAGGACAGTTTGCCCTGATGATATCCGCCTGCATTTTTGCAAAATCAACGATTAGATCTGAACAGAAACATTTCCAGTCAAGCATCGCCGAAGGGTTCTCACCGACCGCCGTGATAAGCGGCGTGCTGATCTGTGCAAAGCTGTTGTAGCCCTGACTCCAAAACGCCGTACCCCATGCATCGTTCAATTTTTCTATCGTGCCGTATTTTTTTATCAGCCATTTTTGAAAATTTGCACGGCATGAACTGCACATACACAAATCACCATGTGAATTGCCGAGTTCATTGTCGATCTGCCATCCTATAACGCCATCATTATCCGCAAATCTTTGTGACATTGCTGTCACAAATCGTCTTATATGTTCACGGTATACTTCGTTTGACTGACAGTCATGATGTCTGCCTCCAAAAAATCTGCGCCTTCCCTGTCTGTCCATCGGCTGTATTTCAGGATTTTTGCGCACGATCCAAGCGGGCGGCGCGGCTGTAGGCGTACCGAGTATCGTCTTTATGCCGTATTTATTCAAAAGAGCGACCGCATCTTCAAGCCATTCAAAATGAAACTCCCCTTCCTTCGGCTCCATTTTAAACCATGAAAATTCCGCCATTCTCACTACTTGAACGCCCATCTCCTGCATCAGCTTTGCATCCGTTTCCCAACGCTCGCAATCCCAGTGCTCGGGATAATAGTCAACGCCAAAATGTATACCCATAATTTACCTCATTTCCAAATCGCTTTGTTTACCGACTGCCTATGAATATCAGCACCACAGCAAGAACCAGCGCTGCCGCCGACATCACGCCCAATTTAATATAGCGCTTCCCCGCTGTCTGCGGCACAGTGTCCAACACAAGATACAAAACGGTAAACACAGCAGACAGCCATAACGGCGAGAGCATTAAAATAATATTTTCCGCAAGAAACATCGTGCATAAAAGAAAACTTAACACAGCTCCCACAACCGCAATGACCGCAGCGACATAAACTTTTTTTCTCATAAACCAATCTCCGTTCAATCGTCATTTTCCCTGTTTGTAAAATCTGCGATATAATTCTTAATCTTGCCCATTACCTCTTTGTTTTCCCAAAACTCCCTGTGACCTGTACTTACAGTCGCAAAATCACATCCGCCGCCATAAGCCTGAAAAAGCCTGACTGAACTTTCATATGGAACGACTTCATCTGTTTTTGACGCCAGTATAAGAGGCTTTACGGACACATTGTATGCAAAATCGTCCGCGGGCATTTTAAAAGACACAAGAAACCGCATAGGTCCGTGGAAAATATCGACTTTGTTGTTATAAAGATCATATCCGTCAGCGTACGGCGCCATGAGAATCATACCTGCAGGATTTCTCTGACCTGCCACATAATTTGCCACACCTGTACCGAGACTGTAACCTAAGATTATTATGTCGTTGACATCTCTTCTGCGGTCAAAGTAATCATACGCGGAAAGCGCAAATTCCTTAAGGCTTTCCTCAGACGGTTCCCCTTTACTTCTGCCGTAGCCCGGATAATCAACATAAGCAAAATTGCAATCCGAAAAAGTGACAAGTCTGTCGCTTTCTTCCATAAACCATGCCATCCGCGCCGATGAGTTATCTTCATTTCCGCCATAATAAAGCACAAGCGGCGCGTTGTCCGCCGCATTGTGAATGAGCCATCCCGAGTATTCTCCGTCGTTTATCTCGATCTGCTCTATAATATCCTGATATTCCGCCATAGAATCATAAGCTTCCTCATCAAAGCTCTGCTTAAAAACAAGGGCGGGCGCAAACGTATAAACAGTGACAAGAAAAAAAGCTGCAATTGCGAAAGCCCCAAATAAGACATTCGCCCATAAGCCGTTCCTTGTCTTTATCTTATCCGCCGCAAAGTCAAATAAAAGCCTGAGCAGGAAAATTATGACTGCGGCTCCGAGTATCACAAACGCTGTCCGCCTTATCCCCACGGGTTTAAACAGAAAACGGACAAAACATACAAATATACTGAATACCATTCCTATAAGCAACGCCCGCTTAAGCTTGATTTTAAATCCCATTAGTATATACTCCGTTTTTAAAAATTATATTCTTGTGACAAGCTGTCCGACAAGTTTTGCCGAATGTGCCGCCGCCGCACGCTCAAACTCAGGGTAATCCATATGCGCGCTGCCGTCTGCCTTGTCGGAAATGGCGCGTATCACCACATATGGAACCTTGTTTAAAAATGCCGCATGCGCTACTGCCGCTCCCTCCATCTCTGCGCAAGAACCGCTGAAATTCTTGATAAGCACATCCTTTACCGCTGCATCAGAAATAAATTGATCGCCGCTCACCACTCTGCCTTCGTACACGGAAATATCGGGGTTTACTTCCCTGCACACGGCAATCGACTGCTCCACAAGAGTTCTGTCCGCTTTGAAAAATGAAGTTTCCATCTGGGGAATAATGCCAAGCTCATAGCCAAGTGCCCGTACATCCATATCGTGCTCGCAGGCATCGCTTGAAACCACTATGTCGCCAATGTTTATTTCCGCTCTGAGCGAACCTGCGACCCCGGTATTTATCACTGCATCCACGTTGAACACATCCGCCAGTATCTGTACGCATATACCCGCGTTCACCTTTCCGATACCGCACTGTACGATTACAACATCTTTGCCGTTTAACTTTCCTTCATGGAATTTCATGCCGGCTTTTTCTACTACTTTTGTCTGCTCCAGTTTGGATTTAAGCTCCGACACCTCAAGCTCCATTGCGCCTATTATTCCTACTTTTTTCATCAATGCCCTCCATAATTAAATATAAAATATATTTGTTTTGAAAAATCAACAGGTCCCTGGATAGACAAGCCTGTCTTCCCCTATTCCGTACAACACATTGTCAAGATATTTGGCTGCAAGATAATTCGCCATTCCTAAATTCATGTCAAGATAATTACCGCAGTCTTTAGGGCTTGCTCCGGGCACTTCGTCCTTATAGTCACGTATAAATTCATACATTTCAATCATAAGAGGCACTATATCTTTTGACTCATAATCACCTGCAAGCAGCAGATAAAATCCTGTCCTGCACCCCATCGGTCCAAAGTATATGGTTTTATCCTTATAATCTTTATGATTTCTTAAAAATGTCGCTCCGAGATGTTCTATCGTATGTACTTCCGCAGTGTTCATTACAGGCTCTTCGTTCGGTGAAGTCATTCTCAGGTCAAATGTGGTGATCGTGTTTTCACCCACTTTGTCCTTTCTCGATACATATACGCCCGGCTGCAGTTTAATGTGGTCAATTGTAAAGCTTGCTATTTTTTCCATGATAAATCCTCCATTCTTGGCAAACCCGCCTGTTATAAATCCTCTCTCAACTAGTATAACGGATTTATCAAAAAAATACAACATCTGAACTTGTACTGCCTACGTCAATATTTTATATAAAATCCTATACAAAGTCTTTGCCTCTTCCTCATCGATGTTTATGCACGCGCCCATTTTCATTGGTATGCTGACTGCTTTTTCTTTGAGTCTTTCTCCCTCATCAGTAAGGCTTATTATGACATTCCTCTCGTCATACTTATCTCTCGTGCGCGTTATAAAATCTTTCTGCTCCAGCTTCTTCAATACAGGCGTAAGCGTTCCCGAATCAAGATAGAGACATTCGCCCAGTTCTTTAACATTAACTTCTTTCTTTTCCCAAAGAACCATCATGGCAATATACTGTGTATAAGTAAGGTCTATTTCATCGAGATATGGTTTATATTTTTTAACGACTTCTTTAGCACATGCATATAGCGGAAAGCATAATTGATTTTTAAGCTTTAACGCTTCATATTTATCCGGCATATCCCCCTCGCTTTCTGTTGCAATGCAGCCCGCGTTCTTCTTTTATTCTCCGATTATAAAAGTTTCTCTATATCTTTTTCAAGCGATTCGGGATTTTTTGTCGGGGCAAATCTGTCTACTACATTTCCGCTTCTGTCAACAAGGAACTTGGTAAAATTCCATTTAATATTACTTCCCATTACGCCGCCTTGCTGCTCCTTCAAATATTTATAAAGCGGTTCCGCGTCATCACCATTGACATTGATCTTTGCAAATTGCGGAAAGGTAATGCCATATCTGGCACTGCAGAAGCTTGCTATTTCCTCGTCAGTTCCCGGCGCCTGATTAGCAAATTGGTTACAGGGAAAATCGAGTATTTCAAATCCTTTGTCATTGTATTTTTCATACAAATTCTGCAGTCCTTCATACTGCGGCGTAAATCCGCATCCTGTCGCCGTGTTGACTATAAGCAGCACTTTATCCTTATAATCATTCATAGAAACCTCATTTCCTTTTTTGTCCTTGACTTTAAAATCGTAAATGTTCATTTTTTTCCTCCTTTTTATTGTTTACAATTAAATTGTGTACAATCTTTTTATGATTTAATATTACACAATTTAATTGTGTTTGTCAATATTTATTTCTGTATATGTTCCCTCAGTCTCTGATACAGCTTCTCGCTTATTCGTATCCCGCTTTCTTTCAGCCATTCAATACATCTTTCTACATCTTCCCTCATCAGCATCCCCTCATCAAATGCCTGTGTCAGTATCCCAATGGTACCGGTGATCGTTATCCCCATCTTTTTTGCAACCTGTCTGCCCTTATGCTCATCCATCAGCAAAACATCCGATTGCTTTTCATCTGCTAGAATAATCGCCTCACTTTCCCCGGCATCTAATCCGGTAAAATTCCTTAATATATTAACAGATTTCCCATTGCTCACTTCTTCTACATAAATAAATTCACATTCTTGTACCATTTTTACTTCCTCAGAAAACACTTCATTCTCTGTCAGTTCCCGATATACTGCCTTCGGAATATAAACAACACCAAACAATTTTTGCAGAAGTTCCAACTGCCCCACTTTCATCAGTGAAATAACTGGCGTGGTATCTGAAACAACAATCATACAGTCGCACCCCTTAATTTTTTCAACACTGCTAAATCCTCTTCCAATTCTTCCTCTGTTTCATCAAAGTATGGCAATCCTAATTTGCCATACAATGTAATCAGGTCAATTTTACGAAGTCCAAGCATTTCTGCTGCCTTTCCATGAGACATGACACCTCTTTTGATATAAGGGTATACCATCATTGCATTCCTTGTTATTTGCGCATCTTTGTCCTCTAATACTGTATACGGTACAATTTCCTCCGGTATATCAATTTCCACCTTTGTCATTGTCATAGCAATCATCTCCCTGCTTTACGAATTCTCCTGCCTATATTATATACACTTTATTTTTGCGTTACAATAAAAAATAAACAAAACTCCTGTTTTATTCTTAAACAGCTATACAAAATTTCCTATTTTTCTACCACCACGGATTCCCCACATGACAAATCTCCATTCAGCCATTGCCATTTCTCCCGTAATGCAATTTTTCCATTATCCATAACTTTCGGAATACTATGACACTTTCCAATTCTCACATGCCTGTCCTTATTCAAATGATGATAATGAAAATCCAGTTCTCCATTTCCCGTCACAGTACCAATCATGTGCCCTTTTAACACATCACCGCCACTATACTCTGCCCAAAACAAATCATTTTCCTGAAAGTAGCGAAAAACGGTTTCCGCATTCACTTCTCCATTTTCTGTATTGCTCTGAGGGCTAAAAATCTTACCATTATAATTTATTTTGTCCCTCTGCATATTAATCCGTTTTTCCATTTCATTATAAATAAGGATATCGCCATTATCTGCTTGAATCCGGCATGTTTTCTTCTCCCTGTAACCTCGTTTCAAATACATCTCTTTCGCTGCCAATGAGGAATCAATATGAACATGACTATACTTTTCTGCAATTTTAGCCTCTGCGAAGTCCATAAGCCGGCTGCCATATCCTTGCGACTGGTATTCCGGCAAAACAAAAAGGCGATTTACCGCATTCTCCTTAATTGTCACAGTCCCTCTTATGTTTCCGCCTTCTTCTAACAGCCATATCATTTCTTTCTCAATATCCGATAAAACATTTCCCCTGCTGTGATGCTGCAGAAAAAAATCAACCACGCCCTGCGGATAATAATGGGGATATATATCTGAAATGGTTTTCCTTGTAATCCGTAAAACATATTCTAAATCTTTTTCTTCTGCCAGTCGTATCATTTTACTTTCTCCACTTCATTACAAAATTAATCAGAAAATCATTTATGTACAATCACTCAAACTCGGCGTGTTTTTTGTTTCTCTTAACTGTACTCATTTAAGTTTCATGCAAATATACACCGCTTTTACTTCAATTGCATCGTCAAACAAACTTGATTTTTTCAAATTGGAAGAAACCATCCATATTTATACGAAAAACATATTCCAATTATTCCACCAATTAAGACCAAATTAACCAAAAACCATATCCGTTTTTTTCTAACTATTTTTCCATTGATATCCTGTATAAAATCAATCAATATCCAAATCAAATTAAAAAATACTATACCAATAATAAAAGCCATTAAAGAAATCCTATATATAGATGATTTATCTATATTTTCTAAAACCGAACTAGAAAAAACTATTCCACCGGTGAATGCTAAGACAATAGCCGCAAATATTCCCAAAATTGTAATATACTCTTTCTGCATATCTTCCTGTCGTCTCTGAACTTTATTCGACAACCGTTTTAAATCATTAAGTGTTTTATTAGAAATTTTCTCCAATGCGTTCTCTGATTCACGGACTTTTTCTTCTAAGTTTTCCACAAGCAATCTATTTTTAGCCAATTCTGACATTGTTTCATTTGTCATAGTTTTTGTATAATTAATCCTTGCAATATCTAAATTTGTGTGATCATACAATTTTATAATTGCCTTACTGATATCAATATTATTTCCATTTTCGTCAGTATTTTTAGAAATATATCCGTCTTTAATAGTTTGGATATTTTGTGCCAAAATATCCAAACTTCCTATGCTAGAATCACCATCAATTAAAGTTAATGTCGAAAAAATATCAGAATAATAATGGCGAAAATTTTCTTTATTATTATAATTATAATATATATCTTCAAGTCGAATGAAAAACGAAGCTTTATCTTTCGCCTCCTCTAATACATCTTGTGATTTAGACAACTCTATCAATATCTCATTCAATGCATCTCTTTTTTCCTGCTCATTTAATGTCCTCATACCTTATCCCTTACTTTTTATCAAATCTTGCGGAATAACCTGATGATCACCTATTCCGCCTCTAAAAACTATATCCCATGCTTTTCCCGCACTATGTGTATCGTTTACCAAGTCCCATGGGTTCAATATTCGTTTTTTCTCAATTATGGGATTAATAATCTTTTCATCATTTGATTGGATATCAACTTCATATCTTACCCTTATAGGCAAAGCACCAAATCCACAATATTGTTTATATACTTCAGGAACAACCGGACCAAATTGCCATGCCTCTATATTCTCCGAAAACGCCATTATTCCGTGCTGTAAAAATTCTTTTTGAATATAGTAAAGGATTTTCTGTAGTTGCAAATTAGATATTGGACACCTATCCTTAGTACATTTATTAATAGTATATTTCGCCATATTCAATGCTGAATACATTATATCTCCTCCTTCAAGCTATATAATACATTATATAATCGAATACATGTTCTGTCAAGCTCATAAATCTTTATTCTCTTTCGTTTGTTTTTCACTGTTTTATGCAACAATTTCTCCTACAAATTCAGCGTGTTCTTTGTTGTTGACCATATTTGTTTAAATTTTATGCAAATACACAACCGTTTTTACATTAATTACATCATTGATTATGGCTTGCTGATTTTGTATTGCCAAAATGCTGCCACACATTTATTATAGCAAATCCCGGTTATTTGGCAACCAGTTTTAGACTGCTCTATTTCTTTGTATCATCAACCTCACACCCAATATAAAAGAAAAACCGCCAAGCAGTACAAAAAACATCCATACAAAATTCCAATAAATTGAGTTCACATCAAACATCCACAATAAAAGTCTATTCCAAAATTCTAATCCAAAAGCAATGGCAAATAAATCAAATAATACATAAATGCCGCCAAATAAATATATCCATCTCCACCAATAGTTATTATGCCTATTTCGTACAAAGGTGATAATTCCCAAAATGCAGAGCAACGCCAATATTCCTGTCAACCCAAAATAAAATTGTCCCTTATTTTCTAATACACTAATCCAAAATTCAGCATAAGCACTTCTATCTATCAACCCCCAAACTCTATGTAAATGAAATAAACCAAAAAACATAAAGAAACATGGTTCCCACACTAATATTCTCTTTTCCACTTTGTTCTCCTGCAAATTTCCGTTTATAGCACAAATAATAGTGTAATAATTGGAAATGCTTTTTTATAATCCTTATTAACAAGTAAATATACTGCCCCGAATAGAACGCCTGCAATAGCGGATAATAGTCCAACTGTGATACTTCCTTTAGATAAAATATGCCCTAGCCCCCAAGTTAGTCCCAAAATAATACCCCCATAAGGTATGCTGTCTTTTCTTAACCATATTTCGCACGCTTTTTGCCCATATACTATAACTAAAAAACCTTCGGCAATATAGTACATATATTGAAATATAAAAAGCAATATCCCTAGTGATTGAAATTCTTTTACAACTTTAAATCCGTTCCAATCAATATACTTTACCGCAATATTAAATTAATATCTATCGCATCTGCACTGTTCCACAACCGTATCGCCTAAAAGCGTGATTGCTTTTTGCGGGCAGCGGCTGATACAGCGATAGCACATGGTACATTTGTTATCCGCAACAGCTCTGCCGTCCTTGAGCAAAATATTTTTCATCGGGCACAGCGAAACACATAACCCGCATCCTGTACAATTATCACTGATTTTTAATTTATCAGTATATCCGGCTGTCTTTTTGTAAAACCAAAGTCTTTGTCCAAAAAGCCCGGTCATATGTGCAAACAAAGACAGACCCTCTTGGGGATATACTCCCTGCCTTATCTGCCCCACTATATTCTCTATCTTTTTATCCGCCTGCCTGATAACCTCTCGGTTTTGTTCGATACTCTTTTTCAAAAGTTTGCTGTCGCAGACGGAATCCGGCATCTTAATATGAATGCCGCCCAAGACCAATGCGCCGTATCGTTTAAAAAGTCTCGCCGTACATCCTGCGCCGTCTCCGCTGAACGCTCCCATTGTCGCGACACACAGTATTTTCTTTTTATCCCAAATCATATAGTTTTCCTTGATAAAATCCCGAACCATATAAGGTGCGTTTGAGAATTGTATCGGATATCCGAATATAATTGTATCATTATTTTTTATTTGTTCAATAACGCCGGGATTTTCCAAGGGTATCGTTTTCGCATCCGCGTCCAATAAACCTGTCAGTTTTTCAACGCAATGTTTTGTGTTCCCTGTGCCGCTTAAATATACTCCAAGCATTTCCTGTGCAACACCTCTAATCTATAAATCAAATGTACGGTACAGCCACGTCTTACTGCCTCTACTTCAATTACATTTTGTCTGACTATACAATAAAAAGCAACGACAACAGCAACACTTACTTTTTTTCTCATAACCATTTCCTCCTGTTATCTATTGCAATATCTTCTATTTCCTGCACAATAATACAACAACTCCGTGCATATATTGTAACATACCATTGTTGGTTATTAAACGGTTAATTGTAAAAAATCATTTAATGTTATAGGCTTTCTTTCACTCCGCAGTTATTTTTCCATCAGCATTTTTAAAAGCTCGTTGACGCTGTCCGGCTACAGGATTTCTTGAATATTGCTTTGTCCTCTCCATAATCCATTTAGTCTTGATTCTTACTATTTCTCTGTTTATTTCGTTAAAATCTGAGGGCAATTCCTCATCGGCGCTCTTGATTCGGTCTGAAGGATTTATAATGACTTCTTTCTGAAATTTCAGTTCCTCTGCTCTGTCGGCATCTACCTGTATTTCCCGAACATCAAGCCTGTCACGAACATTAAGTTTATTGACGTCATTAACCACCTTTGGGTTTTGTCATTATGAAACGTGCAGACCGCCATGCCGCTGCGGTTTGCCTTTATCCGCAACGTTCCGCCGCCTGCCTTGCGGTTATCCCACCCTCCCTCACTGCCTCAAACACATTCATGCAATCCCTCCGTGAACGCAAAAAAGGCAGCCACAAACCCGTCAAACAGGTTCACAACTACCTTTACGCTGTGCCGATATTAAATTTTCATACTTGACAAAACCGCCGTATGCCTTTAAAATATGTTTTAGAAAGAAATGAGTTTTTCGACCGTACAGCTATTGCTCAAGCGGCTTGCTCGTTTCTTTTTTTGTCCTCAGAATATCATACAGATACAATTTCCCGTCCTTTGCATGGCGCACCAGTATTCTTGCCTTAAAGACATTGTACCTTGCCAGTTCGCCCGCATCATCATAAACGGGTATCGCAAAGCGTGTGTCATATCTGTACCATCCAAATTTTGCATCCGTGCTGTGCTTTCTGGCGTAATTCTCCGCAAAGGTTTTGTTCGTGGCGATCTCAATCATCTCCTTGATCACACTCGAAGAATTTGCCTTTGCATACATATTTGCGCCCCTCAGCTCCTTTGTGTCTTTGGAATGCGCAAACTCATCCGGGAAATCCGTTCTTATGTATACCACATCCGAGGTTTCCGTAATCTCCGCACACTCCCCGATATATTCCTTCAGACAATCCTCAACAATGTTCCAGTCCACGCTCCGCCTTCCCTTGAAACGCAGGTCATTGATGACCACAACGCTTTTGCCGTCGGCGTCCTTTATAATATCAACTTTCTTATCCATCATAGCTGCTCCTTGTAAAATCCCATCAAAATTTCCAACAGCTATATTGTACCATGCCAATCTATATAATTCCATTAGAAAATCCGTAAAAATCCGTGCCCGACAGGTGGCTTCCGGGAAAAAGCCCACATTGGAATCGCACCATCATCTCCATGACCGTTCTGCGGAAGTATCATTATATTCTCTACCTTTTTATCCGCCTGCCTGATAACCTCTCGGTTTTACATCCTGCGCCGTCTCCGCTGAACGCTCCCATTGTCGCGACACACAGTATTTTCTTTTTATCCCAAATCATATAGTTTTCCTTGATAAAATCCCGAACCATATAAGGTGCGTTTGAGAATTGTATCGGATATCCGAATATAATTGTATCATTATTTTTTATTTGTTCAATAACGCCGGGATTTTCCAAGGGTATCGTTTTCGCATCCGCGTCCAATAAACCTGTCAGTTTTTCAACGCAATGTTTTGTGTTCCCTGTGCCGCTTAAATATACTCCAAGCATTTCCTGTGCAACACCTCTAATCTATAAATCAAATGTACGGTACAGCCACGTCTTACTGCCTCTACTTCAATTACATTCTGTCTGACTATACAATAAAAAGCAAAGACAGTACTTATCTCTTATTTAAAGAATAAATACTGTCCCCATAACCGAAACTGATATTCTCTCACAGCAAGTATAAATTTTTAATTTCTAAGGAATATTTGGCGTAAATTTATGGTCTACAGTATCGGCATCGTCTGATATTTTCTCCGCAGGAACATAACTGTCTTTGTCTTCTGTTACTTCCGACTGTACTGCATCATCCGGCACATTACCTTCCTGTTCATTTGCCCTATATATATGCTGCTCAACACTGCTGCTGCCATCTTCCGGTATTTTCTCTGCCGGAACAAAAGTGTCATTTATCACTTCCGACTGCTCTGCTGCGTTATCCGATGCATCTGCTGTCTGCCTTACAGCAAAAACGGCAGCCAAAACTACTACAGCCAAGACAACAGCAACACTTACTTTTTTTCTCATAGCCATTTCCTCCTGTTATCTATTGCAATATCTTCTATTCCTTGCACAATAATACAACAACTCCGTGCATATATTGTAACATACCATTGCTAATCATTAAACGGTTAATTGTAAAAAATCATTTAATGTTATAGGCTTTCTTTCACTCCGCAGTTATTTTTCCATCAGCATTTTTAAAAGCTCGTTGACGCTGTCCGCCATAATGCCGTCCTCGCTGCCACAGCCCTCGTACCTTGCGTGATAAGTTACTCTGCCGTCGTCCCATAGCTTTGCTCCGAATTGAAGCCGCTTTAAATTGCCCTCGTATACTTTTTCGGCGCCCTTCATTTCATTGACGGCTATATCAATTTTTTTACGCATGTTCTCATCTAAATTTTTGGCTGCATGTGCGTCCAAAAGGACGTTGAACTTGGCATCATACCGCCACAGGCTGTCTTCACTAAGCTTAGAATCCGCACTTGTGTAATAATTGATCCTCGTGTCATGACCGTCCGTGGAATATTTATTCTCCAAAGCGTTTATGTTCGCAAGCTGTCCGACTACAGGATTTCTTGAATATTGCTTTGTCCTCTCCATAATCCATTTAGTCTCGATTCTTACTATTTCTCTGTTTATTTCGTTAAAATCTGAGGGCAATTCCTCATCGGCGCTCTTGATTCGGTCAGAAGGATTTATAATGACTTCTTTCTGAAATTTCAGTTCCTCTGCTCTGTCGGCATCTACCTGTATTTCCCGAACATCAAGCCTGTCATGAACATTAAGTTTATTGACGTCAGTAACCACCTTTGCATAAGTAATATTATTGGCGTTAGCCGACATCTGCTCCAGTCTTTGTTCCAGCTTTTTTACCCTTGCATACGCGTCAGGATCATCTAATCTAAACTGTTCTAATAATTTATCTTTTTCAAGTATCTCTTTCTTTAAATCGGCTGAATCGTTTTCCCACTCTTCCCTCGCAGCAGTCACTCCTGCCGTTTTTTCATTGTTCACAGTATTAACAGGGCTGTTTTCAAACTTCAATCTGCCGATTTTTGATATTTTCATCTCAACGGCTGTCGTATCGTTTTCCTTATCAAGTCCCGCTATTTTAAATTGTGAAGTCATGTTTCCGGTCACGGGATTTGCCTGAATATTATTTAGCTGCGTCTGAGTCATATTAATGTTTAAGTTATTTGACATATGTTTTTCCTCCTAGAATCTTTTTAATAATTTCTTCGCAATAATGAAGTCCGGATTATTTATCTTCCCTCACCTCAAATCCATCTCCCGCCATCATCATTGCCATTTCTTTACTGATTACAGTTTGCTTGTCTTTAGCATGTACAATATATTTCTCTCCCTGCTTTATGATATATGTATTTTCGGGTGTTAT
>CANREB010000044.1 GCA_947629525.1 uncultured Lachnospiraceae bacterium
ATACATATCGATCAAGCTGTTTATACAATTTATTTATACAATATCTTATCCGTCTCGTTTATCTTTTTTAATATATCCTCTTCCTTAACTGAATAATTCTCAGCAATGAGGCTGACTATCCTGTTATCAGATATGCCAATGCTCCTTAGCATTGATATGCTGTTCATTAAGTCTTGCTCGCGCGCTTCATCTGCTCCGAGTTTATGTCCTTCATCTATGCCACGCCCATAGCCTTCGTCCACGCCACGCTCATAGCCTTCGCTTACGCCTAATTCATGTCCATCCTCATAGCCTTCCTTGTATATCGACTTTTTATACAGCTTCTCGTCAAATTCTGTAAGTAACATACTTGACACCTCACTTTTGCATTTGATTAAAATATCTGCCAGAATGTCTTCTTTTATGCACAAATCTACTGCATTATCTACTGCTTCTTCCATCGTTAAACCACTGTCTGCATATTCATTTACTTTAGCTATGAAGTAAGAATAATCATGCAGGCGGCGGCAAGTATTAAGCAGGGTGCGGTTATGTCCGTAGTTAATGTTGAGCATTTTTGCACGGCATTCCAACGCGGCATCTTCTGTAGCGTTGGAAGGGGGAACAAACGCGTCTGACAATTTCAAGATTATTTCATCAGGATATTCATCTCTGCCGTTATAAAAGATGATAAATTGCGGTCTTGGCAGCTTGATGAGTTTATGTCCGTATATGTTGAGACTGTGCTGCTTGATGTACGTTTCATACAGTTTTGCAAAATACATCAGCCCTCGGATGGGCATATTCGGATTAAAAGTTGACTGATGTTCATACAGGTTAAGCGTTGATGAGATTATGAAAGACATATCGTTTTTCATTGACATATAGATGACATCTTCCAAGGTCGTAATCTCAAGCTCATCAGGATCTGTGTAATCCGTACCGTTTATAGCGTTGTACAGGTCGAGCAGGTCTTTTTTATCTTCAAAGACCCGTTGGAACAGCCTGTCCTTGTGCTTCCTGTTTACCGCAAAGCGTTTTAGTATTCTGACGATATTCAATTTGTTTTGTTTCATGTTTTCTCCTTTTAGTATATAGTATTTCAGCGTATTTGTAAAATGGAAATCCGTCGAAAAGATAAAAGATTTTCCCATAGAAACGCCAAGAAAGAGCTTGATATATTTAACAATCAATTGATTTGTTTCATAAGATGTACTATATCATCCTATTTACCGAATGACAAGCGATTTGTAAAAAATAGTGTCTGAAATGTAAAAAATAGTACAGAATATTCATATATAAGAGAGCATATCGCCACTGCGACATCCCCCTCATCCGAAAAATTCTTCTATTGAATTTGCCACAACAACCTCAACATTGTCCACGACTTCAAATTTATATACATATCCCTCACTGTCCATATAATACGGCTCTCCTGCTCCGTTTGCAGCAAAGATCGTTCCTCCCAAAAAATAATTGTCATTATAAAACTCTGTCTCCTCGACGATCATATCATACGGGTATACGATCCATGCGCCGGACTCCGTACCGGCTTCTTTGATACCGTTGCTCTTTTCAAGTATATCACACAGTTTAGGCGGCAGCCTCCGCTTTGCCGCCTCTAAATTCACCTTGTCAAGCGCAGGATTTAACACTATGTTCCCATTATAGTGCCGCGAGATTAAATCTATCATTTTAATTCCCCTACCTTCGTATTCATCTGTCCAAGTTCCAAAGTTCCTTTCTTTACAATAATATCAAACTGTAAGTTTCTGTCAAGATACAATTCATAAGGCATTGCAGTTTAATATCCTATTCTATATAATCACTTATTGTCCAACTATCCAAGTCTGAAACATCACCATTTACGCTGAATACGGTAATCGCCATCCTGCACTCAACTACTTTGCGCTCTATCTGCTCGTCTTCCGAAATTTCGCTGAAAGTTCTTCCATATTTTTCCCAGTCCAATCCTATAGCCTTGATATAAGTCGGCACCAATTGCGACTGTGAAACAGGTGCGTTGTTTATTATCATCGCTTCATTGTGCTCATACGGCTGCTTTATTATGAATATAGGGCGTGACGTCCTGTCCGGACTGCCCGATTGTCTTAAAGGATCATCCATAATCGAACCCCGACCATGATCGGCTGTTATAATAATTGTAGCATCATCATATTTTCCAAGCTGCTTAAGCTGTTCAAGATACTCATACACTATTTTCATACTGGCGCGCCCTTGCGAATACATTGAACATTCCCGTCCCGTAGCATCATAACGCAAATCTTCTCTAAGACAATATGGCGAGTGCAGACCAAACATATGATAAAACCTAAACGCCTTGTCAAGCCCCTCCTTAATGCTTACTCCCTCACTTACCAGATAATTATGGAAAAGTGAGTCATTTTCTATATTCCATGCGTCTTTTCCTACTATATAATTATTGATGTCACCCGAATAATAAGAGTGCATTATCTTCATACAAAATGGGGACATTTTGTACAAAGACGCATTAACCATCATATTAAATACCTTTATGACATTATATTTATACTCCATATTACCGTTATAATTTTGCAGCATAGGATAGGCTGACTCCGGAATATATCTAAGAGCCGTATATATTCCTAAGTCAAATCCCTGTTCATATATGGTCTTAAGCAAATCGCTGTTTTCATAAGCATAATCATAGTAATCGTCTTTGTGCGCCTCATCCCACTCAACTCCCGTCAACATATATGGGATAGCCGCATCCGTGTGAAAAAATTTTGCCGTGCCATTTCTGTAATAAGTAAAATCAGCCAATGGTGCAGTAAAGTCTTTATCCTCCTCTAAAATTTCCTCAAACCAATCTCCCTCATAACAGTCAAGCACAAAAACCAGTACATTGTCATTCTCCGCTATCTGAAGCGCCCCCTGATTCGTTAGTGCCGCATATTCCTTTGTACCCAGGTCGCTTGTTATAACCAAATATACAAGTGAAAAAGCCTGTATAAGAGTGATATACCAACACAGCAGTTTGCTTGCTTTGAATACCACATTCTTTTTACACCCTATTATAATAAAAGCCATTATCACGGCAATCCATATAAAAGCATTGATGAACTTAGTTGAAAACTCCCAAATCTGATCGTTTCCGTCCATACTTTGAAGTTCGCCGTTTAGAAACATATTCTGTATATATCCCATAAGCACAATAACCGCCAGCAGAATATTCACCGCTTTATAAACGCGCTCTGGCAAAAACAATGATCCCATAAGTATAAGTACCACACCGGTAATCAGGCTTGCAATAATCATTATGGCAAAAAATACCCAATAGCTGCCCGGAAACTCATCCGGATTGCTCAGATACAGTTCATTTGGTAAATATATTCCAACAGTCATAATACATGCGCATATAGCAGGTAATGCGTCCAATATATAACTTTTATATTCTTTTATGGATATAAACTCAATATCTTTTTTATACAGAAATGTCACAATTGCCGCCAGCACAAATGATATTATGTAAATACTGCAATACCACATAACACTAATATGGCATTTTAACATAAAAGCAAAAAACAATAAAGTCAAAAGAGAACAGTCAAATATTCTAATAAACTGCCTTCCCTTTATCCTGAATATCAGTTTGATAAATACAGGCAGCACAACTCCGATCAATATAAGCGGAATGCTGTAATGAATATAAGTTATAGCCTCTATATCCCAAAAACTCTCATACAACGAATTATCGTTATCACCAAGATACATCTTAACTGCCGATATTACAAAATAGTGACTGGCATAAAAAAACAAAAGCGTCTTTAGAAATACCCCCCCCCCTATCTTTTTATGAATGTTTTTACATATGCATTCCCATATTATACTTGATAAAATTCCAAACATAAGAATATATACAAAAATATACTTCTGCATTTTTTATTCCTCCGATATGCTGCACTATTTATAGTCTGACTTTTGCATATCTATTGCTATGTCTGCTATGCCTTTTTTTATTTAAAATTTTTCATAAATACGTCCCGGTTCTGTTTTGCCGTTTCTTTTGGTCTGCCCAAATCTTTTCTTGAGTCCAAAGACACCATTATTTCATAAAGAGCCGGACCTTTTATATCTACTATCTCTTTTTCAAGCCTCTTTAAGCCCGCCTCATCTGTAATCCTCTCCGTATAGGCGTAACCTGCCGCCTTTGCCACTTCCGCAAAATTTACTGACTGACAGCCTGTCGGCATCGCTCCCACGGACTCGTGCGCCTGATTGTTGATTACGATATGGTAAAAATTTTCAGGTGCCTGCGACGCAATAAAGGCAAACGCCCCCATATGCATCAGCGCTGCTCCGTCTCCGTCAATACAGAATATAGTCCTGTCTCTTCTTTCCTTTGCCACGCCAAAAGCAATCATGGATGCGTGCCCCATCCCGCCTACCGTCATAAATATATTGTCATGATTTCCAAACTGCGCATTGCTCTGTTCATACAGTTCTCTTGAGATTTTTCCCGTTGTCGATACGATATATGCCTTGCGGGGTATTATCTGCAGCAGCCTGCCCAAAACCATTTCACGGTTAAGCGTATTCCCATTCTGCCATACAAATTCCCTGTCGGGCTCAAAAGTTCCTTTCTTTACAATAATAGCAAACTGTAAATTTCTGTCAAGATACGTCTTGGCGCGATTTAATATTTCATCCCATTGTGCAGGCAGCGTGTCCTTATCAACCACAGCATAAGGCACATCAAGCGTTTCAAACATCTTACAGGTAATCTTCCCCTGAAAAACATGCTGCGGTTCATCCTTAGTCCCCGGTTCACCGCGCCATCCTGTGATAAACAGCATAGGTATACCGTAAACATCATCGTTCGCAAGAGAAGCAAGAGGATTTACTATATTGCCTATGCCTGAATTTTGCATATATACGCACGCCGGTCTTCCCGATGCAAGAAAAGTTCCCACTGCCAGACCTACAGCCGCACCCTCATTAGCCGTCACATAATGTTCCAATCCGCCCTTATATGTCTGCAGCCCATCGCAAAACTGTTTCAAAGTGGAATCGGGTACTCCCGCGATCACTTTAATTCCCATACCCTCGATTTTATTTAATAATTCATCTGCTTTCATGAATTTTTCTCAACTCCTCTACGGTATCGATCTCAACCAATTGCCCGTCGTCTACAGGCTCTATAGTCAAATCCAGCTTATCTAAATTTTGGTTCACTATATCATCCCAAAAAAGCATGCTGTTTTCGTCTTTGTCGTATGCCTTTTCAATCTGCTCTTTCAGGCAGAGCGCTTCCCTTTGCCTGAAATATGCTATCCCCACCATATTGTAAGTGTCCGCGCCGCCTTTCCCAACTCGCGTGATCCTGCCGTCTTTCAGGTCAAAAACCCAGTCATCTGAATATCCCGCCTGCATTCTGCCATAGTAACATGATTTAGTCAGCGGCTTACGGAAGATTGACGCATCGGCAACATAAAGGTCAGACTCACAGATAAAACAGTTTCCCTCTGCCAAGACCTCTTTTGCCGCGTAGATTGACGAAATGTTGTTTTTCTCCCTGTAATCACGATTATTGATAAGCCTTACCATAGGATATTTTTCAGGAAGATAGTCAAACTGCTCCCCTAAATACCCTGTCACTACATATATTTCATCGACTGGTCTTGAAATAAGTCCTTCGATTACCGTTTCTATCATCGGCTTGCCAAATACCTCTATTAAAGGCTTTGGCATTTTTTCAGTCAGCGGGCGCATTCGTGTACCAAGTCCCGCCGCCATCAAAATCGCAGTTTCCTTCATATTTTCTCTCATTTCATCGCTTCTGCTTTAAATTTAAAGTTCATCAATCAGGCGTATGATATCCTTAAAAGGCATCAATTTTGAATCGACCTCAAGCGCCCTGTGATTTTTCAGTATTTCCACCGCTGTCTCCTGCATTGCGGGAAACGCGCTTCTTGTAAGCTGATTAGCATAGATTACTATATTTACTCCCGCTTTTGCAAGCTCTTCCTCTGTAATGCTGTTAAATGATGTCGGCACCACAACGATAGGCGTAGATATGTCCTTTTCCCTGAACAGCCGGCAGAACTCCAAAATCTCATCAGGTTTTTTCTTGCGTGAATGGATCATGATGCCGTCTGCTCCGGCTTTAACATATGCAAAAGCGCGCTCCAAAGCTTCCTCCATCGGTTTTTCCAAAATCAGGCTCTCTATACGGGCGATGATCATAAAGTCGTCTGTGCGAAGTGCCTGTTTGCCCGCCCTTATCTTTTCGCAAAAGTTTTCTATCGTATCCTGTGTCTGCTCTACCTCAGTACCGAACAGCGAATTCTTTTTAAGTCCTGTCTTGTCCTCTATGATTACCGCAGACACGCCCATGCGTTCCAGTGTGCGCACATTGTATACAAAATGTTCTACCAATCCGCCTGTATCGCCGTCAAGGATAATCGGTTTTGTCGTAACATCCATCACGTCATCGATCGTGCGGATGCGTGAAGACATATCGACAAGCTCTATGTCGGGCTTGCCCTTTGCCGTAGAGTCGCACAGGCTTGATATCCACATAGCGTCAAACTGGTCAAGTTCTCCGTTGCTTTCCACAATGGTTTTTTCGGCAATAAGACCTGTAAGCCCCGAGTGCACTTCGAGCGTTTTTACAATAGGGCGCAGATTTATAAGCTGACGCAGACGTTTACGCCTGAATTCAGGCATAGCAAGCTTTTCTTTCATGCGGTCATCGATCTTTTTTACCTTGTCATTGTATGTATACGGCACTTCTATGAGCTGTCCGCCATATTTTTTAAGATTATTTACTACATTTTCCCTGATTGCTTTCTCGGGTCCGTTCTGCCAGTTGTCGCCATGAATGACATAATCAGGTCTTAATTCCTCCAAAACGACATCATACATGATATCCTGCTGTATCATTACCTTATCGGCAAGACCTGTCGCCTTTATGATATCTATGCGTTCCTCAAGCGAAATCGTCGGGAAACGGTTATAGCGCACCATTGCTTCATCGGCAAGCACACCAACGATAACCTGACCGTATTTTTTTGCCTCGTTTAAAATATTCAAATGTCCTTCATGGATAATGTCTGTACAAAAACACGTGTAAACCTTATTCATATTCCCTCTCATTCTGCCGTACAAATCTTTTTGAAACAAAAGTGCAACCGCTAAAACTGTTTATACCTTACAGGTACTGTGACATTATATTTTCTTAAAGCTTCCTCAAAAACCACGAAAAAGTCCCGAATATCCTTAACCGTTATCGCACCTAATGCGCACAGGCGGAACATCCCCGTTTTTTCGACCTTGCCCGGATATATTGTAAAACCTTTTTCATAACAATAATCATGAATTTTTGCAAAATCCCAGTTTTCATCATCGGGATAAAGTGCTGCCACTACAAGCCCCGACGAATATTCTTTCGGAATGTAAATATGAAATCCCAGCTTTGTCAGTCCGTCATAAATAGCATTAAAGACCTCAAGATGCCTTTCCCACTTTGCAGTTTCTCCCTCGTCAAAATATTCCTTAATAGCCTGCCTTGCCGCATAAACTACCTGAACAGGCGGCGTAAAGTGCATCTCGCCATGCTGCCTTGCATACTCGTACTGCATATATAAATTGCAGTAATATGAACGCTTAGGGTATTCTGCCGATGCTTCTATAACGGATTTTTTTCCTATTATGAAAGAAAGCCCTGTCATCGCCATAATACCTTTCTGCGCCGATGCCATGCAGAAATCGATATTGTCCTTCTGCATATCTATAGGACGCATAGCGTAAGTAGACGTGGTGTCTGTCACAAATACCGCATTATGTGTATGTGCTATTTCACCTATCTTGCGGATAGGGTTTAAAAGCCCCGTACCTGTCTCGTTGTGAGTAGTATAGACAAGCGCGATATCCGGATTTTCCCGCAATGCCCTTTCAACTGCCTCCAAATCCATAGGCTGATTGAGGGAAAGCTGTAGGTTTATATGTGCAAGCCCATAATATTCGCATATCTCCACAGCTCTGCTGCTGTATGCGCCATTGTTGAGTATCAGGATTTTTTTGTCCTTTGGAAGCAGCGAATTAAGGCAGATATCCATATTTATAGTGCCCGAACCGCAAAACAGGACAGCCGCATACTCGTCCGGCTCAGCATGCACGATCTTCAAAAGTCCTTCTTCAACCTCGCGCATAACCGCCACAAATTCTTTTTCCCTTGGACAGATATCAGGCACGACCTGCGCCATCTTCACCGTATCTGTAGTTGTCGCGGGTCCCGGATTTAACAGTACATTTCTCTTTATCATAACTTTCTCCATTTCTTAATGTCTTGACACAAGCCTGTCTATAATATATTTTGCACCCACACTTCCGCTGTTGCCCACATTATAAATATAAAAGTCCCTGAGTTTCGCCATTTCTTCTGTTGAAAACCGATGTTCATTGAGTAGTTTTCTGACAGCTTCACTTACTCTGCCTGCTTCATTTTCCTCAAGTGAGATCCCTACCTTATCACGCAGCTCCAAATCTACAGGCACAGTTGAAAGCTCCTGATAATCGGGATTGATGATCTTCATAGGCGTATTTATAAACAATACGGGCTTAAGTGTCGAAAAAGTATACTCAAACGCAATGCTTGACCAGTCTGTTATCAGTACATCGGCTGTATATACTACCTTATTTGAAGAAAAATCCTTCTGTACCTCAATGCCATACTGCCTGTATTTGTTCCGCAATGCGTCAATACGCTCTTCAAAATGGCGTACATACTGCGGATGAGGACGCACGACAATGTTATATCCTTCACCTTTTAAGCTGTCCAGAATATCTTCTATGCAGGAATCCAATATATTGTCTTTCTGCCATGACGGCGC
Organism: uncultured Lachnospiraceae bacterium; assembly: GCA_947629525.1. Classification (GTDB taxonomy): domain Bacteria; phylum Bacillota; class Clostridia; order Lachnospirales; family Lachnospiraceae; genus COE1. Next base: position 8,856 of record CANREB010000044.1, read on the forward strand.
TATTAAAATCGTCGTTTTGCCGTCGTTTTCTTTTTCCATTTCTTCATAAGCTTTTGCCATGTTATCAATGACGCTTGAACCCCACTCTACAAGTTGTTTCTTTGGCAGGGCATATTTATCCTCACGCTCTGCTATCTCCTGCTTATTGCGAATGCCCGATGTAAAAATAGTATCAAAATGGTCAAGCGCATTTTTATGAAATGTAAGATTAGAACTGTTCACATCATGCGGCACATAGATATACTCAATGTCTTTTTTCACATAGGAACGCTTTAGCTGAAAATTCTCCAAATCAGGCGTAGTCATCACACAGATATCAGCCTCGAGCTTCATCATCAGCACTATAAGGCGGTTCTCGCCAATATAATAAGGCTTGAACTGTTCGCTCTCTAAAGCAAAGACCTCGTCAAGCGGATCGCTTGTGATATAATGCACCACGATGTTAGTCCTGCGTATTATCTCCTCTATTATATTTTTATAATATTTATAAAAACCGTTTTTCTCCGAATAAAATACAACACGTTTTCTGCCGGATGAAAAAAAGCGCTTATAATCCGCTTTTTCCTTTTTGCGGTACGGATTTTTCCTGTCTTCTTTCTTTTTTGGCGCCATAAACTGTTTTGCCTGTTTCAGCTCTTCCTTGCTCTTTTCCAACGCATCATAGTCTATATAGTTTTTGGGATTTATCCATAGGTTCAAAAGCACAAGCTGTAGTATGGAAAGCAGATTACTGTAACTCCAGTATATCCCCACTCCTATCGACACAAAAAAGCCAAGGTATAAAGACAGCGCCACGGAAAATATCATCGTACCGTACCTGTTCAGCGCGCCCTGCTCTACTTGAAGGACATTTATCTTATTCTGTACATAGCACATAAAAAAAGCTGACAGCGCCGCGATAACAGGCACAAGCAGCGTGATGCCCAATGTTTCAACAGGTACGGCATTTAATGTTGTCCCCCGCTTGACTGCCTCCACAACGCCCATCAATAGCGCAAGCTGAACAAACAGCGGTATCAAATCCACAAACGGACTGTACTTCTCTCGCTTAAACAGCTTGTACTGCTCTTCCGAAATCATCTCCTGATTGCCCATGTATACCGCCTTTATGTGGTTCATCTCAGGCTGCATACGCACTGTCTTGATGGAATTTTTCTGTACCCATATGGAAAGAGGGAACAAAATAATCTTGGTTAGAAAAGTGAATATAAAAATTGCGACCCAATAATTATGGCAGACGGCATAGCAGGCGTTTATAAGCCATACTAAGCCGTCTACTATCGCATCCGTTATAATGCTCATGTCATTCTACATCCTTGAACTCGATTTTTTCCTCTTCCTCCTGATCCGCTTTCTTTCCCTTGAAAAGCTGGAATATCTTGTGTCTGAATATGGTAAGACCCGCGCCAAGCGCGATAAGCACACCCGCCACGCCCTGAATTATGTATGTAACAGCCGAAGGGTCAATATAGGCATGCACAGGCAGAGTAAACAGGGCAAAAAAGCAATTAAAGAAGTAGAAAAATGAAAGTGTTTTTCCGATTATTTTTTTCATAGTTTTTATTCTCCATTCAATATTGATTATTTTCATTATAACATCTGTAATATACAAAGTCCATAATCAAAAATACGAATCGACCATCTCAACGATACTGTCCGGTCCGTCTTCTGTCGTATCTAACAGATCCTCTATATCGCCAGTATAGGTGTAGCCAAAATATACATTTGAACTGCCGACCTTATCTCCGGTATAGCACGGAACATCAGGATACTCAGGATCATAATCGCGCAGCCATACTGTTCTGGTCCTTACTTCCCCTTCCTTATAATCATGGACAGACTTGCCATACTCTGTGTAATCTGCTCCGACTGCCTCTGCAATAGTCGGCAGAAATTCATCAAATGATACCGGTGCCGAATTAACAGGCGACGTGTCATGTTTTTCCTGCGGTTCTTTCATATAAAATATCACCTGCGAATCATACGCCCCGCCATGGTCTGCTGTCACGATTATAGTCGCGTCATCATATACTCCCAGTTCTTTTAAACGGTTGAGATACTCCTCCACAATTACCATACAGCCCTTTGTTGTTTCCTCCAGCGTTGAATTTTCTTTATACGCTCCTGTTTCATCAGTCGTATAGAGATGAGGACCCATAAGGTGCTGTACAATATAATAATTGGAATTTTTATCCGCGGTCAGCCCTTTCTCTAAAAGTCCCTGATAAAAATCATAATTCTCATGGTTTATTTTATTCTCTTTAACTTCAACGATTTTGGAATATTCATCAATATTCGCATAAAAGTATGGTTTTACAATGTCAGGAAACATTCGATAACATGACATCTTTGCCATAGTCTTAAACAACAATTTGTAAAAAATATCTATCTCCTGCGACGAACTCACTGCATTTGTTAATTTGCCATCCAAAAGCTCTGCCGAATTAAGACCGCACAAAATATTCGTATCAGGCGTATACACGTTTGCTACAAAATTTTGTTTTGAAAGCATTTCATAAAATTTATCAGTCTTCTCATCGTTCCAGATTTTTTCGCACCACTCGTTTATAGTGCACGACATATCAACAGCATTTCCGGTCAGCATATGCGGCAGCGAAGGAAAAGTGCCGAAATAAACACAGTCCACATTACTGTAATATGTAAAATCATGCAAAAAATCTGTCGCGCCCGGATAGGCTGTCAACAACGGTTCTACATACAGGTTGCTGAACCAATCCAATATTATTACAATTACATTCTTATTTGCGGAAACCACATACTGGTCTTCACCCGAAAGATGATAACCGCTCTCGGGATAATGATACGCCTCATCCTTTGCCGATGCAATGAGCGAAACCAGCGCAACCGCCTGTATGAGAAGAAGAAAAGCGGATAAATACATGACCGCCTTTTTCCATATGTCAGATTTCCAAAACGCCAATACTAATACACAAATCAATATTGCGATCCAAATCACAAGATTTCCCACTGACTGTTCCAAACCCGTCTTGTACCCTTCAGGGTTCAATCCAAGCAGATCAAGCTCTTTGTTCAGGAACATAACCTGAATATATCCGCCGACAGAAACTGCAAACACAACAGACAATACCACTCTGTATACCCCTTCAGGCACAAAAGCCGTCAACAGTGTAAACGCCGCAGCCAAGACTAAAGCAAATACCGCCATATATCCCGCAAACTCCCCATATACAAAGTCAAACTCCGTAACATTGGCAAAAAAGATCTCCGACGGTCCGAAGATCAACAGCATAAAAGTCAAAAGAAAACTGACCGGAAATGAAGTCCCTATTTTCTTTGAAGTAACCTTTTTCATTATTCTCTCCACCTCATCTGCGCTCCTTATGCAAAACAATATCCATTTGACAATATAACACTATTTTTTGAATAATTCAACATTTTTAGGGCTTTTATTCACATTTTCAGCGCATATAAAAAGCACTGCCCCGCGACAGTGCCTCTTAATCTTCCAACATTATGAAGCTTTATTGTTTTGCTTTGAGATAAACTCGACAAAATCAGTCTCAGGTATCGGCTTAGAGAAAAAGTAACCCTGTATGAAATCGCATTTCAAATCCGAAAACGCGTTGAGCATTTCGCGTGTTTCAACACCCTCCACTACGATTTCCATATTCATATCCTTTAACATTTTGACCGTATTCTCCAAAAAAATCCACATCTTAGGATTGTTATTCTCGTCAACAAACGACTTGTCAAGTTTAATGATCTTAAGCGGCAGTTGTATGACACGCTTCATATTTGAATATCCGGTACCGTAATCATCCAGTGAAAAGCTTATCCCCGCCTTTGTAAGTTTTTCAAGATTTTCCGTCATGACGCGCTGCGCGTAAGCGGCAGCCGTCTCTGTAATCTCAAGATTTATCCTGTCCGGTGCGATATCATATTTTTTCATAACGGCAAACAGTTTATCGGGAAGATCGCTGTTCATTATCTGCGCCACAGACAGATTGACCTCAATATATTCAAGTCCCAGTTTTTCAAAGTCATCGCTTGCGATAAACTGGCATACCTTTTCAAATACAAGCTCTCCTATCTTGTGTATCGCTCCATTCTGCTCAGCAGCAGTTATAAGCGCCTCAGGCGATATATAACCGTGCTTCGGGTCGATAAGCCTTATCAGAGCCTCTGCCGACACGAACTTATCCTTTGAAAGTGAGTAGATCGGCTGATAATACACCTGAAATCTTTCATTTGCAAGCGCATCTTCTATGATCGTATCAATGTTATTCCTGATATCAAGCTGATTTTGATTAAATATCTCGTTCGCCTTGATAACCTGTCCCGTGTAATAATTCTTTTTATGAAAATCGGCGCCGAATGACATCAGCATCTTGAACTCGGAAATCTCTTCGGGACAGCGCGCAAGCACGATAAACGGCTCCAAGCTTATGTCAAGTCCGTTAAAACTTGCGTTCTTTAACTCACGGTTAAGCACATTTGCGACATCTTCCGCCTTGCTGTACTCATTCCAGTCGAAAACCAGACGGAAACGTCCGTTATCCAAATAGTAGAGTTCCGCACCCGCGCTCCATTCAGTGTTGATCTGACGTATTTTATCGGCTACTTCTTTCAGTATGTGCATCGCAAGGTCAAACCCTATCATTGCCTGAATTGACTGGAAATTAGCGATATTCAGCATAATGATATTGACATGTTTGCCGTTATAATATGAACGTTTCATATCATGAGCATACGCACTGTGCTTCATAAGCTGCGTAAACGAATCGATATAGTCCTCGGGACGCTGTACACCGATGCTTATTATCAGAAGACCCACCGCTATACCGAACATCCCAACCAGTACATTAGGGAAAAATGCCTGTACCGTCACCGCGACAATATAGATCGGCAGTACCGCGGTGATAGAAGCAATATCGTCAAAATCAAACATCTTGTTGTATCTGATAATATATATAATATCATAAATAACATATAAGATCGCTGCCACGTACAGCATAGGAAACCACGTTTCACGCTCATAACCGTATTTAACGGAAAAGAGCATATTATTGTTGATATTTAAGATAAAAGCGATCATAACGACAAACGACGGCAGGAATATCAGCATTTGAAGAATTGTATTACGGCGCAGTTTATGCCATATATCCGTCAGGCTTATAACAAAGAAAAGATGAAGAGGCGCAATAAGATAATGCGCAATAAGATATCCCGAATGCGCAGCGTAAAGGGCAAAATCGTTGCGGCTGTCCGCATTGTCAAGCGTCACCGCGATAATATCAAATACCGTAGCAACGATAGCCGACAACAATATGACCAAATATATGCGATTTGACACGCCGCTTGTCATCTTGCGGAAAATACATGAAAATACAAGTATGATCAGCAGAACGAGTGCGGCAACATCCAGACTTACATCTTTCATCATATCACTGTTCCTTTTAAGATGTGTAACATTATCCCTATACAATATAATACCAGTCTGAAACGCAAAAGTCAATAAATGGCATCTCTAATATCTAAGTTTGTCCAAAAGTTCATTTACATTAAGCGGCTTAGTGATGAAATCATCCATTCCGCTGGCAAAAGCCTTGTCCCTGTCCTCTTTAAATGAGTTTGCCGTGCATGCAAATATCTTTACGGTTTTCGCATCGCTGCGTTTAAGCGCGCGTATTGCCTCGGCTGCCTCAAAACCATTCATCTCGGGCATCATAAGATCCATAAGTATTATACCGTATTCTCCTTCACGAGAGTCTGAAAATGTCTCAAGCGCTTCCCTGCCGTCAAGCGCATGAGAGACTTCAAAGCCCTCGCCCTCAAGCAGTTCGACAAGTATCTGTCCGTTCAGTTCATTATCCTCGGCGACCAAAATACGCGGTTTGATATTGGCGTTTTCTGTTTGACGTGCCTTATCCGCATTGCTTCCCGGGACTTCTGACGATGCGGGTTTTGCCAAAAAGGAAAATGTAAAGCAGCTTCCTTCTCCCGGCTTGCTCTCCACTTTGAGACTGCCCCTCATCTGCTTTGCAAGAAGAGAACATATCGCCATTCCAAGCCCTGTCCCCTGATTTCCCTGTGAGACGGTATCGCGTTCCTGAGTAAAAGGGTCAAATATCTTTTTTTGAAATTCTTCGCTCATGCCGCGCCCCGTATCGGTTATATCCGTTGTAGTTTCGATATCTCCTTCAGGCGTCTTGGTCTGGCGTACTCTTATCGAAACATTTCCGCCCTCCTGCGTATATTTTCGCGAATTATCAAGTATATTGACAAGTATCTGCTGTATTCTGACTGCATCGCCTATAACAATAGGATGTATAAGCTCTATATCAGTGTTTAAATTAATTCCCTTGTCCTCCATTCCGGATTTCTCGATAAAAACAACTGTTTCAAGCAAAAGCCTCAGATCAACGTTTTTTTGTTCAAGTTCGATCTCACCCGCCTGCAGTTTTGACATATCGAGTATATTATTCACAAGAGCAAGAAGATATTCCGACACAATGGAAGACTGTCTCAGATAATTGGCGATCTTATCTTTATCCTCAATATTCTGCGCCATTAAATAATTCAGGCTTATAAGCCCGTTAAGCGGCGTGCGTATCTCATGGCTCATCGTTGAAAGGAAATCACCTTTTGCTTTTGCATCCGCACGGTCGTTGATAGCTCTTAACAGCAGTAACCCCGTCAGGACAAACGCAGCCGTAAGAATAATGATCGTATAACGGTACTGATACAGGACGTCCAAAAACGTATACTCGTACATGTTCTCTGCCGTAGCCTCTATTATGTACCCTGCGTTCTCGCCCGCCGATATCTGTGCGATCGACTTATTGATAATGGAAATGAGCAGTTCTTTTTCTTCCCACACACTGTTATCAGTCTTTTCCAATGGCGTAACAGCCGAAAAGCATAACCGATCGTCAAGTTCCATAACAGGAACAACTTTCAGGTTGCTGTAAACAGGTCTGTAAAGCCAGTACTCTACCACGTACTGGTTTTGGATGAGCAGATCGACTTCACTGTTTCTTACGGCATTAAAACATGCCTCAATTGTAGGATAATCCACAAGTTCAAAATTCGGATACTGCTCCGCCAGCACTTTTCTGATCGTCTGTGAGCCTGTTGAGATCGCGACTGTCAGTTTAGCGTCGCTCCTGATACTAAGACCGTCGCGCGCCACGATCACTTTCCTGCTTGAGAGGTACGGATCACTTATCAGTATTCCTCTCGCCTTCTGATTTTGCTTATTGTATTCAACTCCCGTAACAAGGTCAAAGCCCTCATTCAAAAGATAATCATACGTCACATCTCCCTCGGGAAGTTCGATATACTCGAATTTTAATCCGCTTATCTGTGATATCCTGTCAAATATTTCTCTTGAGATACCTGAAAGTTCCCCGTTCTCACCGCAGAAAGAGACAGGCTTGCGGTCACGTACATAGCCTACTTTTAGTGTTTCCGCATTTTTAATGTATTCCTCTTCTTCATCCGTGTAAACACGGTTGTCGGTTTCCGCCGCATATGCGATATCTTCCGCCGCGCCGCATAAAACCGGAACGGTCAGAAGAACCAAAGCGGCTGTTCTCTTTAATCTTTGTATCATATTATGCCACACTTTCATTACTTTTGGCAGAAAAGCTTCGCTTTTCATACCTTTTATAAACAACCAGCGACAACGCCACGGTAAGTATATCTGCTGTCACCTGAGACCATACCAGTCCGTTCATCCCGATAAGGCGGTTGAGTATAAAAAGCATCGGGATATTAAACACCATCCACCTCATCACTCCAAGGAACAGTGCATATCCGCCCTTGCCAAATCCGTTAAACAGATATACATGGAAAAAGCTCAAAAACATTAACGGCGTCGCGAGAACGCGTACGCGCAGAAATCCTGTTCCAAGAGCTACAGTCTGTGCGTCATCAATAAAAATATTCATAATGCCTCCGGCAAATATCTGATAAAGCGCAATGCTCACCGCCGCGCATAACAGACCTATTTTCAAAGAATAACGTCTTACAGCGTTCATCCTGTTGTAATTTCCTGCCGAATAATTATAGGCAATGATAGGCATCATTCCCTGACAGATGCCTATACCGATATTCAGCGGAAGACGTTCAGCCTTAAGTACAATGCCTATCGCCGCAAGCGCGACATCGCTGTACCCCGACATCAGCCTGTCTATAACCACATAATCAAGGTCAAAAAGCAGAGTTGATACAGCAGAAGGAATACCCACAATAAAAATGCCCGCAATGCTTTTAGGCATTGGAAGCTTTGTCAGCGGACAGAGTTTCAGTACTGAACTGTCACCCATTTTCACCAGTATCGTAATAAAGTAAGCGCATGCGATGCAGTTGGAAAGACATGTCGCCACGCCCGCACCGACTATCTCCATCCCGTCAGGGAAAATAACAAACATAAACAGCGGATCGAGTGCAATGTTGATTATACCGCCCATAGTAATGCCGAAGCTTGCTTTTTTCGACTCGCCGACGCTTCGCAGAAGAGTTGCAAGTATATTTGATAAAACAGTAGGCACACCGCCGCAGACAATTACAAGAAAAGCATACCTGCTCGCGTATTCGTATGTATCAGCGCCCGCCCCGAGCATCATCATCAGCGGACGCATAAAAATCAGTACTGCCACCGAAAACAGCAGTGCGACGAACACCCCCAGATATACGCAGAAACTGTACACTTTGCGCGCCTCATCCAACCGCTTTTCTCCCAACAGGCGCGATACAAGCGCACCGCCGCCTATTCCCGCAAGTCCCGACACCGAAAGCGTGATATTAAAGATCGGCAGTATCAGCGATGCCCCCGCGACCATCAACGGGTTATTTGTACGCCCGACAAAAAAAGTATCTGCCATGTTGTAGATAAGCACGATCAACTGACTTATCACAGTCGGTATCGCCATAGTCCTTACCGCTTTTGCGACCGGCATTTTCTCGAATATTTCTATACTGTTGTCCTTGTCCGCATTCATCTTATGATTTTCCCTTTCGTTATTACATAATACACCTATATCAATATATCATTTCTAAAAATTATTTACAAGTAAATGAGATTAAATAAACTTTTCTCTTTAAATGCCGATATAATAAATAGATATTTATGATCATGCCACGGACGGCAAATATTACCATGCAGGGAAAGCGGGGATTTTTATGAACGGAATAAGCAATTCTTACGGAACAGGCAGTACGGCAGATCGCGGTATGGCAATCGCAAAATTAAACGAAACTACGGTAACAAAAATGAAGGACGGCAGCAAAAAAGTAAAAAAAGTCGTCCGCAACACAAATGGCGAAACTTTGGCTACTTTCAGCTATACTATAGCCGCGCCAAAAAATTATGCAAAACTCAAAAAACTGCAATATAATTTCAAGCAGATCTCAGCTATGCTCATGAGCACGAAAACTTCTAACGCGGCAAGCCAAGTCGTATCAAAGGCAAGACGCAAAGTCGTGACACTGCAGCGCCAGAAAAGCAGCGGTCAATATGATGACGAGGCGCTTGACAACGCAATTATGCATGCAAAGCGCATAGAGCGCGTGGCAAAAAAGCGTATGAGGCACTTAAGGCAGGAAGAAGCCGCCGCCAACAACGGCACAGTATGCGTATCAGAACTCGATGAAGCGCTTAAGAGTGAAAATAGCGACGAAAATTTAGAGCCTGTCTTCGAGGAAGCAGGTTCTGAAGAAGAGATGCTCGAAAACAGCGAGGAAGAATTAAAGCAGCTTATGCGTGAACTCGCCGAGGCGATGAAAGAAGCCGAGGAAGAGATGCCGGACGAATTTTCATTAAACGACCTCTTGGAAATACCCGACCCAAATATGAGTCCCGAAGATTTAGAACGCCTAAAGAAAAAACATCGTTCAGAGGAAATGCGCGACATTATGGAAGCTGATATGAAATACCTCAGAGCTATGTTTGAAAAGCTTGCGCGCGAACAGCAGGCAAACGCCGCAATGAGCGTTTCATCCGGCAATAACAATTCCGCCGGCTCTTCGCTTGCCATATCACCCGGAACGGGCAATGCACAGCCTGCCGCGTCTTCATCGGCAGGGGCATCTTTGGAAATTGCAGGTGTGGACATGACTGCGCCGTCGGCAGATATGCCTATTGTCACGGTTGAGGGCGGAAGCATCGACGTCATATTATGATCCGACATCTAACGGCAGAAATTATTTTCCTTTTTATACCATCCAAATCCGTTTCTGCCGTTCTCTTTAACTATGTAAAGCGCGCTGTCGGCACCCGCCTGAAGACTCTTGAGATCGTCTGCATTTAAAATTAAATGCCATATTCTAAACTATGTTTTATAATGCGGTCATATATTTTTATGATTTAATATTTCATTCAGCGGCGATGAATCTCCACTCCCCTTAACTCTCGCTGGACATCCTTTTCCTGTTCTGCTATAATTTTTTTCATAAAAGCAATCATATTAAACAGTTTATCAACAAAGGAGGAACCGTACCCATGATCCGCAATACGGCACGGGAAAAAACTGCCCATAAAGATAAAAGCCTGACAGCTACAGGCGTTGTAATCGTCATTATCGTTATATTTCTTATTTTTGCATATTTCAAAATCAACGCGGTACTTCGTCAACGCTCTTTGAATCGTTTGGAAGAGGGCGTTAACACTGCGATCGTAGAGATCACATCAAAGTTTGAGCGCGACAGCCGCCTACTGAACGCAACTGCCGACATCATCTCGCAGGCAGACAATTTTGATATCGATGCCACACTGGCGATCATGAAAAGTGTAAATCCTTTGCTCGAAACAATGAACGTAGGCGTCCTGCTGCCGGACGACCGCATACTTTCCGCAGACAGCACGATTACCGAAGCCTCGGAAATCGGCGATATTTCTTTTTCAAAGGAAGCTCCGCTCGGCGAGCATATCTCGAACCGCACTTACAATTCAATCGGCCAGCCGATCCTGCGGCATTATGTACCTATCATCCAAGACGGAGAGACAGCCGCCCTGCTTTACGGCGTCACCAATTTGGAGAGTCTGCCCGATATACTCAATGTCGATAATATCTACAACGCTAATGCTTTCGTATACATTATTGACACAAGATCCGGAGATTTCCTCGTAGATACATAGCACGACACACTCGGCAACATCTCCGATTTTGACGCTGCCAAATCAAGCCGCAAAACCAAGGGCACAAAAAGCTGGAATGAATACACAGATGATCTGCTCAACCTGAATTCCGGCTACGTCATCTACAGCACTCAGAACACTGACGGCTGGGAGTATATGTACTACGCCCCTATCGGAGTCAACAAATGGTCGATTGCAGTCGATGTGCCTGAAAAAGAAGCTTTCGCCAATGTCTTCGCAGTCAGGAATGTTTTTATCATTCTCGGACTTTTGATGGCTGTCACGTTCATCCTGTATTATCTGTGGATGCGTTACAACGCAAAGCAGGTAATGGAACAGGCAGTTGAGCACGCAGTACTCACAGAGAAACTGCAGAAAGCAGAAGCTGCCGACCGCGCCAAGAGCACTTTCCTCTCCAATATGTCACACGATATCCGGACACCTATGAATGCCATCATCGGCTTTACGACGCTTGCTCAAGCCAATATTGACAACCGAGAGCGTACGCAGGAATATCTGAAGAAGATTCTCTCTTCCAGCAACCACCTGCTCTCCCTGATAAACGACATTTTGGATATGAGCCGAATCGAATCCGGCAAATTGAACATTGAAGAAAAAGAATGTTCTATCTCGGATATTTTCCGTGATATGAGAAATATTATACAGACGCAGATGCACTCCAAGCAGCTCAACTTCTTCATGGACACGGTTGACGTCATCGACGAGGATATTTACTGCGACAAGCTGCATGTAAACCAAGTACTGCTGAACCTTCTCTCCAACGCTATCAAGTTCACCCCGGCGGGCGGCACTGTAGCGCTGACGATCCGGCAGAAGCCGCGGGCACCCAAGGGATATGGTTCTTATGAGATCCGCGTCAAGGACACCGGCATCGGTATGAGCCCGGAATTTATGGAACATATTTTTGAACCATTTGAGCGGGAACGCACCTCCACGGCCAGCGGCATACAGGGCACGGGACTTGGCATGGCTATAGCTAAAAATATCATCGATACGATGGGCGGCACTATCGAGCTGCACTCCGAGCAGGGCAAAGGTACTGAATTTATCATCAATCTCGACTTCCGTCTCCGCGCGGAACCGCAGAAAATTGAAGTCGTTCAGGCGCTTCAGGGACTGCACGCCCTTGTCGTAGACGACAGCTTTTCTACCTGTGACAGCGTCACCAAAATGCTCCGCCAGATCGGTATGCGCTCCGAGTGGGTACTGCACGGCAAAGAGGCAGTCCTGCACGCCAAACAGGCATATGAACTGGGCGATGAGTATCACGCCTACATAATAGACTGGTTCCTTCCGGACTTAAGCGGGCTTGAGGTAGTGCGCCAGATACGTTCCGTCGTGGGCGACAGTACACCGATCATTGTCGTTACTGCCTACGATTGGACTGCTTTCGAGGAAGAAGCGCGCGCGGCGGGCGTGAACGCTTTCTGCAACAAACCGATCTTCCTCTCAGAACTTAGAGATATTTTGATTGCTGCCACCGGCAATACTCTCAGCGCACAGCAGACATCTGCTATATCTGATCCGCCCGCCCCCCTTACGGGCACGCGCCTGCTGCTGACCGAGGACAACGAGCTGAATAGGGAAATTGCAATGGAGCTTCTCACCGACAGAGGATTTACCGTAGAGACAGCCGATGACGGCACCGTCGCCGTGGAGAAAGTGAAAAACTCTACGCCGGGGTATTATTCCCTCGTTCTCATGGATATACAAATGCCAAAAATGAACGGCTACGACGCCACCCGTGCCATCCGTGCACTGGATGACCCGGGTCTTGCAAACATCCCGATCGTAGCTATGACGGCTAACGCGTTTGATGAAGACCGCAGGCAGGCTCTTGAATGCGGCATGAACGCACATATCGCCAAACCGATTGATGTGGAAAAGCTGTTGGAGATACTTACGGGGATTTTGAAGGAGAATGAGGGGAGAATATAAATTAAATAGGGAATTTTTAATTTTGATGACAACTCATCCTATTTGTGGTACAATATTCAAAATCATAAACAGGAGGTTTTCATATGTCCTTAATCCAATGTCCGGAATGTGGGAAAGAAGTTAGCGACAAGGCAAGATCATGTCCAAATTGCGGATATCCGATACAAAGCATAAAAGAAGAAATTAGAAAAGTTAAAGAAGAACTTTTTATAGAATCAGAAGAAAAAGAAATTGAAGATATCGAGATAAAGGCATTAGAAAATATACTAAAGGTTATCCCAAACAACCAAACATTTAATATAATAAAAAAATTAAGTGAAGATTTCGGAATTGGGTTGAAACATTCAAAGAAAATAGTTGATTATTATTTTGAAAATGCGGAATTTAATGTTTGCCCACAATGCGGGATTCATAATAATAAAGAAAATATTTTTTGTAATGAATGTGGGTATAGAATAAAGACACAATTTGATTTTATTAATGTTCGCAAAGACGCGCGCTTAGATGCTTTAAACAATGCCATAATAAAAAGCAAAAATGATAATGGCAATTATGACAGAATTGATTTGGTTGAAAAAGCCCCCCTCATAAAAGCCGAAAAAGAAGAATTTTGTGGAATTTATAAATATACTTTTTGGGGAAGTAAACAAGAAGTACATTGTCCCAGATGCGGCTCTGAAGACTGTTCGCATTTTCAACAGCAAAAAATCATTCCTGCTAAGACAAAAACAAGATACACAGCAAATCTAAATCCCTTTAAGCCATTTACGCTTGTAAATAAGAAAGAAAAGATTGTAAAAAAGGGTAGTGTAGTTATGGAAGATAAAATTGTTTGTAATAAATGCGGCTATATAGGGTTTGTCAAGTAAAGTGTGTAAATTTTTTTGATTTTTTTCGGCGGTCTATTCATGACCGCCGATATTTGTCTAT
>CANREB010000045.1 GCA_947629525.1 uncultured Lachnospiraceae bacterium
GTCCGCACTCTTTCATGCAGGCTTGTAATCCCAAGTTTAATACTTTGTCATCTTCAACTATTAGAATGTTACCCATAATACCTCTTTATAAGTCTATGCTCGCAGTCTTCCCCGCCGTCAGTAGTCAATCCTATTTTTACATCCGAACAGACATTTTATATGTTTTATCCTATCATAGAGCGGCTGGATTTGCAAATATTATATGGAAAAGTCAACGGGTCAGCCCCATTTTTCAAGCTCTTTTTTGCGTTCTTCCCAATCGGGCATCAGCATTGTGACGAAATCCCAAAACTGTTTTGAATGATTGGGATGGATGAAATGCGCAAATTCGTGCAGCACCACATATTCTATGCAGCTCTTTGGGGTCTCAATCAGTCTGCTGTTTAATGTGATGATCGCATTATTCGGCTGACATGAGCCCCAGCGGGTTTTCATGCATCGGATTTTTAATGTGGGATATGGCACTTTGTATTTTTGAAAGAGTTTATATGTTTCCTGCAGCTGTTCTTGGAATATCATTGTCTGATATTGTTTAAGCCATTTTGACATTAGGATTTCTTTATGGCGGAAATCGTCTTTATTTTTTACTTTCAGGAAAATATATGCTCCGTCTGTATGTACGCTTTCTTCCCTGCTTTCTTCTACGTTCAGGCATAGGCTTTTGCCTAAGAGATCGTAACGTTCGCCGCTTTCATATCTCTTGGGGGTATCTTGAATTAATTTTCTTCTTTCTTCGTATCTTGACAGCGCCGCAAAGATATATTGCTGTTTTTGACTGATATATGTTTCTATAAATTCTATGGGTACTCTGTTATTGGCTGACACAAGGACTTGTCCATTTGGCTTTATTCTCAGATTTACGTTTTTTACCGGTTTTCTTGTGAGCAGGTATGTAATATCGCCGCCCTCACAATGAACTGTCCTTTGTTTTGCAGGTTGTTTCATGATACTTTTAGTCTCCTTAGAAAACCTTTTTCTTGATTCTTCAAGTCGTTTAAATGCCTCTAATTTTTCTGTTCTTCTAATCTAATACTAACTGTTTTCATAAAAACGCTCCTTGTGCAATGAAATTATACTCGAATTGTCTGTTTCTGTTTATATTTTATTCTGTTTGAGTGTAAATAGCAAGCAATGGCTTTCAATTTTTCGATACTATCGTTCCACTCTGCTCCCAATCCTGCTGAGCAATTCGTTTGATATGCTGTCTGCGTTGTCGGCAACTGTCGGCGCAAGGATGCCGTCGCCTATGATTGTTGCGGTAGTTCCCTCAGCGACGTCTGGTATGTCGGTTATGTCCACTGCTGTCTGGTCCATACATATTTTGCCCGCTATGTATGCTCTTTTTCCGTTTATCATTACATAGCCCTTTCCGCATGAAAGGCTGCGCGGTATGCCGTCGGCGTAGCCTATGGGAAGTATTGCTATTTTTGTTCTGCGGCTTGCTGTGAAAGTCCTGCCGTAGCCTATGGCTTCGCCTTTTTCTATTGTTCTGATAAGTATTACCTTTGTTTTTAGCGAAAGTACGGGGCGCAGGTCGAGCGGTTTTCTCACCTTGTCGTCCGGGGAACTTAGCACGCCGTAGAGCGCTATCCCTGCCCTTACGTAATCGAATTTAAGCTCAGGATAATTCAATAAGCCGTAGCTGCTTTGAATGTGGATTTTGGGAAACGCAAGCCCTGACTGCTCTATGCGGTCGATTGCCTGTCTGAAATTGTTTATCTGTTTTTGGGTAAAAGCAACGTCATCCGCGTCAAGGCTGTCGGAAACGCACAAATGCGAATAAATCCCACTTATGTGTATATGTTTTAATTTAAAAGCTTTTTCTATATCCTTGGCATTTCTGTAATCTATGCCCAGTCTGTGCATGCCCGTGTCAATTTTTATATGAGCGTTGATGTCAACGCCCTGACTGTTTAAAAGACAGGCATACTTATAACTTATCAGCGTCTGAGTAAGCTTATATCTGCGAAGTTCCTTTGCCCGCCTTACGTCTGTATAGCCAAGTATCAGTATCTCTCCGCAGATGCCGTAGCGCCGAAGCTCTATTCCCTCATCTACGGTTGCGACGGCAAAAGCTTTTACGCCTGTTTTGTTGAGACACACGGCAGTTTCGTACATCCCGTGACCGTATGCCTGAGCTTTGACTACTGCCATAAGTTCACATTTTTCGGGCATTGCGTTTTTCAGTATTTGGACATTGTGCTTTAGATTGTCCTGATTGATTTCAATCCATGCTCGCTGTCCGCGTGTCGTCGGCATATTGTCTGACGATGCTTTTTTTATTTTTCTGTGCTTTATTTCCTGCCATAATAGTGTAAACATCAGGGAAAATATTGCCGAAAAAATGCTCACGGCAAGATAATGCCCGACACTGTTTTCGATGAATATTTTCCGTGTGCCTGTAATCTTTGCCGCAAGCCGCACTGCTACTATCATCAAAGGATGGATTATATATACGACAAGGGAAAATGTCCTGAGTGAAGTTTTTCTTTCTCCGCGCCAAAATGTGAGCAGATTGAAAAGATAATATGTGCATGGGATAAGAAAAATATACATGCTGTCATGGCGCACAAGCCCTGCGCGATGCACGAATATTCCTTCCGCAAGCATCAGAATAAACGAAGCCGCAAAACCAACCGTGTATTTTACGGTGGAAATACTGACATTTCTGTCACAAATAATCGCGCCCATTGCGATAAAAACAGGGGCGAAAAAAATTCCGTTTCGCGTGTAATCAGACACTTCAAAAATACAGCTGTAAAAGCTTTCCGCAAAAGGAATTTTCTGCGATATGCCATAAAGACTGTCACCGAAAATGCCGACTGCGTATAAAAACAGCGTGGCGGCGAATGTTCTTTTTATGCCAAATCTTTTTGTAAGAAACCACACTATTGCGGCTCCTATGATAACTGCGGGGAAATACCAGAGGTGATACATTGTGCCGTCAAAGACTATATCCTTTATTATGTTTGGCAAAAGATACTCCGTTGAGAAATAACCGTTGTATATGTTTATCGGTATGTATATCATTATGGAAAGGGCGTAAATCGCGGACATTTTTTTGGCAAGCTTTGCCAGTCTGCTGTTGTCCTTTGAGTACGATGGCGAGAGGAAAAAGCCTGTAGTTACAAAGAAAAACGGCACGGCGATACGCGCGATTATCCGTGTCGCTATCATATCGCCTTGTACGCTGTAAGTCGTGAATATCGAGGTATGTATCGCGACAACGAGGAACGCGGCAACACACCTGAAACAGTCTATGCCTGTGTATGCCTTGCCAGTGCATGCTTTATTATTGTCCACCTTTTTCAATCCCCCTTTTATACGCGCAAGTTATGATAAATCCGTCAGCATTGTTTCCCGATATTTCATAGGCGGGTGCTGCGCCGTCTGTGTGGTAAGGAAGCATTATTTTTGTACTGCCTGCTTTTTCCGATTGAGCATAAAATATCTCAAAACGTGTCCTGTCATTGTCGTACTCCAAGCGCGTACCGTTAGCCGAAAACTGTTTCAGGTATTCGATATATTCCTCAAGCACAAAATCATTTTCGCTTATTATCGCGGAATGCGGAAAGCCCACATATCTGAAATGCCACGGTTCAGGCGCGATTTTTGTAATGTTTTCTTTTCCCTTCCTATAGCGTTCGATAAAGCCGTACTGCGGCGCGGCGGTGCGGAATTTCCCACATATCCCTTCATATGGAAAATCAGGGCATATAAAATCAATACTCTCTTTTTCAATCCCAAGGTCGATCGCAAGACCTGTCTGATGTTCACTGTGATCCGGCAGCGCCACGAATTTAGCTGTAAACTCCGCTCCGTTTTCCTTCAATGAGCTTTCGTATATGTCGGTCTGCTCTTTTTTGCTGCGCCAACCGCTTACAGGTACGATATTTTCATTGCCGTCAGTGCCTTTAACGCTTTCAAGTGCGCATTCAAGCATCCGCGCCGCTTCGTTATACAACAGGATATGCGGATATTTTTCATTTATAGGCATCAGTTTTGCGCTTTCACCGTGCAGAGGGAAATCATTGTTTACTAAAATCAGTTTTCCTTCGTATATATTTTCATTTGAAGCTAAAATTTCCATCATATGTATAAGCTTATCAGCCTGTCCAGCACTTCATCGAAGGATAAGCCTATTCCTTTCATCATATTCGGGTATCTGCTGTGCGAGGTAAATCCCGGAATGGTGTTGACCTCGTTGAAGACGATTTCGCCTGTTGGCGTCAGGAACATATCAACTCTCGCAAAGCCTGAACAATCAAGCGTTCTGTAGATTGTCTCCGCCGTTTCCTGTATGCGCTTTTCCGTCGCCGCGTCTATCCTTGCAGGCATATGGATCTTTGATGTTTTGAGCGTATACTTTTCCGTGTAGTCAAAAAATCCGCTTGAAAGCTCAATCTCGTCAACTCTGCCTACCGTCAGACTGTCTTTCCCCAATACGGCACAGCCTACCTCAAAGCCGTCAATGTTCTCTTCTATTATGACGTTTGTGTCATATTCAAGTGCAAACCGAACGGCTGGGATAAGCTCTGTCTCTGTTTGTACTTTTGTGATGCCGAATGATGAACCTGAACGTATCGGTTTTACAAAAAGCGGGTATTTAAGCTTATTGGTGAGTGCTGTAATATCCGACAGATTGTTTTTGGTCACTGTCACTGAATTTGGTGTGAGAATGCCTGCTGCCCTTACAAGCCTGTGCGCCCTGTCCTTGTCCATGCAGAGTGCTGACGAAAGCGTTCCACAGCCTATCACCTCTATTCCCGCAAGCTCAAACAGCCCCTGCACTGTACCGTCCTCACCGTTTTTGCCGTGAAGCACCGGAAACGCCAAATCTACATGATACACATTTGTGACGCATCTGTCATTTTTGTCAAATTCAATTATTCCTTTAAGCTTTCTGCTCTGCGATACCGCGATTGGGTGAAGGTTCTGTTCATCGGCAATCCATGAATTGTTTTCTATTTTTTCAAGGTTTCCGCTGTAGCGGTACCATTCGCCCTGTCGTGTTATTCCGATTGGAAGAATGTCATACCTGCCGCTGTCTAAAGCCTTTAATACGGCGTATGCTGACTGCAGCGAAACCTCATACTCTGTCGAGCTGCCGCCGAAAATTACTGCTATTTGTTTCTTTTTCATTTTTGCTCCTTTTTCATACTATAAATAGTTTTGGCTAAAAACACTAATTAACGTAAAAAACAGCGTCCTCTGCCTTGACACAATGATTGTATCAAAGTAAAAAACGCTGTTTTTTCGTTTTGTCGTACAGCTTTCATATATTTTTATGATTAATTTCTTACGATTTTCTTACAGGGAAAATATCATTTCCCACGCGGCGTCAACACCATATTTTTATTGTTTTTTTTACCCAAATATGTTATGCTTTTCCAATGTAAGGGGGCGGCAAAATGAATTACATTGGCTCAAAGTACTCATTGCTGGATTTTTTGGAAACTACTATCGAAGAAGTGACGGGATATAAATCCGGCGCCAATTATGTATTTGGCGATTTATTTGCCGGAACAGGAATTGTCGGACAGACATACAAGGCAAAGGGCTGCACGGTAATTGCAAATGATATTCAATATTACAGCTACATATTAAATAAACATTTCATAGAGAACATACCCGAGTTGGACACAGGTTTACTGGAAAAGCTTAACACGCTTTCCCCTGTCGAGGGCTTTATCTACAACAATTATTGCGAGGGCTCAGGCTCGGGCAGGAATTATTTTACCAATGAAAACGGAATGAAATGCGACGCCATACGGATCGAACTTGAGCGCCTTCATACTTCCGGCGAAATTGACGACCACATTTACTTCTATTATTTGGCAAGCCTCGTAAACTCCATAGATAAATACGCAAATACAGCCTCCGTTTATGGGGCTTTCCTTAAACATATAAAAAAATCAGCGCAAAAAGAATTTAAATTAGAGCTTCTTCCGGTTATTTCAGGAAAAGCCGGCAGGACCTACAATGAAGATATCAACAAACTGGTCAGAAAGATAGGCGGCGATGTATTATATCTTGACCCGCCTTACAATGCAAGACAGTATTGTTCAAATTACCATGTTCTTGAAACGATTGCAAGGTATGATGAGCCCGAATTGACAGGGATTACGGGGCTTCGCAATTCATCTGAGCAAAAGAGCAAATTTTGTTCAAAGCGCACAGTAGACGCCGCCTTTGAAGATTTAATAAGTAATGCTGATTTTAAATATATCTTTTTAAGCTATAACAACGAGGGGCTTATGTCTCTCGATACGATCAGGGAAATTATGTCACGTTATGGCGAATATACGGTTTTTACCAAGGATTATAAACGTTTCAAAGCCGATAAAGACCAAAACCGCACTATCGCGGCAGACTCCACTACGGAATATTTGCACTGCCTTATAAAAGCATAGTATGTCAAACAGCAAAATGCTATTATAATCTACATCGGCAGCGCCACCTCAAACTCCACCACATCATCATAGCTCTTTGCGGTAATCGTGCCGTTGTGAAGCTCGACTATCTGCTTTGCGATGGCTAGCCCAAGTCCTGCGCCGCCGCTTTGCGTGCCTCTTGACGCGTCAAGCCTGTAAAACTGCTCAAATATCCGCGAAAGCTTTTCCTGCGGTATAGTCCTTCCGTAATTTGTGAACTTTATGCTTATATTACTTTCCTTTTGGGAAACTGAAATGTATATCGCGCTGTCGCGTTCGCTGTAATTGACCGCGTTGCGCAAGAGATTGTCAAACACGCGCTGCAGCTTGTCCACATCGCAGTTTATCATTATGCTGCGCTCCGCCACAAGACGGCATTTGAGTTTTTTCTCCGCAAGCATCGGTTCAAACTCGGACACAAGCTGTTCGAGCATCCGCGTCAGGTTTACACAGCTGTACTCGAGCGTCAGGCTTGACAGATTATAGCGCGTTATCTCAAAAAATTCATTTATCAGGTCTTCAAGCCGAAGCGCTTTTTCAAGTGAAATGTCAAGATACTTTTCCCTAAGCTCCTCTGAAATCTGCTTTTCATCTTTTAACAGCGTCAGATAACCGATTACCGACGTGAGCGGGGTTTTGAGGTCGTGCGCAAGGTATACCACCAAATCATTTTTTCGCTGCTCCGCTATCTGTGCCGTGAGTTTTCTCTGCTCCAGCGTATGCTTTATCTGATTGATCTTCTTTTCTGTGGCGGAAAGCTCCTGTGAAAGTATGATATCGCCTGAATTTTCCTCTATCAGCGCGTCTATGCCGCGGTTTATCTCGCCGAAATATTTTGTAAAACGATTTAAATATATCCACATCATCACGGCGAATACGCAAAGCATTGATGTCCATATTATCGGCTCTGCGTTATCTCTTATCACATGTTTGTATATGACAAGCGCCGTGTCATAGTCATGCACTACAAAGCGGTCAAGAAATGCGACTGTCCAGTTTGCCAGATGTCCGCTGAACACCAGATTATACAGGCTTATTATGAATATCACCGCGCCAAGCATCATGGCAATCGTCAGTATGAACAGTTTTGTCCTTAACTGACCGTAGGCGCTTTTTTTTGTATTTGTCCGCTTTTTTCGGTTCTTTATCTTTTCAATAAGTTTATTCAATTTTGTAACCCACTCCCCATACTGTTTTTATGAATTTAGGCTTGCGCGGCGGTTCGCCGAGTTTTTCACGAAGCCTTCCTATATGCGCCATTACCGTATTATTACTGTCAATGAATTTTTCTCCCCATACATTTTCAAACAGCTCCTCCGAGGAAATGACGCGCCCTCTGTTCCCGCACAGATACCATAGGATTGAAAATTCTATCGGCGTAAGCGCTATCTCTTTTCCATACAGCGTACACTGGTGGGTGCTTTTGTTTATTATAAGACCGTTTATGTCATACTCCGTTTCGGGTGCCGTTCCCGAACCGCCTGTGTCAGCCGCGTTATTATATCGTGTATAACGGCGAAGCTGCGTTTTGACGCGCGCCGTTACTTCAAGCGGATTAAACGGCTTTGTGATGTAGTCGTCCGCGCCGATCGTCAGCCCCATTATTTTGTCTGTGTCCTCTGACTTTGCCGTGAGCATTATCACGGGGTAAAAATGCTTTTCCCTGATTTTCTGCAGAAGCGTAAAGCCGTCTATGTCAGGAAGCATTATGTCAAGTATCGCAAGGTCGGGGCTTTGCGCGTTGATATATGACAGCGCGTCAGCGCCGTTGTAAAACTTATGCACTGTGCAGCCGTCATTTATCAGGTACAGCTCTATCAGGTCGGCTATTTCCTTTTCGTCGTCTACTATCAGTATATTTGCAGCCATATATGATCTACTCCTCGTTCGTTAATATTTTTCATAAAAAACTCTAAAACCATAACGCAATTATAGCATTATTTCATATAAAAGCATACCGTAAATTTTCCAAAACGCGTGACATTTCCAAAATATAGAGTTATAATATTACCACAAAAATCAAGCAAGTAGAAGGAGAATTTATCATGCACACATTTCAACCGTATCCAATCGAGGAATTGGAATTTAATCCGTTTGAAAAAATCGGCAAGGACTGGGGACTTGTATCGGCAGGCTCAAAACAGAAGGCGAACACTATGACTGTAAGCTGGGGGGGCTTAGGTGTACTGTGGGGAAAAAACGTAGTGTTCATCTTTGTGCGCGACTCAAGATACACTAAGGAATTTATCGACGCGGGCGACTTTTTCTCCGTTTCGTTCATGGACAAAAATTACCGTGACGCGCTCAACTACTGCGGTTCACATTCGGGCAGGGACGAAGATAAAGTGGCAAACGCAGGGCTTACATGGGCTTACAAGCATTCCATTCCCTACATAGACGAGGGCAATTTCATACTTCTGTGTCAGAAGCTTGCCGCTATGAAGATTACCGACGAGTCATTCATCTCGCCCGAAATAAAAAAATGGTATGCAGACGGCGATATGCATACCATGTATATTGGCGAAATATTAGAGATTATGGCTAGATAACCATAGACAGCACAAATACAGTAATATTAGCCGCCATGTGAAAAATCACAGGCGCGGCAAAGCACTTTTCTTTCTCATAACAAATCGCAATCAGCATTCCCATGCACGTACCGTACAAAAACTGCGGCAGATTGGCGTGAAACGCACCGAAAATCAATGCCGTGACTACGATACTGCGCGGGATGCTGTAAAAGCGTTTCATTCTGTTATATGTCACACCCCTGAAAACAATCTCCTCCGCAAACGGCGCTATTATCCCATACAAAATGATCCCCAGCCACAGCGGCACTGAATACTGTATCTGCTCGACCCTCGCATATCTCTCCGACGCGCTTTGAAAAAGCTCCATACCATACGAAACTGTTACATTGAGCGCAATGCTTGAAACCGCTCCAAAAACCGCGCATACTGCAAGTCCCAAGGCGTTTACCTTTTCATATCCAAGAAATCCGTTTTTCATATACGCGGCAAACTGCCTTGCCGTTCCCGTGTCAATGTCTACTTCTCCCGAGACTGCGGCTTCTTTCAAAAAATCACCCACAAGAAATATCATGCCGGCTAACGATGCCATTCCGTTTATAACAGCATTTATCTGATTATAATCTTGATTTATAAACTCCGCTATGCCGTCAAACGAAACTGACATTACTGTCATAGCCAAAATCAGCTGCGCAAGCGTTTTCACAAGCATGTATATGACAAGCGGCTTTAAAATATAGTACGCCTTCTGAAAAAATGTCGTGCGCTTTTGCGTTATTTTTACTTCTTTTCTCTTTCTCTGCATTTATGCTCCAATCCTTTCATACCGCCATTAAAAACCCTTCAAGTTCCTCCACCGTAGCGGCAATATAATCCGCTCCCGCCTTTTCAAGCTCATCACCCTGCGCATACCCAAAGGAAACTCCCACGCCTGCCAGTCCAAAAGCCTTCGCGCCCTCAATATCAAATTTCCTGTCGCCTACCATTGCCGTTGCCTTTCTTTTCCTCGAAATTTCATCATCTGTACAGCCATTCCAAAGCTGCCTGAGCGCCTCCTCGACGACTTCTTCCTTTCTGCTGCGCCTGCCGTCCATCTCACTGCCCACAATGCAGTCAAAATACTCTTTTATTCCAAAATGAACAAGTATCCGCTCCACAAGCTCTGTCGGCTTGCTTGAAGCGATTGCGAGCTTTTTCCCGTTTTTGTGCAGACGCTCCAGCATTTCCGGAATATGCGGATAAATCTCGTTTTCAAAAATTCCTGTCACCACAAAACGCTCTCTGTATTTTTCCACCGCGCGCAATGCGTCAGCCTCGCTAAAGCCGTAGAAATCCATAAAACTTTCCTTTAGCGGCGGACCTATAAACGGTTCCAGCCTGTCAAGGTCAGGCTCATCAATCCCAAAGTCCGCCAGTGCGTACTGCACGGACTTTGTTATCCCCTCCTTGGGATCAGTAAGCGTTCCATCTAAGTCAAACAAAATATATTCAAACATAACTTTCTCCTATCCTCTTTTAAATCAACCTCTTTTTTATCATCCTTTTTACATTCACACCAAAATCTCTTTTTTCAGCGCAAACGAATATATGTACCGCTCCTTCACCCGCTGCCCTGTTATCTGCTCCAGTGCAAGCTGATAATAGTCAAGCTGCGCTTTATAGCGCGCGATAAGCTCCTCCTCGCTGTCAACTCTGTCCGTCTTGTAGTCGGCAAGCACTATTCCGTCATTCTCATAAAAGAACAGGTCAATGACGCCCTGTATCAGCACGGTCTCTTCCTCGGGGTAGCGCTCTTTCAGCCTGTTCGCGGGTATTCCAAGCACAAACGGCTGCTCCCTGAAAAGCGCGTTCCTGCGGTTTGCTTCTATCATTCGCTGTGCAAGCTGAGTTTTTACAAAATCTATTATTCTGCCTGTCTTTACGCTTTCAACATCTTCTTTTGATGCCATGCCCTGCGAAATCCACATATCCTGTTCGCTTTTTATCACGGCGTATAAACGTTTTTCCGCTTTTTCCGTGTTGTCGGTGCTGCTGTCGTAAACAAGCTTTTCACTAAATGACAGCAGTTCCATGCTCTTATGCACGGCGTTGCCGTATTGTGTGCCGCCCACAGTATACTCCGCGTTATCCTCGTCCTGTGCCTGCCGTTTAAAACGCGGCACATAACTTTCTTTCGGCATTTTGATAAGTTCATCCGCCTCCGTGTCCGCCTCTTCGTAGGCGGTGCGCTTTAGCTCCGAAACCGTCGTCTTTACCTTTAATCCTTCCAGATACATATACGGGTACTTATAATGCAGACGTTTTTCCAAAAATGATGAAAGTTCTTCATCCGCATATTTATGCACGTCATCAAGCTGCGCTTCCAAAAAAGCCTCCCTGCCCTGTTCATTTAACTGTCCGATATACGGATCTATATCCCTGCATAACGTCATTTTTATCGGTACATTTTCATACGGAAGCAGACACTTTTCTCCTTTTCTTTCGATAAATTCGTCCATGCATCCGTGCCGCATAAGTGACATAAGTGTCATATCCATATATGAATTTGCCGTCATTATTGCAGAATAGGGCAGCTTTTGTTCGTTTTCCATTGTTATATATCTATATGCGGAAAGCTTTTTTTCGATATCTTCAACATATCCTGTCAAAATAAGTTTTTCTTTCGCTCTTGTGAGCGCGACATAGAATACCCGCATATCCTCGCCGCGCGCATCCTCTTTCATTTTCTGCGCTACTGTATTTTTTCTGAGAGTCTTTGACTTTACGCGCATTACAGGGTCGATATGGTCTACTCCTATACCAAGGTCGGCATCCATGATTATATTCTGCCGCATATCCATCTGATTGAACTGCTTTGAAAGCCCGCACACAAAACAGATAGGAAATTCCAAGCCTTTACTTTTGTGTATCGTCATTATACGAACGACATCCGCATTTTCATCCAGTATGTTTGCCTCTCCGAAATCTACCTCCTGCTCCTGTATGGTTTCAAGATACCTGATAAAATGAAACAGTCCGTAAAAACTCGTCTTTTGAAACGCCCCCGCTTTTTCAAGCAGAAGCTCCAAATTGGCTCTGCGCTGGTCTCCCCCGGGCAGCGCGCCCACAAACATATCGTAGCCCATAACGCGTATAAGCTTCCGAATCAGTTCCTTTATCGGCATATATGCTGCCATTGCGCGGAATTTGTCTATCGTTTCAAATAATCTTGAAAGCTTTTTTGAGTGTGCCTCGTCTTCTTTGGTTTTTTCAAAATAAAATTTAACCTGTTCGTATAAAAACATTTTTCTGCCTTGCGCGGCGTTTTTTACATAGCAGCTTATCGATGCAATCTCCGCTTCGGAAAATCCGAAATACGGCAGCTTCATAACTCCGAAAAACGGTATGTCCTGAAGCGGATTATCGAGTACACGAAGGAAATTTACTATTCCCTGTATCTCAACTGTTTCAAAATATCCCGTCCTGCCCGTGACATATACGGGTATTCCGCGCTCAGACAAGACGCGCCTGAAATCCTCGTCCCATCCTGCAGTCGCTCTGAACAAAAGCACTATATCCGAAAACTTCGCAGGACGCATTTCGCCCGTCTCGGCATCGGTTACGGGAAAACTGCCTACCAGTTCTTTTATGCGCAACGCCACAATCATAGCTTCTTTTTCTTTTTCAGTATATGCCTCCGATTTTTGCAAGTCACTTTCTTCATTCGACGACGCGATAAGAAGTTCCGTCCTGTAAATATCGTCTGTACTGTCTGCGTACGCCTGCGGATATTTATAACCGGCTCCCGCATAGAGCGCCGCTTTATCGTCATACTCCACATTCCCGACCTGTTTTTTCATAAGCTGTCCGCATATGAAATTTACCGCGTCCGTGACTTCGGTACGGCTTCTGAAATTTGTGCTCAGGTCTATTCTTGTGCAGCCGTTTTCATTTGCGGCATATGTGTCATATTTCTCCATAAATATCTCAGGGCGCGCCAGTCTGAATTTATAGATGCTCTGCTTTATATCACCCACCATAAAACGGTTATAGTGCTCTTTTCCTTCGCCTGATACGGATCTGAGCAAAAGTTCCTGAACTTCATTTGAGTCCTGATACTCGTCAATCATTATCTCTGAGAAATGATCCTGTAATTCAAGCGCCGTACTTCTTGGTATGATCTCGCCGTTTTCGTCTTTCCGCACAAGTATCTGCAGCGCCAGATGCTCCATATCGGAAAAATCAACGATATTTTTGTCGCGCTTTGCGGCATCAAGCCTGCGCTTATATTCCAAGGTAAGCGCGGCAAGTTCAGATACCGCGGCAGCGCATGATGCCATACTTTCAACCATATCGTCGGGCGAAAACATAAATATATTTTTTTTAAGGTCGCCGACGCTCTTTTTCACATCATCTCGAATCGACTTTACCATTTCTTTCAAAACTTCGTCAACGTCTTCGCCTTTTTTAGTTGAAAGCCTCGTAAACGATGAATATGTAAAAAGCTCGTACAATTCAGCGTAATTTTTCCCCGACTTAAGTTTTTTTATGAGTTCCATATCATCCGACAGGTTTTCCATATACTGCGCGGGACCGCCTGCGCTTCCCGATATTTCCATTGCTTTGCTGATGCGTTCCTCACACTCGCAGAGTACTGTATCTATATATGAAAGCAGATATTTAAACCACTTTTTCCCGGACAGTTCATCTATGCTGTCGATTTTATAATCTTCCTTTCTTTCTTCAAGCCACTCTTCGGGAAACGGATAGCTTATCGAGAAATGATACAAATTCAGTACCGCCTCCTCTATCCTCTTTTCATCCGTACCTGTACTGTAACACTCAACAAAGTTTAAAAAACTCTCCGTCGGTTCCGCATGTCTATCTTCCAAAAGTTTTGCCAGAACATCACTTTCCAATAGTTTTATCTCACCTTCATCAGCTACCCTGAAAGCGGGATCAAGACCTATCTCATTAAAATTATTCCTTATGATAAAAAGGCAGAATGAATCAATAGTTGTTATCAGCGCATTATGTATAAGAGACGACTGGCGTTGAAGATGCTCATTCTCGGGTTGTGCTTCAAGGCGTTTCGTAATCGCGGCGGATATACGCTCTCTCATCTGCGCCGCCGCCGCCGAAGTAAAAGTCACAATAAGAAGCCTGTCTATATCAACAGGATTTTCGCTGTCCGTTATCATCTGTATTATGCGCTCCACAAGGACAGCAGTTTTTCCGCTTCCCGCCGCCGCCGACACAAGGATATTTTTTCCCCTTGTATCTATAACGCTCTGCTGAGCCTCGGTAAATTTAATCGCCATTGACTTCCTCCTTTATGCGCGCCATAGCGTCATCCTGAGTCATATCATCGAGCCGCCGCACAAGCCCGCTTCCAAGTTTTTTGTCAAAGCCGCATACGCTGCAATAGGCACAATACGTACATGCACCCGCTCCACTCTGCTCATAAGGGTCAAGACCTATATCGCCGTCAAGCATATCCGCTCCAAGTTCTTTTATCTTATGATCAACAAAATCAGATACTGCTTTGAAATCATCGTCTGAAAGTATCGATGAGTTCTGTGTAAAGCTCCCGTCTTTTTTTCTGGCGACAGGGATTATCGATGACTTTGTCTCAAACCCGCTGTCAAGAAGGCGTATTACCTCCTCATCGTCGCTTACCATTCCCGTCATTTTGAGTTTTTCCATTATATCATCTTCTATCTCTTTAACATCGGGATTTCCTTTATCTGTCTCAGCGAGCGGATCGCTCACATGATAATAAAGCATAGCAGCAGGTATGACACGCATGTCAGGATTTTTTTTCTTCTGTACTTCCATAGCGGCATTCATATACACTACAAGCTGAAGCTGCAGTCCGTAGTACAGCGCGGCAAGATCAAATTTTCTGCCGCCCGATTTGTAATCTATCACTTTTACATATATCCTGTCGTCTTTTTTACACGTATCGACACGGTCTATGCGCCCAATCAGATGCAGTTTTTCTTCATCGGATAGAGAAATGTTCACTGCGTCCAAATCCGAAACTGTCTGAAATGACATTTCAAAACTTTCAGGCGTAAACGCGCCTTTTTTTAGCTGCTGCTGCAATGTACGGACTGTCCTGTTTAATATTCTGCGCATCCGCGTTATCATATACTCACTGCGTTTGCTGCTGTACAGAACTGTTTCTCCATACGAAGCGGCATAACTTTCAAGGCACTCGCCCACAAGCTTTTCTCCAAGTTCTTCAGGGAAATCAAGCCATGTGCAGCCCTCAGACGCCAGTCTGTCCGAAAAACTCTCCAGTACGGCATGAAATACATTTCCCATATCGACACTTTCAAAGCTGTACTTATCACGCTCTTCAAGCGTCAGACCGTATTGCAGAAAATGTGCATAGGCGCACGAAGCAAATTTTTCCAAACGGCTCACGCTGTTTTTGATTACCTGACCATAAAGCAGCTTTGCAAGTTCTTTAGGCAAATGCAGTCTGTCCGCGCCCTTTAAGTACGAAAACGCCGCCCATCTCATCTGCTCCACTGTTTTGGCATACTCTTCGTTCCCGGCATACGCGTCATAAAGTGTAAAAAACAGTCTGTTCTGCTCTCCAAGCCCACCTGACGCGTAACTGCGCATAAGTTCCACCAGATAGGCTAAGCCGTCATCGGGCGAATTTATCTGTTCCTCTATAGGACGAAGTTCCGGCTTCTTAATCTCAAGCTGCGAAAAAAGTTTTGACACTACGCTTATAAGATATGCCGGACGTATACTTTTCCCTTCACTGTCCACCTTAGAGTATGACAGAAATAAAAGTTCCGACGGCTTTGTCATATTCATATAAAGGTATAAACGCTGTATATACATCTGTTGGCGCGGGGTAGGGGCAAGTTCAAACTCAAATTCCTGAAGAAATTCCCTGTCAATGTCCGAAATTATTCCGCCGCTCCCGCCGCTTTTCGGTATCACTCCGTCGTTTACACCGATAAAAAACAACGCTTTGATGTCGCAGAGCCTCGTGCGCTCAATATCGCCGATAACAACCTTATCAACATTCTGCGGTATCGTCCCCACTTTTATCTCGCTAAATCCCGCGTCAAGGATATCGGCAAACTCCTTTATATCAAGCGTCTCATCGCCAAGCAGCGCGTCTATCTGCTCCAAGAGTTCCATGACAAGCCTGTATATTTGTTCATACTCTTTTGCGCGTACAATATCGTTTTCATTTTCAAAATATTCAGCGTATCTGTCAAGTTTTTTTTCAATTTCAGCTTTCACGATAAATTCATACAGTGCATCAACAAATTCACTGCCTTTGGCACTTTTTAACATGAGCGGCGATATACTCTCGACAATTTTTTCCCTGAACCTGTTAAGCTCATCGAGTTCGTCCGCTTCATCCTCCTGTCTGTTCATGCGCCTTGTAAAACGGTTCGTCCATGCCTTTTTACCGCGTATTCCCATAGTAAGGCAATAATTTTCCAAACGATCTGTCTCCTCAGGCGAAATTCCCGAAAGCCCGCACCGCAGAAAATGAAATACCGACTCGTACGAATATTCCTGAACAACGATGAGCAGCGCGCTTCTTATAAATTCGACAAAAGGATTTAGTACCAGCTTATTTGTCCTGTCAAGGAAAAACGGAATGTCAAACCGCTCAAAACATTCCTGAGCTAAAAATCCGTATCTCTCAATATCTCCTGTAACTACCGCGATATCACGGTAACAATAACCTTTTTTACGCACAAGTTCCTTTATCTTAAGACAGACCTGCCTAAGCTCCTCCCTTGGATCGGATGCCTCAAAAATACTGATACTGTCCTGATTTTCTTCAAAAACCCTGTACGGATATCTGAAAAGTTCCCGTTCAAGATGTGCAAGCCCCGCATTGTCCTTATATCGGTAAACCGTTTCCGATGATATGATCTCATCTTTTTCGCGCGATGCGCCGGCATCTCTGCAAAGCCTGTCAAGATCATTTATGGTTTTTTTGCTCAAATGAAAAAGCTTCTGCTCTGCATCCATCACATACGGATTCTCACGTGTGTCCATCGTAACGGTGACTATCACTTCTGACGCAAGTGTCATAAGCTGTTGTATGACCTTGTTCTGCACAGGCGTAAATCCCGTAAAACCGTCAAACACTATCACACTGTCCTTTATCACTTTCGATTTTGGCAGAGCATCCCTGAGCAGATCAAGCGTTTCTTCCGTCGTTATATATTTTTCATCAATATACTCCAAAAATCCCTTGTACAGCACATGCAGATCGCGCAGCTTATATGCAAGCGCTCCGCGGCTCGACGCATACTCACATAATTTTCCTACATCCGATGTGCTAAGCCCGTACTGCATAAACTCCGACAATGCCGACTTGACTTCATGTATATAGCCAAGGCGTTTAACATTCTGCCGCATCACAGTAAGCTCTCCTTCCAGTTTTGCAGCCACGCGCCTGAGTACAAGGCTCTTGCCCGTATCATCAAGCACAGGCTTTTCACCGCCGCCGACTTCTTCAAAAATCCTGTGTGAAAGCCGTCCGAAACTTAACACATCAATATTCATTATCCCTTTACGCGGATGTCTTTTTACCATCTCAAGCTGCGTCTGCATAGTAAACTGATCAGGTACTACAATAAGATAGTTTCTGTGTACATCTGCCTGCGCCTTTCTTATCACCTTATTGCAGACCCGCCAGCTCTTCCCTGCCCCCGAAGCCCCGATATAAAACCTCAATCCCATAAATATACCTCCCCTAACCTGTGAAAGCATCAGGAAGAATGCCAATTCAAAATTTCTTTTTGTTCTTTTTAGTCTAGCATAATTGTCAAAAAAATGATAGAGTAAAAGAAAGTATTATTTTTTTCAGGAGGTTAAAAAAACATGAGTAAAGAAGTAAGCAATATCTTACGTTATGACCATAGAAAGGATGTCCCCAAGGAGTACACATGGGCTTTGGAAGACCTGTACTCTTCAGACGACGAATGGAAAGCGGATCTTGACCGTTTAAGAGAACTTCCTTCCGAAATAGCAGCCTATCAGGGAACTTTGGCGCAAAGTGCCGACAGGCTTCTTGAGTTTTTGCGGCTTCAAGACAAGTTCACGACAGACATTGACCGTTTTGCCAACTATTCGATGCGCAAAGCTGACGAAGATACTAAAAATACAACCTATCAAGGCTTTAAAGATCAGACAAACAGCATATATGTCGCCATTTCTTCGGCGGGGGCTTTTTCCGAACCCGAAATACTGGCAATAGACGACAGTACGCTTGAGCAGTTTTACAAAAACAAGCCCGAACTTAACGTTTACAGGCGTTATATAAACGATATACGGCGGCAGCGCGCTCATATCCTCACAAACGCGGAAGAAAAAATACTCGCGGCAGCAGGTGATCTTGCACAAGCACCCGACGATATTTTCGGACTGCTAAACGACGCCGATATGACATTTGATTCCATAACTGATATTGAAGGCAACCGCCTTGCCGTGACACATGCCAGCTTTATCAAGCTGATGGAAAACCCTGACAGAAGTGTCAGAAAATCCGCTATGGAGTCTCTTTACAAAACTTACAAAAATCATCGCAACACATCTGCAGCTATTCTCGCCGCACAAATGAAGCAGCTTAAATTTTTCGCTTCCATGCGCAAATATGACAGTGCTTTAAGCGCCGCGCTTGATGCCACAAACGTTGACACTGCAGTATATTACAATCTTATCGATGCAGTCCACGAAAATATGGAGTCAATGTACCGCTACGTGCGTTTACGAAAAAAACTTCTACGCGTTGATGAGCTTCATATGTACGACCTCTACGCGCCTATGGTGCCAAACGCTGAAAAGGCTGTTCCCTATGATGAGGCGAAGCAGAACATCCTCTCCGCACTTTCCGTTCTTGGCGAGGATTATACCGCTATACTCGAAGAGGGATTTAATAACCGTTGGATAGACATTTATGAAAATGACGGCAAACGCAGTGGAGCGTATTCAAGCGGAGCCAGAGTTCATCCGTATGTACTGCTCAATTACAACAACACCCTTAACAGCGAGTTCACACTGGCACATGAGATGGGACATGCCATACATTCATACCTCTCAAACAAAAATCAGCCTGTAGTCGATTCCGATTATGTGATTTTTGTGGCGGAAGTAGCTTCCACCTGCAATGAAGCACTCTTAATGCAGTATCTTTTAAAGAACACAACAAATAAAAAAGAACGTGCCTATCTGATAAATTATTTCCTCGAACAGTTCAGGACTACCCTTTACAGACAGACTATGTTTGCGGAGTTTGAGCTTAAGATGAGCACGATGGTTCAGAATGGGGAAAGCATTAATTCCGAGACTGCGTGCGGCGTTTATCACGATCTGCTTAAACTTTATTTCGGAGATGACATCGTTATCGATCCGCAGCTGACACTCGAATGGGCACGTATTCCACATTTTTATTATAATTTTTATGTATATCAGTATGCCACAGGCTTTTCGGCGGCGATCGCACTGTCGCAGAAAATACTCAGAGAGGGCGAACCTGCCGTCAAGGCTTACAAGGAAAAATTTCTTAGTGCAGGATGTTCTAAAGATCCTGTATCCATATTGCGGGACGCGGGAGTGGATATGTCGTCAAAGGCTCCTGTCGAAGAAGCGCTGAAATTGTTTGACGGGCTTATTGATGAGATGGAAGAATTGATGAAGTAAAAAATACGTATAAGGGCGTTGGGAAATTTTTCCCCGCCCTTATCGCATTATTGTCCGGTATCAGTCCTGATGATGCTTTTTATAATATTCATATGAATATACAATAGGTATCACAATGAGCATAACCATTATTGTCGGAAGCATAATGCCAAGCATTGTTTCAGGCAGAAACGCACAAAACATAAGAATAAGCCCTCCTGTCATCCATACTTTTCCGCCGAAGCGGTGCGTCGCATTCCAGTTCTCATCGTTTTCGAGCGCCCACTTCACCCTTATTCCCACTGCTTTGTTACGTCTGATCTTGGGAAAATAATTTCCAAGTGCAGCAAACATAATACCAACGAAAACCATCGCAAGCCTTCCGACATCCAAACCTATGCCAAAAGCGTTTGCGTAGACCGTTCCGCCGGCAAACAGCGATACGGCAGGAACAATCCAAAGAAGCATAGTTATGACTTTTCTTGTTTGGTTTTTACTGTATGCCGCTGTAGCGAAAATGCAGAACCAATGCACCGCAAGCATAAAGGCAGGAAAGCCAAATACCCAAAATGCCCTGCTGCTATAGCCGTTCTCTGTGCCGTCAATCCCCCAGTGCGTCGCGATCTTCTGCGGAAGCATATCCCAATACAGTATGCCTATTATGGCGGGTATCAGTATTATCGCAGAAGAAATCAAACATTTCCATTTATTGTTTCCAATCATCATGTCAATCCTCCATTCAACCTTTCAAATCCGTAATCCACAGCATTACCTCCTCCAAGACAGAGGTATTCAGTTCATAAAAAATAAATTTGCCCTCACGGTTATCCCTTATCAGATCCGCGTCTTTCAACACCGACAAATGCCTTGAAACAGAAGCGTCCGTCACCGTAAAATGATCTGCGATCTCGCCTGCGGACATTTTTCCGTTTTTCAGCATATCCAGTATTTCTCTGCGTATCGGGTCGGCAAGGGCTTTCAGCGTCTGCTGTAATCCCAAGATAGAGCCTCCTTTCTTTTAGCATTTAGCCTAAATGTTAATTGTAATATACCACACGCATCTCTCACTGTCAATAGCTTTTGAAAACTAACTTTTTATTTTCTAAAACTAAGAAACGCCAAGGCAGTATTTTGCCGCCTCAGCGATTCTTAATGTTATTTCATATTTTTTCCGAAAAACTCCTCCAACTTATCAAACGGTATCGCGTTTTTGCCGCCGCCGTCATAGAGGTCTGTATGCACAGCGTCGGGAATTAACAAAAGCTCCTTGTTATCCGCGTATTTGCTGTCTTTCACCATCTCCGCGTATGCGTCTTTCAGCATTTCACTTACAGAGGAAGGACTGCTGCTGCGCGACAGGGCGGCGGATTTAGTTGCAATGGCTGATAAGATTGAAAAGGAATTTTTATCACTTGATGATATCACAGGCGGCGAATTATTTCTCGGACTTGCCGAGTCATACCGGATTAGACATCTTGCAAAAGAAATACGTAAATTCAAAAGCGTTTATCCCAAGCTCAGATACCACATCACCAGTGGCGACACTGAACAGGTCACTGAAAAGCTGAACAAGGGGCTCTTGGATTTTGCGGTTTTGTGCGATACGCCTGACACTCACAAATATGACTATATCGCATTCCCCAAGCCCGACGTTTGGGGCGTGATCATGCCGCATGACGCGCCTCTCGCATGCAAGGAAAATATCTGCATAGACAACCTTATAGGTCTGCCTTTGTTTTCATCACAACAGGGCTGGGAAACTGACATCAGCAGATGGTGCGGCGAACGCCGAGACGAACTTCATTTGGAAGGCTCATTCAGACTTGCGTACAACGCGTCGGTTTTTGTAAAAGAAGGGCTTGGCTATCAGCTTTGTTTCGACCATCTGGTAAACACGTCGCCCGAAAACGGGCTTGTATTCAGACCGCTCTATCCAAAGCTTGAAGCCAAGCTCTTTTTAATATGGAACAAATATCAGACATTCACTCCGATTGCGGAAAGATTTCTCGCACAGGTGAAAAACAGTTTTGCGGAATGCACGCAGCCCCTTTGATTATCCTATGTTTACAGAAATCCTATACCGTCGAAACCTCCGCAAGCTGCTCTACTTCCTCAATACTCAGCCCCGTATCTTCAGCTATTTCCTCAACTGTCATCTTTCCTCTTTTTAACATTCTAAGCGCTGTTTCTTTTTGGTTTTGATTTATGCCTTGGCTTAAAATATTTCTTGCAGTCGTTTCAATTAATGGTCCGCTCATAATATCACCCACGCCTTTCTGCACGTTCTCATATTTCTGTGCGATTTCCTTAATAACGTCACCGGAAAGCTCTATAATGGTATGTTTGTCAAACGCCCCAATCACTCCCTGTTCTTCCAGTCCGTCAAGCCTTTCCAGAATTTTCCTGTACTCTGCCTTTAATTCTGCCAGTTTCTGCTCATTGTTATTATATTCCGCAAAATTTTTCTCATGTGAAAAAATATAAAACGGAATAAGCATCAGCAAGCCTTTTCCAAAAATATC
>CANREB010000046.1 GCA_947629525.1 uncultured Lachnospiraceae bacterium
TGCGCATTATTTGGGAACACATATACCTTATCTTTATAGTCAAATGCTCTGATATAATATCCGCCCCCGTAATATTCAGAAAGATCACAAAAGTACTTATAGTCCGTATCATTATCGGGCAGATAATAAAGTTTATTATTATACGACACATAATATTTATCATGATATGATCCGTCCGGCGTCTGAAACGGCGTTTGGAACATTAAGGCTTTCATGTCATCCTCTGTAGGCAGAGTATCTATGCTGTTATTAAGTATAAACATCGGTTTACCCGCCACGCCAAAAAGTGAGGTTACGCTTGTAGCCGCATCACCTATATACACATCGCTCAACGCAATAGTATCCTCAATATATGGCGTCGTATCATATATCCCTATTCCACTTTCTATGTATTCTTTCTTAACAGCCTCATATTCCGGCTTGTACTGTGCTCTCATGCTGTCAAATGTGGAATCCATAAGCGGATGCGGTCTCCACAACAGGCACACGTCATCTCTGTCTTTGAAGCAGTCAAACACATATCGCATCTTTTTTAGAAAATTTTCTGTATTACCAAGCATCCCGCCGATCGACGTATTGTAAAAGCAGACTTTTTTCCTGCTGCCATCCTTGGCATAAATCTTTTTTTCCCACTCTGCCGGTACTTGCGGTGGATCTTGGCATTTCTTGATTACCGCGTCAAACTTTGGCGAACCGAGCGGCAGAAATTTTTCATCAGGTATTCTCGGGTCAAAAAACTTCCTGTACTTTTCTGACTGTATCACTATATAATCAGCATTGGCATATGCAGGGCATATCCCTTGTCCCTCGCTCATATCTCCTGCTGTCGCATAATATGGCACGTAAACAAGACATTCCGTGTATTGTTTCAGTTTGTCTGAATAAAAAAACGGATGCACGCTTGTAACAATATTACTATTGTCATACGGATTATGTATGAATATCATATCAGGACGATGTTCGTTAAGATCAAACCGGTCATATCCCGTAACCGGCACATTTTCGGGGTACAAATCGCCCTCATAGTGCATAACGCCTAAAGTTCCGTCTGTATTCTTATCAAAATAAGGTATCGGAATAACATATGCGTCGCAGTCAGGGTCGGCATCAGCCGCTTCCCATATAGAAGCAAGAGAGTCCCACATGCTTGCCTTATACGGCAAAAATACTGCCTCCCTGCGTATTTTTATATCATTTCTGACGCTGTTTTCTATTTTTATCAGACTCTTATTAAGCTTTTTTAAAACTTTATTTGGATTTATACTGCCGACAGACTGCAGCTCCTCGTGAATGGCGAATACTACTTCACAATAATCCTCCAAATACGATACGGTCACAAAGCCTTCGCCCTCGGATCGCTCTATAAGATCCCCCAACTCTATCGCTTTCTCCTGACACAATATGAGCTTATCGCTTGCTATCATGACAGATCCTTCCGACAGATCGCTCTTGATTTCATTATGAAGCGCATAGATCTCTCTTATATGATTTTCAGCCTTTATCCTATGATGTTTTCTCATGCTGTTTTGCCCTTCCTTGCACATAACGCACCATTACTGCTGCGTGGATACCGTTTCCTTACGAATTTACATACTTGATCAGATATTTATCAATATCATATAGATTATCGGAGCTTACCGGATTTCTGTAAGCCTGTGTATTTCACACTTCGCTCCGCGCGACCATTTATATGGAAAGTCGCGGTCCTGGCATACCCGAAAGCATATATTAAAATATATGCCTAGCTAACACCGTTCAGCGGCTGTGACTGCCGCCCTTTTATCGTTATCATCACTATCTGCGATCCGTTTTGGTATAGCATAACTGCTAATTCCCAGATTTGATGCTTAACTCTTGTTATAAATATTTTCTATATTTTTTGCGGAGTTTAAAGGAATTGCAGCATTAAAACCGCATTTACCGCATACGAACTGCCCTGTGTTCCTTTTCCCTTCTGCTCCGCACTGACTGCATATACTGCCTGTGCCTTTAGGATTTATTTCTACTATATCTATATTGTGAAGTCTTCCTTTATATCTGATTCGTTCCCTGACATAATTATCAAAGCTCCTCGAGAATTTTCTGTTCAGATACGGCGAGTAATTTTTCTTAGGTTCAATAGTGATCGGTCTTGTAATTACTATTCGCTTTGGTTTCTCTGTTCTCAACATTCTGTTAAGCTCTGTATTGATAAAATTTGTCGTTTTACTGTGCTCCTTTTTCTTTTGGGCAGCATATTTTTTATTTCCTAATTCGTCGATTTTTCTATCCTGAGCCTTTGCCTCTATTTGCCGCCGGCGGTTTGCTTCATTTAATCTTTCTGTCTCAAGAGTTACCATACTGCCCAGTTTCTCTCCGTAAATTCTGCCATTTGACAATGTGATCATATCTGTATAGCCGATATACGCATATATTGTGTTCTCATAATCCTCATGCTTTTTTATCTTCACTTCTACAGGCGCTGTAACTTCTATATGGTCACCCACGATCCTTATCAGCAATTGCCTGTCAAACTCCCTGTTATCCTTCATCGGCACCGCAACTCTTTTTCTTGGTGTCCTGCATACCATTTTCAAATAACCATTTTTATAGGAATAACCATTGGGTGTTATCGTAAATCTGTTTTGTGATTCAGCATGGGGGCATATATGATATTTTCTTGTAAGACGTCTAATCAAATTATCCAGCTTTTTTTCATTTAATATCTCTCCTGCCGTGTTTCTGATCTCTTCATGCTTCTGATTAGCTAACACTTGCTCGTATATATTATTATTTTGGAGGATCGTCCTGATATATATTTTTTCGCACTCTTTCAAATTTTCCTTTTTATTGATCTCCAATATGATCTTACTTTTTATAAAAGCCCAATTGCTTTTCAAATCAGAAACCGCCTCCGAAACGGCAGTCTCATAATATACTGTCGGAAGATCAAGCTGAGTACGCAAACCGCAGTACCGCATTTCATTCATTATCGTATACACAGAAGCAAGTTTATTTACGCTCCCTATGCCTGAATATCTCTCATATACCGCATTTTTAACTTTTATACAGTCTTTTGCTATGCTATGCAAAAAGTTTGTTATTTCCTGTGAAAGCGGCTTGCTATATTGAACTACCGTCTTTGTTACAGTCAGTTTCTTTTTATTAGTTATCATTTTGCCTTCACAGCTTTCCTATTGTCAGTCTTTTAATTATCAGCTAAAAAGTATACTTTTTGGCTGATTTTTATTTGGATAATTCTTAATCTAATCTTATATAATCTTAATGCAAAACAGACAAAAAATCAAGCATAATTTAGTATTTCCATTGGTAATATTAACTGTTGTCCAAAATCAGCCAAAAAGTATACTTTTTGGCTGATTTTGTCATTCCCCCCACTCTTTCCTCATTAACTCAAATAATTCCTCGTCATTCAGATGATTTTCCATATTTGTTATCAGTACTACCCGCGTGTCTTCCTTTGTATAAAGAAATTCCCGCTGCCATTCGTAGAAATGAGGACCGTCGCCCATATTTCGCAGATATCCCATTAAATTACCAAGAAGCCACGCTGTCTGTTTTACGTCAGTCAGACATTCATTGGCATAAAAGCCCTGCCATTTTCCATGCTCCCTCTCACGCATTGCCACGTTTGCCGCAAAGTAATCCATTCGCGCAAGCCCCGCATGATAAAATGCCTTCCTGTAATTTTTGTCGATTGCCTCAAGCAGCGATGTACAGGCTGACACAGCG
The DNA here is from genome assembly GCA_947629525.1 of uncultured Lachnospiraceae bacterium. Lineage (GTDB taxonomy): Bacteria > Bacillota > Clostridia > Lachnospirales > Lachnospiraceae > COE1. The sequence continues at coordinate 3,733 of CANREB010000046.1, forward strand.
CCGCTGTAACAGTAGCGGTAAATTTCTGCCTGCAAAAGAACCGAGTCCTCCAAAAGCGTCCGTGCCGCGGGGGGCATGTCAAGCGCCGCCTGTTCGCATTTATGTACGCACTTTGTATAGTTCTCCCGTCCCTGACGGCACAATTCAAGATACCATTCAACCTGACCGCGCAGAGTCTCCGCGTCCGAAGCCCACAGCAGATGCGGCTCACGATTGTTTTCGTCACGCATATACTGACTGACAAGCATACGCATTAAATGGTTTGCAAACTGCTCGCCCGCATGATCGTCATCATTTGGTCCGTATGCCAGCGCCGCGTCATAGTACGAAGTAAAACATTCCGCCGCTTTCTCTGCCGCTTCCGCGCCAAAATACTCAGACGCGTAACTGCGAAGATATCTGTCGGCAATACCCGGCGCGTCAACCGCTTCCCCGACGCGCCATATTTGGGCGATCAGTCCTAAAGTAAATACATGAGGCTTTACATTTGAGCAGTTTATTATCCAAAAATCCTTAACTCCATGCGCAAGCACATCCCTAAGCGTTTTCTCCACAAATTCATATGAGTTTGGCAGCATCGTTATGTGGTTTGCCGCCTGCAGATCATAAAATGACGCGTGATAATAAATGCCATGCGCTCCCGCGTCATTTATATCAGGCAACGCCGGAACACGCGGATTGTGGTTTCCCTGACGGCGCGACACCATCGCCCCAAATCCGTTGTCCCCCCATATTTTAATGACTTTCTCAGGAAGTTTAAGATAACCGTCACGGTAAAGCTCCATTGTCTCGCCATACAGATTAGTCGCGCACACAGCGCCCGGATAGCGTTTCTGCACCAAATCATACTGTAGCTTAATCAGTCTGCCCATAAGCTCTCCCCGCGCTTCTACAGTATCATACCTCGGATCATCTGCCCAGAAAGGCTTATCCCCCTGACCGCGAAAGCCAAGGTTCCAAATCACTTTATACCCTTCCTGTTCCTTCAAAGCCTGCTCCCACAAGCCTTGAAATTTATCGGGATGCTCCGCATACGACGCCTCAAGCTCCGGATAAGCGCGCGCAAACATCTCCGCCCCCAAAGGCTCCGCGTGGTGATGCGTGATCATAAGTCCCATATCACGTGCAAGGCTGCGGTACTTCTTTGAATTTCTGTCTGTTCCCGGTATGACCATATTTCCGCCGCATCTAAGAAGTGTCTCAAACACCATCTCCCAAGGCTTATCCTTGCTCCGCTCCAAAGTCCACGCGCTGATCAGCACTTCATCATTGACAAACCATCCGCGGTAACGCACGGCAAAGGGCGTACTGCTTAAATGATAATCTTCGGGCACGGTTATCTCGTCTTTCTTATCAAACCGCTGATCGTTCCAAAACCAAAAGTCTTGCACACCAAGCAGCTCTCGGCTCACGGCATAGATGCCGTAAATAAATCCCAATTCATCACAAGCCTCGATCCACAGCTCCCCATTCCGCACCGAAACCTCATAAGCCTCCGCTCCAAGCTCTCTTTCGCATATATTCAGGCAGATCCTGTCCCCTGCCAACTCTGTCGGCAGACAGACAAATCCCAAATCGCGTTCCAGATTTTTCAGCGCATGCCGCACAGGAACAGTATCATAATCCTGCGCTGAATTTATGACCTTACTTGCACGATTGATTTTCATACTAACCTCCGATCAGAACACTTTTCTAAGCACATCCAAACGCTCGTCGGTATTTTCATTCAGCAATTTAACTACAATACGCGCCGCATGTTCTGCCCCTTCCTTAGTCAGGTGCGCGCCGTCCTCCTGATAAAACAGGCTGCCGCGTCTTCTGCCTATACATTTTATCGAATTTTTCATCGCCTCATTCAAATCAAGGCAGATGACATTCTCGGCAGCCGCCGTCTCCTTCATAACCGAAACATACTCGTCAAAATGCTCTAACGCACGCCCTGCCTCAAATACAGGTACGGGTGTCACCAAAACAGGCTGTGCGCCCTTGCCTCGAACCAATGAAATGTAACGTTTTAACTCATCCGCATACTCATTGAGCGTTTCAAACCTGTCAGGGAACTCAGCATTGCAGTCATTATGCGCAAACTGGATCATAACAAAATCTCCCGCCCGCAAATGCGCCAAAATATCGTCCAATCTGCCCTCTTTTGCAAAAGTACGCAGACTTCTTCCTCCCATAGCGCAGTTATCCAAAATCAGCTCAGGCAGCAGATACCTCTTCTCCTGACCAAACAAGCAGTCTGCGCGATGCTCCTCTATACATATCTTTGAACTGCAAGCTTCGCCTGCAAGCATCTGCCCCCATCCAAAAGGCACGCTGTCGCCATCCCCATAACTCTGCATAAGCGAATCGCCCGCAAGATAAAGCACGGGTCTTGCAGTCAGTGACGGCATCACATTTTTGAAATCCATGTCGCTCGCATAATAAAATGACGGGTACACAGGCTGATTATAACAGTTGTTCTGCCAAGCCACACCGCAGCGATACTGGATATCATGCATCAGCGTAAACAGCTTGTGCGGCGCTTCATCGGTACTCGTATAGATGCGTATCGCACTGCTGTCTTCAAGCCTGAGCAAAAGCTCCTCTCTGTAATCGCCAAAAATATCAGCAACAAGACAGGGATTGCCCTTTGTCCCGTTATTAGTCATAGTACCGTCAGGCTCAAGCATAACGCCGCGGCGCGGATCGCATACCCTGCCGATCTGATTGTTTTTTTCCGCATTGCCCAAATAGTCGGCTCCGTCCGTAAGCTGCGTAGTCAGATCGCCCGACCAGTAGATCCTCATATTTGTGGACGGCGCAGGCATATCTATTTTACTGCCTTTACAGTCCATAACATCATTTACCCATACCTGCAGCCCACGCACGCCGTCCGCGATATCGCCTACCATGCAGCGCCCCAGATCGCCCTCATAGTATTCGCCAAAGTAAGCTTTACCCGTCTCGGCATCGCGCAGCGCATATCCGTACGGTACAGAGCTTCCCTCCTCAAAAACATTGAATATCTCTTTTCCGGGACGGTCAGGGTCAATATCGGCAACATGCATAGCGTCGCCATGGCCGAGCTTTACTATTCTTCCGTCGGGCATCTTATCGCGCGCGGAATACAAAAGGCTTCCGTCATGGTCTATCGCCGCCGCTCCGTAAATTATCTCCATACATCCGTCACCGTCGATATCCGCCGCTGAAAGGCTGTGATTGCCCTGCCCCGCCAAATCGCCAAAGACGGGATCCGTACCCATAGTTTTAAGGCTCTTTGGATAAAACGGATTATCCATTCTCACAAAGCCCGAATCCGTGCGCCACTCTTCCTTAAAGCGGTTTTCAAAGAAAGAATATGCCACTACGCATGCCCTTGTATAATATCCTCTACAGAATATCATGTACGGGCGTTCACCGTCAAGGTAAGCCACACCCGCCAAAAATCTGTCAACTCTGTTGCATGGCTCTATCCTGCGCCATGCGTAATCGCCCCACAAAAGACCGTCGTCAGTTCTTTCGGGCACATAGCGTATCGTATCAAGCTCCTGTCCAAGACCGTCAAACATTGTAAGATACTCAGGTCCTTCATAGATGAAGCCTTCAAATTCATCAAGGCGGTTGCGCGCGTCACGCTTTGGCGCCCACTCCGAAATAAAGTAATCCACCAGACTCTCCGCGTCCTGCGTGCTGAGCGGATAAGAATAGCGCACGGGTATTCCGAAACATTCCTCCAAAGTCTGCGGCCAATGTCCCGACTTCACCTCGTCATGCTGCTGCCATCCGGAAAACATTTCAACCAAATGCCTGCGGTAGTCCTCCGCGCTGCATACATAATTGTCGTCATTGGAATACCCTGCGTCCAAATCCTCTTTAAGCATAGTAATATATTTCTCGCTTAAAACAGTCCCGTCAGCCGCAAAACGCGTCATTTTTGTTCCGGGTGCGGTTTTCAGAGCCATTTCAGCCCTGCCGTCACAGTTAAAATCATATACCATAAACTGCGTGTAATGAGCGCCTGCCCTGATGTTAGGTCCCATATCAAGCCGCCACAGCAGTGTACCGTCAAGCTTATAACAGTCTATGATACAACGTCCCGTATAACCGCGCTGGCTTACGTCTTTGGAATTATCGGGATCCCATTTGACGATAAATTCATATTCTCCGTCGCCGTCTACATCGCCTACACTCATATCATTAGCTCTATATGTGAATTTTTCGCCTGCGGGTGTCACTCCGTCTTCCGGCTTATTAAGCGGCAGATCGATATAGTTGTGTTCCCATGGGTGTATTTCTTTGCACGGCGGCTGTTCTTTTCCGGCATAAAGCGCCGCCACGGCATATGTATCGTCCGCTGTCCCGTCCTTGTCAAGATAGCTGGTGCTGTCTCTTACTACTTCAATTGCCTTTTTATTTTTGTACACCACAAAATCTGCACCTGCAAGCCCTGTCTGAGTATAGCCGTTCACCTCATCACGCAAAAGACGCCAGCTCAGACGCACTCCTTCTGATGTACATACCGCTATCAGACCGCGTCCGAGTTTCTCCGTCTGCGGTCTTGGGATATTCCCTACAGGCGTCATGAGCGTACCGCTTTCAGCAATCACCTCTCCACTGCCTGAAAGCGCCTGCACTTTAAGGTAATATGGAATATCCGTAGAACGGACAAATCTGTATTTTGTCTGCTCTACAGGTTCAAGCTCCTTAAAAATGCGGGCGGGCGTATCTCTGTCCGTCCACAGCACGCGGTAAGAGTCCGCGCCCAAGATTTCATTCCATGTAAGCGTAACGCCGTCAGCCGAAAATCCGGCAATGGAAACCTGTATATTTTCCTCCATATCGATCTACCTCCCGTCATGATAAAATTATATGTAATCAAAAAGACTGCCGCAAGATGAATGTATAAATCACATATTGCAGCAGCCTTCTTATCATTCTGAATTAACTTTGATTATTGTGCATGATAAGCATCATTAACTTCCTGCTTCATCTGTGCACCGCCCTGGCTCTCCCAAGTAGAAACAGCCGCCTGGAAGCCGTCCCAGTCGATTGCGCCCGTAATATACTGTGTACGCGCATCGCTGATAGTCTGTGCTAAGATCGTACCATAGTTGGCATTAGCATCAGATGTAGTAAGATATTGCTCGGCAGGGTTAAATACAGCCTTCGCAGCAGATCTCTCCATAGCCTCGTCGCAGGCTGTATACGGCTCAGTCTTTGCCGCGCCTACTGTTCCATCCAAAATATAAGGGATGTATGCAACAGCCTGATTTAAGCCCTGATGAGGATAGTTTGCCTGCTCAAGATCCTCATGCATAACTGCACCGCCGTCCTCGCCGATCTCATATGTAAGACCTTCGATACCGTAATCAGCAAGAGCCCTCATCTCTACAGAGTTCATCTGATCAAGGAACTTTAAGCAGTTCTTTACGTCATCCTCTGTCTTTGCGCCGTCCTTTGTGATAAGGAAGTAGCCGTTATAAACCTGTACGGCTGCCGTATGGTCATTGACAGGACCAACAAGCTCCATGCTTGCTATCTCATCGGGATTTGTAACGCTTGCCACATTTTCATTGATGAAGTAAAGCCATGCACGGCGTCCCGCACTGTCAAGACAGTCAACTATGCTTCCTGCCTCGCCTCTCTGAACTGCCTGACCCCAGTCACTTGTCTGAACGGTAACAAAATCCTTACGGATAAGTCCGTCGTCATAAAGTTTCTTCATCCAATCCAATGCCTGCTTGTATTCGTCTGTCTCATGTACGGGAACTAAATCTCCGTCCTTCTCGACCCAGCCGTAGCCGCAGCCAAACCATGTCTGGATAATATCCATCCAGCCTGTGTACTCACCTACAGACTCCATGCCATATGTATCGTCCTTGCCGTTTCCGTCAGGATCTTCGTAGGTAAATTTGTAAAGCAGATCATAAACTTCGTCAACTGTCTTGGGAACTGAGGTAACGCCTACAGCTTCAGCCCAGTCCTTACGGTAGCTCAGACCATAACGACCTGTGTTACGAAGCTTGGGAATACCTACTATCTGACCGTTTACCGTCAGCATATCATATACGTTCTCCGGTGCCTGCGCAAGATAAGGATAATCACCGCTGTCCAAAAACGGCTTCAAATCCCAAAACGCACCCTGCTGTGCCGCCTGAATTACCGTACCTGAAATAGAACCTGTCGCCGCCATGACCATAGGGATATTCTCACGGTCCATCAGAGCGAGGTTAAAGGTATCTCCGTATGCGTCGCTGGCTGAAAATGTCCAGTCTACAGCCACACCTGTATAATCCTCATATGCCTGTTTGATCTGGTCTACATTTGCCCTGCTTGAATCCATCTCACTGCCAAAATAAGACGGAACCATGATGCTGATCGTCGGCTTAGTGCCGTCACCCGCATCCGCTGTTTCATTTGAAGCCTCAGTAGTGCTTGTTTCTGTTGCCTCGTTTGTGCCTGCAGCACTTGAGTCAGACGAGCTTGTGTTTGAATCCGCCGCAGGTGTGTCGCTTGAACTGCCGCCACACGCCGTAAGCACAGAAGCAACCATTGCCGCTGACATTACTAATGCTAATACACGCTTTTTCATTTTTACATCCTCCTACTGTTTAATATATTACTTCACAGCCAAACGGCTGATCTGTACGTTTTTATATACTGACTGTCAGCCCTTGACGGAACCGACCATTACGCCTGCCGTAAAGAACTTCTGTATAAACGGATAAACGATCAGGATAGGTACTGTAGCCACTACCGTGGTAGCCATACGCACTGCCTTGGTAGGCGGACTTCCCGCCGCTCCCCAGTCAAAGCCCGCATCCTCCGCAAAGCTTCCTGTCAGGAAAATAATACGGCGAAGCACTATCTGCACTACCTCCAGTTTTGAATCGCTTATGTACATCATCGCGCTGAAGTATGAGTTCCAATGACCGACTGCATAAAACAGTGACACCGAAGCCAGAACAGGACCCGACAGCGGCAGGATAATGCGCACAAAAGTCATCAGATCGTTTGAACCGTCAATAATTGCAGCTTCCTCCAGTTCCATAGGCAGACCCTGAAAATAATTTTTAATGATTATCATATTGAAAGCGCTCATAGCGCCAGGAAGCCATAAAGCCCAAAAAGTATTCCTAAGGTGAAGCACCTGTGATATCAAAAGGTAATTAGGCACCATACCGCCGCTGAAAAGCATTATTATGATGACCATATTCATAAAAAAGTTGCGTCCCTTTAAATAAGGGCGTGACAGCGGATATGCCATAGTACATGATACGAACATATTGATGAGCGTACCTACCACGGTCACTATCAGGGAATTTTTCAGTCCTCTGAATACAGCGCCGTCGCGTATAATGTAAACATACGCGTTGAATGAAAAATCATGCGGGATGATGAAAAACGGACGCTCTATTATCTCACGCTCAGTAGCAAACGATGCGCCGAACACATACAGGAAAGGCAGCACACATGCAAGCGCGCATGCCGCTACGATTATGTAAAGAACCACCTGAACAGCCTGATCGCCGGGACTGCGCTTTATCTTACTGCCGTGCTCTTTATTGTTATTGATCTTAGTCATTTTCTGCACCCCCCGCTTAATATAATCCGGTCTCGCCGAGCATCTTTGAAATCTTATTTGCTCCCAATACCATAATCAGGCTCACAATAGACTTAAAGAGACCCGCTGTCGTCGCAAGCGAATACTGCCCCTGCGATACGCCACGGTTATATACATAAGTATCGAACACTTCGGAAACACTGCGGTTCATAGCATTCTGCATCAGGAAGATCTGTTCATATCCTGTATTCAAAAGGCTTCCGACTTTCATAATCAGCATTATTACTATAGTGCTTCGTATCGTCGGAAGAGTAATGTGCCACAAAAGGTTCCAACGGTTGGCGCCGTCTATCTTAGCCGCCTCAAGCAGCTCGGGATCTACGCTTGTAAGCGCCGCAAGATATATGATAGTGCCATATCCTGTCTCTTTCCAGATATTCTGTCCCAAGATCAGCGGCACAAACAGCTTCGGGCTTGACAGTATGTCAGGCGCGTTCGTCCTGCCGACTATCTGAGCGATCATATTGTACACTACGCCGTCTGTAGAGTTGAAAAGCTGAAATGTCAGGGTAGCCACGATAACCAGTGAAATAAAATGCGGTATGTACACAAGCGTCTGTGAAAAGCGCTTAAACCACATACAGCGCAGCTCATTCAAGATCAATGCCAAAATAATAGGCATCGGAAACGCTATCAAAAGATTGGCAAATGAAATTGCAAGCGTGTTCCGCAGTAAATTAAAGAAATCAGCTCCCGTAAAAAGAAGTCTGAAATTGTCAAAACCGACTTTCGGGCTTTTTATCAGACATTCGATGATACCGTTGCCGGCATAAGGACTGAAATTCTCGAAAGCCATTATAAGACCGCCCATAGGCAGATAGCAGAAAATAAGCATCCATACTACGCCCGGAACAAGCATCGCATACAGCCAGCCGTGCTGATGCAGCGCCTTTTTCCAAGAGTTGTGCTTACGCATCTCTTTTTTTGTCTTGGCAGCAGATGTTGAATTGCCCATAAAATATCCCCTCCCGACTGCTTGATTAAGTAATTTTGCATGCTTTTTAGTTTTATATAATAATATTATTATACATTTATTGCATATTTCAATTTAAAACCATATAAAAATTATGCAATTTCGACTATTTATATATCAGATTTTTGGACATGCTCTGTCAATAAAACTAAAAAAACAGGACTTCATTCAGAAATCCTGTCTTAAATCTTCTTTCGCAAATCCCCGAAGCGACTTGTGCGCATCGAGCCTGCTGTAATAATCTGTTATTTTTTCCAATGCTTCTTCCGCCGTGCAGTCTACGTCAAATCCTGTTATCGCCTTTTTTTCAAGCTGTTTTGTGATGTTAAAGCCTATTTTCCTGCATATGATGCACCTGCAGTCCGAAAGCATATCCACCTTAGGCGAATTTCCCTCTCCGCCGCAGCCTTTTGCGCCGCCGTTTCCGCAGCCCAAGCTGCCGCAGCCTTCCGTAATACAGCCGTCAGGTGCATTGTATATACGCCTCTCTGCCAAAGAATACCTGCCGTCCTCCACTTCATAAATGTCAAAGGCTTGCGCAGCCCCAAAGCTTAAGTCTATATTGATATGGTCGGAAGAAGCCGCCGCTATTTTGTATGACACAAGCGCCGCCTCCTTTTTGTCAGTTAAATCTCTGTACCGCGACAGTATAGATATCTTCTATCAGACGGATGCCTCCCGTATATCCCGCATAAAAATCGTCAAATACAACTTTGTCCTGTACAGGCCATGCGATATTCAGATAATTGCCCTTAAGCGACTCGGTAAGTTCTTTTTCGTAGTAACTGCCAAGGATAAGGGGATATCCGTGATAGTCGTGTTCCCTGATCTCATTATGTATCCTGTAGCTGTCAGTTTCAAACACTGCGTCCGCCTGCAGCCCGTAATTCAGCTTTTTAAATTCCTCTCTGACCGCCGCCTGATATTCCTTGGGCGTATCGTCCGTAATGAACTGCTTTGCGGGAATAAGTCCCAAATCGTTTGCAAGGAATTTTGTGATGCCAAGCGCATACTGCGCGTCGGCTATTACCGAAAACTCCTTGTTGATGACCCTGTTTTCAAGGAAAAGGTCGGCATAGCGCTCTATCAGATAATAATAGTAGTTTTCATGCTCCTCTATAACCTTTTGTATCTTCTGCTCATCAACACCCGCAAAAGCGCCCACCTCCCGCAGGAATTTACTTGTTTCATACGCGCCGATAGGAAGCGTTGGATAATGCAGATACGGTATTCCAAGCTTTTTCTCCATTTTTTTCATATTTCTGACTGATACCCATGGCGATACCAAGAGATTAAATTCCGCATGCGGGATTTTATCGATATTCTCTATCCCTCTGTTGTAGCCGAATATCGTGTTCGGAATAAGTCCTATCTCGGAAAGAAGCTTTTCAAGTTCCCTTATATTGCCAAGCCAGAATAAATCCTGATACGGCACATCCGCCCAAATATTCACAAGACCTTTCTGCCTGTCGTCAGATCTTTTAAGGTACTGATCCGTTATCGCGTCTATGATCTGCTCATGCCCTTTATAGTTGTTGCCTTTAAATCCCGCGGTAGACGCGTAGATCAAGGGCTTATACACAAACTTTCCGGGATCGCCGCCTGCTTCCTCAAACCGTTCCTGCTGACTTATCCTGTCAAATTCCGATACTACCTCCTGCGTATCATCACCCACTATCTCAGGGATGCAGCCTGTAAGTACCACATAAAGGTCGGCATCGATGACTTTCAGCGCGTTATCGATCGTAGAATGAAGTTTCTTCACACCGCCGAACACGACATCTTTCTCATTTATACTTGTACATGGAAAGATATTTGGTGAGAAATAGCCTGAGCCTCCTGTACTGTCCGAAAGTTTCTGCGCACATCCCGGTCCCGAATGAAGGATCGGTATGGCACGGGTTATCGCCTGTACAGTCTGCATTGCGCCAAGCGCGCATTTATATCTTTGTTTGTCTAAAAGCTTCGCCATTATTTCGCCTCCTCCAAAAATGTGCCTACATCCTGCTTATACCACCAGTCTGTATACGGCAGTTTCACGCGTTTTGCCAGATTTTGCTCAAAGCTTCTGTTCCTGATGCTGTTAAGTATGGCATACGCGAACTCGAGTGTATGCTTATATCCGAATATCATATATTCGTCCGCCACGTAGACCGCGGGCGTTCCGTTTTTGATTGCCCAAACCGTAGAACCCGGATGCCTTGAAAGGTACAGATCAGGCTGATATTTGTGCAGGATATTCATAACCTCAAAATTCTGCTGATCCGCCACGCTCGCCTCAAAATCGATATCGTTGTCAAGCAGATATTTCATTGATGGCGGCACATCACCGTTCTCATATTTTTTGTCGTAATGCCATGCAAGCGCCCATACGACTTCTATGCCAAGCTCATTTAACACGCGCGACACTTCAAAAGTATAGCCGGGACCCATTCCGATAACAGCGCGAAGCCCTTTAAGTTCCTTCTTTACTTCTTCTATCTGCGGCATATATACGGCGCGCTGCTCCTCAATATACTTTTCTATTTTTTCCGAACGCCCCGTCGCCATTCCGATACTGCGCAGCCACGTCTCAAACCCTGTAATGCCGCACTGGTTGATGCTTCTTACATACGGGACGCCGTATTTTTCCTCAAGCACGTTTCCAAGATAGTTGCCAAGCGTGCCGCAGATACATGTCGTCGCAGCCGACTCCGAAATATGCGACAGCTCCTCCACTGTGGAATTACAGTAAAGAAAAACAGGCTCCAAATCAAACTGCCTGAACATTTCAATGATCTCAGGTCTTGCGCTTTCGTAAAAATTCTTGAAATTAATCTTATTTGACTTTACGTTTTCCCTTGGCGGCTGCACTATTGACGAAAGCACGGCATGATCGGCTATGTCAAAACCTGTCGCCCATATACGCGACTTAAAGCCCTCGCAGTGTACCGCCGCGATCGGGACATTTACTTCATCTCTCACATCGTCAACGACGCTGTCTATATCCTCGCCGATGATACCTGTCGCACATGAGCTTGTGACAAAGATAGCTTTCGGTGAATATCTCCTGTTTACCTCGATTATGATAGAGCGCAGGCTCTCGGTCGAACCGAAAATAGTATCATTCTCGTTCATATCAGTACCGACATAGACTGTATCATTCGTCACTCCGCGCTTCTTCGCCATAACCTTGTCAAGATAATACGCGTTTGCGCTCAACACGGAACAGCCCGCAGGACCGTGGTGGATTATCGCCACATCACGTATTGCCGAAAGCTGCCCCAAGGCACAGCTTGAAAGACATGTGCTCGACTGCGAAAAACACCTCGAACATCCTTTAAGCGTACCGCACTCGCTTTGGCTTGCAAGGTCGCTCAGCGAACCGATATATCCCGTGATGGAACCTATCCTGTTTTCCCTTGTAGCAACATTTGAATTGTTTAAATTAACAGCCATTTTTTCTCCACCTCATTCCTTATACATGTGAGTAGAAAGATACCTTAGTCCCGTATCCGGGAATAACACAACTATCTTTTTCCCCTTATTTTCAGGTTTTGCCGCTTCCTGATGTGCCGCCCAAAGCGCCGCACCCGACGAAGCGCCTATAAGAATGCCGTCATGAGCCGCCGCGTCCCTCGCCGCCTGATATGCCTGCTCCGTGCTCACCTCATACCAGCCGTCATATATGCTCCTGTCAAGATTTGCGGGGATAAAGCGCTCCTCCACATTTTCAAACGGATGCACTCCCGTGATCTCCTCCTGATCGGGGCGCTCATCGCTTACAAACGACTCAGGCGTAGGCTGTACCGCTATGACCTTTACATTGGGATTTTGCTCCTTTAGATATCTGCCTGTGCCGGATATAGTGCCGCCCGTACCGACGCATGCGACAAAAATATCGACTTTTCCGTCAGTGTCCTGCCATATCTCAGGTCCTGTCGTCTTATAATGGATATTCGGATTTTCCTTGTTTCTGGTCTGGTCGGCAAACCAAATATTTTTCTCATCCGCCACCGCGCGTTCCAATGCCTTTACACATTCAATAAAATCCGCGCCGTACTTTTCCATACTCTCAACGATCTCAGGCACTTCCGTAAGCTTTACCGTTTTGCCGCCAAATGCGTGAATGACCTGAAAACGTTCCTTCGATACCTGATCCTGTATGTATACCCTGAACGGATATCCTTTTGCCGCGGCTATCGCCGCAAGCCCTATCCCCGTGTTGCCGCTCGTAAGTTCTATGATGGTGTCGCCTTTTTTTAATTTTCCTTTTTTTTCGGCATCATCTATCATAGCGGCGGCTATCCTGTCCTTCACGCTCTGATTGGGGTTAAAATATTCAAGTTTCCCGATTATGTCCGCCTCAAGCCTGTGTTCTTTTATATATCCGTTTAACTGAAGCAGGGGCGTCCTGCCGATAAGCTCTGTAATTGACTGATTTATTTTTTCCATGCTTTTTCTCCTTATATTCTGTAATCATCTGCCATATCCATCATTCCGTACTCCATAAGTATTTCCTCAAGACGCTCCTGCGTCATCGGTGTCGGAATGACAAAATCTTTGTTATCGATAACAGCCTGCGCAAGGTTTCTGTATTCCTGCGCCTGACTTGAGCCGGGGTTATACTCTATCACCGTCTTTTTATGTATTTCCGCATGCTGCACTACGTTATTTCTCGGCACGAAATAGAGCAGCTTCGTTCCAAGCTCTTTTGAGAACGCGCGAAGCAGATCCATCTCGCGGTCTACGTTCCTCGAATTGCAGATGATACCGCCAAGACGCACGCCGCCTGTCTTTGCATACCGCTGTATACCCTTGGAAATATTGTTTGCCGCGTACAGTGCCATCATTTCACCGCTCGCCACGATATATATTTCTTTTGCTTTGCCCTCGCGTATCGGCATAGCGAAGCCGCCGCAGACAACATCGCCGAGGACATCATAAAATACATAGTCAAGGTCGTCAGTATACGCACCCAGATTTTCAAGCATATTTATGGAAGTGATAATACCTCTGCCCGCACAGCCTACACCCGGCTCGGGACCGCCCGACTCCACGCATTTTGTTCCGCCGAAACCTTCTTTCATTATCCTGTCAAGCGAAATATCCTCGCCCTCCTCGCGGATCGTGTCAAGCACTGTCTTCTGTGCAAGCCCGCCAAGAAGCAGTCTCGTTGAATCCGCTTTAGGGTCACAGCCGACTACCATTACCTTTTTGCCATGTTCACATAAGCCTGCCGTCAGGTTTTGTGTGGTGGTGGATTTTCCTATCCCGCCTTTTCCATAGATTGCGATCTGTCTTAATTCTCCCATTTTTTTAATCTCCTATTTTATATTTTATTTTGAAAGCCAAACAGCTCCTGTGCCTTTATGTATCTTATCAGTTTATCCACAGACTCGCCGATGACTCCCGGTATCTCGTATGCCGTTATCCCAAACGCAGCCAGTTCATTTTCGGCTTGCCTCCCTATGCGGCTTACAAGCACGTATCGGCAGTCGGAAAGGCTTTTTACAAGTTCTCTCATCTGACTGTCATCGTGGTTTCCGCCGCTGCATACAGGGATATTTTCCCTTATATCCGAAAGGCTGTACTGCGCCGTTTCCTCATCCGTTTCAAGTATGTAAAATCTGTCCGCTCTGCCAAAGTGCTGATTTATCAGTTTTCCGTCCGTACTCGCCGCCGCTATCCTAACCATGTGAAAACGTCTCCTTTATTCCAAGCCTTCTTTGATAGATCCTGTCTCCGACATCTTTACCTCCGGGAATGCCTGCCGCGTCCGCGCGGCATCTTTGGCAATGCCTGAATACGTCTACATATTTTCCCGCTTTAGTCCTTGCTTCATCTATTTCGGCGCAAGTCGGTTCTCTGCAGTCTTTCAGCTCATATTGCGGGATAAGCGGTATGATATTGTAGATACTCACGCCAAGTTCACCCATTTTTTTTGCTGTTTCCTCTATATGCGCACCGTTTATCTCAGGAACAAGGACTGTATTTACCTTTACCACGGTTTTGGAAGATGTTATCTTTTCTATACCTTTAAGCTGATTTTCAATGAGGATGCGCGCGCCTTCTTCGCCCTCTATCTTCTTTCCATGATAAATTATGTATTTGTTGAGCTTAGCCTCTATCTGCGGGTCGATGGCGTTTACCGTCACGGTAAGAGAGTCTATCCCCGCGTCTATGATTTCATCCGCACGTTCATACAGCAGCAGTCCGTTGGTGCTCATACATTTTATGAGATTTGGAAAGTGCTTCCCTATAAGACGGAACGTGTCAAGCGCATAGTCCGTCGCAAGTGTATCGCCGGGACCCGCTATTCCCGCAACCGTAATTTCGGGACACAGCTCGAGTGCCTTTTGTATGAGCTCTATTGTTTCTTCGGGCTTTAAAACTTTGCTTGCAACACCCGGTCTTTGCTCTACATCGTTAAGCGTCCTGTCGCAAAATCTGCATGCGATATTGCACCCCGGGGACACGGGAAGATGTATTCTCCCCGTATTATTTTTTTGTCCGCCAAAGCATGGATGCGAATTTTGCAGGTTTTTGTAATTATTGCTCATAACATCCCACCGCCTTATGCTTTATTTCATACTTAATATATAGGATTAATATGTTTAATATGAATACCATTATACATATGCTGTATATATCTGTCAATCATTTTTTTTATTATAAATTTAAATATAAAAAAAGCTTAGACAGTTTAATTACCTGCTAAGCTTTTTTATATTTGATTTATTACCGTAATTTATTATTGTATCAGCACTGCCTCTGTCAAAATCGGCATCTGCTGTTCATATGCGGGATCAGGCACAGCCGTTTCTGTCTCCTCCTGTGTCTCAGGCTCCTGCGCCTTATCGGCTCTCGGCACTGATGTCTGCCCGCCGTACACAATAACAGGCTCGCCTTTCTCAACGTAACCGTAAATTGCCTCAGCCTTTTCAAGCGGCAGGTTCACGCAGCCATGTGAACCGTTCCTGAGATAAATATCGCTGCCAAAAGATTTACGCCATGAAGCGTCATGCATGCCCACATTTCCGTTAAACGGCATCCAATAGTTTACCTTTGAACTGTAGTTTGCCCCGTTCAAAGTCGCGTTGCGCTCCTTGTATGTAATACTGTAGATACCAACCGGCGTGGTATTTCCGTTGCTCACATTGCCCGATACAAAATCCGTATCTTCGACAAGCTGTCCATCCTTATAGACCCACAAATGCTGGCTCGTCAGATCGATCTCAACGTAGGAACTGCCGATATCGTCTTCGCCGTACTGCGCCGCCTGCGCCATGTACAATGGAACGCGTTCGCCGCCTTGCCCGCTCTTTATCTGCTCTATCAGCTCCTGCGTCTCATCCGCGCGGTTCATCCACCAGCCGTACTCGCCCTCGGAAATGGTTATCAACTCACCGCCTGTCGTCAGAAATTCGCGTTTTTTGCCCCACGTATCATATTTGCGCGAAAGTGAATTGACATACTCACGCACAAGTTCCGCATCGATATCGACCACTCCGCCGTCCACGACCAGCCAGTCTTTTATGATATTTCCGTCAAGCACTTCGGTGTCGTCGCCGAATTTATATGTAATCGTAGTCCCGACTATGCGATTGAGCTTATCACATTCTTTCTGCAGTTTTTTGTCCTCCGATGTGACCGACGCGTCTTTATAACACCCTTTCTCATTTAAATCGACATCTTCCGCAAGGGCGTCTATTGCCTCCTCCACCGCTGTATATATATTTTCACGTATCGGCACAGCGCCCTTATCCTCGGGCACTATCCGATATCCGTCCTGCGTATAATCACTCAGATATGCGTTGCGTGGCTGCCTGATATTTTCGGATTTAAAAAAACATAGCGCGTCTATCTTTTTTTCAAGTTCTTCTTTATTATATGTAACCATTGCGCCGATAGTATATTCCGATTTTCCAAAAAGCGACAGCGGCCAAAGTAATACATTCTGCCCCCTGATAATGTCGGACAATTCATCATTGACGCCTATGCTCATCAGGATATCCGATGAAGCGATGGTGTCTGTAAGCCCGTTTCGTCCGTTTATCTTAAGCACATAGTTGTCTGACATATCAAGTATATGTTTCCGCACTCCGCTCTCGGAATGAAATGAATAATCTTCACCGTTAATGACCGTATTAAAATAAAAATGACAGGAAAAAAACAGTGCAATACTGAAATAAAGCACTGTCGCGGCAAATGGTATCAATACTGCCGCTTTCACAAATTTCTTTTTTGTTTTCTTTCCCCTTCGCATTGCCGTACCTCTGAATACAATACTTACGTCTCATCTTATAGTATACTCAACAATCTTTTTTTTGGCAATAATAAAATAGTATAGTCCAACTTAGCTCAAGTTTAGTCCAAGTTTAGCTCAACTCAAGACCAACCTAGTCCAAAATTAGCTCAAAAATTTTATTTATCAACCAAACTCCATCTTGCTTTGTGTCCAGTACCTTCAACAATCACCATTCGTATAATCATCTGTCGGGAATCTAAAATAGACATCCGCCATATCCATCATCCTTTCCGATAGATTATTACCGTATTTTCTTTTTACCACCTGCATAGAAGCGGCTTTTTTCATTCTGTTTCTGTATTTCTCAGACCGTATAGCTTCAGGCAGTTGCAAAAGCAAGGCAGACAGCAAAAACTACGCAAAAAATCCTTTTTCAAGGAAAGGTAGCTTCCAATCAGAAAACAACACCGCAAGGCATTTCTACTGCCTTGCGGACTTACAAACAAAAATCCAAGAAAACTTGGCAATACATATTGACAAGAAAACTTGGCAGCATTATAATGAGGATACGCCAAGAAAACTTGGCGGTAAAAGTTGGAGGTTTCCATTATGAACAAGGAAGAAATTTTAGCAAAAAGCAGAGCCGAGAACAAAAACAAAGATATCTATGAAATCGAGGTGTTAAAACAGGCAAATTCGTGTGGGATCATCGTGATGGCTGTTCTTGCTGTAATCTTTTTTTCCGTACAAATCTTTGTGGGCGGCGGTCAGAATTGGGGGATGTGGGCACTTGTTTTCAGCCCAAGTATGGCCACATTCTGGGTGAAGTATATCAAGCTGGGACGTAAGCATGAGCTTCTGATGGCGATTGCATATACAGTAATTGTTGCAGTAGGCGCTGGATATCATATTTATAATCTAATCGCATCATCTACAATCCTGTAAGGTGGTGGATGATATGGATGATAAACTTATATTAAAAAACCGTCTTAAAGAAGCACGGGCAGAACTGAAAATATCACAGAGCCAACTGGCCGAAATGGTTGGTGTGTCCCGGAATACAATCAGTTCTATCGAAACAGGGCAGTTTAATCCTACTGCCAAACTTGCTCTCATTTTATGTATTGCTTTGGATAAAAAATTTGAAGACTTATTTTTCTTCTGATTTGCAAAATCTGTTAGGCGTGTTCAACGGTTATGCAAGGAAGGCCGCATTGATAGAGCAAATAAAATGCAGAAAACGAAATTGAGCAGATGAAGTTGAATAAAATCTTGAAATTCAAAAAAATCCCCTTGCGTAAGGTATTGCTTGTGACGCAGCGTAATGAAGTAGAATAAGAGCGAAAGGAGGTAAAAGCTATGTCAAAATACACGACAGGAGAAATGGCAAAACTCTGCGGCGTATCTGTCCGAACCGTTCAGTATTACGATACCCGCGGTATATTGACGCCCAGCGAACTCTCCGAGGG